>JBANFX010000009.1:0-93737 GCA_037975805.1 Bacteroidota bacterium | reverse complement strand
TAAAGGTGGTAATACCTCAAAGGATACCAATGTGTCTTTTGCTTTTGCCAAATGTTCGGTTACGTGCATAATCTTAGTTTTCTCTTAGCCAAATTAAATAGGTGGCAAAAATACTTAATATTAGTAAGTGATGGATGCTAAAGATAGATTTACCCTTATTTTTGTATAAATATATACTGTGATACTTGCTATACATACCGATAAGCTTATTAAGCAATATAAGAACCGACGCGTTGTGGATCAGGTGAGCATTTCGGTGAAACAAGGTGAAATTGTAGGATTATTAGGACCCAATGGAGCCGGCAAAACAACTACTTTTTATATGGTAGTGGGTTTAATTGCGCCTGATGAGGGCCGCGTGTTTTTAAATGATGAAGACATTACAAAATTACCTATGTACAAGAGAGCTCAAATGGGCTTAGGCTATTTACCTCAAGAAGCAAGTGTCTTTAGAAAATTATCAGTTGCCGATAATATCATGGCAGTTTTAGAAATGACCAAACTAACAAAAGGGGAAAGAGCATACAAACTAGAATCTCTTTTAGATGAATTTAATTTACACCATGTAAGAAACAATAATGGCGATAGTCTAAGCGGCGGAGAACGTCGTCGTACCGAAATTGCGCGCGCCTTGGCAGTGGATCCCAAGTTTATTTTATTAGACGAACCCTTTGCTGGCGTGGATCCTATCGCAGTTGAAGATATTCAATCTGTAGTAGCTCGACTTAAATTAAAAAACATTGGAATTTTAATTACCGATCATAACGTAAACGAAACACTATCTATTTGTGACCGTGCTTATTTATTAATTGAAGGTAAAATTTTTAAACATGGAACGGCCGAAGAGCTTGCCGAAGACGAACAAGTAAGAAGATTATACCTGGGAACAAATTTTGAATTAAAGCGTAAGGATTGGATTATTGAAATGGGTCAAAAAAGCTAATTTATTTAGCTGCTTGGCGTATATTGTGTAACGCCTATGAAAATATTTAGCCCTGCACTTTCTAGACTAGCACGCTTACGTTACTGGCGTATTGAGCATTGGGAACAAAATCCCGTTAGTGCCCAACGCGAAGTATTGCAGGATCTTATTACCCATGGTCAATACACCCAATTTGGGAGACAGTATCAGTTTGCCGAAATTTTTAATATTAGAAAATTTAAAGAAAGGGTTCCTATTCATGAATACGAGGATCTTAAACCCTATATCGATAAAATACTAGCAGGAGAGGAATCTGTTTTATGGAATACGCCTGTTGAATGGTTTGCAAAAAGTAGTGGCACCACCAACGATAAGAGCAAGTTTATTCCTTTGACCACAGAAAGTATTGAAGAAAATCATTTTCATGGATCCAAGGATGTGCTTACTATATATTATAATGCATTGCCAGAAAGTGATTTATTAACAGGTAAGGGTTTGGTTATTGGGGGCTCGCATCAAGTACATCCATTAAAAGATAATTTTAAATATGGTGACCTTAGTGCAGTTTTATTACAAAACTCTCCTTTTTGGTCCACCTTTATAAGAACACCTGAGCTTTCCATAGCGCTGATGGATGAATGGGAAACAAAAATTGAAAGCCTAGCACAAAGTACTATCAATGAAGACGTAACTTCTATTTCCGGCGTACCTACTTGGACCATGGTGTTGTTAAAAAGAATTTTAGAGATTTCGGGAAAGCAAAATATTAAAGAAGTTTGGCCCAATTTTGAATTATACATTCATGGTGGTGTTTCGTTTACACCGTATAAAAACGAATTTAATAAGTTGATTGGGCCGGGTTGTAACTACCTCGAAATTTATAATGCTAGTGAAGGATTTTTTGCAGCGCAGGACAGGGTGAAGGAAGAGGGTATGTTGCTTTTTTTAGAACACGGCATATTTTATGAATTCATGCCTATTGAAGAATATGGAAAAGAGAATCCAACAACCATTGGATTAAATAAAGTTGAGTTGGGAAAGAATTACGCCATTGTAATTAGCACAAATGGTGGGTTGTGGAGGTACTTAGTGGGTGATACCATTCAGTTTACTACGCTTTCTCCTTTTAGAATTAAAGTATCTGGAAGACTAAAGCAATATATTAATGCATTTGGTGAAGAGGTGATTGCTGATAATACCGATAAAGCAATTAGTGAAGCTTGTGCAACTTTTGGGCTAAGCTTAATTGATTATACTGCAGCTCCGGTTTATATGTCAGATAAAAGTTCAGGAGCACATGAATGGTTAATTGAATTTGAAAAACCACCTGCAGATATAAATGCTTTCACTATTTGTTTAGATAAAAATTTGCAATCCTTGAATAGTGATTACGAGGCCAAGCGACACAAGGATATTGCATTAGGTTTGCCCAAAATCACTGCTGCAAAAAAAGGATGTTTTCAAAAATGGTTAAAACAAAAAGGGAAATTAGGAGGACAACATAAAGTACCCCGGCTATCGAATGAAAGAAAATTTATTGAAGAGTTGAAATACATCCATGAACAAGGATAAAATTGTTATAAAAAATGAATTACACTATAAATAAATAAAATGATTGAAGCATTAGGATATGTGGCAACCGCAGTGGTGGTGGGCTCTTTTGCAATACAAAATTTAAAATGGTTAAGAATCGCCAACACCATGGGAAGTTTACTATGGATAGTGTATGGTTTTTTAAAACAGGATAATCCTATTATATTTGTAAATATTAGTATTGCATTAATGCATACTTATTGGTTTATTAAAAATAGAAAGAAATGAAATTATTAACAGGAAAGGTAGCCATTGTAACGGGCGCGGCAAGAGGCATTGGTGCTGCCATTGCTTTAAAATTAGCGGAACAAGGAGCAAATGTAGCATTTACCTATGTGAGTGATAGTAGTGCAGAAAAGGCGAATAGCTTGGTTGCCGAAATTGAAAAATTAGGCGTTAAAGCAAAAGCCTATAAAGCAAATGCGGGTGACTTTGCAGCTTGCGAAGCATTCGTAAATGATGTAGTAACTACTTTTGGAACTGTTGATATTTGTGTAAATAATGCGGGTATTTCCAAAGACAATTTATTATTGCGCATGACGCCAGAACAGTGGGATGAGGTAATGGAAACCAACTTGAAAAGTATTTTTAACATGACCAAACAGGTGATACGTCCAATGATGAAAGCAAGAAGTGGTAGCATTATAAACATGAGCTCCATTATTGGTATTCGAGGAAATGCTGGTCAAAGCAGTTATGCTGCAAGTAAAGCGGGTATCATAGGATTTACAAAATCCATCGCTGCAGAAATTGGAAGCAGAAACATTCGTTGTAATGCAATTGCTCCGGGTTTTATTGAAACCGATATGACGCATTATTTAAATGAAGGCGAAGCGGGTAAGGCGTTTTTGGAAAAAATTCCATTAGGTCGTTTTGGAAAGGCGGAAGAAATTGCTGACACGACCTTATTTTTAGCAAGCGACTTGAGTAGTTATATTACTGGACAAGTAATTAGCGCTTGCGGTGGATTAAATATTTAAATGATAAATAATAACGAATTGCGTTTTGCATAATAAAAAAGGATCAACAAGAGTTGATCCTTTTTTATTGAATATAATTAGTATTTAAATTCTTGCATCAATTTCTTTTTTCAAATCTGCATAAATACTTTCAACCGTGCCCTCGCCTTTTACGGAAATAACTTTATTAAACTGGCCATAATAAGTAGCTACTGCTGTTGTTTTATCATGATACTCTTGAATTCTTGCACGAATTACTGTTTCATTGGTATCATCGCTTCTACCCGAAGTGGCGCCGCGTCCTAATAATCTTTTTACCAACTCTTCTTCTCCTACTTCTAATGCCAATACTACATTAATCTCTGTTCCCTTTTGTTGCAACAAAGCATCCAATGCAATACACTGAGCGGTAGTACGCGGAAATCCGTCAAATAAAAATCCTTTGGCTTCGGGGTGTGCATTCATAAAATTATCAACCATGCCAATTACTACTTCATCTGGCACCAATTGACCAGCATCCATAAAAGTTTTAGCTTTTAGTCCTAATGGGGTTTGGTTGTTGATTTCAGATCTTAATAAATTGCCGGTTGATAAATGTTGCAATCCATTGGCTGCTATAATATTTTCACTTTGTGTTCCTTTGCCGCTTCCTGGAGGGCCAAATAAGATTAAATTAAACATAGAGAGGAGTTGGATTCAAAGATAACGAACTCGCTTAAAATTATATTGAATCCTTGTAATAAAATCTGAACAAATTAACTGAATACTTGTTAGTATTTTTATACAATAACAAAATTTATGTTTAAGCTAGTTTGTTTAATGACCCTTATCAGTTTTTCGGCTTGTGCTCAAGGCCCTACAAAACAAAAAATAGATACCACTATGGAAAAAAAGAATCCTTATTATAACCCCAACAGAAAAGAAGCTGTTGTAGTTGCAGACGATGTATGGAAGAGCATATTGAGTCCCGAGGTATATCAAATTGCAAGACAAAAAGGAACCGAAAGACCTTTTACTAGTGAATTTGAGAACAGCAAAGAGGTGGGTACATTTCATTGCGCTGCTTGTGGAAATCCCTTGTTTAAAAGCAATGCTAAGTTTGAAAGCGGTTGTGGGTGGCCTAGCTTTTTTGAACCTATTAGTAAAGAGGCTATAATTTACTTACCCGACAATTCACATGGAATGGTTCGTACCGAGGTACAATGCGGTAAATGCAAATCTCATTTAGGACACGTTTTTGAAGATGGCCCTAAACCAACTGGATTAAGGTATTGCATTAATGGCGTAGTGCTTACATTGGAAAAATAAGTTCTTACAATATATTGGCTAATTTAGTGGCCAATGAAACAAAAGAGTGTTTGTATATCCCCCTTGGATTGGGGTTTAGGTCATGCTACAAGATGCATATCGCTAATACATGCACTTGAAGCGCTTGATTACAAAGTATACATTGCTAGCGAAGGAAAACATGAAGCCATCTTACGTGAGGTGGCTCCCAACTCCGTGTTTTTACATTTAAAAGGATACAGAATTTGGTACACACATTTGCGCGCATTACTCATACCAGGGATTGTTTTACAAATACCTAAAATTATTGTTTCAGTTATTCACGAGTATTATTGGTTGAAACGCGTAGCTAAAAAATATAAGTTTGATTTAATTATTTCAGATAACCGATTTGGATTTTTTCATAAATCAATTAAGAGCGTTTTTATCACGCACCAATTGGAATTGCAAACGCCATTTGGTTGGAGTACAAGACTTAATCAAATAATCACTTACAAAATTATTAATAAGTATGCTGCTTGTTGGGTGGCAGATATGTTACCTCCAAATAATTTATCTGGTATTTTAGCAAATCCAAAACATATTCCCAATACAAGACTATGGTATATGAATTGTTTATCGCGTTTAAATGAGGAGCAAGCTTTAAATGAAAATACTACGATCAATGATAAGCCGCTTCTTTTTTTAGGCATTGTATCGGGGCCTGAACCTCAACGCACAGTTCTCGAAAATATTTTATGGGAAGAGGGAAATACTTTAAACAACAATTTTGTAGTCATTGCGGGGCTTCCCGATAATAAATCCTATCAAAAAGAAACAGAAAAAGGAATGCTATACCACCACCTAAATGGTAATGACTTAAAAAAACAAATTCAATGCGCTGAATATATTATTTGCAGAGGAGGCTATACCACATTGATGGAAATAATTCCTTTTCAAAAAAAATTAATTTTCATTCCAACACCTGGGCAAACAGAACAGGAATATTTAGGGAAATATTGGCAGTCCAAAAAATGGGCAGTTTGTATTGCACAAAGCAAGTTTAATTTAAAAACTGCCATTGAAAAAGCGCGCGGGTTTGAATACCAAGCGCCGCCGTTTATTGCTTTTAACAAAGCGGCTTTAGCAAATGAATTAAAGCAGCTATCTTTATAATATGGCTGTAAGTAAAAATAACTTTGTAGACTTCATCAATAACACAGCACATTTTATTTTGTTGGACGTGAGAAGTCCTGCCGAGTTTGAACATGCACATATACCTGGCGCTTATTCGCTTCCTCTTTTTGATAACGAACAAAGAGCCATTGTTGGAACCACTTATAAAAAACAGAGCAGAGAAGATGCTATTAAAATAGCACTTCCGTTTTTTGGGGAAAAGATGAAAACAATGGTAGAAACAGTAGAGGGTTTTTGCAATGATTATGAAAAATTACATCATCACAAACCTATTTTATTTGTACACTGTTGGAGAGGGGGCATGCGCAGTGCAGCGGTGGCGTGGTTATTAGACTTATATGGTTTTAGGGTAATACAATTAAATGGAGGTTATAAGGCTTATAGAAACTGGGTTATTGAACAATTTTCAATTTCCTATTCATTAAATATTTTAGGGGGATATACTGGTTCGGGTAAAACCGAAACGCTGCACGCATTAGCACAAAACAGAAAAACTGTAATTGATTTGGAGGGATTGGCCAATCACAAGGGTTCCTCTTTTGGTGCACTTGGACAGGATGCACAACCCAGTCAAGAAATGTTCGAAAATTTATTAGCAGAAGCTTTACATGTGCAGGCCAAAAAGAAATCAACAATTTGGCTAGAGGATGAAAGCCAAAGAATTGGCACAGTAATGATTCCTTCTGCCTTTTTTGCACAAATAAAAAAAAGTCCTTGTTATTTTGTTCGCATTCCTTTTGAAGAGCGCCTTAATTTCATTGTAGCTAATTATGGAAAGTTCGAAAAGAAATCATTAATCGCTGCAACAATAAGAATACAAAAAAGATTGGGTGGATTAGAAACAAAAAATGCGATTGGCTTTCTTGAAGAGGGTGATGTAAAAAACGCCTTTGCAATACTCTTAAAATACTACGATAAATGGTATGATAAATTTTCAAAACTTGAAAAAAACGAAGAAAATAATCTAAATAATATACAATGGTTAGATGCAAGTAATGTTGATCCCAATGCAAACATTAAATTATTAATGGATTTTTAAGAACTTAATTTTATTTTTACCCAATATATAAATATGCAACAATTACTTGCTTGGTGGTTTTTTTCAGTGAGGGGTTGGAAAATTGATGGAAACTTTCCTTTTGAATTAAAAAAATCGGTATTGGTCGTAGCGCCACATACGCATTCGTCTGATTTTTTTTTAGGACTGGCTATACGTAAAAAAATGCGACTTGAATTTGTTCACTTTTTAGGGAAAAAAGAGCTTTTCTGGGGAATTTTTGGATTTATACTAAAACAGCTGGGCGGATACCCTGTGGAAAGATCAAAAAATGCCAATCAAGTAGACCAGGTTATTAAAATTTTTAATGAGCAAGCGCTCTTTCATATTGCGCTTTCGCCAGAAGGAACCCGAAAAAAGGTGAGGAGGCTAAGAACTGGCTTTTACCATATTGCTAAAAATGCCCAGGTACCCATTGTGATGGTAGCATTGGATTTTGAGCATAAAAAAGTGATTTTTGCCCACCCTTTCATGACCAGCGAGAATGAAAAGGCCGATAAACAAAAAATTGTAGGCTTTTTTAAGGGCATTTTGGGCTATGTACCCGCCAATAGTATCACAGAGGACATTGAAGGCTAGCTGTTATTTTTTGAATATTTGTTTTGTTGCTCAATTCCTTATTAGTATTTTTGTTAAGGCCTTAGCCATTTTATTCATTTAAATAAAAAATAGTATGAAAAGTAGAATTTTTTTAGCGCTTGCGATAGTTAGCATGGGTGCTTATTCTTGCGTTAGTCCTAAAAAATTACAAGAAAAGGATGACAAGCTTGCTCAATTGAATGGAGCATATACTGAATTACAAGGTAAATTACGCAGTGCAGAAGATGCATTGAATAAAAGTAAAACTGATGCAGAGAAGGCAGCAGATAGAGCTAGGTCTTTACAATCAAGTGTTGATGATTTAAATAAACAAGTAGACTTCTTAAAAAATAACAACAACGTTGTATTGAGTCAATTAAAAGATATGTCGGTGGTGACAGGTGCTCAAGCAGAAAGTATTAAAAAATCTTTAGAGAATATTGGTGCTAAAGATTTATACATTCAAGGCTTACAAAGCACAATGGCACGTAAGGATTCTATCAATATGAATTTGGTGATGAACTTAAAAGGTGCGATTGGTGATTTAAGCGACGGCGATATTAATGTTAAAATTGATAAGGGTGTTGTATATGTAGACATCTCTGATAAATTATTATTTAAAAGCGGAAGCTTTGAAGTAACACCTAAAGCAAAAACAGTTTTAGGTAAGGTTGCTAAAGTATTGGCTGCTCAACCAGAAATTGAATTTATGGTGGAAGGCCATACCGATTCTAAGCAATTAATTGGTTCAGATAATGCTATTGAAGACAACTGGGATTTATCTGTAAAGCGTGCTACTACTGTAGTTCGTATTTTACAAGATACCTACCACTTAGATCCTAAGCGTATGACTGCTGCTGGTAAATCAGAGTATGCTCCTATCGCGGACAACGCAACTGCTGAAAACAGAGCTAAGAATAGAAGAACAAGAATTGTAATCTTACCTCAATTAGATCAATTCTTCAAGTTATTAGAAAAAAAATAGTTCCATAATATTTTTATTGAAAGCCCTTCATTTGAAGGGCTTTTTTTATGCTATCTTCGCTGCATGCAACAAGCGTATTTGAACGGATTAAACGAACGACAAAAAGAGGCGGTATTACATTTGAAGGGTCCCCTTATGATTATTGCGGGCGCGGGAAGTGGAAAAACAAAAGTATTAACCTCTAGGATTGCGCATTTAATGAACGTCGGAGTAGACGCTTTCAATATTTTAGCACTTACATTTACCAATAAGGCTGCCGCAGAAATGAAAGAGCGTGTTGAAAAAGCACTGCGGAATACAGAGGCTCGAAATTTATACATTGGTACCTTTCATAGCGTTTTTGCGCGCATTTTAAGAGCAGAAGCCTCCAAGCTTGGATATCCACAAAGCTTTACAATATATGATTCAGATGATTCAAAATCAGTTTTAAAGCAAGTAATAAATGATATGGGTTTAGATGATAAATTGTACAAACCTAATATTGTTTTAAATAGAATTTCTAGTGCGAAAAATGCGCTTGTAGGAGCAGCAGAATATGCCATGGACACTTTCTTAAAACAGGAGGATGCAAGAAGTAATCGCCCACAAATTGCAGAGATTTATGCAAGTTATGTGGCAAGATGTTTTAAAAGCGGTGCGATGGATTTTGATGATCTACTTTTTAAAATGCATGAGCTTTTGCGCGACTTCCCCGATGTACTACATAAATACCAACATAAGTTTAAATATATTTTAATTGATGAGTACCAAGATACCAATCCGGTACAATATCAAATTGCTAAATTGTTAGCAGCGGTTCATGAAAACCTATGCGTTGTGGGTGACGATGCGCAAAGTATTTATAGTTTTCGCGGTGCCACGATTGAAAATATTTTACAGTTTCAAAAAGATTACGATGATGTAAAATTGGTAAAGCTAGAGCAAAACTATAGAAGCAGTAAGTGCATTATAGAAGTTGCCAACCAGGTTATTAAAAACAACAAAGGACAAATTCCTAAAGAGTTATGGACAGACAACGACGAAGGGGATAAAATTAAGTTGGTACGCACGATGACAGACAATGAAGAAGGAAAATTTGTTGCCGATGCGATTCAAGAAAATAAATTAAGAAATCATTTTTACAATAAAGATTTTGCCATTTTATATCGCACTAACGCACAATCAAGATCTTTTGAGGAAAGTTTAAGACGAACGGGGATTGCATATAAAATATATGGTGGGCTAAGCTTCTATCAAAGAAAGGAGGTAAAAGATTTTATTGCATACTTGCGTTTAATAGCAAATTCAAAGGATGAAGAAGCGTTAAAAAGAATTATCAATTATCCAGTTCGTGGTATAGGTAAAACGACGGTTGAGAAATGTTTGGTATTAGCGGGTGAAAACAATATTACTTTTTTTGAAGTATTAGAAAAAGCAAAGGGCTTTGGATTTAAAGCGGGCACACTTACTGCAATTGATGAGTTTGTGACCATGATTAAATATTTTCAAAATCAATTGACCAAACACAATGCATCAGAAGTAGCCGTACAGGTTGGTAAGCATACCAATATTGTTAAAGAACTATTTAATGATAAAAGTACCGAGGGCTTGGCGCGTTATGAAAACGTACAGGAACTATTAAACTCTATTAAAGAGTGGACCGAAAGTCCAAGTAACGAGGATGGAGAACTAGGTGATAAAAGCTTGGGGTCTTATTTACAACAGATTACATTAATCACCGACGCGGACAACGATAACAACAATGAGGACACTGTAAAATTAATGACCGTACATGCTGCTAAAGGCTTAGAGTTTGACTGTGTGTTTGTGGTAGGACTGGAAGAAACCTTGTTTCCTAGTGGAATGAGTGTAAATACGCGAGAAGAGCTTGAAGAAGAAAGGCGTTTGTTTTATGTAGCAGTAACCAGAGCCAAAAAACATTTGTGGTTAACCTATGCAAATTCACGTTACCGTTTTGGTCAGTTAGTACAAAACGATCCAAGTCGTTTTATAGACGAAATGCCCGAGGATCAATTAGATAAATCCATTGCAGGGGGTGGCGCGCGCAATCAAAGTAGTGGATGGGGTTCGGCATATGATAGAATGCACGGGGGTAATAACAAAGGATGGCAGGAACAAAGACCAGGAAGAACAAATTCATCAAAATCGGTTGGTGCAGGTAATACAACTGGCACAAGCAAACCAAGCTATATGCCTGTAGTGCCACCAAGTACTTTAAATAAAAATCATATCCCATCGGAAAATTTCACCGCAGCCGACCCTTCGGCATTAGAGGCGGGTATGAAAGTAGAGCATCAAAAGTTTGGATTTGGTGTGATTAAAGAAATTGAGGGATCGGCCCATAACCCCATTGCCCTTATTCTTTTTGATACCAATGGAGAAAAGAAAATAATGCTCAATTATGCCAAATTAAGCATCATACCAAGTTAATAGTGCTTTTCGATATCGGAAAAATAAAGCCCACTCCCATTCATTAGAAGCGATTGGGCTTTTTTTTGATTATTTTTGTAGTTCAAACATTTGAATATGATTACGACAGGAAATACTATTGTAAGCATCTATACCGAGATGACACCTAATCCAGAAACAATGAAGTTTGTTGCCAACAAGCTTTTATATCCTGGAAAGAGTATTGATATTGCCGACGAGAGCCAGGCAACACCTTCTCCATTAGCGAAAGAGCTTTTTAGTTTTCCTTTTATTAAAAGCGTATTCATTGCTAGTAATTTCATTACACTTACCAAAAGTGCAGATACCGATGATTGGCAGGATGTAATTCCTACCATTAAAACTTTCTTAAAAGAATATTTAGAAAACGGAGGCATGGTGGTAAACGAGGAAGAAGTTGCTAAAATTAAACAAGAAGCTACCAACACCGTTCATGCGGATGATGATGATATTGTGAAGCGTGTGAAAGAATTATTAGAAAACTATGTGAAGCCTGCGGTTGAAATGGACGGTGGTGCCATTCAATTTAAAAGCTACAATGACGGTGTTGTAAACCTTATGTTACAAGGATCTTGTAGCGGTTGTCCTTCCTCCATGGTTACTTTAAAAGCGGGTATTGAAGGAATGATGAAGCGAATGATTCCTGAAGTAAAAGAAGTAGTAGCAGAAGCGGAGTAATTGAAAGATATTAAATGATAAATAAAATAGGGGCTAAAAATTTAGCCCCTATTTTATTTATTTCCATCCACCGCCTAAGGATTTATATAAATTGGTCAAAGCAATATATTGTTGTTTCTTAATATCAATAAGCTCCAATTTAGCATCCAAGGATTCCCTTTGAGCATTTAATACTTCTAAATAATTTGCTTTACCATATTTAAATAACTCGTTTGCAATAGATACAGATGCACCATGCGCTTCTACTTCTTTGTTTTTAATTGAATAGGATGATTCTAGATTTTTAACATTAGACAGTTGATTTGTAACTTCAACAAAACCGTTTAATACCGATTTTTGATATTGATACGCTGCTTCTATTTGTATTGCATTCGCATTCGCAAACTCGGCTTTAATGGCTGACTTATTAATGACTGGCCCGGCTACATTGGTTAATAAAGAATACATGATAGACTCGGGTGAACGGAATAAGTATTTAGTTTTAAATGCATTTAAACCCAATCCTGCTTCGATATTTAAACTAGGGTAAAATTCTGCTTCCGCTACTTTAAGATCCAATTGACTACTTGTTAAATTATATGCAGCCTGTTGTATGTCTGGTCTGTTTTTTAATAACTGAGAGGGAATGCCTGGATTCAAAATATTGGGAAGTGCTTGAACATAGGCATCACTTACTTCTATTTTTTGAGGATACCTTGCTAACAATAAATTAATTCTGTTTTCCGTTTCGGTAATGTTCTGCAATAAATTAAATTTTAAATCCTCAGCATGATAAACCATGGCCTCAAATTGTTTCACAGCCAATTCAGTTACAACTGAAGCCTCCTTTTGAGTCTTTACAATATCTAATTGTTTGGTTTGTAAACCAATGGATTCATTAATAATATTTAATTGTGCATGTAATCCTACCAGCTCATAATAAGTATTGGCAAGCTCTGCAATTAAGCTTGTAGTAACCCATTTTTTCCCTTCTAAGGAAGCTAGGTAATTTGTGAATGCAGACTTCTTTGCATTCTTTAATTTGCCCCAAATATCCGCCTCCCAAGTGGCTTCAAAACCAAATCGTATATCTGTTAAAGCTTCAGGAACACCTTGGCCTGGTGTAATATCGGCGCTTGCATCTCCTGCTCCTTGTGAAGTGTACCTACCTACTTTTTCAATACCTGTTCCAAAACCAGCATTAGCCGCTGGAAGTAATTTACCACTTGTATAACGCACTTTGCTTTTGGCAATTTCAATTTCTTGTAAGGTCATTAATAAGTCTAAATTATTATGCAGTGCGGTGTCTATCAATGCTAATAATTTTGGATCGGTAAAATATTGATTCCATGCAATATTGGCCATATTGCTTGAATCTATTGAAGTAGCATAAGAAGCAGGTAAGGTTGCTGCTTTATTAGCAACCATTATTTTAGGAGTTGTACAACCTTCTATAATCAAACCCGATATTATGATACAAAATACTTTTAAGTAATTTTTATTCATGTTCAATATGATTTATAATATCTAAAATTTCTTCCTTTAATGTATGTTTAGGCACTTTTGCAAATAAAAAGTACAAGCCAGGAACTATGATCACGCCAAATACAGTTCCAAAAATCATACCGCCTGCTGCTGCTGCGCCAATGGTTCTGTTGCCAACAGCTCCGGGGCCCGTTGCAATCATTAGTGGAATCAAGCCTGCAACAAATGCAATAGATGTCATTAAGATGGGCCTAAGTCTTGCAGCGGCTCCTTCAATAGCAGCCTGTAGCTTGGTGGCGCCTGCTCTTTGTTTTTGAACTGCAAATTCAATAATTAAGACTGCATTTTTACCAAGAATTCCAATTAGCATCACCATTGAAACCTGTGCATAAATATTGTTTTCTAATCCAATCATTTTTAGAAATACGAAAGCACCAAAAATTCCAGTTGGTAAAGAAAGAATTACAGGTAATGGTAAAACAAAGCTGTCGTATTGTGCAGATAAAACTAAGTAAACAAAAAGTAATGAAATAATAAATATGTATAGCGTTTGATTTCCCTTTGCAACTTCGTCAATAGAAATACCAGCCCAATCAATTCCAAATCCCTTCGGTAATTTTTCTTTAGCCACTTGTTTAATAGCTTCTAAAGCTTGTCCACTACTATATCCTGGGGCTGGCGAGCCACTTAACTCTGAGGCATTATACATATTATGGCGAGTTATTTCATCCAATCCATACACTTTTTGAAGCGTAATAAACGCTGCATAGGGCACCATTTCTCCTCTGTCATTTTTTACATATAAATTCAAAAGATCCTCTGGCTTACTTCTATACTGAGGTAATGCTTGAACCATTACCTTGTACTGTCTATCAAACTTTATGAAATTAGTAGAATAATACCCTCCAATTAAAGTTGAAAGCGTGTTCATAGCATTGTCTACAGTTACTCCTTTTTGTTGTGCTTTTTCATTATCAACATTTAAAACATATTGCGGAAAGCTTGCATTGTAAAATCCAAATACAGAACTTAATTCAGGTCGCTTACTTAAATCTTCGACAAATTGCTTATTCACGGTTTCCATGTTTTTGTAATCTCCACTTCCTGCCTTATCTAACAATCTTAATTCGAAACCCCCTGCAGCTCCATATCCCGGCACAGCTGGTGGTGGAAAAAACTCAATGTTTGCACCTTTTATATTTTTCGATTTATCTTCTAATTCTTTCATTATCTCATCTAAAGAGTGTTTTCTTTTACTCCAATCTTTTAAGTTAATTAGGGCTGTTCCTGAATTTGCTCCCGTTCCTTCTGTTAACACTTCAAAGCCTGCAGTGGTAGATATTGATTGTATGTCTTCAATACTATTTGCAACTTTTTGTATTTCAGATAAAACGGCATCTGTTCTTTCTAATGTGGAACCGGGAGGAGTAGATATCAAGCAATAAAACATTCCTTGATCTTCATTGGGGATAAAACCAGTAGGAACACTACTACTAATTCCCCAGGTGCCCAAACAAAAACCTATTAATAAAAAAAATGTAATTACCCTTCTATTAATAATGAGGGTTACTAGATTTTTATATTTGTCTTGTAAGCCCTTGAACCAATTATTAAAATTGATAATAAATTGGTTTATTATATTTGGATGATTATCAAGACCATGTGTGTTTTTTAAATATTTAGCGCATAAAGCTGGTGTTAGGGTTAGTGCAACCACCCCCGATAATACGATAGCGGTTGCCATTGTAACCGAAAACTGTTTATAAAATATACCCACTGGTCCAGACATAAATGAAGCAGGAATAAAAACAGCCGCCATAACAAGCGTGATTGCAATAATGGCTCCCGTAATTTCATCCATTGCTTGTTCGGTCGCGGTTTTGGGATCTAAGCCATCAAGCTCCATTTTGGCATGAACCGCTTCTACTACAACAATTGCGTTATCAACAACAATTCCAATGGCTAATACCAAAGCAAAAAGTGTAATCAAATTCAAATTAATACCAAAAAATTGCATAAACGTAAAAGTACCTATAAGCGTTACGGGGACAGCGAGAGCCGTTATTAACGTAGACCTTATGTCTCCTAAAAAAATAAATACAACAATGCCCACTAATAAAATAGCCTCTAGTAATGTATGTATTACTTTTTCAATAGATGCATCTAAAAAATTTGATACGTCATAACTCAACTCATAATCCATTCCTTGTGGAAAAGATGTTTGTTTTATTTCTTCAAGTTTAAGTTTTATATTTTTTATAACCTCACGGGCATTGCTTCCATAAGATTGTTTTACCATAATTGCAGCAGATGGTTTGCCGTTCATTTTAGAATATAAATCATAGTATGAACTTCCAAATTCTACATCCGCAACATCTTTAATTTTTAATGCTTGGCCTTCTGGACTTGATTTTATGATGATGTTTTCATATCCTTCCTTAGTATTGAATCTTCCGGGATATTTTAAAACATACTGAAATGCCTGTGATTGTTTTCCAGAACTTTCGCCGGTTTTACCTGGAGCTGCTTCTAAATTTTGTTCATCAATGGCTTTTAATACTTCGTCCACCGAAACATCGTATGCCAATAATCTATCGGGTCTCAACCATATTCTCATTGCATATTCTCGGTTACCCAAAATATCTGCATATCCTACTCCATCAACTTTTTTTAATTCCGATAATATATTTATGTCAGCGAAATTGAATAAAAAATTAACACCAAGTGAAGTGTCCTTACTTGTTAGGTTCACATACATTAACATGTTTGATTCTTCGCGAGATATTTTGATGCCCTCTTTTACCACCTGCGGAGGAAGCTTGTTGTTTACTGCTGCTACTCGGTTTTGCACATTCACTGCTGCAATATTTGGATCGGTACCCAAATTAAATACCACTGTTATTAAACAAGTGCCATCATTTCCCGCATCTGAAGCAATATATTTTACACCAGGTATACCATTAAGAGCACGTTCAAGGGGAATAACTACTGCCTTTATCATTAATTCGGCATTTGCACCCGGATATTCTGCAACAATATTTACTTTGGGGGGAGAGATGGACGGAAACTGAGATACGGGGAGTTGTAGTAATGACAATGCACCCAACAATAAAATCACCAAGGAAATTACTATAGAAAAAACGGGCTTGCTTATCAGTCTTTTAATCATGATATAAATTATTTAATTGATAAAGCTGCTCTTGCAGAAATAGGATTTGTTTGAATGGCTTCGTTTTCTTTGGCACTCTGTATTCCTTCGTAAATAATAATATCATTTACAGAAAGACCACCATCCACTATATATATATTTGGTAATTTTTGCTTAATAGAAATGAGTCTTGATTTTACGATGTTGCTTTTATCTACAACATACACATAAACCTTATCCTGAAGTTCATACGTAGATTTTTGGGGGATTATAAGAGCACCCTTTAAATCTAACTTAATTTGAACGCGTCCCGTTTCGCCATGTTTTAATAAATTTTCTGGGTTTGGAAATTTTGCTCTAAAGGCAATGCTACCCGTATTTTTATCAAACTCACTTTCTACTGTTAAAATTTCTCCTTCATATTTGTGAGGTTGATTGTTGGCAAGAATCAGTGTTGCCTTTTTGGAATTGGATGCATTAGATTTATAATCTAAATATTCTATTTCAGAAACATTATAATATGCATATACTTCTTTGTTGTTGGAAATAGATGTTAAAAGGGTTCCTTCGTCAATTAAACTGCCTGCTTTAAATTTTAATCTATCAACAACCCCGTCAAAAGGTGCCGTCACTTTGGTATAACTAAAATTTAATTCCGCAAGGGCTTCATCTGCTTTAGCGCCCTCTAATTTTGCAATAGCCATTGTTAATTCCGACTTAGAAACGATATTTTTGTCAGACAGTGCTTTTGTGTTTTGTAATTCTACCTCAGCTTTTTTAACTTCGGCTTTTGCCTTCATTAATTCTGCCTCGAATTCTCTTGGTCTTATTGTAAACAATAATTGCCCTGCTTTTACGGTTTGTCCCTCATCTACATAAATTTTTTCAATAAAGCCTTTTACTTTGGCCCTTACTTCAACATTTTGTAGCGACTGAATTTCGGCCACATATTCTTTGTTAAAAGAGGTGTCAATTAATAAGGGATTGGTTACCGTAAATTTTCCGACTGCTTCTTTTGTTTCTTTTTTTGATTTGCAGGAAGTTATACTCATAACAGCCAAAACAACCAACAAGGTTTTGAAGTGATTCATAATAAAATAAAAATGGTGAAAAAAATAATGAGAAGACAATACGCCAATTACCAATTACATGAGGTAATCATTTTGTGAATTGAGGAACTGTTCCTCTAGTGAGCATATTAAATACGAAAAACACTCCAAAGAATATAGAGTGGTTTACTAGCATATGTTAGTATATCGTTATTGCTAATTGAAACAAGAGCATTATTATGTTTGAAATAAAAATAAGCTGGTCCGATTGTTTGAATTGCTATTGCGTCTGGGCTAGCTAGGTTATCAAATTCAGAAAGATCGTCTTCATCTTCTGCGTCAAAAACAAAATTATCTAAAAAGGTTGCTGGAACTTCGTGGTGAGTAGCTTTAAAATATTCCTTTGAAGGGGTATTATTGGGATATGATTCAACCTTATTTGCCATGGCCCTCGATACCAAGGGTTGAAATAAGGTCATCAACATTAATATTCCCAATACAAATTTTTTCATAATCTATTCAAAGATACAGAAGAAGCTTGATTACAAATAAAATTTAACAAATTTAAAATAAGAAATAGTACCATTTTATTTTCCCATTTCTTTCAATACTAATTCTAAATTTTCACAAAATCTTTTTGCATTGGCTTTAGAAAAAGTCATTGGTGGTTTTATCTTTAATACATTGTGGAATGGGCCGTCGGTACTCAATAAAAAGCCACGCTCCTTCATCTTATTTACAATAATATCAATTTCTGGTACTGCTGGGGTTTTGGCAACGGGGTCTCTTACCAATTCGGCACCTATAAATAATCCATGTCCTCTTACATCATCAATGATTGGGAATTGTTTTTGCACAATGCGCAACTGCTCCATAAAATAATTTCCTACTTCAAGCGCATGCGCTTGCATGTTTTCATTTTCTATTATATCTAATACCGCTAGGCCGGTTGCCATTGAAACCGGATTGCCTCCATATGTATTAAAATATTCAAGTCCATTATTAAATGCATCGGCAATTTTTTGACTCACCACCACCGCTGCTAAAGGATGCCCATTGCCCATGGGCTTGCCCATTACTACAATATCTGGTATTGCTTCTTGTAATTCAAAAGCCCAAAACTTTTCACCGACACGACCAAATCCAACCTGAACTTCATCGGCGATACAAACTCCTCCAGCTGCTCGAATATATTCATATACACTGGATAAATAATTTTTAGGCAACGGCATTTGACCGCCTACTCCTAATAAACTTTCACATATAAAGGCAGCTGGCTTTTTTTGTTGCAGCGCTAATGCATCAACAATTCGTTTCACATCCTGTGCATACTTTTCTCCTGCTAGTGGGTCTTGATAAGTATAAGGACCCCTGTAGCCATCTGGATTCATCGCTTTGTGTACCCAAGGTTTTTGACCCTTGCCCCCTTTGCTATCAAATTTATAAGGACTAATGTCTATTGTTAAACTAGAAGTTCCGTGATACGCATGATCCAACACAATTACATCTTCTGCTCCAGTATAACACCTGCTCATGCGAATGGCTAAATCATTTGCTTCACTTCCCGAGTTTACAAAATAACAAACACATAATGAAGGTGGTAGTGTTTTAGTTAATCGCTTTGCATAATCCACTATTAAATCACTTAGGTACCTTGTGTTGGTATTTAAGGTGGCAATTTGATTTTGCATTTTTTTTACCAATACCGGATGCGCATGACCCACATGTGATGGATTGTTTACACAGTCAATATAGGTTTTACCCCGATCATCATATAAATATTGCAATGCACCCTGTACAATCTTAATAGGTTGTTCATAACTGATACTTAAATTTTTTCCGATGAAATTTTTTCGATCAGTCAATAATGTATGATGTGCATTTTCGTGGATAATGCCTTTATAACCACATGATTTTTTGAACATGTCTTCCGCAAACAATGGATTTACTTGTATCAACTTATACATTAAATCCCAGGCTGGACGCATGGTAATAAAATGATGCTCATTGGCGCTTTCTAAACTTGCATTATACGCCGATTGTGTAAGGCTTATGCATAATCTTCCGGCAATTAAATAATATAAAAGTTCGAGTTCTTTTTCGGCTAGTGAATTTTGTTCATGATATCCTTTTACTACTAAACAAGCGACCGCTATAGGATCTGCTTGATCTAGCATTGCATAGGTACAGGCAACAGCAACATTATTAATGATAGCAGTATATACCATATCACCAAAGTCTATTAAGCCGGCAACCCTATCATCATTAATTAGAACATTGTAGTCATTGGCATCGTTGTGCACATATCCTTTTCGTAAACCAAAAATTTGTGGGGTTACAATCGTTTCAAATTGTTGCATAAAATAGCCCACCATTCTTCTTTTTTCGGGATCTTGAATGGCATCTAATTGATGCCTAGCATTAAGTGTAGTTGAAATATCCCAGGTATATTCTCTGTGCATGGAAGGATTTGAAAAATTTTCCAACGCCCTATCCATCCTTCCTAAAAAATTACCCAATGAATGCAATAATGTAGAAGAATGATTTTTTAATTCATGCCAAAATATGCCTTCTAAAAAATTTAGTACCCTAATGCAATAATTCTTGCCCTCTTTGGAAAAATATGTGATAGCCGCATTTTGAGAATTTAAAACATTTTGTTGGAAGTGGGAAGCCAGTGGTGTTTTACTTAAATGTAATAAAATATCGGCCTGTGCTTCAATAAAAGAAAATACATGCGTTGTATTTGCAACCTTAACAATATACTTTTTTTGATTAGAAGTGGTTAATAAAAAATTAAGCTCATCATAACCCTCCAATGTTTTAATTGTTCCACTTAAATTAAAATGGAATTGTAAGTAATGAGCTATCTCAGATTCAGTAAACTGCATTTAAAGGGTTTGATTACAAATATAAAGTCTTTATTTCCATATCAAAACCTGGCCTTGTTTTAGTGGTTGTGACCCCACTAATATTTTAGCACGCTCCTTCAATTGAAACGCATAACTAGGTTGCGCATAATTAACGCCAACATAAAATCCATCTCTCCATTCAATATAAACACCTTTGGGAAGATTTTCGATTGGGACCCCTGCGGATTGATATACTTTTCTTATGATTTGCTTTTCTAAAGCACCATCTGCACTTGCAACACCAATATAAGTGACCGTTCCCCTTCCCAATGTTCTTGTTGTAACCGCTGCACTTCCTTTATAAAATTGATTATCGTAAGTAGCAAGTGTAAGGGTGCCTTTTTGGGGTTTTAATATTTCGGCCCAGGTAGTCCATTCAAATATATTATTATCTAACTTAACAGCTCCTTTCTCGGGCGATACAAGCATGTCATTAAATTCAACACTCACTCCAATTAAATTTTGAATGGGGCCCGCTAATGCTGTTTCAAAAAATTGTCCTGATTTGTTTTTTTGACCAGTTCTACAGGACAAAATTAAATGACCGCCTGCATTTACATATGCCGTCCACTTACGAACAAGGCTATCTGAAACTAATGCATACGCTGGCGCAACAATAAATGGATATTTTGAAAAATCTTCATTTTCTGAAATAAAATCCATTGGTGCGGCTGCAGATTTTACAGCAGCAGTGTAGTGGTTTCGCAGCAACCAGGTATTCCATTCGCTGGTTTGTTTTTGATTTTCTAAATCCCATAAGTTATCGTGTGACCATAAAAAAGCAGTCTTCCGTTTTAGTAATGCAACAGGAATGGTATCTGCTGTATTATACATGGACCTTAATTTATTAATATCCTTTATAGCTTGAACAAACTCTTTTCCACCTTGGCTTAAGGTTATACCATCTGTTCCTACTATACCTTCATGATACATTTCACTACTTCCTAGTGGGTGTCGGTATCTATAGGTGCATACAAAAGAATTACCACCACCAAAAGCCTGCATTAACCACATATGAATTGTGCCGGGTAGGGGTTGTGGATTTGTACTGGCCCAGTTTACTTGTCCAGGCTGCAACTCCATTATACCGGTTGTTTTAGCGATGGGTCGGTAATAATCATTGGCTTCCACCAATCTAAATGGGGCGCCGGTTCTAAAAGTACTACCCCATAAATTGGATCCATTAACAGGATACATAGTAAAGCTGGGAAAATCTAATTGAGTGGTTAAACGAGGATCTACATCATAACCAACATTGGTATAATTAGTAGTCACCCACTGATTGGGTGCTATATATTTTCTTAGGGTGTCTGCTTGTTGATTGATAAAATCTGCGGTGGTCGCAGCAGTAAATCTTTTAAAGTCTAATACTGCGTGTGGGCTTAATTTGTCTTCAGCATAAATTTTTGTATTCGGAATTACTATTTGACTAAAGTTATTATAGCGTGTGCTCCAAAAACTACCCACCCATGCTTTGTTAAGGCTGTCTATATGTACATATTTTTTTTCTAGCCATTGTTGAAAAGCAACCGTTGAGGACGGACTATAATCGGCAAATGCATTGGGCTCGTTGTCTAATTGCCAACCCATAATTGCAGGATGCTGTCCATATTTTTTTGCCAAGGCTGCTGCCATCGCATACGCATATTTTTGATATACCTTACTGGCGATTGAATGATCGGCTCTGTTTCCGTATTTTCTTCTAACACCATTTTCGTCAACCAAATAAATTTCTGGATATTTTTCTCCCAACCAAACGGGCGCTGCTGCAGTAGGTGTACATAAAATTATTTTGAGTCCGTTTTTTTCAGCAATGGAAATTGCTTTGTCTAGCCAGGTAAAATCATATACTCCCTCTTGTGGTTGCAAATACGTCCAAGCAAAATCGGCAAAATGAGTAAATTCAAATCCCAATTGTTTGATGTTTTGTATGTCCCTTTCCCATTGACTTTCAGGCCACTGTTCGGGATAATAATAAACCCCGATTTGCATTAAATTTCGGGGTTCAAAAAATTGTTTATCATTTTTTGCTTGTGCTTCTATATTTTTATTCATTGCAAAAATGCTTATTAGTAATACAAGCATTTTTATAAATATATATTTAGATTTTAGCACAGTATATATTTAGTTGATTCGGTTTATAATTTTCCGTAAAGCGCTCTTAACTTTTCGCGCGTCATTATTTTTTCCCAATCTTTTCCTAATGCATTTTCCCATAAAGGTTTCATTCCCAAGGATACATTAATCATTGCATCAAATTGATCTTCGGTTAAGTTTGCACAAATTCCAGTAGGTATGTCAATATTGTTTTTCTCTACCATGTATTTAAATTCTTTCACACCTGCTGGATAATATTCTTCCAAATGATTCATTACAATACAATTTCCGATTCCGTGTTTGGTGCCCAATAAAAAGCTTAAGCCATAACTTACCGCATGCGCTACACCCACTTGGCTGTAAGCAATACTCATACCACCAGCATAAGAAGCCATCATTAATTGATCATCACACTCGTCATCCCATTTGTCTTTTTCTACAAATACTTTACGACATAGTTCCAGTGCTTTTTCGCCATAACTTTTACTGAACTCATTTAAAAAAGTACCCTCTAGGCTTTCAATGCAATGAATATAACAATCCATGCCGGTATAAAAACGTTGATTCGCTGGTGCGTTCTGTGTTAATTCAGGGTCCAATACAATTTGATCAAATGGTGTGAAGTCGGAGTTCATACCCAACTTGCGCACCGGACCCGTTAACACGGTTGTGCGGCTCACTTCAGCTCCTGTTCCACTCAAAGTGGGAATTCCTACTTTGTAAACACCGGCTTGTTTCACCAAGTCCCATCCTTGATAGTCTGCAGAAGAGCCTGGATTGGTCATCATTAAAGAAACCGCTTTTGCTAAATCCATGGCCGAACCCCCACCAATTCCAATAATACCACTTACTGCACCAAATTCTGCTTTTAACGATTCAGCTATAGCATCCACCTGTGTTGTTTTGGGTTCGTGTGTAACATCAACATACACTATCTTATCTTTTCCTCTTAATGGAATTCTTGATGCCAATGGCTTCCCCGCGAAAAAATGATCCAAGAAAAATATCATTGGAAAGTCGCCTTTACGACGAGGCGCTAATATTTCATCTAACTGATTGAACGCACCGCGACCATATACCACATAGTCGACCATTTTAAAATTGCGGAACTGCATAAAATAAATTTATTGTACTAATTTCTTTTGTAGGTCCTCCAAAGATACGCCTTTTGTTTCAGGCACTTTTGTCAATATCCAAACTAATTGTAAAGCCATCATCACCGCAAAAAATACAAATATCGGCCAAGGATTTTCTTTAAAAATTCCATTGTCCTTGTCTAAAAACACGGGTGTAATAAGCGTAATGAGCGCTGCAAATATCCAATGGATACTCGCGCCAAATGCTTGGCCTTTTGCTCTAATGGGTGTTGGAAAAATTTCTGATATCAGTACCCAAATTACTGCACCCTGGCCAATGGCATGTGATGCAATAAATAACAATAAAAAAGAAAGCATAAATGCGGGTGCGCCTCCGGCTACAAATCCGTAGGCCACCATTGATAAACTAATGATGTATCCGAAAGAACCTATAATTAATAGGGTTTTGCGACCAATGCGATCTATCAGCCACAAACCCACAAAAGTAAAAACCAAATTCATCATGCCTAATGAAATAGAACTTAATAAAGAATTGTCTTTTGGAAAACCAGCCTCTTCTAAAATTCTAGGGGCATAATATAAAAGAAAATTAATACCAGATGCTTGATTAAAAAAAGCTACAAAAAAGGCGATAGAAATAATTTTGGTATGTTGTTTGGTAAAAAGCGCAACAGCGCCGTGTGCTTTTTCTTGTTCGTTAGAGGTGTTTATCTCTTGAATGGTTTCGTTAATATTTTCTACACCTATTTGTAATAACGTATTTCTTGCTGCTGCTTCATCATTTTTAACAGATAATAACCATCTTGGACTTTCGGGTAAACCCAATGTCATTAAAGTGTATATAACCGATGGAATCAACAATACGGCCAACATCCATCTCCAATCATTATCACCTCCAAAGCCGGCTAAAAAATAATTTGATAAATAAGCAATTAAAATTCCAAATACAATATTAAACTGATACATACCTACTAGCTTGCCTCTATTATTTTTATTTGAGATTTCAGAAATATAGGTGGGTGCCGCCACCGAGGAAATACCAATGGCAATGCCTCCAATTAATCTAAAGAAAGAAAATGTATAAGGATCTTGTGCCAATGCCGAACCAATTGCTGATGCAATAAACATAACACCCAACCAAATTAATACTTTCTTGCGACCATACTTTTCGGTAGGGGCTCCCGCAAAAACAGAACCAATCACGGTTCCCCATAATGCCATGGACATAATAAAGAAGCCATGAAAAAGTGGTGTTGTGTTCCATAGTGTTTGAATGGGTTTATCCGCACCAGATATTACCACCATATCAAAACCAAATATAAAACCCGCTAATGCAGCTACAACAGTGGATTGAAATAATTTTCCTTTGTTCATTAAATTTGTTTTTGCAATTATTAATTAGGGATAGTTTTTTATATACTAGGTGTTTATTTTAATAAAGCGGCGGCTTTTATTAAATCTTCGGGGGTATCAATTTCTATCCCCATGTATTCGGTAACCACCATGCGAATGGGAACACCATTTTCTAAATAACGAAGGCATTCAATTTTTTCTGCCGATTCTAGGGGTGACATGGACCAATTCGTAAAATTGAGCAAGGCTTGTTTTTTAAATGCGTACACACCAATATGTTCATAATATTTGGTAGCGGCCTCTTTATCTCTTGGATAAGGAATTACGCTGCGCGAAAAAAACAAAGCATTGTTGTTAATGTCCACAGCAACTTTTACATAATTAGGGTCTTGTATGAGTTCGCTACTGGTTAATACCTGCATTAAAGAGGAAACCTGCACACTTTCATCCGAAAAAACATCAATTACTTTTTGTAGCGGTTCTTTTTTTACAAAAGGCTCATCACCCTGAACATTCACTACTATATCAATATCTAAATCAACTATCGCTTCCGCAATTCTATCGGAACCACTTTCGTGTGAGCGTTTGCTCATTATGGCTTTACCTCCATGCTGCACAATTTCATTAAAAATTATCTCACTATCTGTTACTACATACACTTCATCAAATAATCCTGTAGCCAATGTGTTGTCATAGGTATGTCTTATCACCGTTTTATCGCCCAACATTTGCATTAGCTTGGCAGGAAATCTTGTAGCGGCATAACGTGCAGGAATAAATGCACCAATTTTACTCATACTTAATAATCTGATTTGATTGTTTTATCAAATGGCGCTTTTAATTGATAGGCCAATGATTCGTCTTTTGAATTATCCAACACATCTAATCCATAAACTATTTGTTCCATGGGCGTATCATTATATGTTCCCAAAAGACGATCCCAAAATGAAAAAATATTTCCATAATTGCTATCTGTTTGTGGGCGCGTAATATGATGGTGTACTCTATGCATATTTGGGGAAACGATAATGTATCCAAATGTTTTATCAAACCATTTTGGAATACGAATATTCGCATGATTAAATTGTGTTAGCACTACGCTTAGGCTTTGATACAACATCACCATCCACATAGGAGTTCCTAAAATGAATACCGCAAGTATAGCAAACACAGCCCTAACCACCGACTCTCCTGGATGATGTCTATTGCCCGTTGTAGTATCAACATGCGTATCCGCATGATGTACCATATGAAATTTCCACAAAAATTTTACTTTATGCTCTATCATGTGCACCAAATAAGCGCCTATAAAATCCAACAACAACAAGCCGGCTATCGCTTCAACCCAAGGAGAAAGTTGAACCAAATGAAGCAATCCAAAATTTTCTGCCACCGTCCAATCACTTGCCTTTACCATAATAAGCGCAAATCCAAAATTGATAACTATGGTGGTGAAGGTGAAAAATAAATTAATCCCAGCATGTTTAAATTTGCTATACTTAAAATTAAAAAGCGGCAGTGCAATTTCCACCAACCAAAAAAAGGTAATTCCCCCCGCCAACAATAGGGCACGGTGAAGACTTGGAATGGTTGAAAAATAATTTTGAATGGTTTCAAGCATGCTTTTGTTTTTAGTACATAAATGTAAATAAAAAACCCGATGTTCTTATGTAGAAATCGGGTTTCGGTTGTTTTTATAGGTACGGATTACACTTATAATTTTGAGGCCAATTAACTGTTTAACATTAATGGCATTACTAGCATTAAAAGATCTTCACCTGGCGCCTGCTCTGATGGTTTAATTAAACCCGCTTTGCTTGGAGTTGATAATTCTAAATATACATCATCAGTGTCTGCGGCATTCAACATTTCAATTAAAAATTTTGCATTAAATGCAATTTGAATATCCTCTCCTTGGTATTCACAACTCATACGCTCGTTTCCTTCAAAGCTAAAGTCAATATCCTGTGCAGCCATTTGTAATTCATTGCCAGTAATATTTAAAGCCACCTGGTTCGTGCTCTTATTACTAAATACATTTACGCGGCGTAATGCATTTTGAAAATCATGCTTATTCACTGTTAAGCGATAAGGATTATCGGAAGGGATTACTACTTTATAATCGGGGAAACGCGCATCAATCAATCTACAAATTAATTGTGTTGACCCATGATCAACAAAAAGGTGATTGTTATTATAACTTATAGTAATAGGATCGTCGTTGTCGGGCAAAGCATTCTTTAATAAGTTCAATGGCTTTTTAGGAACAATGAAACTTGCATTTTGTGTTGCTTTTGCATCGGTTCTTTTATAGCGTACTAAGCGGTGTGCATCGGTTGCAACAAATTGAACGCTGTCTTTTGACAATTCAAAAAACACGCCAGTCATTGCAGGACGCAAATCATCACCACTTACTGCAAATAAGGTTTTATTGATGGCTGTTAAAAGACCAGTGCTCGTCATCTTAAAGCCAGATGTATCATCGGCTGTAGGCTCTTTTGGAAAATTATCTGGATTCTCGCCCATCACCTTGTATTTACCATTGTCGCTGGTAATTTCTACTGCGTAATTTTTATCAATGTTAAATGTGAGTGGTTGGTCAGCGATATTTTTTAAAGAATCAATTAAAATTTTTGCTGGAATACAAACACGGCCATTCGCCTTGCTCTCCACTTCCATTTGAACACGCATTACCGTTTCTAAATCGGTTGCAACAATATTTAATTTTTTATCTTCTATTTCAAATAAAAAATCTTCTAAAATGGGTAATACAGTATTGGTATTAATAACACCAGAAATTTGTTGAAGGTGTTTTAAGAGAGAGGAGGAAGAAACAATAAATTTCATAGAATTTTTGTTGTTTGGCTTTTGTAAATTTTCAGTTATTTTAACTAGAGCAAACCTAATGTAAAATGTTAAGATTAAAAAGCTATTTTAGCACTACTTATTGACATAGATGAAAAAAAACAGAGTCGGCAAAGAGCAAGCTATACTAAGCATTCGTCATTTTTGTGCCTATCAAGAAAGGGCGCAACAAGAGGTGAGGGATAGGCTATATGAATTAGGTATGACCAAACCAGAAGTGGAAGAAATTATTGCCGATTTAATCTCTGAAAATTTTTTAAACGAGGAGCGATTTGCCATGTCATTTGCCGGGGGGCATTTTAGAATTAAGGGCTGGGGGAAATTAAAAATAAATCATGCCCTTTATCAAAAAAAAGTAAGTGCCTTTAATATTAAAATGGCACTAAAATCCATTGACGAGGATGATTATCGCGCTAAGCTCTTAGACCTTGCTACCAAAAAATGGAATAGCTTAAAAGGAGAAAGAGGCATTAACAGAATGGCTAAAACACAGGCCTTTTTACATCAAAGGGGCTTCGAGCCGGCGCTAATTCAACCAATTTTGCAAAAACTATACAAGCCTAGCGCCTAATATGCTTCTTGCAGGGTTTTTGTATCTTTAATACACAAAGAAAACACAACAAATTGTCTTCATTACATTTTACTATTATTCAAAGCTCCTTATTTTGGGAGGACAAGGGGGCCAACCTGGATAAATTGGCTCAAAAAATTAGATCTATTCAAGCACCCACCGAAATTATTGTGCTGCCGGAAATGTTTAATACCGGATTTAGTATGCAACCTGAAAAAATGGGTGAAACAATGGATGGACCCACCGTTGATTGGATGCGCAGATTGTCTGCAGAAAAAAGGGCTATTATAACAGGATCGCTAATTATTGAAGAAGGTGGAAATTATTACAACCGTTTAATTTGGATGTTGCCCAATGGCGAATTGGGATATTATGACAAACGACACTTGTTTGCATATGCCGGAGAGGACCAACACTATACGCCAGGAAATAAACGACTCATAGCTAGTGTAAAGGGTTGGAAAATTAATTTGCAAATTTGTTATGATCTACGTTTTCCTGTTTGGTCACGACAACAATTAAATGAGGAAACAGAAAAAGAGTTTGATGTATTATTGTATGTGGCCAATTGGCCCGAAAAAAGAAGTCACGCTTGGAAAACATTATTAACTGCGCGTGCCATCGAAAACCAATGCTTCACCATTGGTGTTAACAGAGTGGGGTTGGATGGAAACAATATTACACACAGCGGAGACTCAATGATAGTGGGGCCCTTGGGAGAAATTTTATATCACTGCGCAAAGGAAGAAGATATTTTTCACATTCGTTTGCAAAAAGAAGAGGTGAACAATGCGCGCGCGCAATTTCCATTTTGGAAAGATGCAGATGATTTCACTATTTTATAATTAATTTAAAAAAATACAATGTCGGAATTTTACGCTGCACAAGAATTGTTTACTGGTAAAGATTGGATTGCCGAGGTTACCGTTGAAGTGAATAATGGAAAAGTGGTTGGCATTAGCAAGGAGGGCTATGATCACAAAAATGCTTTTCCTTTAATTGTTCCTGCATTAATTGATTTACAAATTTATGGAGCGGAGGGAAAATTGTTGTCTGAATTTCCCGATGCGGATTGTATTGAAAAAACATATCAATATTGTTTAAGGGGTGGTGCCGCCTATTTCCAGCCCACTATTGCTTCTCAAACCAACGAGGTTATTTATAAAGCAATTGATGCTGTAAGGGATTATAAATCCAATGGTGGCAAGGGTTGTATTGGATTACATATTGAAGGGCCCTGGATTAACGTTGCTAAAAAGGGGGCACATCAAGAAACTGTATTGCATAGTCCTAGTTTACAAGAAGTACAAGATTTATTAACATATGGTAAAGAGTGGATTAGTATGATAACCTTGGCACCAGAGGTTTGTACAGATGAAATTATTGATTTAATTCAATCCTGCGGAATTGTAGTTTCGGCAGGACATAGTAATTCCACTTATGAAGTGGCTTCATCATTTTTTAATAAAAATATTCGCGTTGCTACACATTTGTTTAATGCCATGAGTGCTTTTCAACACAGGGCTCCTGGTATGGTTGGAGCGCTATTTAATCATAAGCGTGCTATGTGTAGTTTGGTTGCGGATGGGTACCATGTTGATTTTAATGCTATAAAAATTGCAAAGCAAATTATGGGCGATCGTTTGTTTTGTATAACCGATGCGGTAACCACCACAACTTCGGGTTTATATCAACATGTTTTGAACGGGGATAAATATGAATCTCACGGAACCCTGAGTGGTTCTGCCTTAACGCAGTTAAAATCAATCAATAATTTGGTGAACGAAGTGGGTATCGACTTAGGTGAGGCCATTAGAATGTGTAGTGTGTATCCGGCCAAGGTAATGAACATTGCGGGAATCAGTTCACAGATTGGTATAAATGAAAATGCCGATCTGCTTTGTATGAGTGCAGATCGACAATTATTAAAGATGGTGGTGAGCTAGTTTATATAATTACTTTACTCAAAAATTCGCGCGCAGCTATTTTGTAAATGCATTCCAGCCTTGTGCACTAATATCAAACACATTGTTGCCCTTTGTAATAATTTTTGTGCCCTCTTCTAAATCACACATATAACCAATCACACTAATGTCCTCTTGTAATGTGATTTTATCATAGTCGGACTGCTTCATGGTAAATAGTAATTCATAATCTTCTCCACCGTTAAGTGCACAAACAGTTGGATCTAGTCCAAACTTGAAAGCTGCTGCTTTGGTTGCTTCATTTAGTGGAATTTTTTCTTCATAAATTCTACATCCCAACTTGCTTTGTTTACAAATATGTAATATATCGCTACTCAACCCATCGCTTACATCCATCATTGAGGTGGGTATAATTTCTTGATTAGCTAAATAATCAACAATGTCTTTTCTTGCTTCGGGTTTTAACAATCTTCCAACGATATAATCTTCGTTTTCTAATGTGGGTTGCACTTGCGGATTTTCTAAAAATATTTTTTTCTCTCGCTCCATTAAAGTCAATCCCAAAAACGCAGCACCTAAATCACCGGAAACACAAATTAAATCTCCGCTCTCTGCTGTGCTTCTTTTTACATAAGTATCTGGTGACACTTCTCCTATGGCAGTAACCGAAATAACCAAACCTTTTTGTGAAGTAGAGGTATCACCCCCAATTAAGTCTACTCCATATTTTTCACAAGCAATTTGCACGCCCAAATAAAATTCTTCTAGCGCCTCTAAGCTAAAGCGGTTGCTGAAAGCAAGGCTCATGGTGATTTGTGTGGGTTGCGCGTTCATTGCATAAATGTCGCTAAGGTTCACAATTACCGATTTATATCCAAGGTGTTTTAGTGGTGTATACATTAAATCAAAATGAACACCCTCCACCAATAAATCGGTTGTGATTACTGTTTGCTTTCCAAAATGATCAATCACAGCCGCATCATCTCCTATTGATAAGGTAGTGGATGCATTAAATGTTTCAAAGTTTTGAGTAAGGTGGTCTATTAAACCAAACTCACCCAATTTTTCTATTTCGGTTCTTTCTTCCATACTATTTTTTATAGGTTTCCGCCTTTCATCAAGGCCAATAATTGATCGTGAATTTTTCCATTACTAGCAATAATGCCGGGTTGGTATGGATTAAATTTTTCGCCTTTTAAATCGGTCACCACGCCACCCGCCTCTTGCACAATGAGGTATCCAGCTGCACTGTCCCAGGCTTGCAGCTTGTGTTCGTAAAAACCATCAAACCTACCCGCCGCCGTCCAACACAAATCTAATGCAGCACTTCCTAGTCTTCTCACTGGAATAGACTTTCGTATTAATTTTTCAAAAACTTCCAATGGTCCGTTGGGTGTATCTAAATATTGATATGGAAATCCTGTTACCAAACAGCTGGTTAATAAATTATCCTTATCGCTTACCCTAATTGGTTTTTCATTAAGTGTGGCGCCCTTGCCTTTTTCGGCAAAAAACAATTCGTTCATAAAAGGATTAAACACTGCGCCCATGATCACTTCTCCTTTTTCTTCAACCCCAATACTTACACAGCAAATAGGAATGCCGTTTGCAAAGTTAATGGTGCCATCAATGGGATCAATAATCCACTTTATCGTTGAATCTGTTTGAACCGAGCCAGTTTCCTCACTTAAAATAAAATGATCCGGGTGTTTGTCTTGAATAATTTTAATAATTGCTTTTTCAGAAGCGTGATCGGCGTCTGTTACCAAATCATTAATGCTTCCCTTGCTTGATATGTTAAAGCTTCCATTAAAATAACGTCTCAGTTCTGCAGCACCAGCATCAATAGCCTTTAATAACGTGTTTTTTATCATGTCACAAAAGTAACTTCGTTTGGTGGAATAACATTCCTATTTTTGTATATAATCTTAAAGAATAATAAACCGATTTTGTAGATGCCGATTTTCGAGATTAACTTGCCAAAAAACCTGAACAACGCTTTAGGGCTTCCACAAAGAAGTCCTCAAAGATCTCAACTACGTGTGCTTAAAAAGTTATTACGTAGGGCGCGATATACTGCTTTTGGGCAAGCCTTTGGATTCGAACAAATTTTACAAAGCAAGCGGGTGGGCAAACTGTTTCAACAAAAAGTACCCGTATATTCTTATAATAAAATTTATAATGAATGGTGGAAAAGGTCTTTGGAGGGTGAGGCAGATATATGTTGGCCTGGAAAAATTAAGTTTTTTGCATTAAGTAGTGGCACGAGCGAGTCGGCAAGTAAATACATTCCCGTTACCAACGATCTTTTAAAAGGAAACAAAATTATTATGATTAAACAGCTTATTAGTTTGTTTAATTATAAAGATGTTCCGCTTGCAAGTATAAGCAAGGGGTGGTTAACCCTTGGGGGAAGCACCGACTTACAAAAGGGCCCGGGTTATTATGCAGGAGACCTGAGCGGCATTACAGCCAAAAAAGCACCTTTTTGGTTTCAGCCTTTTTACAAACCAGGAAAAAAAATTGCTAAAGAAAAAGATTGGAATAAAAAGCTAAAAGAAATTGTAGAAAAAGCACCCAACTGGGACATTGGTTTTATTGTTGGGGTGCCCGCTTGGATACAAATGTGTATAGAAATGGTTATTGAGCGTTATGGTTTAAATAATATTCATGAAATGTGGCCCAATCTTGCTTTTTTTGTTCATGGTGGGGTTAGTTTTGAACCCTATAAACACGGTTTTGAAAAATTACTAGGAAAGCCAATACAATATGTTGAAACGTATTTAGCAAGTGAGGGTTTCTTGGCTTGGCAGGATAAACAAAATGGATTGGGCATGCGCCTTTCGTTTAATCAACATATCTTTTTTGAGTTTGTTCCCTTTGATGAAAACAATTTCGATGAAAATGGAGAAATGATTGCATCTCCGCAAACCCTTATGATACACGAGGTGGAAGAGGGAAAAGACTATGCTATTTTAATTAGTACAGTGGCGGGTGCTTGGCGTTATTTAATTGGTGATACGGTTAGGTTTACAGATAAAGATAGGGCAGAAATAATTATAACAGGAAGGACAAAACATTTCTTGAGTCTTGTTGGAGAACACTTAAGCGTAGATAATATGAACAAGGCGATACAATTGGTGGCACAAGATTTGAATGTTTCTATTCCCGAATATTGTGTAACAGGAGAGCCTGCGGGAACTTTTTTTGCGCACCATTGGTATGTTGCCTGTGATCACAAAATAGATGAGCAGCAATTAATTCAAAAAATTGATGCGCAATTGGTTTTGCTAAACGATGATTATGCTGTGGAAAGAAAAAGCGCACTAAAAGAAGTACGCATTACTTTGTTACCAGAAAAAACATTTCTATCATTTTTAGAAAGCAAAGGAAAGATAGGTGGGCAACACAAATTTCCCAGGGTTATAAAAGGTAGCCTTTTATCCGATTGGAAAAATTTCATTTCAAAACAATAATATGATTGCTCCTATTACAAAGGGTTTGTTGCTCGGAATCATATTAAGCATTTCGATTGGACCGGTTATTTTTGCCATTTTAAAACAGAGCTTAACCAATGGTAAGCGGGCGGGATACCTTTTTGTAGCGGGCGTTTCGGCAAGCGATATTTCGTTGTTATTGATATGCAATTTATTTACACAATTGTTTACCCTTGTTCTTGAACACAAATCAACCATTGCGCTCGTGGGTGCTGGGTTTTTATTATTAATGGGTTTATATACTTTATTTTTTAAAAAGATATCTATTGATAAAGACGCAGAAGCGGGCGAAAAACAAATAAGCAAAAGGGGCCTCGTGGGCATCTTTGTTGCTGGGTTTTTGATGAACACACTTAATCCGAATGTTTTTTTATTTTGGTTTGCTTGGACTGCCGCTATTGGAACTAGCGCAGCGGAAGTAAGTAATCCGCTTTATTATAAACTACTGGTTTTTGGTACCTGCTTATTATTTGTATTGCTTTCCGATTTGGCGAAGGTGGCTTTGGCGGGAAGATTAAGGCCAAGGCTAACAGATAAAATTTTACTTTGGGTGAATCGCATTGCTGGAATTATTATTTTAATTTTTAGCGCCGCCTTGTTTTATAGTGCTATAAATTATTAACGGAGGTGCAAACCGGGTTGAGGTAAAATTGTTTGCTGTTTTTTAACATTTTAATTATATCCATTGAGGGATAGAAATATTTATATAAAAATTAGTTAGTAAATTGTACTGTGAAAAAATTAACCTTATTAATATTAATGCTGTTTTTGTTGGCGGGGGCAGCAAGTGCACAAGGGGGTCAGCTTTTGGCACTAAAAGAAAGGGGTGTTATTGTGCGCTCTTTTACAGGCGGAAGCTATATAAAATTCAAATTTATTAACCAGCAATGGATTACGGGCTATGTGGATTTTATAAAAGGAGACACCATACAAATAAATCAATTTGCAATACAGCCCATCATGACCTCGTTTGGAACCTATGCAGAAGACACTTTAAAACTTGGTTCCCTAAAAATTCATGTGAAAGAAATAATTGGCTTTGCACAAGAAAAGGGTCACTACACAAGCGTATTCACCAATGGCGTATTATTACAGGTTGCGGGTCCACTATATGCTGGATTAAATATTTCTAACTCAATTATTAAAAAAGACCCCATATTTAGTAACCGCAATTTGCCACAAATTGCTGGGGGCATTGTGGCGTGGATAATCGGAAATTTACAACGCAAAACACATCCTTCATACAGGCCTATTGGTAAAAGGTATAGTGTTGAAATCATATAATTACCGCTGTGCTTAAAAAATTATTTCGATTTTTTTTATTCTTATTTATTAGTTCTTTGGTGTATGTGTTGCTTATAAAAATTATAACACCACCCATAACCATTACACAAATAACCAATGCATTTGGTTTGGGCCTTAGGCGTGATTATGTTGGCTGGGACGAAATGGGCTATAATATTAAATTAGCCGCGTTGGCTAGTGAAGATCAATCCTTCACAGACCACAGTGGTTTTGATTGGGATGCCATGGAGAAAAGCTTACACCCCAAAAAGAAAAACAAAAAATCAAAAATTCCATTTGGGGGTGGTGCTAGTACGATTTCTCAGCAAACCGCAAAAAATGTTTTTTTGTGGCAGGGCGGTAGCTATGATAAATACATTAGAAAAATTCCCGAATTCTATTTTACTTTTTTAATTGAACTTATATGGGGTAAAAAAAGAATTTTAGAAGTGTATTTAAACGTTATTGAAACGGGCCCGGGTTGCTTTGGGGTGGAGGCGGCTTCACAATATTATTTTCACAAACCTGCAAAAAATTTAACACGCTCCGAGGCTGCAATGATTGTTGCGGGTTTTCCAAATCCAAAATTATTTACTGCGGTACCCATGACAAAGCGGGTGGCATGGCGTTATCCACAAATATTAAGAGAGATGAATAATATTGAAACCGACGAGGATATTAGTGCTCTTTTAAAGGAAAAATAATCTATCTAATTAATTTTTCAATTAACGCAATTGCGTTTTCTGTTCTCTGCGCGCCAACGCCGCTTACAATTCCCCATGGGGTATTCTGATTGATAAGAAGCTCTTTATAAATTGTAAATAACTCCTTGCGTGGTTGCTCATTAGGGTATTCTCTCATTTCGTCTGGCGTCCAAGGTAAATCTATATCACAAAGTAAATATGCGTCATATTCTCTTTCATTTATTTTTTCTAAAATAAATGGGTGGCAGTTATTAAACACATATTCACACCACACTTTCATCACATACATGTCTGTGTCTATTATTAACAAGTTGGTGGCCTTTTCCACACCTGCGTCTTCGCCAGCAAGTTGACCTTTCGCAATGGTTAATAAATTTTCATAATTGTAGTCGGTTCCGTTTTCAGATAAGTATTGGCGCGCATATTCTGGACACCACACGGTATTATAATGATTTGCTAGGGCTTCACAAAGGGTGGACTTGCCGGTGGACTCGGGTCCAATTATTACAATTTTTTTAATTTGCTTCATTTTTTGCTTTTTCTTTCCAAGACATCCAGCCCGCGATAGCTAAAATTAATAAAATTAAAAACTGAACACTTGTAAATGCGTATCCTTTTATGAAATATAAGGGGATGGATGCAATGTTGGTGAGAATCCACCAAATCCAACTCTCCACCTTTTTCTTGGCCATTAACCACATGCCCGTATAGGCGGTCGCGCTTGCGAAGGCATCTGCCCAAGGAATGGCTTCGGGTGCAAATGCTGTTTTAGCAAAAGAAAGTGCCGCATAAATAACAATATAAAAGGTGGCGAAAAAACCAAGTTGTTGTAACCATTCGCGGATATTACTGTTTGTAATTTGTAATGCTAGTGTTTTGTCTTCCTTTTTTCGGGTCCACAAATACCAGCCATAAATACTCATGATGGTATAATATAAATTTACGCTTGCCTCTCCCAATAAATGCCCCTTATAACTTAAATAAATATAAAGGGTGGTGTTCACTAATCCTGTTGGAAAAACCAATATGTTTTCTTTTCTGCTATACCAAACCGATACAATGCCCGCTATCACCGCCACTGCCTCTATCCAGCTAGTTTGGATTAATCCACTATAAATTGATTGAAAAATTTCAGACATTTTTAATAAATCTTTTGGTTTGCAAATTTGAATTTACACGGGGCAAAAATTAGATTGCTGTTTTCATTTTTTCTAACAGCGCCTCTAGCAAAAACATTTCGTCTCTAGTTTTGGCTGCCTCCATAAAATCCATCGCTTTTGCAAATTTATCCATTTGTTTTTTGGTATCCTTTATGGCTTTTTCTAATTGTGGGATGGTTTTATATTCACTATACTTTGTACTATCCTCTGCCAACACGTTTATTTCATCTGTGGTACGCACATTCATATTATTAAGCGTGTAACCCTTGATATCTAATACCGAGCCCTGTGCCATTACCTGTTCTATGCTCTTAACCACTGTTGTTGGGGTAATATTGTGCTCGGTATTGTATTTGATTTGTTTTTCGCGGCGTCTATTGGTTTCATCAATGGTGCGTTGCATACTTTTGGTAATGCTGTCTCCATAAAATATTACGCGCCCGTTTGCGTTTCTCGCTGCGCGCCCTGCTGTTTGCGTCAATGATTTTTCATTTCTTAAAAAACCCTCCTTATCTGCGTCTAAAACAGCCACCAAAGAAACCTCGGGAAGGTCAAGTCCCTCTCTTAATAAGTTCACACCCACCAAAACATCAATAATTCCCAATCTTAACTCACGCAATATTTCAACACGCTCTAGTGCATCAATATCACTATGAATATATTTTGATTTGATTTGTATTTTTTGCAAAAAACGATCCATTTCTTCTGCCATCTTTTTGGTGAGCGTGGTGACTAATACGCGCGCGCCTTTTTCTACTTGCATTGCTATTTCGTCTAGCAAATCGTCAATTTGATTTTTTGTTGGGCGCACTTCAATTGGTGGATCTAATAATCCCGTTGGCCTAACAACCTGCTCTACAATTAACCCCCCCGTTTTTTCTAATTCATACTCTCCCGGCGTGGCACTTACAAAAATAGATTGACCAATAATATTTTCAAATTCATTAAAATTGAGTGGTCGGTTATCAATCGCGCTGGGTAACCTAAATCCATATTCCACTAAATTCATTTTTCTACTTCTATCTCCGCCATACATACCGCTTATTTGTGGAATAGTTTGATGGCTTTCATCTACCACACATAAAAAATCTTTTGGAAAATAATCCAACAAGCAAAAGGGCCTTGTTCCTGGCACGCGTCTATCAAAAAAACGAGAATAGTTTTCAATGCCCGTACAGTAACCTAGTTCTCTAATCATTTCAATATCGTACTCAACGCGCTCTTTAATTCTTGCTGCCTCCGTAGGCTTTCCCACATTCTTAAAATATTCCACCTGCGCGCGCATCTCATCTTGTATTTCATATATGATTTGTTGCACCATGTCCTTGGGTGCTAAGTATAAATTTGCAGGAAAGATCGCGGCGTTTTCCATGCGTTCAATTCTTTTTCCTGTTTCAATTTCAATGGTTTCTATTTCTTCTATCTCGTCTCCAAAAAAAGTTACGCGATAGCCATAATCCACATAGGGCAAACGAATGTCTACCGTATCTCCGTTTACTCTAAACCCCCCCCTATCAAATTCGGTTACGGTTCTGTGATATAGGGCATTCACAAGCGCATGTAAAAATGCTTGTCTGGCAATGCGCTGTCCTTTTTGAATTCTTATAATTCCATTTTCTAATTCGGCGGGGTTCCCCATTCCATAAATACAACTCACGCTTGCAACTATTATAATGTCTCTTCTTCCGCTTAATAATTGTGCGGTTGCTTGTAGTCTTAGTTTATCTAACTCTTCATTAATGCTTAAATCTTTTTCAATATACACACCAGAAGTGGGCAGGTATGCCTCGGGCTGATAATAATCGTAATAAGAAACAAAATAACCCACAGCGTTGTTGGGAAAAAATTGTTTAAACTCACCATACAACTGTGCCACCAATGTTTTATTGTGCGTTAATACAAGTGTTGGGCGCTGCACGTTTTGAATTAGGTTGGCAATGGTAAACGTTTTACCGCTTCCCGTTACACCCAATAGCGTTTGAAACCTATCTCCACTTAAAACCCCCTCGGTCAACTGTGCAATTGCGCTGGGTTGATCTCCCGAGGGGGTATAAATAGATTGTAGTTGAAATGGCATACCCAAAGGTACGCTCTATCCTATAATTGTTCTAAATAAACAGCAAGTCTGTCTACCGCTTTTGCAACCTCGCCAATTTGTGTTGTTGCTTCCGACCAATTTTTTTGTTCTATTGCCTCTCTTACACCCGGAACTGTTTTTACTCCATATCCTGTATAAAATCCTGGGGCATAGAGGCTGTGTTTATACCAAGGACGACGCGGAAGGCCGTCGTTTGTTAAGAGTTGCTGCTCGGCAGTGAAAAGTTTTGAGTTTATTTCGGCGAGTTTTTTTAGGTCCGGTGTTGTTTTCGCTGCTTCGGCTTTACCTGCGGCTTTTTCTAGTTTGCTCAATGCATTTAATAGGGGAGAAAAATCTAAATAAGGAACCTCTGTAACAGCTTCTGGTGTTTTCAGTTTTTCTGTTGGATCGGCTGCATAAACATATACCTTATTTTTAACAAGCATATTTTCAACCTTTGCTGTTTCGCGCATTTGATCAACATTTCTCATCAACTCTCCAACGTACCCCTTAATGGTGTTGTGTAGGTTTCTAAAATCAAACTGTAATGCGTCCGCGTCTGCTAAACGCAATACAACCCTTCCTGTTGTTTGTGCAAGTGTTACCCCATAAACAAAAGTTGGGTCTTTAAATCGCTTATACATATCATAAGAATCATAAATAGAATGATATTCTCCGCCCTCGTCTTCTCCACCAAAACCAATATTTAAAGAAGGTACACCTAGGTGTTGTATAAATGAAGAATAGTCCGATCCTGAGCCCATTGCACCCAGTGGATATTGTGTAGATTCATACGCTTCTTTTTTTGCCTGAGCGCCTGTTGCGTTAGCCGCTCTTGATGCTTTTTCTCTTTCGAAAATAGTTACCCCTGTTTCTGGATCCTTTACTGCTTTACTAATTTCTGTAATTAATGGTGCAAATGCGTGTGAGCCCTGTGCACCCAAAAACCCTCTACCATTTCCATCAGAGTTAATATACGCTACCGCTTTCGCTTGTAATTCAGCTGCATGGTTTTCCACCCACTCTGTTGAGCCCATTAATCCCGGCTCTTCCGCATCCCAAGCACAATACACTAGTGTTCTTTTGGGCTTCCATCCTTGTTTTAACAAAGCACCAATAGCTATTGCCTCTTCTAACTCCGATGCCATGCCGCTTATTGGATCCGCTGCGCCATTTACCCATCCGTCGTGGTGGTTTCCTCTTACAATCCACTGATCGGGAAACTCGCTTCCTTTAATGGTTGCAATTACATTTAAAGCTGGTCTTATTTTCCAATCGAATGCTAATTTTAAGTGTACCACCGACTTACTGGGTCCAATATGATAGGTGATGGGAAGTCCTCCGCTCCAGTTTTTTGGAGCAACGGGGCCCTCCATGTCTTTTAATAGTGGCGCTGCGTCGCCATAGCTAATTGGAAGCACGGGAATTTTTAATAGGTTGGCCGCATCATTGTGATCTACTCTTTCTGCTCCTTCAATAGAAGCGCCATTGGGGGTTGTGGGGTCGCCCGGATAAATTACCATATCCATAATAGATCCCCTTTGCACGGTTTGATCATTCTTAAATGCTCCAACTGGATAAGCATCACCCGCACCATAACCATCATCAATCGGATCTGAATAAATCAAACAACCAATCGCGCCATGTTCTTGCGCCACCTTTGGTTTAATACCTCTCCAGCTTCGACCATATTTTGCAATCACAATTTTACCCTTAACATCGATACCATATTTTGCAAGTGTTTCATAGTCTTCTGGTAAACCATAATTTACATAAACCAAATTAGCTGTAACATCCCCATCGGCGCTCCAACAATTATAGGTTGGTAATTGATCGGGCTGATTACTTGTGGCATCTTCTTTTAATGGGGTTTCTTTTAATTTAGCTTTATAATTCGTGGCACCGCTCATTTCGAGTGTTCTTGTAATGGGTGTTGGAAACATTAATTGATAGGTTTCTATTTTAGTATCCCAACCCGCAGCTGTAAAAACTTTTGCAATTTCACTGGCCACCATTTTACCGCCAGCCGAACCCACGTGATGCGGAACAGAAGAAAGTAATTTAATGTTTTCTCCAACCCTTGTTGCGCTTAATTGAGCGTCGAAGGTTTTTTCAATTTTTAAAATATTTTCACTGGATCTAAATCCTAATACTTTTTTTTGTGCGTGTATCGTTAAAAAACCCAAAGAAAATAATGATAAAAAAATGGCTTGTTTTTTCATGTATACTTTTTTAGAAATTAAATTTGACGAGTAAGGTATTGTGTATAATTTGGAAGCTCATATTCATATTCTTCCTGCATAAATCGAGAGGTCATTAAAAAATCGGCTGTTGTTCTATCACAGGCCATTGGTAAATTCCAGGCAACCGCTAGTCTTAATAGGGCTTTTACGTCGCTGTCATGGGGTTGTGCTTCCATTGGATCAAAAAAGAAAAACACCACATCAATATCACCCGTTGCAATCATGGCGCCAATTTGTTGGTCGCCTCCTAACGGACCGCTTAATAGTTTTACCACAGGTTGATTGAGCGCTTCCTCTATAAGCTTTCCTGTTGTGCCGGTAGCCACTAAAGAGTGTTTGGAAAGTTCTGTTTTATTATGAATTGCCCATTCGATAAGGTCTCTTTTTTTATTATCGTGCGCGATTAGCGCTATTTTTTTTCTTCGCTCAAGTTTTCTAATATTTTTTTCCATTGGATAGTTTATTGGTTTTGGTTTTTAGGTTCTAACCGTGTATTTACTAATTGTAATAATCCCCAACAAGGTAATAAAAATTATTGGTAGGGGTGTTTTGATAAAATAAAGTATGAAAAAAACAAGCGCTAAAAAAACGGGATATGTAAACAATAAAAGGCCAAATAATACGGAATCAAAAAACACTGTTCCTTTGGTTTTGTGGTGGGCCCAATATTTAATTAATTTATAGTAGGGAAGGTGAAAATAATACAGGGGGTTTTTGTATATAATCCTTGGAAGAGAAGACGGTAATATGTTTTTATTTAAAATTTCAAACACTTGGTTGTTAAATATTACGCGATCTTTTGGGGTTAAAATGGTTTTATTAAAAATAAAATGTTGAATGCTAATATTTATTTTTTTTCCAATGCCCCTAAATTGATTATATCCGATTCCGGTGATATGAATTGTTGGATGAACCCTTTGTTTGTGGGCGGCTTCTAAGATTCTTGCAGTTCCTTTTTTAAATGGCTGTAGCTCATGTGAATTAACACAGGTTCCTTCAATAAATACTAACAGCGCCTCTTCTTTTTTTAATAACCTTACCGACTCTTTAAATGTATATTCGTTTAAATGAAGATGTTCTTTTCCTTCTCTTTGTCTATGTACGGGGATCATATTTAATAATCCTAATAAAAACCGATAAATTCTTTTTTTAAAAACATCACCTCTTGCTAAAAAATAAATTCTTCTTTTATATTGTACACCTATAATTATAGCATCTAAAAAAGAATTAGGGTGGTTGGCGATAATTAATAATGGGCCGCTTGTTTTTAAAAGCGACTTATTATTTATATTAATCTCTGTACAAAACAACCAAAGAGCGGCTCTAATTAATATTTTTAAAATCCAAATCAATTCTTTTTTTTATAAATATAAAAAAACCGCACCATAAATGATGCGGTCCGTACCTACTAACCTTTAAAAAACAAGATAAATATTATTTACTTGCTGCTTCCTCAACTTTAGCAGTAATTTTTGCTCTAATTTTTGCTTCTATCTCATTCGCCATTTCTGGATTATCATGTAAGATTGTTTTTACAGAATCGCGTCCTTGACCTAATTTATTTCCTTCATAACTAAACCAAGATCCGCTCTTATTAATAATTTCTAATTCAACGCCCATATCAATAATTTCTCCAATTTTACTAATTCCTTCTCCAAATATTATTTCAAACTCAGCGGCTCTAAACGGAGGAGCCACTTTATTTTTTACCACTTTTACTTTCACTCTATTTCCAACCGCTTCATCACCATCTTTAATTTGTGCCATTCTTCTAATATCTAAACGAACAGAAGCATAAAACTTTAATGCATTTCCACCTGTTGTTGTTTCAGGGTTACCAAACATAACACCAATTTTTTCACGTAATTGGTTTATGAAAATACAAACAGTACCTGTTTTATTAATTGTTGCTGTTAATTTTCTTAATGCTTGAGACATTAAACGAGCATGTAATCCCATTTTAGAATCTCCCATTTCTCCTTCTAATTCACTCTTTGGTACCAATGCTGCTACAGAGTCAATTACTACAACATCTATTGCTCCTGATAAGATTAATCTATCAGCAATTTCTAATGCTTGCTCTCCATAATCTGGTTGAGAAACTAATAAATTATCTACATCTACTCCCAGACGTTTTGCATACGCACTATCAAAAGCATGTTCTGCATCTATAATTGCACACATTCCACCTTTTTTTTGTGCTTCTGCAATAACATGTATTGCCACTGTAGTCTTACCAGAAGACTCGGGACCATATATTTCAATAATTCTTCCTTTGGGTAATCCGCCAATACCTAGTGCAGTATCTAAACCAATAGATCCAGTAGAAATTACTTCCTGTGGTTCCTGGCTTCTTTCATTCATCATCATTACACTTCCCTTTCCATAATCCTTATCGATTTTATCGATAGTTAATTTTAAGGCTTTTAGTTTCTCAGCATTTGCAGTACTCATGGTTAATCGTTTTATGTTTTCTTTGAATATTTATGTAAAGATATGGATAATTTGTTAATAAACTAAAATATTTAGTATTTTTTTACTAATTTGATTAGTTTATATTTTTAAAAATTAATTTATATTTATTAATATATTGATTTTCAATGTTTTATTTATTTAGTAATAAATTTAGTATTTTTTTAAATTCCTCCTTTTAGTATTTATACCCTTTATAAAAACATAATAATTCTTTCTTTTTAAAGGTTTAAAGGTAGGAGAATAAAAGTAGGGGATTTTATGCTGGTCTCCTAAAATTGATAATAATCTTCATTGTTAATTACTCTTGTAGTATTAAACTATAATACATTTAAATTAATAACCTAATACTATTACGGCTGTGTATAAGTGTATATCTTTCTTATTAACATGTTTTATTTTTTATACATTATTATATTTAAATGCATTAATAATGAGTACAGATAAGCATTTTAGTTATTTATAACACATTAATGCTACTCAAATATTTTATACTTTTTTCCAAAGTTCACAAATTACCAACTGTTAATTAACGGGTATAAATATTGGTTTTTAAATCAATTCTATAGATTTTTATTAATCCAACACTTTCTTATTAAATACTTATCAAGGTTTATACACGTAAAAAACAGAGATATTCACGAAAATTTAATTTATCCACTCCTGTATTGTGTATTTTTAATTACACTTTTTAGTAAAAAATAGACTTAAAAATCAATCTATATCTACATTTAGTTAAAATAAACCTTTATTTTTGCCTTCCTATAATTTAGTATATATGTCAATCATTCAGAACATTAGAGAAAGAGGAACTTGGATTCTTTTGGGTTTAATTGCATTAGCATTAATCGCTTTTATTTTACAAGATGGCATTGGTCGTAATAATAGTAATAATGATATTACCACGCTTGGTGTCATAAATGGCCAAAAAATTGATAAAATTGAGTTTGAACAAAAGGTTCAAAATCAACTTCAACAATATGCAGCTCAAGGAGCCCAAAGAGGACAGGTTATTAATGAACTTTGGAACACCGAGGTTTTCACAATATTAATAAAGCAAGAGGCAGATAAAATTGGATTAAGCGTTGGTGCAAAAGAAATTAACGACGTTTTATTTGGTTTAGAGTCTCCATTTAGACAACAATTCACCGATCAAAATACCGGAGAGTTTAAGGTTAATGATCTTAAAGCCCAGTTAGCTGAGTTAAAAAAATCAACAAAAAAAGAAGTTGTTGAACAAAGAGAACAACTACAAAAAAATGTAATTCAACCAGCATTAGAAAAAAGAGCACTAAGAAAATACCAGGCTTTATTATATAGAGGTATTCAATCTCCGAAATGGTTAATTGAAAAACAATACGCTGAAAACAATGCAATTTCAAATATTCGTTTTGTAAATGTTCCTTATACCACCATTGAAGACAAAACAATAAAAGTAACAAATGAGGATATTGCGGCGTACTTAAAAGAAAATAGCGCATCTTTTCAAATAGAAGAACTTCAAAGAAATATTAGTTTTGTTGCATTTAGTGCAGCACCAACAGCAACCGACACGGCCACAACTAGAAATAATATCCTTGCTTTAAAAGAAGGTTTCCAAACAACTACCGACGTTACCGCTTTTTTAAACAAGAACACCCCAGATGCTCGTTACTATAATGGATATATAAGTAAGAATAGAATTCAAATACCAGAAAAAGATGCCGTATTAAACACGCCAGTTGGTGGTTTATATGGTCCCTATGTTGATGGGCCAAATTTAACAATTGCGAAAGTTATAGGAACCAAACTTTTACCGGATAGCGCTAGCGTTAGACATATATTAATTGCAACAATTGATCCACAAAGCAATCAGGTTATAAGAGACGATAGTGTAGCAAAAAAATTAATTGATAGTATTAAAATAGCAATTACCGGCGGCGCCTCTTTTGAAAGCATGGTTGAAAAATATTCTGATGATGGTGGTAGTAAAGCCAATGGTGGAAAATATGAAATGTTTCCTCAGGCAAATATGGTAAAAGCGTTTAATGATTTTTCTTTTGAAAACCCAGTTGGCTCAAAGGGTGTAGTAAAAACTGAATTTGGATATCATTATATAGAAGTATTAAAACAAACAGCGCCAAACCCAGCATATAATATTGCTTATTTAACACTACCCATTACCGCTAGTAAAGAAACAACAACAGCCGCACAAACAGCCGCCGCTAAATTTGCAGCAGACAGTAAGGATCAAAAATCATTTAACGCCAACGCGCTTAAGTTAAATAAACAAGTTGTTCCGGCAACCAGCCTTAAGGCATATGATTTCGGAGTACAAGGTCTTGGCGAAACGAGAGAGGTGGTTCGCTGGGTGTTTGATAAAAAAGTAAACGACGTATCTGAACCCATAGAGGTTGGAGACGCTTATATTGTTGCAACAATTACCGGAGAGGATAAACCAGGCCTAATGAGTGTTGAAACTGCTAAAACAAAAAACGTAGAGGTGGTTATTAGAGATCAGAAAAAAGCGGCGGTTATTAAAACAAAATTAAAAGGAGCCACACTTGAAGCAATCGCGACTGGCGCCAATGCAACCGTGTTAGAAGCCGACAGCTTAAGTTATGCCAACACAAATATTGCTGGTTTGGGAAATGAACCAAAATTAGTTGGCGCGGCGTTTAATAAGTCTTTATTAAACAAAGTAAGCGAACCAATCTCTGGAAACGCAGGGGTATTTGTAATTTCAGTAAGCAACCTAGGAACCACTCCTGCTCCAGGTGACATTGCTGCTTTCAAAGAACAATATCAAGGAAGAATTAGCAATAACATTTTAAACTCAGTTCTTGCTTTAAAAAAGAAGGCAAAGATTGAAGACAACAGAGCGAAGCTTTACTAAATTAAATGAGTTAATATATTTTAAAGCCCCCAATTTGGGGGCTTTTTCTTTATCCAAAAGAATGTACTTTTGCATTATGTCAGATTTGTTAACCAATAAGGTGGCCGAAAGTGGAATCGTTAGCGTTGATTTAGCCTCTTTTCTCTCGAACATCGAAATTTGTTTGTTTGATATTAAACCGTATTTATTTATGGAATTAATGTTAAAGGAGAAAGATTTTCGTACCGCCCTGTCTTCTCTTGATTGGTCAATCTATAAAGACAAGGTGGTTGGAATTTTTTGTTCAGCAGACGCCATTATTCCTATGTGGGCAAATATGTTAATTGTTTCTGGTTTACAGCCTTTTGCAAAAGCAATTTATTTTGGAGACGAAGACAAAACGCGCGCACAATTTTTATTAGACCAAATTAATACAATTAATTTATCCGATTATGCGGACCAAAGGGTGGTTGTGAAAGGTTGTGGCGAAACGCCCATTAACGAAAGTGCATATGTAGCCATCACTCAAAAATTGCGCCCCGTTGTAAAAAGTATCATGTATGGAGAGCCCTGTAGTACGGTTCCGGTATATAAAAGAAAAGACTAATCGCGCAAAAAGCACCTAGTGTGCTTCCAACCAGTTTTTCCCAACACCAATTTCAGCTTCAACAGGAACTCCATTGGGCAAAGCCATTGCTCCCGTCATACAGCTTAAAATTAATTCCTTAAGTGCCGGCAATTCTTGTTCAACAGCATCAAACACCAATTCGTCGTGAACCTGTAAAATCATTTTTGATTCCCATTTTTTCTTTTTCATTTCTTGGTGAACGCTAATCATTGCCAACTTTATCATGTCTGCTGCTGAACCCTGAATAGGAGAGTTAATGGCATTGCGCTCCGCAAAACCACGCACCGTAAAATTAGAACTATTAATATCTCTCAACCAACGCTTACGCCCCATGAGAGTTTCTACAAAACCCAGCTCTTTTGCGTTATTAATTTGTTGGTCCATATATTTTTGTATATTAGGAAACTCTTTTTTATAGTTGTCTATAATTTCCCTTGCTTCGGTTCGAGAAATACCCAGATTTTCTGCTAAACCAAACGCCCCCTGTCCATATATAATACCAAAATTTACACTCTTGGCTTTATAACGCATTTCTTTTGTTACTTCTTCTTCGGCTATTCCATAAACCTTGGCAGCCGTTGCGGTGTGAATATCCTTTCCTTGTTTAAACGCCTCACACATATTTGGATCACCACTGATGGCGGCAACTATTCTTAATTCTATTTGAGAGTAATCTGCACTTACTAAAAGTCTTCCCGTTTCGCGGGGAATAAAAGCTTTTCTAATTTCTCTTCCTCTTTCCGAGCGGATGGGAATGTTTTGCAGGTTGGGGTTTGTGCTGCTTAAACGACCCGTTACCGCAACAGCCTGAGCATAGCTTGTATGAATTCTTCCTGTTCTTGGATTAATTAGCGCGGGTATTGCATCAACATAGGTTGACTTTAATTTTGTTAACTCTCTAAAATTTAAAATATCATCTACTATTTTATGCTTAGCAGCCATTTTAGAAAGCACATCCTCGCCTGTAGCATACTGACCCGTTTTTGTTTTCTTTGCTTTTGGGTCCAGCTTTAACACATCAAATAAAATCTCGCCCAATTGCTTTGGAGAAGCTAAATTAAATCGAACGCCCGCTTGTTCGAAAACGCTTTCCTCTGCTTTTTTAGCATCCTCTTCTAACACCTTACTATACTCATTTAAAAATGAAGTGTCTACTTTTACACCCTCAAACTCCATATCCACCAAAACGCGTACCAGTGGATTTTCAACCGCTTCAAAAACCTTGTTCACCCCCCGTTTATTTATCAAGGGGTCAAAACATTTTTTTAATTGTAGCGTAATGTCGGCGTCTTCGGCAGCATATTCTGTTATTTGTTCTAGTGGCACATCACGCATGGTCCCCTGGTTTTTCCCCTTCTTTCCAATAAGCGCCTCAATAGAAACAGGTTCGTATCCTAAATATTGTCCACTTAGCAAATCCATGCTGCGCCTGCCTTCTGGCTCTATAACATAATGCGCCAACATGGTGTCAAATGTTTTACCCTTTATCTCTACGCCATACCATTTCAAAACCAAAAAATCATATTTTAGGTTTTGACCAACCCATGTAATTTCTTTGTTCTCAAATAGCTGTTCAAATAATGATAAAATATATTTTGCGCCGTCGCCACCATCACCATCGTTTGCAACGGGAACATAATATGCCTCGTGCTCTTTTATCGAAAAGCTCAAACCCACCAATTCCACATTATTTGCATCAATCCCCGTTGTTTCTGTATCAATACAAATTTCTTTTTCCTTAGATAATATTTTAATAAGATCTTTTATTGCACCATCACCAATAACCGAAATATATTTATGTGCTGTGTTTTCTATATTTTTATTTACGATTAATTGGGGCGCCTCTTCATTATCTTCAAATTCATTTTTTTCTTTTTCGTCGTTGGCTTCTAAAGTAATTTGTGTACCCGATGCTGCATCTAGTAAAACGGTTTTGGTTTTAACAATTTTTTCTTTAGGTGCTTTTACTTCATTGCCAAACAAGTCAACCTGTTTATCTTCGGTATCAATTTTCTTTCTTTCATCAGGCGCCTTTCGCGTCTTCTCCTCAAAATCACTTCCCAATATTCTTTTTCCAAGCGTTTTAAATTCTAATAGATTAAATATTTCGGTTAATGCGGGCACATTTTTTTCTGAAAGCTTATAGTCTTCCTCGTGAAACCGAACGGGTACATTTGTAATAATGGTGGCCAGCTTTTTACTCATAATAGCCGACTCTTTTCCTGCGCGCACTTTTTCACCCATCGCACCCTTAATTTTATCTGCATTTGCCAACACGCCCTCTAGCGTGTCATATTCCTTTAAAAGCTTTGCGGCTGTTTTTTCTCCAACACCAGGAATGCCCGGTATATTATCTGCCGCATCTCCCATTAACCCCAACATATCAACCACCTGATCTACGCGCGCGATATCCCACTTTGTTTTTATTTTTTCTGCATCAATAATTTCCCTTTCGTTTCCAAAAGCTGGGGGCTTCCACATATATACATTGGGCTTTACCAACAATTGTCCATAATCCTTGTCGGGCGTTACCATATAAACCTCATAGCCCATGTCCGCGGCCTGCCAAGCAAGCGTCCCAATTACATCATCGGCTTCATATCCGTCGCATTCAACAACGGGAATATTAAATCCCTCGATAATTGCTTTTATATGAGGCAGGGCGCTTAATAAATCTTCGGGAGCTTCTTCCCTGTTTGCTTTATAGTCTGTGAAATCGGTGTGACGTTCGGTGGGTGCATGTGTATCAAAACACACCGCAATGTGTGTAGGATTTTCTTTTTTAATAATTTCTAAGAGTGTATTTGTAAATCCAAATTGTGCGTTCGTATTAATACCCGTGCTTGTTATTCTCGGGGTGCGGATAAGCGCATAGTAGGCTCTGTAAATAAGCGCCAGAGCATCAAGTAAGTATAGTTTTTTAGACATGTTGCTAAGGTAACAAAAAAAACATCCCCAACACTTTAGTGAAGGGGATGTGTATATTAAAACAAATAATTGATTAGTTTATTTTATACTTGTGCTTATAGCGTTCGTATAATTGTTTTTGTTTATTATCCAAAGAAATATCTCGTCCTTGAATAAATGCCTTAATCACCTGATTACCGCGCATGTCTAATATATCCCCCTCACTAATTATAATGTTGGCGTCTTTTCCCGTCTCCAAAGAGCCCGTTATATTATCAATGCCCAATATTTTTGCACTATTCAGTGTAATTGTACTTAAAGCCTCTTCTTTGGTTAGTCCATATGCGGCTGCGGTGCCCGCGTTAAAACTCAGATTTCTTTGTTTTGTGTTTTCGCTCATGTCGCTAATAGAAACCAGAACCCCCGCTTTGGATAATTGTGCCGGAAGCTTATACGGTTGATCTATATCATCATCCTCTGTTGTAGGAAGCGCGTGCTGTTGTCCTAAAATAACGGGTATATTATTCGCTGCTAAAATGGGTGCAATTTGAAACGCTTCCGAGCCACCTACGATAACAACCTTGAAACCAAATTCCTTGCCCAAGTCAATTGCAATGAGCATTTGTTTAACCTCGTTTGCACGTACAAACAATTTTTGTTTGCCATCAAACAATCCACGCACAGCCTCAAATTTTAAATTATTGCTAGCATGCTCTTTTTCTTTTAAGTATGCCGCCGCTTGGGTAAAAAAGGTTCTAATGGTTTCAACCCTGTTAAACGCGTCTTTTAAAGGATCGGCGGATTGTGGTAGACGCATAAAACCGCGCCCCCTTTGACGCACCACAAAAGACGGTAGTTCAATATACTGACCAATGTTTGCCTTATAATTTGCATCTTCATAGTTCCACGCGTCTAATTGTACAACACTAGACTGTCCCTCTATTAACTCCCCCTCGGGTGCCACGTGTGCCAACAAAATTCCATTTGCTCTTAAAACGTTTATAATTTTAGAGTCGGTATTATAAGACACCAATGATTTAATGCTTGCGTTGTTTTCTCCAATTTCCGCCAAGTCATTACTGCCCCTTACGCCACTTCCCACCTCTTTTAAACCCAGATAAGAGTTTGATAATATTAAACCTGGGTATACGTGTTTTCCACTTGCGTCAACAACAGTTGTGCCGGCGGGTGCTGCAATACCAGCGCCAACATTGGTAATTTTTCCTTTTTCAAAAATTACTGTTGCGTCGCTTAACACTGTTCCGTTTCCAACGTGAACGGTTGCGTGTGTTATTGCAATGGTTCCCTGTTGAGGACCTGCCGGATAAATTGTTTCCTGTGCAGTTGTTATTTTTGATAACAATGCAAGAGACAGTATTAAAATACTAGTATATTTCTTTTGCATGTTTTAGTTTTTTTCGGTTTCATAAATAGTTGCTATGCCATCCTCGTGATCGTGATCGGCACAATGTAAAATTGTTTGTAAACTTGCTGTAGCGGGTCTTGTTGGCGCCCCAGATTTTTTGTCGCCCAACATTTTTTGAATTAAACGGGCTTTTTCAGCAGCAACCGTTTTGCGCATTTCGGTGTCTTTGTCTCTGTCAAAATATACCACACCATCAACAATGGTGTATAGTGATTTCGCATAAATGCTTAGTGGATTGTCGGTCCACAACACCAGGTCTGCATCCTTACCCACTTTTATGCTACCAACCCTGTCGGCAACATGAAGTGCTTTTGCTGGATTAATGGTAACCATATTTAACGCCTCTTGTTCAGACACGCCGCCATATTTAACCACCTTGCCCGCTTCTTGGTTTAAACGTCTTGCCATTTCGGCGTCATCAGAATTAATACAAACGTTTAAGCCCACTTTTTGCATAATAGCTGCGTTATAAGCAATTGCATCTTGCACTTCGGTTTTATACATGAACCAATCAGAGAAGGTAGAAGCACTAGCGCCATGCAGCTTCATTTTATCCGCTACTTTATAACCCTCTAAAATGTGTGTAAACGTATTAAATGTAAAACCATATTTATCACCAATGCGCATTGCATAAGTAATTTCAGGTTGTACATAAGAGTGACAAGTAATGAATCTTTTTTTGTTCAAAATTTCAACCAACGCATCCAATTCCAAATCTCTTCTTGTGTTCGGGTTTGCTTTTAATGCTTTTTGATAATCAATGGCTCTATCAAAAGCATCATTCAAAACCTCTTCAACGCCCATTCTTGTGTCTGGAAATCTATTGTTGTTTGTAGAGGTAGTTCTTTTTACATTTTCACCCAATGCGAATTTTATAAAAGGATCAGCACCTGCAAATTTTAATCCCTCGTCGGTTGCACCCCAGCGAAGCTTCATTAATTGGGTTTGACCACCAATGGTGTTTGCAGATCCGTGTAAAATATGTGATGTGGTAACACCACCGCTTAATTGACGATAGATATTAATGTCTTCCGGATTCATATTATCACCAATACGCACTTCGCTTGTTACGGATTGAGCACCTTCATTAATTGACAATGCAGCAATATGGGAATGCTCATCAATGATACCCGCACTCAAATGTTTTCCGGTTCCATCAATTACTCTTGCGGTGTTTTCAGAAATGTTGTTTCCGATCTTTGCAATTTTACCCGCTTTTACCAAAACATCGGTGTTTTGTAATACACCCTCTTTTTCGCTTGTCCACACCGTAGCGTTTTTAATTAAGATGGTTTCTTGACTTGGAATTGTTTCGTTACCGAATCCCAAAAACGGATAGGTTACTTTTGCCAATGGCTTTGTAGCATCAACATTCTCTCTCTTTTTTTCTGCGGATGTGGTTAGGGGTCCTACTAAAGTTGCTGTCCAAGTGGTTTTGTTTCCAACAGCGTCTGTACCAACACCATTCCAGTTGTTCCCAACTATTACACCTCCCAATCTCACCTGCTCGGCATCTTTTCCCTTTTTGGTCGCAAAGCTTATTTTAATGATAGACTCGTTTGCGGTTATTTTTGCACTTAGGGTGTCTTGTCCAACAATTTGAGCGGTTAAATCTTTTTTAACCTCTAAATTATAATCGGTGCTATTTGTTCCGCTTTGAATGGTTAATTTATATTTTCCAGCAAGGTTCATCCACTCTATTGAGTTTACATCATATTTTTTTCCCTGCACCCAGTTCTCAATAATTTTGGAATTACTATTAAATAGCGGTTCGGTTGTAATAATAAAATTTGCCCACTTTCCTGTTTCAAGAGATCCCACTTGGTCATAAACACCAATTTGTGTAGCGGGTGTTTTTGTTAAAGCTTCCAATGCTTTAGCTTCAGACAAACCGGCGCCTATAGCCTTTCTTAAATTTCCTAAAAACATTTTTGCATCCTTCATTTCAGATGCACTAATGCTAAAGGGAATATTTGCTTTTTCAAAAGCAGCTGGGTTTGTTGGAGCCAATTCCCAATGTTTCATGTCGGCTAAAGAAACAAATCTTGCATCGTTAGGGTCTTCAACGTCCATGGCAGCCGGAAAATCTATTCCTAGTATAAACGAAGCTTTTGTTTTTGCTAACTCATCAATTCTTTGGTAACCATTGTCGGCACCCTTTAAAATATATTGTACACCAAACTCTGCGCCAATTCTGTGCGCCCTAAGTGTAGACCACTTATCATCAGCTGCAAAAATTTGAGGGATAGACTGCGTTGCATTAAATGCTTCTAATGAAAGATTGGTTCCTTCCGTACTTGGTTTTGTTTGATACCACTTTGCGTCCAAATAAGTTTGACGAAGCAATGCGATGCTTCCCATTAAGCTACTTGGGTAGGATTGTGTAGAAGAACCCTTTTCAAATGAATATACTGCAGCAGCTTTTGTTTTAATTAATGCTTGATGCGCATCGTCTGTAGCCAAAGTAACCACGGCACCCGTACCGCGCGCGATACCATCTTTAACATGTGTAAACACAGTTCCAAATCCATTTGCTCTATAACCGTTTGCTGCCGTTTCGTCGGGTGCAAAAATTTCATATGCGTTTGTTTCTGGTTTTATTGCTTGATTCCAATTGTAAGCACCCGGTTTGTTGGATACAAACTGAGCAGGAGCGCCATAATTAAAAGCACCGGCTGGTCTTGCCGAATTGCTTATACCATAATTAGTATATGCATCAATAAATGATGGGTAAATGTATTTTCCATTGCAATCTACCACAACGGCCTCTGCGGGTATAGCCACACTTGCGCCCACTGCAATGATTTTACCCTGTTTAATAAGTAGGGTTCCCTTTTCAATTTTTGTTGTTGAGTTTTGCACAACGGTTGCGTTTGTAAATGCATACAAACCAGAGCGTACGTCTCTTATTCCGTTAACCGGAAAAGTTTCCTGTGCATTTGTTGATACACTTATTGTAACAAGTGTAAGCCATAAAAAGATCCTCTTCATGCGCGACAGTATTTAATAATTTAGAATAAACTAAAGCTACAAAAATACTAGTATGAAAAATCGCCGGAATTATTTTTTTTGATAAGTGGTGGGCGCTAAAAATTATCTACCCATATACACCATTAATATTTGAACGTCGCTTGGATTCACGCCACTGATTCTGCTAGCCTGCCCAATGGTAAGCGGGCGAATTTTTTTGAATTTTTGCAAGGCCTCGATCGAAAGGGCAGCAACCTTATCATAATCAAAATTCTCAGGAATGACTAGATTTTCAAGAGATGCCATTCGGTCCACAATTTCTTTCTCTTTTTCAATATAGCGCTCGTATTTAACCTGAATCTCTGCTTGCTCTAAAAACTCCGTTTCCTTGTGATTCAATATGTTTTTTAAGGAAACACAATTTTCTAGAATTTGTTGTAGACTTATGTTTGGCCTCAATACGAGCTTTGCTGCTTTTTGTTTTTCATTTAATGCAGCTGAATCTACACTCGTTAAAAACTCGTTTATTTCGGATGGTTCAATAGCGTGGTTTAATAAAATATTTTTTATATCTGCAACTTCATTGTTTTTAAGCTCAACACGTCGCATCCTTTCTTCCTTTGCCAGTCCAAGTTTATATCCTATTTCGGTTAAACGTAAATCGGCGTTATCCTGTCTCAATAGGGTTCTAAATTCCGCGCGCGATGTAAACATTCTGTAGGGTTCATTTGTTCCCTTTCCAATTAAATCATCAATTAACACTCCAATATAGGCATCGCTTCGATTTAATATAAATGGCGCCTGGTGCGTAATTTTTAGGTGTGCATTCATGCCTGCCATAATACCCTGACAAGCGGCTTCTTCGTATCCGGTTGTTCCATTTATTTGGCCTGCAAAAAACAAATTTTCAACCGCCTTTGTTTCTAGTGTATATTTTAATTGTGTAGGTTGAAAGAAATCATATTCAATGGCATAACCGGGGCGGAACATTCTGGCGTTGGCAAATCCAGGAACCCTACGAAGCGCTTCGTATTGTACCTCTTCCGGTAAACTTGTACTAAATCCGTTTACATATATTTCTACGGTGTTCCATCCCTCTGGTTCAACAAATAACTGGTGACGCTCTCTTTCCGCAAATCTATTAATCTTGTCTTCAATACTAGGACAATATCTTGGCCCCACGCCCTCAATCCGACCAGCATACATCGGGCTTCGATCAAAACCGGTTTTTAAAATGTCGTGAACAACGGTATCAGTATAGGTGATCCAACAAGAGCGCTGGTTTTCTGGCTTCACCCTTGGCACATTTAAGTATGAAAATCCAACCACCTCGTCATCTCCTTTCTGCTCTTCCATTTTAGTATAGTCTAAGCTTCTACCATCAACCCTTGGTGGCGTTCCCGTTTTTAGTCTATCGGACTCCATACCCAAAGAAACCAATTGTTCGGTAATTCCCGTAGCAGCTTTTTCTGCCACACGACCACCACCTATTTGCTTCTCTCCAATATGAATGATACCATTTAGGAAGGTTCCGCTTGTTATAACCACCGCATCTGATTCAATTAAGTGACCCAGACTTGTTTTAACACCACAGGCCTTCCCATTTTTGATGATTAATTCGTTTACCGAGTCCTGATAAAAATCCACATTTGGGGTTTGCTCCAAAAGCTCTCTCCACTTAGCGGCAAACAAATGTCTATCATTTTGAGTCCTGGGGCTCCACATGGCAGGTCCCTTGCTTTTATTTAACATCCTAAATTGGATGGTGCTTAAATCTGATACTATTCCGCTATAACCACCTAGGGCGTCAATCTCTCTAACAATTTGACCCTTAGCAATTCCACCCATGGCTGGATTACAACTCATTTGTGCAATGGTCTGCATATTCATGGTTACAAGCAATACTTTACTGCCCATATTGGCTGCCGCCGCAGCCGCCTCACAGCCGGCATGACCGGCACCTACTACTATTACATTGTATTTTGGAAACATAAGGTTGCAAAGATAAGATGGGATTTTATATTAAAACGTTCCACGTGGAACGTTTTAATATTTAGTATTTATTTTAATCACTCGCTGCGCGAGTTCTCGTGGGACACTTTCTTAATTAGTAAATAGTTTAATCACTCGCTATTTCGTTCTAATAAATGTTCTTAAAACAACATTTATTAGAATCTAACATCATTCATCACTCGCTTCGCGAGCTCTTGTTCCCCATGGAACAAGAAGAAGCAAGGCTTCTGATAAGTGGGTAAGATTTATAATAAATGTTCCCCATGGAACATTTATTTAAACGCACTACTTCGTCAACTTCAAATAAGCCTTGATCCATTTGTCTTCCATGGCTCTCATTAGTTTAGCATCAGCGGTTTTTTTGTCCTTGTATCCACAAAAATGCAAGGCACCATGAAAAATAACCCTTAATAGCTCATTGGTTTGCTTGGTTTTCATGGTTTTGGCATTTTCTTTCACGCGATCTACACTTATATATATGTCGCCAATTAACACCCCTTTTGTTTCAGAAAGGTCAAAGCTGATGATGTCTGTATAGTAATCGTGGTTTAAAAACTGCTTGTTTATATCAAGTAAGTATTTATCAGAACAAAAAACATACTGTAAACACTCAATTCGAATACCCTCCTTTTTCATTTGCTTTTCCAAAAAACCTTTTAGGGCCATACGATTACCCAGGTTAATGGATTTATCGGCTTTATTAAAGGAGATGGTCATGTACATAGTTGAATGTCTTTCAAATATTTATACGAATTTTAAGCAAAATTATTGCTCCAAATCTCGTAAGTATTTGTGTTAGAAATGAAACTATCTTTGTGATGAATCATGAAGAAATTATCACAACTGCATATTGGAGAATCGGGCACCATTCATTCATTTGAAAACGATGAAATCTTTTTAAAATTAATGGAGATGGGCTGCATACCTGGAGAATTTATAACTGTTGAACAAATTGCTCCCCTGGGTGATCCCATTAGTATTTCGGTGGCCGGATATCAATTAAGTTTAAGAATGGATGAGGCCGAGAGCATACTTATAACGCCCGCGAAATAATTTAAATAATTGACAATCAATAAGTTATAATGAAAATAGGCTTGTTTTTTGGTAGTTTTAATCCCATTCACAATGGGCACTTGATGGTAGCAAGTTATATTGCCAATCATGCTGACATTAAACAAATATGGTTGGTGGTCTCTCCCCAAAACCCACATAAAACACAAAGCAGTTTATTAAACGAATACGATCGATTGCATTTAGCCAATATCGCTATTGAAGATGATCCTCAATTACGCGTCTCGGATATAGAATTTAAATTACCCAAGCCATCTTATACTATTGACACCCTTGCCTATTTAACGGAACAATATCCTCAACACGAATTTTCGGTAATAATGGGTGGAGATAGTTTTCAAAATTTGCCAAAATGGAAAAACTTCGAAACGCTCATTAAAAATTATAGCTTCATTGTTTATAGAAGACCGGGATTTGAAATCACAGATACCTATGGTGCAAACATTACTTATTTAGAAGCACCTATGTTAGAATTATCTGCAACACTAATTAGAAATAATAGAAAAGAAGGAATTACCATTCGTTATTTAGTTCCGGAAAAAGTGCGTGAAGAAATTGAAAACAATAATTATTTCAAGGAGTAGGTCACGAAAGCGCCCAATGTTAAAAAGGAAAAACCGCACGATGTGAAGAAAGGTAAAATCATAAGAGTAAAATAAAAAAGGCGCTTAAAGAATATAGCGCCTTTTTTATTCTAACGATTCATGCTGGCCAAAAACTCTTCGTTGTCTTTGGTGCCGCGCATGCGTTTTAATAATTCATTCATTGCCTCGTCGGTGTTCATATCGTTCAAGAACAAACGTAAAATATTCATTCTTTGTAATACATCTGCTGATAATAATAAATCATCGCGTCGTGTACTTGAACCCGTTAAATCAATTGCGGGGAAAATACGTTTGTTTGCTAAACGACGATCTAATACCAATTCCATATTACCGGTTCCCTTGAACTCTTCAAAAATAACTTCATCCATCTTAGAACCAGTATCTACAAGGGCTGTAGCAATAATGGTAAGCGAACCACCATTTTCAATTTTACGTGCTGCACCAAAAAATTGTTTTGGTTTTTGCATCGCGTTTGCTTCTACACCACCCGATAATACCTTACCCGAACTTGGTGCTACGGTATTGTGTGCACGAGCTAATCGTGTTATAGAATCTAATAAAATAACTACGTCGTGTCCGCACTCTACTAAACGTTTTGCTTTTTGTAAAGCCATAGTTGAAACCTTAACGTGTTTTTCTGCTGGCTCATCAAATGTAGAAGCAATTACCTCTGCTTTTACAGAACGCTCTACATCGGTAACTTCCTCGGGACGCTCGTCCACCAACACCACCATTAAATAACATTCTGGATGATTGGCAGCAATCGCATTCGCTACTTCTTTTAACAACATGGTCTTACCCACTTTTGGTTGTGCTACCAACAAACCACGCTGTCCCTTTCCAATGGGTGTAAATAAATCCATAATGCGCGTGCTATAATTATTCGCAGTTGTATACAGATTTAATTTTTCGAAAGGAAATAGTGGGGTTAAATAATCGAAGGGAATGCGGTCTCTAATTTCGTCCGGCTTTTTACCATTCACTGTATCCACCTTTGTTAATGCAAAATATTTTTCTCCTTCTTTTGGAGGGCGAACAAAACCCTGAACAGTATCACCGGTTTTGAGTCCAAATAATTTTATTTGAGAAGGAGATACATAAACGTCGTCCGGAGAAGATAAATAGTTATAGTCGGAGCTTCTTAAAAATCCATATCCATCGGGCATCATTTCCAAAACCCCTTCGGAAGGAATGGCGCCGTCAAACTCTATATTAAAAGATGATTCTTTTTTAGGCTGGTGTCTATTTTGATGTTGGTGCTGGCCCTGGCCTGGTCCACGCTGACCACGAAAATCTCCTCCCTGTGAACCACCGTTTTGGCCGGTAGGCTGACCCGTTTGTGGATCGGTACCTTCCGCTGGGCCGCTTTGACCTTCCGCAGGAGCCAATGGGGCGGGTGTGCTTGCTGCACTTTCGTCCCCAAATAACTGAGCAGCTATCTTAGAAGCCTTGTCGTCAATACTTTGGCCCTGGTTTTCACCCTCGGCGGGAGTCGCCTTTTTTGCAATAGGTTTACGCGCCCTGGTTGGAGCCGCTTCTTCTTTTGCTGTTGTTTTTTCTGACTTTGAGGATTTGGTAGTGGCTGCCGCAACAGGCTTGCGTCCCCTTTTTGGTTTGTCGTCTTTTTCTTGCACTGTAAATCTTATAATTTATTTAAAAATCGAATGAGTACGAGGGAGTTTTGAGAATCTTTTTTGAATTTTTGACCCAGATGATAGGGTCGCTTGGTGTTAAGGCGAAGGAAATGAATCGGGTTATCGCCGCTTTCTATTGCAATGTTAAGCAGTTTTTCAATAAAAAAACAATTTTTTATGGGTTATCTTTGCGCTACAAATCGTTCAAACAAGATATATGTTCAACAAAAGAGTAAAAATTAAGCAATTATTAAGCGGTACGGACGCTTCAAGTGCCGTTGGATCTGAAGTGGTGGTGATGGGCTGGGTACGTACTTTCCGAAACAATCAGTTTATCGCTTTGAACGATGGCAGCACAAATAATAATGTACAGGTAGTGGCAAGCCTGGGTGAATTTGATGAAGCATTATTAAAAAGAATAACTACCGGGGCTTCTTTAAAAGTAAAGGGTGTTGTTGTAGAGAGTCAAGGAAGGGGACAAACTGTAGAAGTAAAAGCAACGAACATTGAAATTTTAGGAGATAGCGATGCAGAAAAGTATCCCTTACAACCTAAAAAACATTCGCTTGAGTTTTTAAGAGAGAAAGCACATTTGCGTTTTAGAACCAACACCTTTGGATCGGTGTTTCGCATACGACATTCATTGGCTTTTGCAGTACATCAATTTTTTAATGATAGGGGATTTTTATATTTACACACACCCATTATCACGAGTAGTGATGCAGAAGGAGCGGGTGAAATGTTTCGCGTAACCACGCTTCCATTAGAAGGTGCGCCCAAAAACGAAGCAGGCGAAATAGATTTTTCGCAGGACTTTTTTGGAAAGAGTACTAATTTGACGGTGAGTGGTCAGCTGGAAGGAGAGTTAGGCGCAATGGCGTTTTCAGACATCTATACATTTGGTCCTACCTTTCGCGCGGAGAATTCAAATACCACAAGACACTTAGCAGAGTTTTGGATGATAGAACCAGAGGTAGCCTTTAATGATTTAGAGGACAACATGAACTTAGCGGAAGATTTCATTAAGCATTTAATTGCTTATGTAATGAAACACAATGCCGATGACCTTGCATTTTTAGATGCTCGCTTAGCAGAAGAAGAAAAACAGTTACCAACAGAAAAAAGAAGTGGGTTGGGTTTAATTGAAAAATTAAAATTTGTTTTAGAAAACGGATTTGAAAGAATTACCTATACCGAAGCAATTGATATATTATTAAACAGCAATCATTATAAGAAAAAGAAATTCCAATATGATGTGAAGTGGGGTATTGATTTGCAAAGTGAGCACGAAAGATATTTGGTAGAGCATCACTTTAAAAAACCAGTAATTGTAACCAATTATCCTGCAGCCATTAAAGCGTTTTATATGCGCATGAATGATGGTTGTGAGCCAGGTAAAGAAACCGTTGCCGCAATGGATATTTTGGCGCCAGGCATTGGTGAAATTGTAGGGGGCTCTCAAAGAGAAGAACGCTTATCATTATTAGAAGCGAGAATGAATGCAATGCACATTCCATTGGAAGAAATGAGCTATTATTTAGATACTAGACGTTTTGGAACTGTTCCACACGCAGGTTTTGGACTAGGTTTTGAGCGTATGGTTCAGTTTGTGACGGGTATGACAAACATTAGAGATGTTATTGCCTTTGCAAGAACGCCGAACAATTGTGAATACTAAAATGTTATAAATGGGCGCAAATTTGCGCCCATTGTTTTTTCAAATATTTTTCGTTTCTGAAGTAAACGAAATCAAATTTTTACAATAAGCTATGGGAATATTATTTGTTTTAATAGGTGCATTTTGTTTTGCCATTAGTAATGCATATTGGAAAAAAGTAACGCAAACTATCCCATATCAAATAGGTATGTTTTTTCGAGGCATATTTGCTTCTGGATTTTTTGCTGTATTATATTTTGGTTTTAGAAATCACCCTGCATTTACGGGATGGACAGTAAGACCATTGGCGGTGGACCAACAATTTTTATACACCATCGCCATTTGTGTTTTTAATATTTTTGGACTCATGTTTTTTTTACGTGGTATTCAGAAAGCGCCGGTAAGCCTTGTTGTTCCCGTTTCTGCACTAAAAGTGTTTACTATTTTAACAGCTGTATTTATTGTTGGTGAGATTTGGAAAATACCTTATTTATATGCATTCATTTTATCTACAGCGGGTTTATTATTGTTGTATTTAGAAGGATCAGAAAACGCTACTGTTAAAGAGCAAAAGCTGGGTGTATTATATGGGTTGGCTTCAAGTTTTTTTTGGGGAAGCTCCTATGCTTTATATAAATTTCCAATTAGTTGGTGGGGACCACTGGGCTTTAGTTTTGTAATTGAAAGCACGGCTATGTTATTTGGATTTGTATTAGTGGTGCGCGACGGTTTATTGGGTAAATTATTTGATTATGTAAAATCGGTTCATATCCAAACGTATATCGTTCAGGGAATATTATTAGTAGCGGGCGGACTTGCTATAAATGTTTCATACCAGTACCTTCCCATAATGGTTATAAATATTTTAATTATAAGTAGCCAGCTTTTGTCCGTATTACTTGGTTTTATGTTTTTTAAAGAAAGATTAAGTTTAAAACAATGGATTGGACTTGTTTTAATCATGATTAGCTTTTTCGTTGTAGCCGCGGCTACCTAAACCAAGTAGGGCTCTAAATTTCTTGATTTTCAATAAACAAGCTCAATTTTTTGCTATTTAAGGCGTCCTGGCCTATATTTGCTGCCCGAACAAAGCAATTTGTCCGGACGGATTTTAAAATTCGATGGCGCTGTAGCTCAGTTGGTAGAGCAAAGGACTGAAAATCCTTGTGTCCCCGGTTCGAGCCCGGGTGGTGCCACAGAAACAAGGAAGCCCTCAACGAAAGTTGGGGGCTTTTTGTTTTAATTTTGTATTACAATCTTATTTTAAATGGCGACGGCACTTATTTTTATCATCATTATTATTTTAATTGCGCTTGGCGTTGGCTATTTAACAAAAGAAAAAATTTTGGAAGAAAAGGTGGGCCCAGAAAAAATCACACCACCCCAACCACCTCAAAAAATATATCAACATTCGGTGAGCGAAAAAGTGGTATCCAAATCGGAGTCGCCCTTACAAACTATTTCTACTATCAATATGTATGTGGAATCTCATTATCAACTTAATTTAAGCATGTTTGGAAGAAAAAGCCCAACGTTAGAGATGATAAATGAAGCGTATGAAAAACTATTGAACGAACATGTAAATAGTATAGCAAAAGGAAAAGCACCAAGTTTTAATATTTCCGAAAAGCAAAAAGCGAAAGCATATTTAATTGAGTATTATTCAAAAAACAAATAAGCCTATAAGGTTGAATCAAATGCTTTTTCTTTTTTGAATTGCTTCAATAAAGTTTATTAATGGATGCTCAGGATTGTTATCCATCAATTCATAAACCATATCTCCTTGTTTTATGAAAATATAATTATGCATAGTGGAATAATATTTTTTATTTTCCACCAACGCATCCTTAAGCTGTACCCAATCACTGGGGGTTAGCTTAATGGTAGTAAACTTACCCCCGCCATTTAAATATTTCTCTTGCGCTATAGCCATATCTGGCGCCTGAATTAAGAAGAAATTCATGTAATAATCATCCCCCAATTTTTTAATCGTCGTTTTAAAATAACTATAGCTAAAGCAGCCCTCGAGGCTATAGCTAATTTTTATGGAATCATAAAGTAATTGGTATTCAAGGTTTTTTATAAACAAGCTTGTTTTGAGAATCCTTTCCTTTTCCCTCATTTTAGCAATATATCGTTCACTTTTTTCAAATTCTTTTTTCTCCACCACCTTTATGGTAGAATTCACCGTAATGAACAACAAGGGCGTTACTAATAGTTTGAGCATAAAACGTATTTGAAGCAAAATAAATCCCCCGATTGTTAATTAAAACCCAAGAGTCTGGGAATTAACAATGTTTTATTGCTGTACGAAAACGCTCATATTTAAGCAACATTAATTAATTTAATTTATTATATAAGTTAATATCTTTGAAAAGGACACCCCCCCAGCCCAATTCTTAATATTAAATTAAAGGACATGCTTAAGTCATTATTAAAAGGTCTAGTAGCAATTTGTTTTTTTGTTTCTCCTTTTTTTGCACAAAGTCAGTCACAAGTAAGTGGCGTAATAAAAGGTTTAAAACAAGGCGATACCGCTATTGTTAAAATTCAGAAAAATGCAGAAGCTTTTTATTTTAAAAAAATTGGGGGCATTGCGAATAACGCCGATGTTGCTTATTCATTTCCAAATTTATCCATTGGAAAGTGGGCAATAAGTATTGACGCAAAGGGCTATTTGTTTCCACCAGCAAAGGTTTTAGATTTAAATAATAATAATATTGATCTTACCATAACCCTTACTCCTGCAACTATTGGCTCAACGTATAATTATACTTGGCAGGACGATAGCAGCTTTGTGGGCCACGCGCAGCAAGCATATATAAATGATAAGGTTGAAATAAATGTATTAGGTAAAGCAGAAAAAGTGCCCGATGATTTTAATGCAATTAATGCACTAAATGAATATGGCTTTTTATTTAGCGATGACTCTTCTAAGTGGACAAGTGAGGATGCGTATAGACTATATCAAACATTAAAAAAATTAAATTTTCGTAAATATGGTGAAAACGATTCTGTAAAGGTAAAAGCTAAATGGATTTTAACAGATAGATATATAGACAGAGACATTGATTTTACTACCGTAAATGGGATTGATATTATTACAATATCTCGAGCTGCATTTACTTATGCCACACCCCAGGTGGTAACGGTAGATGGAGTTAAGGGAAAATTCTTTTCTAAAAGATTATACACTGCATTGGTATACTATTATTCAGATAAGGGAATAAACAAAGACCGTATTGCAGAAATTGCAAAAACAAGATATGGTTTTGAATTTTTGGCACCCTCTCCTTTTTTGAAAACTTTAATGAATGAAACGGAAACTAATTTTCAAGAATTTACTAGTGATGAAAAAATAATTATTCTATCTATGTTCGAAGAGTTTCCCGATGCAATGCAAAGACAGGGTGAACTCAAATACATGGTAAGAAGGGTAAACGGTCAATCCCATCCTGTTTATCCCACTGCACCCGCTATTGCATGGGTTACCAATAATAATATAGAGTGGATGGAGGGTGCATTTATTAGCCAAGATATTACTTATATGCAAAGGCTGGTATTACACGAAAAGGCCCATTTTTTATGGGAATATATTTTTGACAAAACTACACAGGATGATTGGTCTACACTAGGTGGTTGGTTTAAGGATCCAACATCGGGGTCGGGTTGGTCCACAACCAATACTACTGAATTTGTTTCTGCCTATGCGCATTTAAAAAATCCCAATGAGGATATGGCAGAGAGTATTGCATTTTATATTACTAACCCCGAAGCTTTAAGAAGTAGATCGTTGAGAAAATTTGAATTTATTAGAGATCGCATAATGAAGGGGACAAGATATATTTCGGTTATTCGTCCCGATTTAACTTTCCAGGTATACAACTTATTTCCAGATTATAATTATCCAGGTAAAATAAAGCGCACCAAACTTGAAGTAATTGGAGAGGCAAATGAGGACAAAAAAGTGGTACTTGAAATTGAGCTCACTGTTATGAATAAGGCATTTGATGGTGCAGACTGGGCAAGTTGTAGATTTACTAGTTCTATAGGAACTATAAAGGACATGGGCCTTTTTCCGGTAAATGCTCAAAAGTCAATATTAAGGGGTGAAATGACACTTTCAAAATTTGCAAAAAGTGGATATTGGATTATTCCTCAAATGACAATCGGAGATGTTCAAGGAAATATGCGCCTCGAAAACAATAGTACATATGGCGTCAAGTGTTTTGTTAATAACCCACTTGAAGATGTAACGCCGCCTCTCTATGTTCAAAATTCATTAAAACTGGATAGCGTCTCTGTTAAGGTAAAGGATTTTGGTGGTGGTTTAGCACAGGGAGCAGACACGGTGAATCTGCAGCCCTCTAATGCAATTAAACTTAGCTTCAAAATGATTGAAAAGAACACTATTAATCCTGATGGGCGTGTTTTAGCAAGAATGTATTTACCAACTTTTGACAGCACAAATAAATATAACATTCAACCCTATAGTTTCGATTGTCAAATTGGGGGAACTGGAATTTTGAATGATAAACCCGACAGCCTGAAAACAGCACAATTTTATTTTCCAGTACCCGACTACTTCCCATCAGGCTATTACTCTGTAAGCTATATCGACATGCAGGATGTTGCACTGAATGTGCGCCAACTTTTGTTAGATAAAGACACCGCTAATAAAAATTATTTTATAGCACCGCGTTTTGTAAATCAAAGAGCAATTAGAGACAGTGTATACATGAAAACAAAGTATCCGGATTTAAAACCACCGGTAATTGATTTAAATGATATAAAAATTCAAGCAACCCCAACCAATCCTAGTGCTCCGAATGGAGAAACCCTTTTTGAAATGTGGCTTTGGATTAAAGATGAATCTGATTATGCAGGGAAAGCTTCGGGTTTCGCAAATGGATATTATACTTTGAGGGATCCGCAAGGACTTGAAAGAAGCATTTCAATGCAGTCGGATTTGGGAAATTTATTTTATACTATTCAACCAGACTCCTCAATTTATGGATACAAAAGATACTATTTCAAAACCCTATTACCAGCCGGTTCACCTCCAGGCTTATGGGGCGTATCAGCAATTAACATAAATGACCACGCTCAAAATCGCAAGTATTACAGTTTTGTAGAGTATGTTCGTTTTGATGTAGATCAATCTAATGTTCTACAAGTAACACCATACGTTGAAATTTTAGGTAAGAAAGTAAATAGCAAGAATGTAGATTCGGTTGCAGTAAAAATTGGTTGTGCTTCTTGTAAGGATCAAAAATATCGTTTAAGAATGTACAGCTCTATGGGCGGCAGCTCGCCTGTGTTTGAAGGAAAAATGACTAAGGATACTGTTACGCTTACGAATTTAAACTTGAAAGGTGTTAATGATGGAGTGTTATACGCTACTGTGTTTATGCTTGATAGTGCAAGTGCATTAATTGGAACAGGAAGGGCAACTTATACCAAAGACGTAGTTCCTCCAAAATCTGCAATCATTCAATCTAATATTTCTAATTTTGGAAAGAGCAATTTAGATTCATTAATTATTGATATGAAAGTGAATGAATTAAATTGTGATTATAATATTGTGCTTACTCAAAAATCAATTGTAAAAACAAATGCTTTAGGGTACGATCAATTCTCAATAAAATCAATGTCTACAAGCAGCTTCACATCTGCTGTTGGCGATTCTGTTGTGTTGGCTGGTAAATTAACGGACTCTGTATTTAAATTAAAAAACATAAACTTAAACGCGTTCCAAGATGGCCTTATTGAGATTAAAGTAATTGTATTAGATTCTATGGGTAACGAAATTGTGCCCATAAAAAATATAATTTATAAGGATACTAAGGATCCCGTAATTACAATTAAAAAGTCATCTACTACCGATCTAAAAGCGGTATATACTGTCGAATCAAATGAGTATATCTCAAACACGTTGACAAAAGAAAACTTGAGCATTGGAGTAGGAGCAATTGATTCGGTAAAAAAAGTATCTAACACTTTGTATAATGTTTATATCACGCGCATTTGTAACGACACCGTTAATATAACTGTAAAAGCAAATGCCCTTCTTGATACCGTGGGTAATAAAAATGCAGTTTCTTCAATAAGTGCCATAGAAAAATTAATCCCCGAAGCGCCGGCTACAGCAAACCTATCATTATGTACCGGAATTTCTGCTTCTACATTAACGGCAACAGCTTTAAACGGCCATTCACTTGTTTGGTACAATGCAGCTGCCAATGGAACGCCGCCTTTAAGCGCATCCCCTGTTCCTCCTACTAGTTCCGCCGGTACCACAAACTACTATGTTGCCCAAACTAAAACAGCTACAGGCTGTGAAAGTGCTAAATCTAAACTGACGATTACCGTGAATTCAACCCCTGGTTCGCCAACACTCTCTCGTGACACTGCTAATTACTTGGTTTCAAGTGCAACTAAAGGAAATATATGGTATAAGGACGGGGTGGCAATTCAGGATACAACTGCTAAATTTAAACCAACTACATCTGGTGCATATACTGCAAAAACAATGGAGAATGGTTGTATCAGTGCAACGAGCGCTACATACTATTTCTTAGTAACTGATATTGTTAATTTGAGTGCGAATGAATTTATTAAGCTCGCACCCAATCCATTTAAAAATAAAATCAATCTTGATTTTGTTGTTAAGGGATATCCTCAGTTAAACATTGAAGTATTTGAATTGTCTACCGGTGCTAGGGTTTTAAGCAAACAAAATATAAGCGCAGGAACTGGACTGTTTTTTGATCAGTTGTCTGCGGGTACTTATTTATTTAGGGTTTCCTCCAACGATCTAAAAATTATTCAACAATTCAAAATCATAAAACTATAATCCTAAACTTTATAGACAAAAAAAAGACCCAAAATATTTTGGGTCTTTTTTTATAGTTTAAAGCGATTATGCTCCTTTTTGTTCTGCTCTTCTTCTTGCTTCTTCGGCCTCTTTGTATATTCTTATCCAGGTCAAACAAATATCTATGATGGCTAAAATAGGTCCAATCACGATTACCATGATCATCTCTAAGCCCGGAGAATATCCAATAACACCATCATGAGACGACATTTTTGAGCGTTTATATAATTTATACAAACAATAAATTGCGCTTAAGATCCAGATGGTAACCAATATATTCTGTAACATAGTTTTGATTTTTGTACTACAAAGTTACAATTTATTATTTTAAACCCTTCAACCAATTAATCATTAACCTGGGCCAACTGTCTAGTGATTTATTTCCATTAGCAAGTCCAAATCCATGACCCCCAAAAGGGTAAATATGCATTTCAGCAGGTACTTTGTTTTTTTTGAGTGCTTGGTAATACAATAAACTGTTTTCTACCGGCACCCCATCATCGTCAGTTGCATGTATTAAAAAACTTGGAGGCGTTTTGCCCGTTACATGTAATTCATTAGAATATAATTTTATCATATCATCCGTTGGATGTTTTCCAATTAAATTATTTCTAGATCCCATATGCGTTATATTTTTATCCATTGATATCACCGGATAAATTAAAATACTAAAATCTGGTCTAGTATCTTTTTCAAAATGTGTCGAAAGAGTTGCTGCTAAATGTCCGCCCGCCGAAAATCCCATGATTCCAATTTTGTTAGGCAAAATGTTCCATTCACTGGCTTTTTCGCGCACCAAACGCATGGCTTGTTTTGCATCTATTAATGGTACTTGATTGGGCGCTGTGCTTGAAAGCGAGTCGGGTAAACGATATTTTAATACAAAAGCTGCTATACCATTTGCGTTTAAAAGTTTTGCCACATCCGTTCCCTCCCAGTCATATGCTAAAATGGAATAGCCACCACCAGGACAAATAATAACGCCTTGTCCTGTAGCGCTTTTTTTATTGGGTAGGTAAACTTCTATTTGCGGTATCTGCACTTTTCCAATTCTAATAATATCGGTACTTATTGATTCCTCCTGAATAGTATTGTTAATACGTAAAGGAATCTTTCCTTCTGGCCATAAATTTATTTTCATTGATTGACTAAAACTGTTTGAAGTAAAAAGTAAAAATAGTAATGCAAAAAAAGGTTTCATAGTAAAGTGTTCAGTAAATTTAATGAATATAATTTTTGATTATGAAAAAATCATTTTTCTTGTTTTTCCTAATTAGTACGTTTTTCGCAAATAAAATAGTTGCTCAACAATTTGATCCCAATTGGGAATCTTTAAATAAAAGAAAAATTCCTGCTTGGTTTAATCAAGACAAATTTGGAATATTTATTCATTGGGGTGTATACTCTGTTCCTGCTTATGCACCTCCTGTAAAAAACAATGGCTATAGTTATGCAGAATGGTATTGGCATAGACTATTTGAAAAACAAAAAGACTTTATAGCATTTCATGAAAAAAATTATGGCAAAAGCTTTGCCTACACACAATTTGAGCCAATGTTTAAAGCAGAGCGATTTGAGCCCGATGAGTGGGCAGAACTCTTTAAAAAATCTGGTGCAAAATATGTGGTGTTAACTTCAAAACATCATGAAGGATATACATTATGGAATAGCGAACAAGCAGATAAAAGTTGGAATAGACCTTGGAATGCGGTAACAGGAACGCCTCAGCGTGACTTATTGGGGGACTTAACAAAGTCGGTAAGAGGTGTTGGATTAAAAATGGGATATTATTATTCTTTGTATGAATGGTTTAATCCCATCTGGTTACATGATAAAAAAGCGTATGTAGAAAAACACATGACACCACAGTTCAAAGACTTGGTTAATAAATATAAACCTGCTATCATTTTTTCAGATGGTGAATGGGATTTATCTGATACAGCATGGCAAAGCCCAAAATTGTTAGCTTGGTTATTTAATGAATCACCCGTTAAGGACAGCGTGGTGGTAAATGATAGATGGGGAAATAATACGCGCGAAAAAAATCATGGTGCTATGTACACTACTAGTGAATATGGTAGTGGAATGGACGCAAGTATCATTTGGGAAGAAAGTCAGGGTGTTGGACTTTCCTATGGATATAATAAAAGTGAACAGCTTAAGCATTATAAATCTAGTCATGAATTAATACTTATGTTAAACGACTTGGTTTCAAGGGGCGGAAATTTTTTATTGGATATTGGGCCAGATGCGGATGGAACAATTCCGGTGATCATGCAGCAGCGTTTAACAGATATTGGAGATTGGTTAAGTATTAATGGCGAAGCCATTTATGGAACTACCGCTTGGCGCCAACCTGCTCAATGGAGCAATGGAATCAAAACGAATAAAAAGGGAGCAAGTTATATGTCTGATTATAGGGTAGCGGATTTGGTCGTCCCTAAAAAGGACAGCGCCTACATAGAAGCATTTTTCACCAAAAAGGACAACCACACCTATTGTATATTACCAAGCTATACATCAAACTTTACCTTAAAGAATGTTTCCATGCCTTTGGGAATATCTATTTTGGGAACAGATAAAAAGATAAATATGAAGCAAAAAGGCAAGGACTTACTTCTGGACTTAACCAATATTCATCCAGGAGATATTTCACCAACAGGGATATTTGTTATTAAACTTACCCATTAAACTCATAAAACCCGTACATGGTTTCCAAAAAATAGAGAAAACAAAATAAGGCGAATGTTTATAAATTTATAAAAAATATCAATTATTCGCCTTAAATTGTGGTTAATGAATAGTCATTTAGCCAATTTACCCCAGTTTCCTGCTTTTACTTGGAGTTCTGATGTGCTAAATCCTATCTTAATGAATTTGAGGACAAAGCAGGTTCAGTTGGTAGAAGGGATGGAAGCATTAATGCCGGAATTTAAAGCAATGGCTCATGCAGAAATGCTAAAACTAGACGCAATTGGTCATCTAAAAATTGCATTTCCACAATTAAGCAATGATAATCAACAAGATATAAATCTACTTGCAGATTCAATCCAAGAAATAAGAAGCACTTTAATTGGATCACCCCAGAAAATAATTACCACGGGCATGCTTGAGGAGGCATATATCAGAAGCGGTAGTTTAATAAATTCCCAAGACAATAATAATCAGCTTGTTACAGCCCCCCTTCAATTAAATGGGCTGGATCAGTTTTTAACCTGGTTCAATAAACCGGGATTGGACCGATTATTAAAGGCAGCTATCACACATTTATGGTTTGTTGCAATTGCTCACAATAGCAATCAATCAGGTATTTTAGCTAGGCTTCTTTGTGAAATACAACTCACAAAAGCGGACAACACCTCCCTACGTTATTATAGTCTTAACAACCAGCTTTCAAATGAATTTATTGAATATCAATTCATTGTATTGCAATCTCTTAAAGGATCTTTAGAAATAACTATATGGTTACAATGGTTTTTGGGTTGTTTAGAACGAGCTTATGACAATTCATCAATATTACTAGAACAAATTTTAAAGAAAGCTAATTATTGGAGCAATCAAAATCACCAACAGTTGAATAAACGCCAAGAAACAATCATTAATATTTTATTGGCCGGCTTCAATGAAAAGCTCACCACTACCGTTTATTCCCAACTAACCCAATGTTCTCGAGATACAGCTTTACGGGATGTGACCTATTTATTACATAAAAAAGTCTTTATTAAAAAGGAAGGAAGGGGAAAAAATACCGAGTATTTATTAAACATTTGATTGAAAATTCGCACTTCGAATAAAAGCCTAGCCTTTTCGTATTATTGTTTTTTGAAATAATATTTTAACATATCTTTATATAACACAATTTTAATATTTACAATTATGAAATCAATTAAATTATTACTACCCGTTTTTCTTTTAGCGACATTAATATTGTCGTCATGCGGCTCTAGTCATAAAGAACAACTTTTTGACTATTTAGCAGTTAAAACAAAAAAAGATGCCAACAAAATTAGCTTAATCGATTTTGAAGGTAAAATTGTCGCCGAAGATGAGTTTGATGCTGGATCAGACGTATTGGCAATGAATGGCGTTATTTATGAAAAAACGAAAGATAATAAAGTTAAATACTGGACACTAGCCGACAAAAAAGTAAAACCGTTAATTGATAAATCTTATGATGATGGTACTCCGTTTAATGAGGACTATGCAGTTGTTAGAGATGATCAAGGCGTCTTGTCCTTAATTGACAAAAAAGGCGTTGCTTCAATTCCTAATCTTTCTAAGTTAGGAGCATATGAAGTGTTAACGGCAGGTGTTGTGTCTGATGGTTTATTAAGATTTAAAACAGACGAAGGCAAGTGGGGATATGCCAATACAAAAGGGGAAGTTATTATTAAGCCTATTTACAATAACTGTGAAAATTTTGTGAATGGAAATGCAAGAGTTGTAAATGATAAAGATCAATTTCAAATAATTGATAAAAAGGGAAACCAAGTGTTTAAAGGCGAAGAGGATGTTACATACCGCCCACTAACGGAAAAAACCCTAGTGTATGAAAAAAAGAACGCAGAGGGTAAAAAATTTGTAGGTTTAGTAGATTTAAAAGGTGAAAAAATTATCAAAGACGGAAAATATACAAATGGTGGTGTATTAACATCTGGCTTATTAAGTGTTAAAAACGAAGATGGTGATTGGGGTGTTATTAATTCAAAAGGAGAAGTGGTTGGTGATTTAAGATTTAAATTTGACGATGAGCCAACAATATCTCAAACAGGTAAGGTAGTTGTAAAGGTTGACAAAAAAGTTAAATTATACAATAATAAAGGTGAATTAGTGATTGGTTTGGATGATTACAAAGAAGTTTATCCGGCTACTAAAAACAAATTTATAGCTGTAAAAGAAGAGTCAAAATTTGATATTATTGACGAAGCCGGAAAAGTACTTAACAAAGATACTTATGTTTGGTCTGGTTCGCTTGGATCATTAGACGCACTTGCATTAGTTTACCCAGATATTTATTTGAATCTATTGTCAGTAAATTCAAAGTATATCAATTTTGAAAAAATATTTTCAACTACATTCTCTTCTATTACTACAAAAGATTTAGCAGGGTTGAATGAGACTTCGAATATTGATGCGGTATTGAAGAAGTTCCCATTTGTTAAAGCAGAGGCTTCAAACAAAGCTTCAGCGGGTAATAATTATGAATTTGAAATGGGTACTGTATCAAAATCAAGCAGCACTACTTCTGCAACGGAATCAACAACAGCAGCTCCAACAGATCCTAATGATAAATTCCCTGGAATTTATGGATATTATTATCAAACACGCAAGGGTAATAACCAATTTGAATTTTCATTTGTATTTAACGGAGATGTAAAAACCGTTGAGTCTTTTGATGCAAATTATAATGCAATTTATCAATTAAATCCTTTGGCTACTTTGTCTCAGGTTCAAGTAACTTTTGGAGATAAGAGTGGAGATGAAATATTGAAAAAGAAAATGGTTGAAAAATTATTGGCATCAGGATGGAAGACCGATGATCAAACTGCATCAACAGTTTCGTTCACAAATCCTTCAAATAGTAACTATTTAACTTTATCAAATGCAGGTTTAACACTTGTGTTTTATAACCCTAGTGCAGCTTATGCGGCACCTTTATATGATGAAGTTGGTGACTAATTAATTCGACTTTAGATAAAAAAGAATCATTGCCGTCTGCCAGTTGGTTGCTAAGTGCACCTTGGTTGATAGCAATGATTCTTTTTTATTTTATGATTGTAAAGTTTTGATTAATTTGTACTCATTAGGTAACGAATGAATTTATCATCGCTACAATCGGATTAATTCTATGCTTTTTTTCAACACTCACGGCGATCTCAACAATTGTATTAAGATATAAGCATCCGCATGTTGATAGACCCATCAAAATGCCTTTTTACCCTCTGCCTCCCATCATATATGCGGTTTTTAACTTGTGGATTATGTATCATGTGGTTACTTCTAAGCCCGAGCAGGCCATTTATAGTATTGTATTTATTTTACTAGGAACAATTATCTACTACTTAGCAAAAAATAATAGATAACATTCATTAATTTTAAAGGATAATTAAAGGCGTATAAAACTATTAATTCCCATATTTATTTTTGGACTTTGCTTGTTTTATGATGAGTCACAAGCTTCGTCCTATCTAAATAAATTTACGGGTCTCCCCAATGATACCACTAAGGATTGGATAGCTACTAAACCCCTGCCAGCCGATAGTGCAGCAACAATAGCGAATAAATTATTAACTGAGGACAGTTTATTTATTCAAAACTGGTCTAACTCATCGGTGTTTGTAAATCAAAATACAAAAATTGCTAATCTACCCGATGTAATTGAAATTCTATTGGTAGACAGTGTAAATAAGTTTCAACTTACCTGGTATGGGAAATTGAATTCCAAGTATGGTCCTCGTTGGGGCAGAATGCACAAGGGATTGGATTTATATTTGAGAACGGGAGATACTGTGGTTGCTGCATTTAACGGCGTAGTAAGGTATGCACAGTTTAATTCGGGTGGTTATGGAAATTGTGTGGTTGTTAGGCATACCAATGGTTTAGAAACCATATATGGTCATTTAAGTAAAATTAATGTTTCGGTAAATCAATATGTATTGGCCGGCGAGTTGTTGGGACTGGGAGGCACTACGGGTCACTCAAGTGGTCCCCATCTACACTTTGAAACTCGCTATAAGGATTTTGCAATTGATCCAGAACAATATTATAATACGGAGACCGGTGTTTTATTATCCTCAACGCTTGTTTTAGATAAAGAAGATTTAAATGTAAATAGATATCCTTCGGGGAAAGCTAAAAAAACAAAGAAGGGCAAAAAATCTAAACCTAAGAAAAAGACTACAAAAAAGGGGAACACTTCTTCCAAAACAAAAACTACATCAAAAAAGAAGACCTCAAAATCTTCTTCCAAAACAACTTCTAAAAAAACTTCCAAAGGGAGCGGTTCCAAAAAGAAAAAATAAAAGTATTTATTCTTAAATTTAGTATGAATTCTAAATACTATGCCAACCTCCCCCCAAACCAGTTTGCTAGGGTTAAAGCCATATCAGGGCGCCTGGACATATTTACACTGCAAACATTTATTAAACAGAACACTTTTTGGAGCAAAGGTTGCTGATATTAATGCTTTTAAAAATAAGGGACTTGTTGCTTCGGTGGATGAACTTTTAAATTTTCCGAATAATTTACCGAGTCCTCCTTTGAATGAATATAATACAGCATCATATACCGATCCCAATGTCCTAGCAGGTACTACATGGATTGGGGATATTTCATTGGACGGCACCATTAATAGTTATCGTAGAAGTAGTTATAAAAAATGGTTATTGAGTATTTGTGTTGGTCAGGAAAGAAATATAAGAGAAAAACTAACTTTTTTTTGGAGCAATCATTTTGGCACCGAATCGGATACCATTAATTATGGTACCATGATTTACAATCATCATCAAATACTAAGAACAAACTGTATTGGTAATTTTAAACAACTGGTGCGTGCCGTAACTACCGATCCTGGTATGTTAAGATATTTAAATGGGTACTTAAATACCAAAACAGCACCCGATGAAAACTATGGTCGAGAATTACAAGAATTATTCACCGTTGGTAAGGATGGTGGAGCAAAATATACAGAAGACGATGTAAAAGCTGCCGCCAAAGTTTTAACAGGATGGAAAATTGACGCAAGTTTTAATGCTGTATTTGATAGCACCCGTCATGACACCAGCAATAAAACTTTTTCACCTTATTACAGTACTAAAACAATTACAGGAAAAACAGGTGCCAATGGAGCTTTAGAAACAGATGAGCTCTTGAATATGATTTTTGAAAATACGGATGTAGCAAAATTCATATGTCGCAAACTCTATCGCTATTTTGTTTATTATTATATAGATGCCAATGTAGAAGAAAATATTATCAAACCATTAGCCAATGCGTTTATCACCAATAATTATGAAATTAAACCTGTATTAAAATTATTATTTGAGAGTGAACATTTTTATGATAATTTATACATTGGTTGTCAAATTAAAAGTCCATTGGATCATGTAGTTGGATTTTTGAGACAATATGAAATTGCATTTCCCGATGCTGTTTCCGATTATGCCGATGCTTATTTTTTATACAATAATATGGTGAATCAACTTATTGGTATGGGTCAAAATCCTGTGGATCCGCCAAACGTTGCGGGTTGGCCCGCTTATTATCAGGCACCAGATTATAATGAACTTTGGATTAACGCCGATACACTTCCAAAGCGCAATAAGTTTACCGATTTAATGATTGAAACCGGGTATACAAGAAATGGTAAAAAAATTATAGTAAATACTATACAGTTTGCTAAAACAGTTTGTGCCAATCCTTCCGATCCCAATGCTTTAATAGATAGTATATTCTCTTTTTTGTTATCTACTGAAATAGATGCATCTTTTAAAAACAATTTGAAAGTACAATTATTATTAACGGGTCAATCCAGTGACTACTATTGGACCGACGCCTGGAATTTATATAATTCAATTCCAAACCTAATTAATTTCAATATTGTTAATAACAGACTTAAGGCGTTATTGAAATACATAATGAATTTACCAGACTATCAATTACAATAAAATGGAAAGAAGAAATTTTATAAAAAATAGTTTGGCTTTGTTAGCGCCTACAATGATTGGCGGAAATCCAATACATATACTACAGGATCATCCTATGTTGGACACTGCATTGCTTGCTACTTCTGGCAATGACAATGTTTTGGTGATTATCCAGTTGAGCGGTGGAAATGATGGTTTAAATACAGTTATTCCAATGAGTGAGTACGGAAATTATTATAACGCTCGAACAAATATTGCAATACCAGAAAAAAAGGTGTTGAAATTAACCGAGAATGACGCTACAGGATTACATCCTTCTATGACGGCAATGCAAAATTTATTTTCAGAGGGCAAATTAAATATTGTTCAATCGGTTGGATACCCACAACCTAGTTTTTCTCATTTTAGAGCAACTGATATTTGGATGTCGGGTTCTGATAGCAACGAATATTTAAATACGGGTTGGGCAGGAAGATTGTTAAACAACGAAAATCCTGGATATCCCGATGGTTATCCTACCGCCGACAAACCGGATCCGCTGGCAATACAAATTGGCTCTTTAGCAACATTAACTTGTCAGGGTCCAGTTGTGAATATGGCTTTAAGTATTTCTGATCCGAGTTCGTTTTATAATTTAATTGATGGTACTAATGCATCTGTAGCCAATACCAACGCAGGATATGAATTAAGTTTTTTAAGAAGCATTGCCAAACAAACAAACTTATATACTGCCAGAATTAAAGCAGCTTCAGATAGCGTAAAACAACAGGTTACTTACCCCAATAATAGTTTAGCTTCTCAATTAAAAATTGTCGCGCGCTTAATTAAAGGTGGTTTACAAACCAAAGTGTATATGGTGAATTATGGAGGCTTTGATACGCACGCTGGACAAGTAGTAGCCACCGACACCACTACGGGCGCTCATGCCAATTTATTAAAAGTGCTCTCCGATTCAATTGCTGCTTTTCAATCCGATATGGCGGGTTTAGAAATTGAAGACCGTGTTATTGGAATGACATATTCAGAGTTCGGAAGACGTATTAAATCCAATGCAAGTGGAGGAACCGATCATGGTTCAGCAGCTCCGTTATTTTTGTTTGGCAAAAATGTAAGAGGCGGTGTTTTTGGAAATAATCCGACTATTCCTGCAACCGCAACTTTTAATGATAACGTACCGTATCAATATGATTTTAGAACTATTTATAGTACAATTTTGCAAAATTGGTTCTGTGTAACAGAAACGGCAAAGACCGAAATTTTAACAAAGCAGTATCCTTTATTGCCACTCATTAATGCAAGTGTGTGTGGCATTAATGACAAAAATTCCACTTTTGCTAAAGAAGCGCTGGTATATAATTATCCTAATCCTTTTAATAGTGCTACTAAAATAGAATTTAAAACCAAGGGCGGGCACACTTTGTTACAACTCTTGGATGGTTCTGGAACAATAATTAAGCTATTAGTAGAGGCTACTTATAATTTTGCTGGTATGAATAGCTATACATTGTATGGAAGTGGATTGGTACCGGGCGTTTATTATATTCGTTTACAAAACGAAGACAAGATTTTTGTAAAGCCGATTATAAAAATGTAGAAAGCCCCACATTGCAGGGCTTTCTAATTAAATTTTTTATGAGTGTTTATGATTATTATACTCTGTAATAATCTGCTTTCCAATTTTGAATCGCTTCTTTTATTGCTTTGTTAGATAAATTTTCTTTGATTGCCTTTTCCATCAAACCAACATATTCACTATCATCTGCAAAACGCAAAGCAATAATTTGTTGAATTTTTAATTCACCGGGAAAAGCTTTTCCTGTCATAATATAATAACGCAATGCTTCCTCAGCTCTAATGGCTCGGTCCTGTGCCTTTAAAGCAAAGGTTCTTGCAAACCAGGCGATTAATACAAGGATAACCGAAATAAGCACTACCAATGATGCTAGGTATTTATTTTCGGGGCTAGACTTCATTAGATAATTAATAGAACCCCCTAATAAAGCAAATATCAAACTGAAAGTTAAATAATGAAAACCGGGAACAATTTGAGCATGGTTTTTATAATTTTGCATAATTTATATTTTTAATGATTGGCAAGATAGTTTATTTTATACGCTTTAAGTCCAAATCGTGGAAATCAAAACTAAAATCTGTTAAAGGAGAAATGGCCTTCATGGTCATGCCGGAAGGTTTACCATCCATGTCGGTAGTAAACATAACAAATGCATCTGCATCCATACTACGATCGGTCCATCTAGCAATTAATGTATTTCCATTGTATGGAAGTAAAGCGCCATTTAATTTTGGAGATCGTTTACTAGCTATCCATGCTTTGCCATATTTATTGCTAATTTCTATTTCTCCAAACCAATTGTCTTTGTAGGTTCCCACAAATGGAGTGATGTCAAAACCTCCAGTTGTTTGTGATTGAGCAGCTTTAATGCTTTTCTCTACTTCATCATTAATTTGTTTAGCTTCGGCCTCGCCTTTGTCAACACGCTCTTTCATTATTTTCACCCAGTTATAACCGGAAACACCTAAATAACTATCTTGTATAGTTCTGCTAATGGCATTAAACGCAGCGCCAGACTGCTGATTGGTAAAAACAATAATTCCTAGGTTTAATTCAGGAAACATTACTACTTGAGTTACAATTCCTGCCAATCCCCCTGTATGGGTAACTTGCTTATAACCCTTTACATCACTTAAAAACCAGCCTAATCCATAGGCAGCGAAGTGTGTATTATAAGGCGCAACGGCTCTTGCGTTTATAATGGTTTGTGCACTCCAAGTTTCTTCATGTACCTCATCACTAAATATTTTTTCTTGTAAATCGGGCCCATATTTTCCATGATTCATTTGCGCAATTACCCACTTGCTCCAATCAGTCACATTGCTCCAAATGCCACCTGCTGCATTCGCACTTTCACTCCAATCAATATCTAATACTTGTAGTTTACCATCAACAGGGGCGTGTGGTCTAATGGCATTGGATTTGTCTTTTAAACGCATTAATGAAGCGGCTGTTGCATTCATGCCCAGTGGTTGCATAATTCTTTTTTCTACAAAATCCTCCCAACTCATACCACTTGCTTTTGCTACTACTTCACCGGCAACTATATATAAGTTGTTGTCATAATCATATTTAGTTCTAAACGCAGATACGGGTTTTAGAAATCTTAAATTATAAATAATATCTTTTTTAGTGAAATCACTTCCATCAGGAAACATCATTAAATCACCGGCACCCAAACCTAATCCACTTCGATGTGTTAATAAATCACGAATGGTAAATGCATCGGTTACATAAGGATCATACATTTTAAATTCAGGAATATAGTCTGTTACTTTATCATCCCACTTTATTTTACCTTCGTCCACTAATATGCCCAAAGCAGCCGCTGTCATAGCTTTGCTATTTGACGCCACCCCAAATAAAGTATTTTCATCTACTTTTTTTCCGGTACTTAAATTGGCAACTCCGTATCCATTAGCGTGTATGAGTTTACCATCTTTTACCACACCTACTGCAATGCCGGGCACATTAAATGTTTTCAAAACCAATGCGGTTAAGGAATCAATTTGTTTGCTGCTAATGGGGCTAGTTGTTTGCGCAATACCTGATTGCATTACCAAAAAATACAAAGCAATTATTTGTATCAACTTTTTCATAGTTAAATTTATTTTCTGTTTTATTTTAAATTTATCATCATTATACTTTTTATTCCCACATCTCCACAATACCACTTATCAACATTCCTTTTTTCTTTCTGGGTTTTAACCATCTTAAAAATTCTAACATGTCATTCTCTGCAATGGCAACACAGCCCGCAGTGGGTGCATAGTTTTCATTGGCTACATGAAAAAAGATAGCACTCCCTTTTCCTTTCACAACGGGTTGAGTATTGTATTCAATGACCATACAGTATTTATAGTCAACGCTTTTTAGTTTTAAATGTTCAAATGATTTTGCATTCGTTTCGCCGCGTACATATTTATTATAATCAATCGAACTGCTATCGTCAATCCATTTATCTAAAGAGTCTACTTGTTGAAATTGAAGTTTAGTATTTATAGCAGCGTCATAACTATATAATTTTCCCAAAGCATATAATCCTATAGGTGTTTTACCATCCCCCTCCATTTTTTCATTTTCTTTAGCAAATCCATTGCGACCTATGCTGGCTTTAACGGGCGCAATAGCAAGCTTCCATTTGCCTTTTATTTTTTCCAAGCCCATCACTTTATAATCTTTATCTTTCATATTTAGCTTAAAAGCAACAACTATCTGTTGCAATCTGCCTGCGTTAATTTGTTTTGAATTCAAATTTTCCAATAATGGGTTTATTGCCCTAAGCGATTCTGCGTTTTGTCCAAAAACAAGATAACTGTTAAATAAAATGACAAAGGATGGTAGAATTTTTTTCAAAATGAAGACTTGTAGTTGATTGATACCTGAAATTAAGAAATATAAAAATACTCCGTGGACTAATTCTTTATTATTTAAGGAATAAGATAGCTCCTTTATCATATTGTTTAAACCTTCTTGAATAGTATTTGTTATTTTGCATAACTATGATAGGGCATCGTTTTGTTAATTTTATTCCTGGTGAAAACTCCAAATCCAAGTTTGAGCAAATGCTGGACATATTCACGCAGTTGCTAAATTATACGAGCGGTGATGCAAGTGAGGCCTTGGATTGGATGAATCAATTAGACCGCACCCATAAGTTTACAGATGACAATTACGGTGTAGGAGATTTTATCGAAGACTTAAAACAAAACGGGTATTTAAAAGAAAATCCACAGGACGGAAAGTTTGCAATCACGGCGAAAACAGAACAAACGATCCGCCAAAAAAGTTTGGAAGAAATTTTCGGGAAATTAAAAAAAACAAAACAAGGTAATCATAGTACAACAAAGCTAGGCCCAACGGGTGATATTAATTCTGATACCCGTTCATTTCAGTTTGGTGATTTAATGGAACAAATAGATTTTACGGAGAGTATTAAGAACGCACAAATTAATAGAGGGGTAGATGCTTTCTCCATGCATGAGGATGATTTAGTTATAAGAGAAGCTGATTTTAAAACACAAACTTCTACGGTGTTAATGATTGATATTTCACATTCTATGATTTTGTATGGTGAGGACAGAATTACGCCTGCAAAAAAAGTGGCGATGGCTTTGTGTGAACTCATCACCAAAAAATATCCAAAAGATACCATTGATATTGTGGTGTTTGGAAATGATGCGTGGCAGGTTGAAATTAAAGACCTTCCCTATTTGCAAGTAGGCCCATATCACACCAATACGGTTGCTGGACTTGAGTTAGCAATGGATTTATTGCGAAAAAGAAAAACAGCCAATAAACAAATATTTATGATTACCGACGGTAAGCCTACTTGTTTAAAAATTGGAGGTAAGTATTATAAAAATAGTTTTGGATTGGATCGCAAAGTGGTAAATCGTTGCATTAATTTAGCGAGTCAATGTAAAAAATTAAAAATTCCAATCACCACATTTATGATTGCATCGGACCCTTACCTACAAAAATTTGTAGAAGAGTTTACAGAGATGAATAATGGAAAAGCCTACTTTGCTTCACTAGATAATTTAGGTAGTTTTATATTTAATGATTTTGAAAGTGGAAAAAGAAAAACAGTGTACTAATTATGAGTAAGAAAAAAGATATTACAAAAATTTTGACCTTAGGCGATTTAAAAAAATCCGGTTATCAACCAAAATCTATCAAAGATGAAGTGCGTGATAATTTAATTGCCAGCATTCAAAATAAAGAAAATGCATTTGAAGGCATCTTGGGATATGAGGATACGGTAATCCCCGATGTTGAACGTGCTATATTAAGCCGACACAATATTTTGTTTCTTGGACTACGCGGTCAGGCAAAAACAAGAATGGCGCGTCAAATGGTGGACTTATTGGATGAATATATTCCTACAGTTGCTGGTTCTGAAGTAAATGATGATCCATTACAGCCCCTAAGCAGGTTTGCTGTAGACTTAATTGCAGAACATGGTGACAATACACCCATTCATTGGGTACATAAAAGCGCGCGCTATGGTGAAAAATTAGCCACGCCCGATGTAAGCGTGTCGGATTTAATTGGAGACATTGATCCTATTAAAGCAGCCAATTTAAAACTAAGTTTTGCGGACGAAAAAGTAATCCATTATGGAATTATACCAAGAAGTAATAGAGGCATTTTTGTAATTAATGAATTGCCGGACTTGCAAGCAAGAATTCAGGTTTCGCTTTTTAATATTTTACAAGAAGGGGATATTCAAATACGTGGATTTAAATTACGTATGCCCTTGGACATTTTATTTGTATTCACTGCGAATCCAGAAGACTATACCAATAGAGGAAGTATTGTAACACCATTAAAAGATAGAATTGAAAGTCAAATATTAACGCACTATCCAAAAAATATTGAAACCTCTTTGGCCATTACAGAACAAGAAGCGAATATCTTATCAGTACAAAAAGAAAAAGTAGAGGTAAGTGATTTAATAAAAAGATTAATCGAACAAGTTTCTTTTGAAGCAAGAACCAATGAGTTTGTAGATAAAAAAAGTGGGGTGAGTGCGCGCTTAACCATTGCTGCATATGAAGCTGCAGTGAGCAGTGCGGAAAGGCGTGCTATTATTCATAACGAAAATCACACGCAAATTTGGATTAGTGATTTATCTGGAATCATTCCTGCAATTACAGGAAAAATTGAATTGGTATATGAGGGTGAACAAGAAGGTCCTTATGAAGTAGCACTAAATTTATTGAACAAATCAATTCGCAGTTTATTTATAACCTACTTCCCTAATCCTGATGATCTTAAAAAGAAAAAGCCAATAAAAAAATCTACCGACTCAACAGCATCAGCAAATCAACCCGAAAATCCATATGCTTTAATTACAAAATGGTTTGATGCAGGCAATCATTTGGACGTATTATTAGACATGAAAGACGAAGAAAAAGTACTTGCATTATATAAAGTAGATGGTTTATTTGGCATCGTTAAAAAACATTTTCCGCAAGCCAATGAAAAACAAGCAGCCCTGTTAATGGAATTTGTATTGCATGGTTTGGCTTCCTATTCCTTAATAAGCAAAAAAATGATTGATGGAAAAATTGAGTTCAAGGATTTAATGGGTAGCATGATGAACTTGGGAGAAATGCATTTTGACGAGGATGACTATTCCGATTACCAGTAACTTATTGATAATCAATAATTAAATTATGAAAAGGCGGGTTAAATACCATCCTTTTTTGGGTGTAATTGCCAAATATCTTACTTTTGTTCCATCATCAAGAACCCTTAAATGGGTACCAACCGAGAGAGTCGAACTCCGCGGTGGTAAAATAGATGAGGACAATTACAGTCAAACAAAAACGTAATTCCCTTTCATTTTTCTTGGTGTGAATTTTTAACAAAAAATATCATACCATGTTTATTCAAAAACACCCTCAACAAAATAGTTCTAAGGAATTATTTTTAACGACTTCCAAGGACTTTGATTTCATTATTCATTCAAAATCAAAACAAAAAATTATTGGAATTATTCAATTCCAATATTTACAAAATTTATTTACTGCGAATATTATTATAACACCTAGTACCATTCAAATTAAAGGCCAGCAAGCATTTGAGGGCATTCAATTAAACGCACCATTATTATCTACTGCTCAATTAAACGAAATTTTTTATTTACAAAACGGTACGCTCACTAAAGTGGGTCATCAAAATATTATATGGTTAATTTTTGATTTTATTCATTTGTATAATTTATTGAGATTAAAACCAGGAAAAGTTTTAGCGTTGTACCGAGAAGTGTTTAGTCTTGCCAAACAGGAGGCGCCCAATTCGGTTTTTGGAAAATTAGATTTGTCTACCCCTTTGGCTAATCGTCTTTCACATATTTTAGGTCAAGAATGGAAAATCAGGTTCAAATATGAATTTGCAAATAAATGGGACCTTTTAAATTGTATTCAAACGCTTTTAACCTCCTATCCCCTTCAATTTAACCAATCTGCGGGTGTACAAATGCTTCAAAAAGCAATTGTATAGACAAAAATCTAGTTTTTAACTACATATTTGCTATCCAAACATTTGTTAATAAAATGCAAAAGCGCTAATTTTATTAATAGGTTGAAGCCCTCAACTCATTTTATTAACTAAAGAGCACATTTTATGCAAATCAAAGGATTATGTACTTTACTATTGGCGCTATTGTTTAGCATTTCGGTAGTAAATGCGCAACAAACCACTGTATCGGGTAAGGTTACTGGAAGTGACAATACACCCCTTGCAAACGTTACCGTTGTGATTAAAGGAACAAAATCAGCCACCCTTACCGATAAGGATGGTAATTATTCAATTAGTGCAACTGCTGGACAGACACTTTCCATTTCATTTGTTGGCTATGCAGCTAAAGAAGTGAAGATTGGATCAAAAGCTGTTTATAATGTTCGCCTAACTCCGGTTGACAATGAACTTGAAGAAGTGGTTGTTACTGCGATGGACATTAAGCGTAATCCAAAAGAATTAGGTTATTCCGTTCAAAAATTAAAAGGTTCAGAAATTGCGGAATCACAACGTAATAATTTTGTAAATAGCTTACAAGGACGCGTTGCAGGTTTAACGATTAATCCAACGAGTGGTCTTGCTGGTGCAAGTTCTCAAATTGTATTAAGAGGTTTTAACTCTTTATCATTAGACAACTCTCCTTTATTTATTATAGATGGTGTAATCGTTGATAACTCATCAGTACAAGAAAACAATCGTAATACAGGTTTAGCCGTTAAGCCAACAAGTGCGAATGTTTCTACTGAGAACAGATCAAATGACTATACCAATCGTATTTCAGATTTAAACCCTAACGATATTGAAAACGTAACGGTGTTAAAAGGTCCAGAAGCTACAGCGTTATATGGTAGCCAAGCGAGCTCTGGAGCCATTGTGATTACTACTAAAAAAGGAACAAGTACAACTGGAAAAATTAATGTTGCATATGACAATAGTTTTAGATCTTCTACATACACTAGATATCCAAAATTATTTACAAAATATGATGCAGGATTAAACGGTGTACCTAGTGATATCTTCCAATATTTTGGTCAAGAGTTTCCTTATGGAACTCAAACCTATGACAACTTGCATAATTTTTTCCAATCAAGTATGTCTCAAAACCAAAATATTTCGTTGGACTATGGAGTAAAGAATCACTCAATACGTTTTTCTGCAGCATTCGTTGATGAAAAATCTCCAGTACCAACAAACCAATACACAAAGCAAAACTTTAGAGTAGTTTCAAATCATAAGTTTTTTAATAACAAATTAGAAATCTCTCCAAGCTATAGTGTGGTTACAAGTACTAATGACAAACCTAAAAGAGGGGTGAGTGGTTATTTATTAAACTTATTGGCTTGGCCGGTAGATAACGATATTAGAGATTGGCAAAGTGCAGATGGTTTAAAAAAGCCATTGTTTACTACCAATCCTAATGGTGAATTAGACAATCCTTTCTTTAACGTTTATCGCAACAGAAGCCGCGATGAAGTAACAAGACAAATTGCAACATTAGCGGTTACTTACAATCCAACAAAGTGGTTAACAATTAACGGACGTGTAGGTTATGATACCTATTATCAAACTGGATGGTCTAAGTGGGATTCTTCTTCATACTTTTTAACAAGAGCACAAAAAGGTGCATTGGAAAACTATTATCGTAATTATTATGGCTATAACCATACGGTTACTGCAACTGCAAAGAAAAGCTTTGGGAAAATTAATACGCGTTTAATGTTGGGTAATATGTGGCAGGATTATGAAACACAAACCACTTCTATTTTTGGTAATAATTTAACCGACGCAAACAGAACCGATAGTGCGAACACTTTAGATATTACTAGAATTAGAAATAGTAATATGACGCGTTTTGGTTTACCTAACTATAACATTAGCCGTCAAGCAGCTTACTTTGGTGAAGCAGCGGTTAATTATGATAACAAAATATTCTTCACTTACTCTCATCGTTTTGAAGAATCATCTATTTTCCCTACAGCAAGTCGTTCATATAACTACCCAGCAGGAAGTGTGAGTATGATTATGACCGACATCTTCCCTGCTTTAAAAGAAAAAGTAAATTACTGGAAGTTAAGAGGATCATTAGCGAGTACAGCACGTTCAAGTGCACCTTATGCTAACCAATCTATCTTAAACTTTAATACGGGTAGTGGTGGTGGATATTATTATGATTTCACCAATGCGAATCCTTATTTAACACCAGAAAGACAAAAAACATTCGAGTTAGGTACAGAACTTAAGTTCTTTAATAACCGTTTAAGCACAGAGATTACTTATTACAAAACTGAAAACAAAGACTTAATTGCAGAAAACTTTAGAGCGAGCTATGGAACTGGTTTTGTGTTAAATACATTGAACGTAGGCTCTAACGAAAATACAGGTTTGGAAATCGTATTAGACTACTTGATAGTGGATAAAAAAGATTTCTCTTGGAATACAAGATTTAATTTTAACAGAATGCGTAATAAGGTTACTTCATTACCTTCTAACGTTCCTGAATTTTATATCTCAGATACTTGGGTTTATGGAAACGCGAGAGGTGGTTTAGTAAATGGTGGACCTACTACCACTATTACTGCTTATGGTTATGCAAGAAACAACGCAGGACAAATATTAGTAAATCCAACAACAGGTATACCTTTATTAGAAAATGTATTTAAAGTAAGAGGTGATCGTAATCCCGACTTTACTATTGGTTGGTTAAACAATATCACTTATAAGGATTTGAGATTATCATTCTTGTGGGATATTAAAGTGGGCGGCGATATCTTTAATGCTACCGACAGATACTTAACAACAATTGGTAGAAGTAATAGAACTGCAATGAGATATGCCGAAGTATTAATTGACGGTGTGTTAAAAGATGGCAAAGAAAATACAAGTACACCAACTAAGAATAATGTAAAATTCATTCCTCAAAACAACTACTTGTATTACTCAACAATGCCAGAAGAGGCATTTATTGAAAAAGACATTAACTGGTTCAGACTAAGAGATATTTCTTTAAACTACAATCTTAAGAAATATCTTAAAGGAAGTTTAGCAAAAAATCTTAAAACACTTTCTGCTTTCTTAACTGTTAATGATTTAATTCTAATTACAAACTATAGTGGTGCAGATCCTGCAGTGGGCGCAAACTCAGCAGCTAGCCGTGGTGTAAGCGGATTTGGATTTGACTATGGTAACATGGGTGCACCGGTAAGTTTCAACTTTGGATTTAGAACTTCTTTTTAATTAATAAATAACTATAAGATATGAAATATAATTTTAAACATCTCTTAGTACTAGGCGCGCTTGCAGTAATGGGTGCCTCTTGTTCTAAAAAAATTGATGAGGCCTATAAAAACCCTAACTATGATGTTAAGGTGGCGCCTGAAACCTTGTTGCCACAAATTGTTTCCTCAATGGGCGGCAACTATGGTGGTCACGGTCCATTAAACGATATACGTTATATTGGAGCGTATACACAGAATTTTGCATACAGCGGAACACTAAGTAACTTCGATCGTATGGGATACACTGCAGGTAGTGATAACGCCGGCTCGTTTTGGCGTTCTCATTATTATGACATTGGTCAAAATAATGTGAAAATGATTGAGTGGGCAATTGAAAATAAACAATGGGATTATGCGGGTGTAGGTAAAGCTATTTTTGCTTGGAGTTGGTTAACCTTAACCGACTATCATGGAGAAGTAATTTTAAAGGAAGCATTTAACACCGATCAAATTACTTTTAAATATAACAATCAAGACGAGGTATATGCCTATTCTAAAAAACTTTGTTTTGAAGCATTAGATTTATTAAATAAAACTGGCGATAATGCAAGCCAAGCTTCTTTAGCAAAAGGCGATGCATTCATGTATGCTGGTGATGTTGCAAAATGGAAAAAATTTGTTTATGGTGTGTTGGCAAGAAACTATGCACACTTAACAAATAAAGCAGAATATAAGCCAGACTCTGTTATTTACTATTCTAATTTAGCAATGAAAGAAACTGGTGACGATGCAATGGTTAAGTTCGCTGCAACAGCAGTAAGTGCAACTAATAATTTCTTTGGTCCTTTCAGAGGTAACTTAAGTACTGCAAGTACGGTAACACCTACTGCAATAAGACAATCTTCATTTATAGCAAACTTAATGAATGGTTCTAACCCAGCATTTTCAGGGGTGGCCGATCCAAGAGCCATTTATTTATTAAGAAAAAATGCTGCTGGAACATTTAAGGGTGTTGATATTGTTAAAGGTCAAGCAGTATTGCCTGCCAATGACAGACCAGAAAGTTTCTGGGGAGTATCACAAACGGCTTCAGTAAATAACACTGCACCAGCAACGGATGCAAACTGTCGTTTTATTTTCAGAAATGCTGCACCTTTCCCAGTAATGACTGCATCTGAAATGGCTTTCTTAAGAGCAGAAGCAGCATTTAGAAAAGGCGACAAGTCTGCTGCTTTGGCTGCTTACAAAGACGGTATATCTAAACACTTTGATTTGTTAATGACTTACTATAATACCAATGTGCCTAGTGCCGATTTATTAACTGTAGCAAAAAGAGATGCATTCTTAGCAGATACAAGAGTAGTTCCTGCGAATGCTGCAGATTTAACACTTACACATATTATGTTACAAAAGTATATTGCTCTTTGGGGACATGGTACTTTTGAAACATGGGTAGATATGCGCAGATACCACTATGTAGACAACGATCCTTCAACGGGACAACAAGTGTATCGTGGTTTTGTTCCACCAAGTGGTACCGATTTATTCCAAGATAACAATGGTAAATTGGTATACAGAGTGCGTCCAAGATTTAACTCTGAATACGTTTGGAACATTAATGAGTTAACACGTATTGGTGCTACAGCTATTGATTACCACACAAAAGAAATGTGGTTCTCTCAAAAATAATCTGTTTAACAAATTATATTTTAAATAACCCCTTTCGAGGGGTTATTTTTTTTGCCCATACTTTATTAACTTCAAGAAAGAATTTTAATTAATGAAATATTTTATAATTGTCCTAATTGCTATTTTTATTTCTAAAAATAATAGTTATGCTCAAATTAGTTGGAAAGAGGTAAGTGCTGATTTTGGCATAACACAAAATGGTTTTAAGGTATACGAATCGGAGGGAACACTTGCGGACAGTGCTTTTAGGGCCTTTTATGTAAAAGTTGACAAAGCAAATAAAAACTTATTAATGGATGCAGATACTACTTTGTATCGACGTTTTACACCCAATCAGTTTTATGAAAAATTAAATCACCCTTTGCTAGTGGTAAACTGCTCTTTTTTTGAATTTAAAAACAATACCAATGTAAATATGATTGTGCAAAAAAATAAATTAGTTGCACATAATGTTCAAGGCATACCGGGAAAAGGCAAAGACACTTTAACGTATTTACATGTATTAAATTCGGCAGTTGGGATGAATGCAAAAGATAAATTTGAAATTGGATACACATATACCGACTCTACTTTGGGTACGCCCTATTTTCAGTCAACACCTTTGATCCCTTATCGGGATTCAAGTATTAAAATGAATATAAACGACGCGCGCTTTTCTAATTTAAAACCCTGGAAAGTAAATTGGGCTGTAGGTGGAGGCCCTGTTTTATTAACAAACGGGGAAGTGAATATTACGAATAATCAAGAACATAAATTTGCTGGTAAAGCCATTTTAGATAGACATCCAAGAACCGCAATGGGATATACAAAAGAAGGTGCCTTAATTATTATGGTGATTCAAGGAAGAATGAAGGGAGTGGCTGTTGGAGCAACACTTAACGAAACTGCTAGTTTATTAAAAGAAATTGGTTGCGAGGGTGCCATAAATTTAGATGGTGGTGGTAGTTCATGTATGTTAGTGAATGGAAAAGAAACAATCAAACCTTCTGATCCTACAGGACAAAGACCGGTGCCTGCAGTATTTTATGTTGCTGTTAAAAATTAATAATTTGACCTTTCCGTGTTCATGTAAAAATTCCTTTTGAGCTTAGTTTTCTCCCATCCTTTATTTATCTTACACCAAATTCATTTTTATGCGTAAGATATTATTGTTAGGAGTTGCATTTTTATTATCATTTGCCAATACACAGGCACAAAATATACCTAGTCCCAAAAGTCATTTTGGTTTTAACATCGGTGACAATTATCATTTGGCGACGTTTACCCAAACAGAGGCGTATTTTAAAAAACTAGCGGCTGCTTCCAACAAGGTTAAATTACAAGTAATTGGTAAAACAGAAGAAGGACGCAACCAGTATATGGTAATTGTTTCAGATCCTAGCAATATTAACCAACTGGAAAAATATAAATCCATTTCTCAAAAAATGGCGCGCGCGGAAGATCTTTCCGAAGAAGATGCAAAACAATTAGCAAAAGAAGGAAAGAGTGTAGTGTGGATTGATGGTGGTTTACATGCTACCGAGGTAGTAGGCATACATCAATTAATACAAACCCTATATACTGTTTTAACAAGAGATGATGAAGAAACAAAACGCATTTTAAAATCTACTATTATATTATTTGTTCATGCCAATCCTGATGGTCAAGAATTGGTTTCTAATTGGTATATGCGAAACGAGGATACGCTAAAACGTAGCACAGAAAATTTGCCGCGTCTTTATGAAAAATATATTGGACATGATAATAACCGTGATTTTTTCATGATGAATATGAGTGAGTCAAAAAATATGAGTCGTCAATTATATATTGAGTGGATGCCTCAAATTTTATACAATCACCACCAAACAGGTCCTGCAGGCACAGTGGTAGCGGGCCCTCCATACCGCGATCCTTTTAATTATGTATATGATCCATTGTTGGTTACAGGTATTGATGCAATGGGTGCTGCAATGAGTAGCCGCTTAAATATGGAAGGCAAACCTGGGTATACTATGAAAAGCGGATCGGTTTATTCAACTTGGTGGAATGGTGGATTAAGAACCGCTGCTTATTATCACAATATCATTGGATTGTTAACTGAAATTATTGGAAGCCCTACACCTAGTAAAATTCCTTTAGTACCCAACCGATTAATTCCCAATAGTGGAACACCCAATCCAATTGAACCACAGCAATGGTATTTTAAAAACTCGATTGATTATTCTGTATCATTAAACTATGCTGTTTTAAATTACGCATCAAGACATAAAGATGAGTTGTTGTATAATATTTATACAATGGGGAAAAATAGTATTGAAGCTGGCAGCAAAGACAACTGGACGCTTTCCCCCAAAAAAGTAGAATTGTTAAATGAAACGCTTAAAGCAGATAAGAAAGAAAACAAAGGAGATACAATACCCGTTGAATATTATAACAAAGTATATAAGAATCCAACCCTGCGTGATCCAAGAGGTTATATTATAACAGCCAATCAATCCACTACTGCCATAACCTTTGTAAATATTTTAATTAACAGTGGTATTCAAGTGCAACAAGCTAATAGTAATTTCTCTGTAGCTGGGAAGGAGTATCCTAAGGGATCTTATATTGTAAAAACCAATCAGGCGTTTAGACCCCATGTATTGGACATGTTTGAACCACAGGATCACCCAAATGATTTTCAATATCCTGGTGGCCCTCCCGTTCGTCCTTATGATGCAGCAGGGTGGACGCCCGCATTTACAATGGGCATTGAATTTGATAGAATATTAGAAGACTTTAAAGGTCCTTTTGAAAACATTGTTTATGGCGCAGTACAATCACCTAAAGGAAATATTGTGCATTCTACTTTAAATACATATGGATATAATTTTCCTACAAATGATAATGCATCCTATAAAGTGGTTAATGACTTATTAAAAGAAGGCGCAAGTATTTACAAAAACAAGGATAACTATTATGTAGGATATGAAGAAAAGTTTGGTGATTTTACAAAATTTAAATCTATCATTTCAAAATTAAGTAATGAGCACGGCGTTGTTTTTACAAGCGTCACAACAAAACCAATGGATACCTTGAACAAAGTTCAACCTTTACGTATTGCTTTATGGGATAGATATGGAGGATCTATGTCATCGGGATGGGTAAGATGGATTTTTGAACAATATCATTTTCCGTTTAATTTAACATATGCTAAAGAAATTGATGCAGCTAATTTAAATGATAAATATGATGTAATTGTTTTTGTAGAAGGTGCAATTCCGGCATTAAGGGGACAATCATCATCTTGGGAAGAAAGAGCACCCAAAGAAAATGAAATCCCAGAAATGTATACTGCTCAGTTAGGAAGTATCACTGCTCAAAAATCAATTCCAGCCATTCAACAATTTTTAAATAATGGAGGAAAGGTGGTGACCATTGGTTCAAGTGCCAACCTAGCGTATCATTTAAATTTGCCAGTAAGAAATGCATTGGTAGAAATGGTAAATGGAACTGAAAGAAACTTACCTGGTGAAAAATTTTATATCCCTGGAAGTGTTATGCAGGTGGCGGTGGATAATAACTATGCACCTAATTGGGGAATGAATAATAAAGCGGACGTTTATTTTTCTTCAAGTCCCGTTTTTAAATTATCACCCGATGCAATTGCGCAAAAAGTAGTGACACCCTTAGCATGGTATCCTTCTGCTTTAACTTTAAGAAGTGGCTGGGCATTTGGTCAAGCTTATTTGCAAGACGGGGTAGCAGCTTTTGAAGCAAAAGTGGGAAAGGGTAAATTATTTGTGTTTGGTCCAGAAATTACATTCCGTGCTCAAACACATGGAACATATAAAATGTTATTTAACCAATTGTATAAATAAA
>JBANFX010000022.1:0-2719 GCA_037975805.1 Bacteroidota bacterium | reverse complement strand
GGATCAATAGTTGAGAGAATAAACTTTGGTGCTTTATTTGTGTTTGTAATATTGTGGATCATTTTAGTTTATGCTCCGATTGGTCACATGGTTTGGGGTGGTGGTTATCTTTCTAAAATGGGAGTTTTAGATTTTGCTGGTGGAACTGTAGTTCACATTAACTCAGGAATTGCAGGATTAGTTGCTGCAATTGTTATTGGAAAAAGAAAATCTAAAGTTAGACCTCATAATGTTGCATTAACAATGATCGGAGCATCTATGCTCTGGGTTGGTTGGTTTGGTTTTAATGCTGGTTCAGCGGTTGCTGCAAATGGCAGTGCTGGAATGGCAATGTTAGTAACACAAGTTGCTGCAGCAAGCGCAGGTATCGCTTGGATGTTAGCAGAATGGTTTACAGGTGAAAAAAAACCAAGTCTTCTTGGACTGTGCTCAGGTGCTGTTGCAGGTTTAGTTGCGATTACTCCAGCTGCTGGATTTGTAACTCCAGTTAGTGCATTTTTTATTGGATTAATTGCTGGTGTTCTATGTTTCCTTGCTTGCACAAAATTAAAGAGTGCACTTGGCTACGATGATGCCTTAGACGTTTTTGGTATACATGCTTTTGGTGGCGCTATTGGTGCAGTGTTAACCGGTGTGTTTGCTACGAAAGCTATTGGAGGAGAGGTTGAAGGCGGTTTTGATCAAGTTAAGTTACAATTATTAGGTGTTGCCGTGACAGTAATTTATACGACTGTTGTGACTTACATTATTTTAAAAGTTGTAAATTTGATTACGCCTTTAAGAGCTTCGGATACTGAAGAAAGAGAAGGTTTAGATCTTTCTCAACATGGAGAACAAATAAGTTAAGTTATAACCCCCTTATAAACTTACTTAAATAATTGGGCCTAGATTTTAATCTAGGCCCTTTTTATTTAAATCTCGATAACTCCACCTATTTCAACAGTTCGATCTTTGGGAATTTTATAATATTCTGTTGCACCAAGCATTGTTCGATGCATTAAAATAAATAATCTTGAAAAAATATTTGCATTTTTGCTAACAACTTTTACTTTTCCAATAAAGAAAGAAGTATCTAGCATGCTAAATTTAAATTCTGTTGCTCTAATAAGGGCTAGGACTCTTGGGATATTTGGTTCTTCCTGAAAACCATATCTTACAATGATGTTATAAAAATTATTTGGATAACGCTTAACTATTACTCTTTCATCATCTCCAAGTTTTGGAAAGTTTGTGAAACTTAGATGCATAAACACAATACGTTTATGAAGTATTCTATTATGTTTAAGATTATGGAGTAATGCCATTGGCACTACTTCAGTGTTGGGTACAAAAAATATTGCAGTACCAGCAACTCTTTTTGGCGGATTCTTTTTAATTTGAGATAAAAACTTTTTGATTTTCACTGATCCATCCCAACGTGCTTTAAGCATTCTTTCTCTACCACTAATCCAACTAACCATCATTAAAACTATTGCTAATGCTATAAGAATTGGAACCCAACCTCCTTCGAAAAATTTAAATAAATTAGATGAGAAGAATGCAATGTCCATAATTAATAAAAATAGAAAAATAGGAATAAAAATTAATTTATTCCAACCTCTTACAAAAATTAGTAGGAATGTTGCAAGAATAGTATCAATCAACATAGCCCCAGTTACAGAAATTCCATAAGCGGCCGCTAAGTTTTCAGAGCTCTTAAAACCTAATATAAGCAATGCAACTCCAACAAATAAAAGTATGTTAATTTTAGATAAATAAACTTCACCATACTCATTAGTAGAAGTATGTTTAATTCTAAGTCTAGGAATATAACCTAATTGAACCGCCTGACTTGTTATTGAAAAAACTCCAGATATTACAGCTTGAGAAGCGATAATAGTTGCTGTGGATGCTAAAATGATCAGTGGAATTAATGCCCAATCTGGTCCTAATCTAAAAAAAGGATTATCGATGGTTTTGGGATCAGAAATTAACAATGCGCCTTGCCCATAATAATTTAGTAGAAGAGCAGGAAAAACTATTATTAACCAAGAAGTTTGAATTGGTTTTCTACCAAAGTGACCTATATCTGTATAAAGAGCTTCAGCACCAGTTATTGCAAGTACCACAACTCCTAAAATTGTTATTGCAATTCCTTGATGTTTGAACAAAAAATTTAATCCGTAAATTGGATCTAGAGCTTTTAAAATCTGAGGTTTGTTTAATATTTCAAACAATCCCAAAGCTGCAATAGTGATAAACCAAACTAACATTATAGGTCCAAAAACTGCACCAACTTTTCCAGTTCCAAACCTTTCAACTGCAAAAAGAATAGAGACAAGTCCTAAAGAAATATAAATAATATAAGGTTCTAAATCAGGTGATAAAACTTTTAATCCCTCCACTGCGCTCAAAACAGAAATAGCAGGAGTGATAACGCTATCACCAAAAAATAAAGCAGCACCAACTGTACCAAGTATAGTAACTATCCATTTAGTTTTAGGTTTTTTACCAATTTTTCTTATTAATAAAGCTGTTAATGCGAACACACCTCCTTCGCCATGGTTGTCTGCACGCATTATAATAAAGACATATTTAATGCTAACCACAATAATCAAGGACCAAGTGATTAAAGATAAAACTCCAAAAACTGAGTTAACAGTTCCAGTGCCACTTTCTTTAGCGGCTTCTACTGATAGTTTAAGAGCGTAAAGTGGGGATGTTCCTATATCTCCAAACA
>JBANFX010000019.1:0-25525 GCA_037975805.1 Bacteroidota bacterium | reverse complement strand
GGAAGCTTCTACGTGCCTTCTTGTGACCGAACTTCTTACGTTCAACACTTCTTGGATCACGCTTCAATTGTCCAGCAGCTTTTAATGTTGGACGAACTTCAGGATTCAATTCAACTAATACACGAGCAATACCTAATTTGGCTGCTTCTGCTTGTCCTTTCATACCACCGCCTGTTGCGTTAATTACGATATCGTATTTACCTTCAACACCAGCAGCTTTTAAAGGAGCTTCTACTTGATTTTGTAAGTATACTAAAGGAAAGTACGCTTTGTAATCTTTATCGTTAACGGTAATTTTTCCAGTACCCTTGCTAACGAAGACACGTGTTACGGCTTCCTTACGACGACCTACTGCATTTGTTTGCTTTTCCATTTATATAGATTTGGAATTAATTAAAATTTAAATTCTTTAGGTTGTTGTGCAGTGTGTGGGTGATTAGGACCAGCATACACAAATAATTTTTTGATCATCTTACGTCCTAAACGATTTTTAGGTAACATACCTTTAACCGCTCTTTCCATTATTACTTCTGGACGACGCTTGATTAAATCTTCAGCAGCTTCTTCTTTTTTACCACCTGGGTAACCAGAATAGTTTAAGTATTGCTTATCGTGGAATTTGTTTCCAGTCAATTGTACTTTTTCTGCGTTAATGATGATTACATAATCTCCACAATCAACGTGAGGAGTGTAATAAGCTTTGTTCTTACCACGTAGAACTGATGCAATTTTTGAAGCAATACGTCCTACGGTTTGATTAGTACCATCAACAATGTACCAGCCATGTTTAACGGTAGCCGCGTTGGCGTGCTTCGTGGTGAAATGTAGTTTACTCATAATTCTTTGTTTAAATGAGGCTGCGCTATCCCGCTAGCCATAAATAATTCCCCTTTTTGAAGGGAGGGCAAAGGTAAGACGGGATTTTATGTTTTTAAGGATTTTTAGCAGCTATTTTTAAATGCATCTTTATAAGTGATTGATTATCAATAATAATTTTGTATCAAAATAATAATGATGCTAAATAGTGACTGAAAATCAATGTGTTATAAAATAAATGTGATTTTAAATTTGGGGATTATTGTGTGTTTTATAGTATATCTCCCCCTATTTACCCTTAATTTTAGGATTACTTATATATATGTATCAAAAATTCTCAGCAACCCAGCTTTTCACTGGTACCGAACTTTTACAAGACCAATTGGTGTTAATCACCACTAAAGATGGAACAGTTGAAGCCATCGTGGGTATCGAAGATGCGGGGGATAATATTCAAAGTTTTGATGGAATACTAACACCCGGATTTATTAATGCGCATTGTCATTTAGAATTGTCGCACATGAAGGGTATGATTCCTGCACATACCGGCTTGCAAGAATTTGTAAAAAAAATTGTGTCCTTAAGAAAAGTGGAACCTGATGCAATCCAAGAAGCCATAGTTAATGCCGAAAATGAAATGATGGCGAATGGGATTATTGCGGTAGGAGATATTAGCAACACCTTGGATACCCTTGCACAAAAAGCAAAACATAATTTAGCGTATTACACATTTGTGGAGTTATATGATTTAGATCCAACGCGCGCTGGCGATAAATTAAATGCGGGTATAGAAATTCAAAAAACATTTGAACAAAATTGTGTTCGTGCTTCCCTTGTTCCACATGCGCCCTATTCAGTATCAAATGATTTATGGAAATTGTTGAGTACACATTTTGGTGCACATACCATTAGCATGCACAATCAAGAAACACCAGATGAGAATGATTTTTTTAGAACAAAAACAGGAAGTTTTTTAGGAATGTATGAAAGAACAAAAGTGTCACTTGATTTCTTCGAACCCACTGGACTAAGTTCGCTTCAATCAGTGTTACCAATTTTTAAAAATGCGAATACTAGTATTTTAGTACACAATAGTTTTACCAATGCCAATGATATTGCTTCAGTGAAAAAACAAATGCCCAATACTTTTTGGTGCTTGTGTCCCAACGCGAACCAATATATTGAGCAAACTATGCCCCCTATTGAATTGCTAAGAACGGGTGCTGCGAATATTATTGTAGGAACGGATAGTTATGCAAGTAATTGGAGTTTGAATATATTAGATGAATTAAAAACTATTCAACAACATCATCCGCAAATACCTTTAGAAGAAATGTTAGGATGGGCTACCATCAATGGCGCGCGCGCATTACAAATGGAAAAACATTTAGGAAGTTTTGAGACAGGTAAAAAACCAGGCATAGTGTTGATTGAAAATATATTTGGAGCACAAAATTTAAACGCCGCAAGCTCGAAAAGAATTCTATAAATAAAGTTTATTCAATATGAAAAATTCAATAACTAGGGCTAAATTTTTACAAAAAACTACTTTAGCAACTGCTGCTGTTTTATTGAGTTCGATAGAAAGCTTTTCAAGAGCAGAACAAAAAATTATACGAGTTGCCATTATAGGATGTGGTAGTGTTAGCAACCGATATATTGTTCATTTACAAAGTTCTAACCTAATAAAAATAGTTAGCCTTTGTGATATAAAAGTTGAGCGTGCCATAGCACAAAATGAAAAATATAAAATCGGTGCCAAAACATACAATCATATTGACGCATTATTAAAAGGAGAAGCATTTGATTTAATGTTAACATTAACCGACATGCAAATGCACGGAGCCTTAAATAAAAAAGCGTTGGAGGCAGGTAAAAACGTATGGAGTGAAAAACCTTTAGCAAATACCTATGCGGAGGGAAAACAATTAGTTGAATTTGCAAAAGCAAAAGGAGTGCGTATTTGGGGCGCACCTGCCGTAGTCACTAGTCCACAATTTGAATTCATGAGCAACACCATTCAAGCTGGCAAACTTGGTAAATTAGCAAGTGCACATGGACAATATGGACATACTGGCCCCACCTGGTCTTCATTTTTTTATGAACCCCTTGGCGGTAGTATGCCTGATTTGGGGGTATATAATATGGCAACTTTAACAGGGTTGTTAGGTCCGGCAAAATCGGTGATGGCAATGACCAGTATTGTAAATCCCAAAAGAGAAATTGATGAGAAGGGAATTATTGAAGTTAAAGAGGAAGACAATGCACATATTTTATTAGAACACGCAAACGGTGTGATTAGTCATATCATGTGTGGTTTTAATTATTTTGATCCCTTTGGACATGAGGCAAAAAACCAAACCTTACACAGTATTCAAATTTTTGGCGACAAAGGAAATATGCGACTCATTGGATATGATTGGGAACCCAAAAGTGTAGTGTTAGATAATTCTTGGACCGAGCCGCCACAAGTGCATGCAACAGATGACAAGGGCTACCAGTGGCAGGAAGGTGCTACGCGCATTGCAGGAGCTATGTCTGCACAAATTGAACCACGCATACATGTGCTGCATTCACTTCATGTACTTGAAATTATTGAAGCAGCAAGAAAGTCATCAAAAGAAGGAGTGAAAGTAAAATTGCAAAGTAGTTTTACTTGGCCCATGTTGTAACCAAATAATTCGATGTAACTATTTTATTGATTGAGCTGTACAAAAGAATAGCGTAACTTAGTAATACAATTTTAGCCTTATGACCTTTCCAATTTTGTTTGGATTATTCGCAATCATTATTATTATGTTTCGAAGACATTACCGAAACAGAAACAATAGAGACTAGTGAAATTCACTTCCATATTCTTTCAAAATGGCACTGTCTAGTTTTTGACCATTTTGTTTTTGCTTTGCTAAATTATTATTAAGGTAACGATTACTATTTAATCCAAAAGAAACTAGATTTAATAATTCTTTTACAGCCTGTTTATTTTCTTGTAAAATCGCATTTGCTTTTTGAGGTCTATTAAAACGCATAATGCCCGTACCTTGATGTATCAACATTTCATATGAGATGGCCGGCTCAAAAACGGCAGCCATTTTAAATCTTGCTTGCTCCAATGTTCGCTCACGAACATTTTCTAGTTTTTCCAATGCATCCAGCGAACGTTCATACTCTTGAATTCCAGAAATAATTTCAGGATTTTTAATCATACGTAACCCACCGGCAGATTTAATTTGATCCAAGCCCACATGTGAGCTTTCAAAGGTAGCCCTTAAAGCAAGATTTCGAATATAATAGTAAACATCTTCGTTGGTAATTATATTATCACTAATGGATTTAAATAAGGTATCCATGGCTTGCAGCCTTACCGTATTTTGATTCATCACATTATCAATGTTTTTTAAATCAAGTTGCAAATCCTCGTGCACATTTTTTAAATAAGAAATTTCACGATGCTTTTCAATTTGACGTTCTCTTAAGTTTTCGGCAAAAAAACCCAAGCTTACTGCCAAAAACAACATTAAAAATTCAGTGATATATTCTTTCCACTTTTTAGGGTGATGTGAATGATGATGTACTTCCATAAAGTAAATATTATTAATAAATATAAAGAAATAATAAACTATTTAGAAATTATGAGTCCGGTAATAACAAAAAACTAATGTAAGACTGCCTGTAAAATTGCTAATGATTTTACTTCCTTAAACCCTTTGTAATGCCAGCTTAATGACAATTGAAATAGTTCTAATATTTTTTTTCTTTGTGCTCCGTTTAAACCAATATTTTCTAAATCATTGTAAAACTGAACTTGTAAAAAAGTACTAGCTGTTTGTGCTTCTTGTCCTTCTAAAAAATAAGGATGTAAGGGTTTTTCTTTTACAAATTGTCCCTCTTTTACATCTAAAAACGAAGTGGCGTCAGAATAATTTCCTTGTAATCCAAAACCTAGGGTTTCACTTAAATGAATTAAAAAATAAATAGGCAAATTACTTGCTAGTGAAGCATCTCCCCTATCCAATTGCTTAAAAGTATCTTCAATTAAATAAAATAATTCGGGCTGAGGTTCAGGTTGCAAAGTTTGTTGTAGCACTTCTACAATATAGGTGGCCACTGCATTACGGGTAACGTCAGAGTAAATATTTTGATAAATTGTATCCCAGTTTACATCCTTTACCATTTGCAATCCCTTCATAGGACTATGGTACACTTCCATTTGCAAAATGGCAGCGGGTTGATAATACACTGCTTTATTGGACCCTTTCTTACTAGTGGTTCTTACTCCTTTTATAATATATTGTTGCAAACCAAAAAGCTCCGTATACGCCGTCATTATTAAACTCGTATCTCCGTACTTTGTTACGCGCAGTACAATCCCCTTGGTATTGTGTAGCATATTTTTTTATCAAACGCTCTTAAACTGTTCTAAAAAGCGAAGATCATTTTGAGAGTATAAACGCAAATCGTTTACTTGGTATTTTAATTGTGCGATTCTTTCAACCCCCATACCAAACGCAAAGCCTGTATACTTTTCAGGATCAATGCCAAAGTTTTCTAACACTTTTGGATGCACCATTCCGGAACCTAAAATTTCAACCCAACCGGTATGCTTACAAATATTACATCCTTTTCCTGCACAAATTTGACAACTTATATCCATCTCGGCACTTGGCTCCGTAAAAGGGAAATAGCTTGGGCGAAATCTTACTTTCACTTCTTTACCAAACATTTCTTGCACAAAAAAATACAAGGTTTGTTTTAAATCGGCGAAGCTTACATTTTCATCTATATACAATCCTTCTACTTGATGAAAAAAGCAATGTGCTCTTGCTGAAATAGTTTCATTACGGTATACGCGACCAGGACATATTACACGAATAGGTGGCTTTTGTGTTTCCATCACACGCGCTTGCACACTTGATGTATGTGTTCTTAGCAGCCATGCTGAATTTTCTTCGGTAGCCGCTTGTACATAAAAAGTATCCTGCATATCACGTGCTGGATGATCCTCTGGTAAATTCATAGCACCAAAATTGTGCCAGTCATCTTCTACCTCTGGACCTTCTGCAACAGCAAATCCTAAACGCTTAAATATGGATACCATTTGATTGCGCACCAAATTGAGTGGATGTCTTGTTCCAACAGCAACTGGATCGCCAGGTAAGGTAAAATCAAATTTAGCAGCACTTTGTTCACCACTGTCTCCCAAAGCATCTTGTAATTGCTGCATTTTTTCTTCTGCTACAATTTTAAAAGCATTTAATATTTGACCAAATTCTTTCTTCTGCTCATTAGGCACATTTTTCATCTCCCCCATGATTTGTTTTACCAAACCCTTGGTTCCTAGGTATTTTATCCTGAATTGCTCTACCGCATCTGGGGTAGTTGCCACCGAAGCAGCGATTTCGGCCTTGATAGCTTCTATTTGTTGTAACAATTGCTCCATAGCACGAATATAAGCAAATCCACAGTGTGGATTTGCGATGCAGGGGAAAAAGTTGGGGTGTGGATTTGCGATGCAGGGGAAAAAGTTGGAGTGTGATTTTGCGATGCAGGGGAAAAAGTTGGGGTGGGGATTTGCGATGCAGGGGTAAAATTAACCGTAAAAACCCTACATTTGTTATTCGGAAGATTTAATACATGGAGTACAATACAGCAAGAAGCATAATGGGGATGAGAGAGTATGGCCGTCACGTTCAAAGGATGGTAGACCATCTTATGACCATTGAGGACAAAGCCAAGCGTCAGGAACAGGCCCAGGTAGTTATTGAGTTGATGGGATTTTTAAATCCGTCCCTCAAGAATATTGAAGATTACAAACATAAATTATGGGATCACTTATTTTTTATGAGCAATTTTCAATTAGACGTAGAAAGCCCATATCCAATTCCTACTAAGGAAACCTACAAGCAAAAACCAGATCCTTTACCATATCCAAAACGCAAGATTAAATATGCGCACTTAGGTAAGAATTTAGAATTGGTGATTGATAAAGCAATGGCTGAAACAGATGAGGAAAAGAAAGCGGGATTCGCTAACAGCATTGCGCACTATATGAAATTGGCTTACAGCAACTGGCATAAAGAATTAGTACAAGATGATGCCATTCGTAGTGAGTTAAATGCAATTACTGGAGGTGGTCTTGAATTTAGCAACACACCTTATATAAAACATCGCAATCAAAACTTTAGTGATGATTACCGTCCAGCAGGTGGAAGATGGCAAAACAATAATCGCAATAGAGGCGGACAAGGTGGTGGACGTGGACCTGGCGGTGGTAGTGGAAGAAATAATAATAACCGAAATTTTAAAAAGAGATATTAGATACAAAAAGAGGCCCCATTTAAGGGGCCTCTTGAAGTTGTTCATAAGTAAAATTTATTTGCTTTCTTTTAAAACCATATCAATAGTAATTGCACCTGCTAGAACAGCAACTTTATTTTCTATGCTTGAAAAATTAGTATTGATATTTACATTGTATTTATCGGCCGAAGTGAAAATCTCTTGCATAGCACCAGCCCATTTTTTGGTAATGGTTCCTATTTGATTATTTGAGGCGTCTTGAATTGTAAAATTCCATGCTTTCCAATCTCCAGAAATTTCTGCTAATAACTCCTCAGAAGCGCTGTATATTTTAAAAGTGGGTTTGAATAATTTGAATTTCTGTCTAATAATTCCTACTACATCACCATCCCTATTGGTTACTGTAATTTTTGATAAAAAGAAAGTCCATCCACGAGAAATAGTGGCTTCCACGTTTTCGTGCATGTCTTTTATTTCAAGTAAAAAAGGAAGCATCGGTTTCTTTAAAAACAATCTTAATAGTTTTTGTCCTGTTGTTAACTTTTGATTAATCATGCCCACCTGCTCCCCTTGATCATTGTATACTTTATAACTATTTTCAAACTTGAAAAAGTTAACTTTCTCGTCAATAAAATAATTGTTGGATTCAAAAAAATTATTGTTCATGGTTTTTTAATTTATATAAATATAATATAAAATTATTTAATACATGTGTTCAATTATAAAAGAAGAGGCCCGTATCGGGCATCTTGAAAATATTTATTGAAAGTTTTAAAGAGCTAAATTTTTATTACGATTTAAAACTTTGCAGGAGTTCCAAATTTTGGAATACTCTTTTTAATAAACAATCTTAAATGTTCATTGCTTGTTGCTAAGTCTTCCTTGCGTAAGTACATCATGTGACCACTTCTATATCCTTCCCAACTCATACGGTCTTTTATTTTGCCAGCTGGATCCATTTGCCACATATTATATTTTGCATTAAAATAATCACAAGCGCCATCATAATATCCCGACTGCACTAGTAAATGCAAGTATGGATTTTCCATCATTGCCAAACGAAGGTCCTCTCCGGTTTTGTTATTGGTATTGTCCCAAGGAAAAGTAGGTCCAAAAATATAATAGTTCAAATCGGTCTTATAACCCAAAATATCTCTTAGGTATATATTAATAGCTGGCGTAAAAGAGTGTTCCCAACTCGTTAACTCGGCATTATAATCGGGACCATTACCTGCATCTTTTTTATCAATACCAATATAACGTGAATCTAAACGACCCACTGTTTTACCTTGATCACGCAACAACTCTTTCCAGAAAAAATCAAAAGGAATTTCTAAGTTTTGTTGTGTTACTGCAGTTTCACTTAATCCAATATATTTTGCTAATTTTTTGGTAATTGCTAATTTTTGATCTGCTTCAATATTCCACCCTTTTGTAATTGCAGGCAGCAATTCATTTAATGTAAACGATTCCACTTCAGGTAAAAATGCAGTCAGGTCCTTACTTTGCAAATCGGCAGGTAATTTTTTATGATACCATGCAGTTGCTGCCATATAAGGAACGCGTAATGCAGCGCTAGCAGGGCCTTCACGCTTAATGCCTAAATCGGTTGGAGATACCAATATTACTCCATTTAAAAACATCCAATGTTTATTTTGTAATTCTAATGACAAGCCAGAAACACGTGTTGTACCGTAACTTTCTCCAATTAAGAATTTGGGAGAAGCCCATCTTTTATTTCTGCCCACAAATGTATTAATCCAATCTGCTAAATATTTTACATCGGCATTCACTCCAAAAAATTTAGAAGTAGGAACAGATTTATCCACGATTCGAGAAAATCCTGTGTTTACTGGGTCTACGTATACAATATCGGCAACATCTAAAATAGATTGATTATTATCCTCTATACCATATGGTTGGATTGGATATCCTTCGTCATCTATTTTTAATTTTTTAGGACTTGTGTATCCTAAGTGCATCCATACACTAGCAGTACCCGGACCACCATTAAATGAAATCATTAAAGGGCGCTCATCTTTATTTACCACATCCGTTCTTTCATAATATACATAATACAATCCAGCAATGGCTTTGCCATCCTCGTCCCAAACAGGAATGGTACCCGAAACCACTTTATAAGGTACTTTTTGACCTTTAATGGTTACCTCTCCTTTAGCTTCTGTTTTGGCGTCCAAGGAAAGCTCTCTTTTAAATGTTGGATTTTTATCCTCTTGTTTAGCTACTGGTTTTGCACCCTCTTCGCTTGGTCTTTGTGCTTGCGCGAACAAATTGGTTACTAAGAACAAGGCAAGCCATAATTTCTTTTGCATATTTCAATTTTTAAATAGTAAGTATTATGATAGATAAATATACGGCATAATTTAATTAAATTTGAGCATGTCAACCAGTTTGAAAAAAGTAATCATTTTAGCAGCGCCATCTGGGGCTGGAAAAACAACAATTACTAAATATTTATTGGAACGTTTCCCTCGTTTAGCTTTTTCTATATCAGCCACTACGCGCACGCCACGTGGTGCTGAGCAGGATGGTGTTGAATATCATTTTTTAAGTTTGTCAACATTCGAGGGGCTGATTTATGAAAACGCATTTTTAGAGTATGAACAAGTGTATAAAGGCGTATACTATGGCACCTTAAAATCAGAGCTTGACCGTATTTGGGCATTAGGTAAGGTACCTGTTTTAGATATTGACGTGAAAGGTGCGATTCGGGTACAAGAACAATTAGGAGAAAAAAGTTTGTCCATATTTATTATGCCGCCTTCTATTGAAGCATTGAAAGAAAGATTATTAAATAGAAAAACTGAAAACGAAGAAAGTATAAAAACAAGGATTGATAAAGCCGAATATGAAATTAGTTTTAGCAATCAGTTTAATAAGGTTGTAAAAAATGATGTTTTAGAAACTGCTTGTTCAGATACGGCAAACATATTAATGAACTTTTTAGGACCCAATTTCACAAAATAATTATTTACCACTAAAATTTACAACTATGTCTTTGCAAGGAAAAACAGTGTTTATAACCGGAGGTAGCAGGGGCATTGGAAAAGCCATTGCTTTAAAATTAGCGAGTGCGGGTGCAAATATTGTAATTGCAGCCAAATCGGTTGAAGAAGATTCGCGTTTAGGAGGTACGATATTTTCTGCCGCTGCTGAAGTAGAGGCACTAGGTGTAAAAGCTTTGGCAGTACAAGTGGATATTAGAGACGAGGCGCAAATTGCCAAAGCTATTCAACAAACGGTAGATAAGTTTGGAGGTATTGATATTGTAATTAATAATGCATCGGCAATTCAATTAACAGATACGCAAGGGACGCCTAGTAAAAGATTTGATTTAATGCATAGCATTAATGTTCGTGGTACTTTTTTGGTTGTGCAACATGCTTTGCCTTATTTAAAAAAATCCACACACGCACACATTCTTACATTGTCGCCCCCCATTAATTTAGATCCAAAATGGATTGGGCCACATATTGCGTACACTATTTCAAAATATGATATGAGCATGATGGCCATTGGATGGGCACATGAATTAAAAGACGATGGTATTGCTTCAAACGCTTTGTGGCCGCGCACTACCATTGACACCGCTGCAGTGAGAAATTTATTAGGCGGTGAAATGTTAGCCAACATGAGTCGCACTCCTGCGATACTTGCCGATGCTGCTTTTTATATTTTGTCAAAAGAAAATTTAGCCTATACGGGTAAAACATTTATCGACGAAGAAGTAATGGCGGCCGAAGGAATCACCGATTTATCGGGTTATTCAGTAATACCTGGCGCACAATTATATACCGACTTATTTTTATAAAATTTTTATCAAACATTATAATTATTTACATGAAACAATTTTTGATTTGTGGGTTAATGTTGGTTGCATTAAATAGCAATGCACAAAAAAAGACGAAACTTGATCCTAATGCCGCTGCAATTAATGCAAACAAAGAAGCCGTTATGAAATCATTAACGGCAAATTATGAAGCAGACAAAACTACTGCATTACAAATTTGGGATTTTGCGGAAGTAGGTTATAAAGAAAATAAAAGTGCTGCTTTACATGTACAGCATTTAAAAGATGCAGGCTTTACTGTTGAAACGGGTGTTGCAGGCATTCCAACATCTTTTGTAGCTACTTATGGTTCCGGCAGTCCGGCTATTGGTATTTTAGCAGAATATGATGCATTACCAGGTCTTGCACAAAACGCTGTACCTGAAAAATCGGGCATTGCTGGAAAAAATGCAGGACATGGTTGTGGTCACCATTTGTTTGGAACAGCTAGCGTTTCTGCAGGTATTGCAATTAAAGAATTAATTGCAAGCGGAAAATTAAAAGGCACCATTAAAGTATATGGTTGCCCTGCAGAGGAAGGAGGAAGTGGTAAAGTATTTATGGTACGCGCTGGTTTATTTAATGATTTAGATGCTGTCATTCATTGGCATCCCGATGATGTGAATGCAGTTTCTACCACCAGTGCATTGGCAAACAAATCTGCTAAATTTAAATTCTATGGTATTTCGGCACATGCTGCAGCGCAGCCAGATCAAGGAAGATCGGCATTAGATGCAGTTGAAGCAATGGACAATATGGTTAACATGATGCGTGAGCATATACCACAAGAAACAAGAATTCATTACGTAATTACCAGTGGTGGAAAAGCACCAAATGTAGTGCCCGATTTTGCAGAAGTATATTATTATGTGCGTCATCCAAAGCGCAAGGATGTAGTGGAGATTTTTGATAGAGTGGTAAAAGCAGCAGAAGGCGCAGCATTAGGTACAGGCACTTCAATGAAGTATGATATAATTGGTGGTACTCATGATTTATTAATTAATAAATCGCTTGCCGAAGTAATGCAATCCAATTTAGAAAAAGTAGGTGGTGTAACTTATTCCGATCAAGAAAAAGCATTTGCTAAAAGTATTCAGCCCAGCTTTATTGGTGCACCAGTAGATGTAGCTACGGCAGGAACCGTTAGACCTTTGAGTTATGTAAATGAAGGCAACAATGGATCTACCGATGTAGGTGATGTTAGCTATGCAAAACCAACAGTAGGGTTAAGAGCTGCTACCTGGGTACCTGGTACACCTGCGCATAGCTGGCAAGCTGTGGCAAGTGGTGGAACAGAAATTGGGACAAAAGGAATGTTAGTAGCGAGTAAAACAATGGCTTTAACTGCAATTGATTTAATGAGTAATCCTGCATTGATTCAAAAAGCAAATGAAGAATTTAAAGCAAGCATTGGCGATTATAAATACAAAGCATTGTTAGGCGACATAAAACCAGCTTTGAATTATCGCGACTAAATATCTCGATTGAGTTTACTGATTAAAAGATAAAAAAGGCCACTCGTTTGAGTGGCCTTTTGGTTTTATTTTAGTTACTGCGCCCGTTTATATGGCGAAGATGCAAAAGCATCTGATGTTTCAAAAAATACTAGAAGAAATAAATAAAAGTTTACTTTTCTAAAAGCATTTATTTATGGGACTCTGGGCGCATTTGCGGGAAGAACAATACGTCTTGAATAGACGGTTGATTTAACATCATCATACACAAACGATCTATTCCAATTCCAATTCCTGAAGTAGGTGGCATACCATATTCCAATGCTCTTAAAAAATCATGATCAATAAACATGGCTTCATCATCACCTCTTTCCATCAAAGCCAACTGATCTTCAAATCGCTTACGTTGATCAATAGGATCATTTAATTCAGAATAAGCATTGGCTAATTCTTTTCCATTCACCATTAATTCAAAACGCTCTACTAAACCTTCCTTACTTCGATGTTTTTTAGTCAAAGGACTCATTTCCACCGGATAGTCAATGATAAATGTAGGTTGTGTATAGGTATGCTCACTAGTAGCTCCAAAAATTTCATCAATCAATTTTCCTTTACCAATTGTTGGTGCAACATCTATTTTTAAGGTCTTGCAAACCTCTCTTAAACCAGCCTCGTCCATACCTTCAATATCAATACCGGTATTTTCTTTAATTGCATCAATGATACTAACACGACGATAAGGTGCCTTAAAATCAATTGTTTTATCTCCTACTGTTAATTTTGTAGTGCCATGTAAGGTCAAGGCAATTTTTTCAAATAATTGCTCGGTAATTTCCATCATCCAGAAATAATCTTTGTAGGCGGTATACCATTCTAAAACAGTAAACTCAGGATTATGCGTGCGATCCATTCCTTCATTACGGAAATTGCGGCTAAACTCATACACCCAATCAAATCCGCCAACAATCAAGCGCTTTAAATATAATTCATTTGCAATACGCAAATAGAATGGTACATCTAATGCATTGTGATGCGTAATAAAGGGTCTTGCAGCGGCTCCACCTGGAATCGCTTGTAAAACCGGTGTATCTACTTCTAAGGCACCACGTGTATTTAAAAACTCACGAATGGTATTCATTAATATAGTACGCTTTGCAAAGGTTTCTTTAACATCGGGATTAATAATTAAGTCCGCATAACGTTGACGATATCTAAATTCTGGATCGGTTACAGCGTCAAATGTATTTCCTTCCTCGTCTCTTTTTACAACTGGTAATGGCTTTAAAGATTTTGCTAGTAATGTAACCGTACTTGCATGTAAAGAGGTTTCGCCAGTTTTAGTAATAAACACATAACCCGTTGCACCAATTATATCACCCAAATCCATACCGTTCTTCGTAAGCACATCCCAGTAGGTTTTATCCTCGTCTGGACAAATTTCGTCTCTCTTTATATATAATTGAAAAATGCCTTCATTATCCTGAATTTTCACAAATAAAACCTTGCCCTTGTCATTTACACTCATAATGCGTCCAGCAACACAAACCGATGCATATTGATCCTTTGTTTCTTCTGAGAAATTTTGCTTGATCTCGGCTGAATAATGAGATACCGGATATAGTGGAGCTGGATAGGGATTAATGCCCGCAGCCTCAAGGTTTTGGAGTTTTTCACGTCTAATAATCTCTTGTTCTGATAAATCTTGACTCATTGATATAGTATTAATACCGCAAAAGTAAAACTTAACGAGCAATTAGCGAAAGAAGCCTGATTTTACTTCTTGTTCTGTTAAAGAAACTAAATCACCGGGTTGCATTGTATCAATGGTGAAATTACCCATTTGCGCCCTTATCAATCTTAAAACGGGAAATCCAACGGAAGCAAACATCTTGCGTACCTGCCTATTTTTTCCTTCAGTGAGTTGAATAGAAGCCCATGTTGCGGGAATTGTTTTTCTATAACGAATAGGCGGATTGCGATCGGGTACGATAATAGTGTCGGGTAATAGTTTTACGGAAGCAGGTTTGGTTTTGTATTGCTTTCCATCAATATTAATAGTAACGCCTTTTGCTAATGCATTGGCGGCCTCTTGTGTTATAGCGCCATCTACCTGCACCCAATAAGTGCGCTCATGTTCAAAGCTTGGATGTAATAGCTGATGATTAATGCTTGTATCATTGGTCAATAATAACAATCCTTCACTATCATAGTCTAGTCTTCCAACCGGATACACATCTTTTTCAACTTCTATTATATCTTTCAAACAGGTTTTTCCATCAGATGATGTGAATTGCGAAAGCACTTGAAAGGGTTTATATAATAAGTAGTAATGCATTTATAAAGATGTCTAAAAAAACAAAGTCCCACTGTTGTGGGACCTCGTATATAGATGGGTTAGTAAGTACGGGAATTGAATTCCCATCACAATATTAAATATACTTTATTCTAATTCAAAAAATTTTTTAAACAAATTTTTTGGGGTTATCCACAAAAGGGAGTTTTACAACAGGATAAAAAAATAATTTTTCCTGAAAAAAATTATGATTGAACTAAAAATATTTTACTTGAATATATTTTTTAAACCTGCTGAAACTATTGATAACAAAGGGTTTCATAGAATCACATTTTTAATGTGATGAAAATGATAATTGAAATTAAGAAACAATTTATTGGTTTAAGAACGAACATTTTGGGGCAGAAAAGCGGGAAAAAAATTTTTTTACAAAAAAGCCTCATTACCTTTGATTTAAGCCAAAAATCACAAATATGAAGCTTATTGCACCCGTTTCCATTAAATGGTTAGCCGAATTAATTGGAGCAGAAATTGTAGGTAATGATCAACTAGAAATTTCAGGAGTAAACGAAATTCATCAAGTTGAAGAAGGAGATGTTGTGTTTGTAGATCATCCAAAATACTATAATACATGTTTGCAAAGTGCTGCATCTTGCATCATTATTAATAATAAAGAAGTGGTAATCCCTTCAGGAAAAGCATTGCTTTATTGTAATGATCCATTTGAAGCGTATTTAACTATTGTAAAGCACTTTAAGCCATTAATAGTAAATACCGACAGTATTAGCAAAGATTTAATTGTTGGAGAAGGCACCATTATTATGCCTAATGTTTTTATAGGACCCAATGTGCGTATTGGAAAAAATTGCACTATTTATCCTGGGGTAACTATTTTAGCAGACACGTTTATTGGCGATGAAGTAATTATTCAAGCAAATACGGTGATTGGTGGAGATGCTTTTTATTATAATACAAAGAAAAACAGACCTGCTTGGTACAAAAAAATGTTGAGTTGTGGACGCGTAGTATTAGAAGATAAAGTGGAAATAGGTTGTGCGTGTACCATTGATAGAGGCGTAAGCGGAGATACCAAAATTGGAATGGGTACAAAAATTGATAATATGGTACATATTGGCCACGATACCCAAACTGCTGAAAACTGTTTAATTGCCGCACAGGTAGGTATTGCAGGTGGTGTAAAATTAGAAGCCGGTGTTACCCTTTGGGGGCAGGTAGGGGTGGGAAAAACATTAACTATTGGAGAAAATGCTGTGGTTTTAGCGCAAGCAGGGGTACCAAGCTCAATTAAGGGCAATAAAGTGTATATGGGATTCCCGGCAGAAGAAGCAAGTATAAAGCGAAGAGAATATGTTTGGATTAAACGAATACCAGAACTTTGGAAAAAAGTAATGGAAAACAAATAGCTAGTAAATGATTTGTTGGTTTTAGTACTAACCCAATTGATGTAATTCCATTAGTTCCTTGCAAGTCCTAGAAATGGTTTCATCCATGTTGCGATACGTAAACTCAGGAAAAGCCTTTAAAAACTTAGTATTATCAAAATTCACCACAGCTTGAGCAGTGGCTGCTGTTTCCTTCGTTAACAAAGGCGTTTTGCCAGTGAAAAATCCTTTAATCGCTTCCAATCTCCAAACAATTGCTGCTAATAAAGGGGTTACTAGTTTGTGAGGAGGACGTTTATTAAAAGCGGTCGCTATACGTGTAAAAACTTCTTGATAAGGCATATTTGCACCACTAATAATATAACGCTGACCTTGTACTTCGCTTGCCATTAATAATTGCATAGCATCAATAACATCCATCACATCCACAAATCCACTCACTCCTTTTGTATACCATGGAAATTCATTGTAAGCTGATTTAAATATTTCGGAAGAACCTTTATTCCAATCACCTGCACCCAAAATAATTACAGGATTTACTATCGCAACATTTAAACCTTCGCCCATTCCTCTCCACACTTCCATCTCTGCTAAGTATTTTGATTTTCCATAGACACTATTACTCGTTTCGGGTGTCCAATTCATAGTTTCATCCACCGGCCCATCCTCTCTTATTCTTCCGAGTGCTGCCACTGAACTCACATATACTAATTTTTGAATTTTATGTTCAATACAAGCATTTACCACATTTGCCGTTCCTTCTATATTGGCTTGTAACATAGTAGCAGCTTGCTTTGGAGAGAAAGCAACAATGGCTGCGCAATGGTAAACATGTGTAACATCTTTTAAGGCTTCCTGCAAACTGATTACATCTAAAATATCTCCTTGTATCCATTTTACTTTTTCGGCACCTTTAAAAACTGGAATATTTTTTCGATACAATGCAGAAACATTCAACCCTTTTTCTACTAAAGAATGAATTAAATGTGAGCCCACCAAACCACTTGCACCTGTTACAAAAATCATTGTGAATTATTTATCTTTTAACAACCTTCCAATATCTGTTTTTAATTGTTGTACCTCCAACGCTTTTAAACCATCATATATCTTTCCACGTACCTTTCCATTTCTGTCCACCAATGCAAAAAACTGCGTATGAATAAATTGATCTTCTATTTTTTCGACATTATTTTTAGGGTCATCTAATAAATAAGAACCCCTGGCCATTTGATATAAACTATCCTTGCGGCCTGTTACAAAAATCCATTTTTTAGTATCCACTTTTAATGAATCGGCATATCGTTTTAATACCGAAACTGAATCGGTTTCGGGGTTACAGGTATGTGATAGTATTTGGAAGTCGGCTTCATCCTTGTATAACATATATACATCCTTCATATTGGTATTTAGCTTGGGGCAAATGCCCTTACAGGTAGTAAAAAAGTACTCTACCACGGTGACCTTGTTTAATAAATTGGTATCGGTTACGATTTGACCATCCTGGTTGGTAAAATGAAATGGCTTCACATAACTTAAGGTGGGCATTTTTACTTTCCAATTATCGGTTCCTTTAAATAAAAAATAATAAAATGCACCCAACAAAAGGGTGAAAAACACAATGTAAACAACAAGCTTCTTAGACATATAATTTGATTTGAAAGAAATAACTCCCTTTTGGAGCATAAAGGTAATATTATTTTAGTTGCCCTATCTTTGTCCTATGTTTAAAAAATGGAATTGGGACGCGATTGGAATTGGAGCTTCTTTGGCATGTGCTATTCATTGTGCACTACTGCCCTTATTTTTTAGTAGCCTGCCTTTACTGGGAATAAATATCTTACACAATTTTCAATTTGAATTGGGGATGATATTATTGTCATTTGCCATTGGCGCCTATTCCTTGTACCATGGCTATAAAAAACACCACCACTCTTTTAAACCCATAATTTTGTTTAGTATTGGTATTGCAATTATGTTAAGCAGAATGGCGTTTAGAGAAATTGAATTGATTTTATTGTTTCCCGCTGCTTTTTTTATCATCATCGCGCATATCAATAACCACAATAGCTGCAGAATGCATAACCATGCACATGCCGATGACTGTGATCACTAATTGAATTCAAGGGTATTTAGTAAAAATTACAAGAAAAGGTTTTAGGCGAAAGTGTAAGACATAGAACCATCCTTCTCGTCTTTTAATTGTATGCCCATAGCAGTTAATTGGTTTCTAATTTTATCGCTGGTAGCAAAATCTTTTCTTGCTTTTGCATCCTTACGAATTTCAATTAATAAATCAATCACGCCTTTAAGTTGCTTTACATTGGCGCCTGCTTCAACCTTAATGCCTAATATATTTTCAATAAACAAGGTCAATTGACTTTGTACATACAACCAAGTATCCCCACTTACCGCATCAGCAGCAATATGCTTGTCCTTTAATGAATTAATGCTAGGTAATATTTCAAACATATTTGCCACTACTTTAGCGGTATTCATATCGTCGTCCATAAACACCTCTAGTTCTGTTGCCCATGTCTTTAATTGGGTATCTAAGTTTGTATCCTTTGCAGTACTAACTGTAGTAAAGCTTTGTGCTTTTAACCATTCATAGCCTTCCATTAAACGCTTTAATGCTTTTTCGGATGCTTGTAATGCTTCATTGCTAAAATCTAATGTACCTCGATACTGACTTTGTAAAATAAAAAAGCGAACCGTCATGGGAGCATACGCCTGGGTTAGTTCATGGTGATTTCCAGTGAACAATTCACTAAGCTTAATTACATTGTTATAACTCTTTCCCATCTTGCGACCGTTAATGGTAATCATATTATTATGCATCCAATAACGGGCAGGAATTTCATGATTACAAACATTGCTTTGCGCAATCTCACATTCATGATGCGGGAATTGTAGATCCATTCCACCACCATGTATATCAAAACGTTTTCCTAAATATTTAGTAGCCATCGCAGAACACTCTATATGCCATCCTGGAAAACCTTCTCCCCATGGACTTTGCCAACGCATGATATGCTCTGCTGGCGCTTTTTTCCATAATGCAAAATCAACTTTATTTTTCTTCTCTTCCTGATTTTCTAATTCACGGGTGGTTTCTAATTGCTCTTCTAAATTACGGCCACTTAAAATTCCATACGGTTGATTCTTTTTAGAATAATCCTCATTGTATTTTACTACATCAAAATAAACCGAGCCATTACTTTCATATGCATAGCCATCCTTGATGATGGTTTTAATCATTTCGATTTGCTCCACAATATGACCAGTTGCTGTAGGTTCAATACTAGGTGGCATATTGTTAAACTGTTCCATAGCCCAATGATATAAGTGCGTATACTTTTGCACCAACTCCATGGGTTCTAATTTTTCCAAAATAGCTTTGGAAGCAATTTTATCTTCGGCCTGTTTACCTTCTTCTTCAAAATGACCCGCATCGGTTATATTTCGCACATAACGGACTTTATATCCCTTATGCAGTAAATATCGAAAAACAACATCAAAAGTAATAAATGGACGCGCATGCCCTAAATGGCTTTCACCACTTACAGTAGGTCCGCAAACATACATACCCACATAAGGAGCATTAATAGGTTCGAAAACTTCTTTTTGACGTGTAAGGGAGTTGTATATTTTTAGTGCCATAATAGGACCCAAAGATATTTTATTTTAGGGAACCGGTTATTGTTTTTTTAACAATAGATCGGCCATAATCATATGGTGATCACTTAGGTTTTCGTCGGTTTGTTCCCATGATTTAACTTCCCATTTTTGATTGGCTAAAATGTAGTCTATTCTTAATAGAGGGGACAGGCCCAAATAAGTTGCACCAAACCCAAATCCCTTTGCTAAAAATGCATCCTGCCAACCTGTTGCAATTTTTTTATAAGTATACGAGTTGGGTACATCATTGAAATCACCTGTAATAATTGTTGGATAACGGCTATTATTAATTTCTTTTTCAACAATAGCTGCCTGAACGGCGCGCTCTTCAAAAGCGTGTTTCATTTTACGAACCACACCCCATTTGTTTTTAGTGGCATCGTCAATGGCATCAAAATCTTTTTGCTTAAAACGATAAGAAGCCATGTGCGTAGTATAAACGCGAATTGTATCGTCTCCTTTTAAAATAGTTGCAGCGATTAAACTTTCTTGATTTTGATATCCGAATTTTTGAACGTCAATTATTTTATATTTTGAATAAATAATGCAGCCCGAATAATACGCCAATTGTTCTGTTTGATAATCTTTTGAAAAATAAGAATAGGGATAGGCTTCACTAAAATATTGTTCATGGTTGGCTACGTCACCTTTTCTTTCATTTGTATTGTATTCCTGCATACAAATAATATCGGGACTCCATTTTTGAATGGAGTATGCAATTTCTTGGGTTCGAAGTTTTAAAGTAGTTTTTGTTTGATTGCCATTAAACCCTCGTACGTTCCAGCTAATAATGCGTAATGTGTTTTCTTTTTTATTTTTTGGAAATGTATTACCTGGATGCCATCCAAAAATTACATAAATAAATTTCCATGAAATAAGCAGGGTTACCAAGGAAAGACATGAGAGAATTGGTTTTACAGCCAACCAAAAAATGATTAATAAAAGAGAGAGTACCAATAAATAAGGAATGATTAACCCTAAAAATCCGTTCACCCAAATAAAGCTACTAGGGGTAATAAACAAAGGGTAAAGTATAAGTAGAGAAATAAAAATATTAATGGCTATTAATATTTTTTTTCCGGCCACCCGTATTGTAGATTTTTTCGCCATTAATTTTTGGGGCTTAAACTATTATTTAACAAATGTAATAGTTGATGCATCCATTTTCCTAAATCTTTGCCTCTTTTTAATAACATTACGTATACCCCTCCAGTGACTCCGCCAATGGCAATAGATAGGATTACCGATAAAGAGGTATTTACTAATGAATAACCCTGTAGTACTAAATAAATAATACCCAAAATCCATATGGGTAAACCGCCCAATAAGCTCGATAACAATTTATATTGTGGCGTTAAAACCATTGTAGCCACTACCAATGCGGTGACACTAACAGCCGCTCCTACCAATGGTTGATTGGCGCTCATGCATAAAAAGCAAATAGCACCCATTAATCCACTATAAAAATAAATTGGAAATACATGCTTATTGGCGCCTTTTACTTGAAGTACATATGTAAAAATAGAGAGCCATATCATATTTGTGAACAATGTCCAAAAACCATCATGCACCCAATTATAAACAAATAGAGACCATGGTTGATGTAACCAATCTCTTTGTAAAGTGAGCGGATAAAATATTTGATTATAAAATTGTTCTAAAGGCAGGCTTTCTAAATAGTAAATTACTTTAAGCAATCCTAAAATAACATACCCCACTAGATTAATGGCCAATAGTGCAACCAAAGCATTATTATCGGCTCCAAGTAAAGGTTTTTGGTTTTTTTCGTCTTGCATTTAATTATTTTTATAGCACTAATAAAATGTGCTGTTGTTTTTTTTCCAAATGTATACCAACACAAAACCAATCACTGCTCCACCCACATGTGCCCATCTTGCAACACCGTCGCCAGGCGCATTTTGTAACGCAGTAAATAATTCATAAGAAAAATATATAATTCCCAACCATTTTGCTTTCATGGGTAGGAAAAAATAAATGTATATATAGGTATTGGGAAATAAATATACAAATGCAATTAGGATCCCAAATACAGCACCACTTGCACCTAAGGTGGCAATATCCACCCTTGATTGAAAATACATTTCGGTAGCATGCATTAATTCATAAGACATGATACCTAAATGCAAAAATGCTGCGCCTAATCCACATAAAAAATAAAAGAATAAAAATTGTTTGGGTCCCCAAATGTTTTCAAGAATGGCTCCAAACATCCATAAAGCAAGCATGTTTCCAAAAATATGTCCAAAGCTTCCATGCATAAACATATGGGTAATTAATTGCCAGGGTTTAAACAGTGAACTTTGGTAAGCATGCAAAGCAAATGTATCTTCAAAAGAAAAACTCATGGCAGGGCCCGCTAATGTGTTTTGTGCCAAAAACACCAATGCATTAATAATTAATAAATTTTTAATGACGGGTGGTAATACACCAAAGCCAGTGGGTCTAAATTGAGTCATGTATTTTTATTTTTGAATTATCGCTTTTTTAATTGTACCACATTTTCAATATGAAGTGTGTGGGGAAACATATCAACAGGCTGAATTTTAGTGACCTCATATTTTTCATCCAAAAGCGCCAAATCTCTAGCCTGTGTCGCAGGATTACAACTAACATATACAATGATCGGGGCTTCCATTTCTAATAATTTACGAACCAGCTTTTCATGCATGCCCGCGCGTGGAGGATCGGTAATAATAACGTCTGGTTTTCCGTGGACTGCAAAAAACGCATCGTCGCAAATATCAATTACGTCCCCTGCAAAAAACGCAGTGTCTTTTAACTGATTCATTTTTGCATTTTCTTTTGCATCCTCAATGGCATCAGCCACAAATTCTACACCCACAATTTTTTTAGCTTGTTTGCTGCAAAAAATACCAATACTACCAGTACCACAATATAAGTCATACACCACTTCTTTTCCAGTGAGCACTGCAAAATCGCGTGTTACTTGGTATAACTTTTCAGCTTGATTGGAGTTGGTTTGAAAAAAAGATTTTGGACTAATTTTAAAAGCAAAGTCTTCTAACATTTCGGTAATGAATCCCTTTCCAAAAAATACTTGTGGCACTAAATCCTGCATACTATCATTGCGCTTAGTATTAATAGTATATAATAGGGTGGTGATTTGTGGAAATTGTTTCAACAATAAATTTAAAAGCGCTTCTCTTTTTTCAACATCCTCGTATCCTAATATTAAATTCACCATCCATTCTCCACCCTTCGTATTGCGTACAAACATGTTTCGCAACCATCCTTGGTGTTGTTTAATATTATAAAAAGGCATCTGATTTTCAATCGCAAAATTAACTACTGCCTTTCTCATTAAATTGGTGGGCTCTTCTTGTAAATAACAGGTGTCAATCTCTACCACTTTTTCAAAAAAGCCTCTTGCATGAAAACCACCCGCACCCGGCGCTCTAATAGCTTCTGTTCCTGCAGCCTTCATGGCTTTAAATTCCTCAAAGGGTATAAATTTTTCAGTAGCAAAAGTATATTCTACTTTATTTCTATAGCCCTCTGTTGGCGTTGCCCCCAAAATAGGGAGAATCTCTGGCAGAGCCACTTTTGCAATTCGGGTTAAATTATCAACTACCTGTTTATGTTTATACTTTAATTGCTGCTCATATGGTAACATCTGCCATTGGCAGCCACCACAAACGCCAAAATGACTACAAAAAGGTTTTACTCTAATGTCCGAATAACTATGAAAGTGTTTTGCAAAACCTTCGGCCCAGTCGGCTTTGTTTTTTTGCAATTGAATATCTACCAGGTCACCGGGTACTGCACCTTCAACAAAAATGACTTTACCATCAACCCTTGCCAGGGATTTTCCCTCAGCTGCATAGTCCTCGATAAGGACCTTTTCTAATACGGGCTTTTGTTTAGTTTTTCTCACAGGGGCAAAGGTACTCAACCCAACTTATATTTAAAGTAAATGGCAGTATAATTTAACTTGTGGAATTAATTTATATTTTTACAACATGAGAAAAATATTGATAGCTGCATTATTCGTCCCCCTTATTTCTATAGCACAAACTAAAAAAACCAACGGGGTTACAAGCCCGTTAGGAAGATCCATTCAAATTAGCTTAAAACCCTATCCAAAGGATACAAAAATATACATAGGTACCAATTATGGGAATAGTAAGGTATTGGCAGATTCATGTGTGTTAAATGAAAAAAGCGAGGGTGTGTTTAAGGCGAAAGAAAAATTAACACCTGGTATTTATTTTGTCATTTCTCCCAAAATGAGCATTTTATTTGATTTCTTAGTTGACGACGTTCAACAGTTTAAAATAAGTGCAGATACCAATGATTTAAAAAATGTAGCTATCACAGGTTCCAAAGAGAATGACATGTTTAAGAGTTATTCCCAAGGAATCAATAATATGTTTGTTGAATTAAATGAAATAGAACAAAATTTTAAAGCGTCAAAAACAGCTAAGGATTCTAGCTTTTATAAAGAATCCTACATTGCCAAAGACAAGGCCATAAAACAAAAAAGGCGCAATTTTATTGCAGAAAATCCGGGATCAATGATGAGTTTTTTATTAAACACCATGGAAGTTCCCGAAGCACCTAGCATTCCCATTGTGAATGGAAAAGCGGATTCATTATATCCATATCGTTATGTAAAAGATCATTATTGGGATAATGTTGTTTTTAATGACAATCGTTTATTAAGAACTCCTTTTTTTGAAAATAAATTAGATGAATATTTTAGAAATTATGTTTCAAGAGAACCAGACTCTATAATTAATGAAATACAATACATGTTAACGGTAGCAAAAACAGGAAAAGAAATTTATCCTTTTTTACTTTTTAAGTTTACCAATAAATATATTAGTCCTGAGTTTATGGGACAGGACAAAGTGTTTGTACATATTTATCAAAACTTTTTTGCAAAGGGAGATACTGTATTGTTAAGTGATGCTTCTAAAAAATCACTCAAAGAGCGCGCGTACAGTTTAATGGCCAATCAATTGGGTTTACCAGCACCAATATTGGTTTTAAATGATGTTAATGAAAAACGTTTTTCTTTACACAACACAAAAGCAACTTTTACTTTTATCGCATTTTGGGATCCCACTTGCAGCCATTGTAAAGTTGAAATTCCTAAGTTAGATTCAATGTATAAAGCAAGTTGGATAAAGCATGATGTAAAATTAATTGCAGTAAATACCAATACCAAAGAAATGGCTGCTTGGAAAACCTTTATAAAAGAACAACATTTGGATGCTTGGATTAACGCTTATCAAACTGAAGAAGATTTAAATAAAGAAATATCCGAAGGTAAGCCAACCACTATTAGACAGCTTTATGATGTATATAAAACACCAACATTTTATTTATTAGACAAGGATAAAAAAATTGTTGCGAAAAATTTATCAATTGAACAGTTTAATGATTTTATACAAGCAACACTCAAAAAATAATATTATATCAAATAAAAAAGGAGTCTTTTAAGACTCCTTTTTTATGATAATTTTTAGGGTTTACATTAAAACACTGCGGCCACAACATCCTTTACCACTTTTGGTTTTCCTAAAGTATAATAGTGTAAAACGGGTACACCGGCTGCTTTTAACTCCATGCTTTGTTGTATTAACCACTCCGTACCCACTTGCTCACATGCTTCGTCAGTAGTAGCTGCTTGCATTGCATTTCTTAAATCGGCAGGAATATCTACATAAAAAATATTTGGCAAAACAGT
>JBANFX010000017.1:0-85515 GCA_037975805.1 Bacteroidota bacterium | reverse complement strand
CCATTTGCAGCGTGGGAAGGAACGGATTTAAAATCTTTAAGATTATTAATTAAAGCAAAAGGAAAATGTACAACGGATCATATTTCTATGGCGGGTCCATGGTTAAAGTTCCGCGGTCACTTAGACAATATCTCTAACAACTTATTAATTGGTGCTGTTAACTTCTTCAATGAAAAAACAGACAATGTTAAGAGTCAATTAAATGGCAACTACGACACCGTTCCAAATACACAAAGAGCTTACAAAGCAGCTGGCATTGGAACCATTGTAGTAGGTGATGAAAACTATGGTGAAGGAAGTTCTCGTGAGCACGCTGCGATGGAACCACGTCACTTAGGCGTTAGAGTAGTATTGACTAAATCATTTGCGCGTATCCACGAAACAAACTTGAAAAAGCAAGGTATGTTGGCGTTGACATTTGCTGATAAAGCAGACTACGACAAAATCCAAGAAGATGATAGTATTGATGTAACAGGCTTAACTAGCTTTGCTCCAGGTACTCCATTAACATTAGTATTAACACATAAAGACGGAAGCACTGATACCATTAAAGCAAACCATACTTATAACCAACAACAAATTGAGTGGTTTAAAGCAGGTGGTGCATTAAACATTATCAGAAAGCAAGTTGCAGGGTAATATTTATACGGCTTTTATAAAATATAAAGCCTATAAATATTCTCTAAAGATTTTAAAAACCCTCTGAATTTTCAGAGGGTTTTTGTTTTTTACAAGTCCCTAAATGTTTTAAAATACTTCTGATAACTCAGCGGTATTTTTTTTATCTTTAAACTATGATAAACACAGCACTTGTATCCTTTGGCATGAGCGGAAAAGTTTTCCATGCGCCATTCATAGCAACCAATCCAAACTTTAATTTAGTGGGAAGCTGGGAGCGCTCTACAAAAAATATCGAAGCTGCCTACCCTGGTACAAAATCATATAATAGTTACGAGGAATTATTAGCCGATCCTACCATTGATTTAGTGGTAGTGAATAGTCCTAACGATTCTCATTTTGCTTATACAAAAAGTGCTTTGCTTGCTGGCAAACATGTGGTATGTGAAAAAGCATTTACCAATACTTCGGTAGAGGCACAAGAGTTAGATGACCTTGCTAATAAAAAAGGATTAAAATTAGCAGTATATCAAAACAGAAGATACGATGCCGATTTTTTAACCCTGCAAAAATTAATTCGTGAGGACGCTATTGGTGAATTAACCGATGTACAAATAAGTTTTGAAAGATACCGCACTACCCTAAGTCCTAAAAAACATAAGGAGTCTGTAACACCAGGTGCTGGGTTATTATACGATTTAGGTCCACACTTAGTGGATCAAGCATTAATGCTATCAGGCATGCCCTTGGCCGTTTTTGCAGACATTAGAATTACAAGGAAAGTTGGGATTGTGGATGATTATTTCACCATGATTTTATATTATCCAAGTCATCGCATTACTTTAACAAGTGGTATGGTATTTATGACGCAACTACCCGGTTATAAAGTGTATGGAACAAAAGGAACTTTTATAAAAAACAGATCTGACATTCAAGAAGCAGATTTAATTGCAGGAAAAATACCAGGTACTGAAAATTGGGGTGTAGAAGCGGAAGCAGATTATGGTACTTTATACACAGATCATAACGGACTCATTACTTCACAAGTAATACCAAGCCTCGCGGGTAATTATGGTATATTTTATGAAAAAATGGCGGATGCTATTTTAAACAATGCTCACGTGCCAACCACAGCTCAGGAAGGTAAAAATATTATACGCATATTAGAAGCCGCTAGGAATAGTGCATTTAATAAAAGAGTAGTAGGCGTTTAATAAACCAAATGCATTCAAAACTTATTACTAACACCGAATACTTTTAGAATAGAAAAGATCAGATGGCACATCCTTACTTAAAATTAATTCAAAAGATTTTTGCAGCCAATGCTGATGCTACCATTGCAAAAGGTGCAAAGGCATATATGTTAAATCAGTTTGAATTTTATGGAATCAAAACGCCATTAAGACGATCACTGAGTAAGGCGTTTTATAAATCCAACACCATAAAAGACCATACCGAATTAAGCACACTTGTAAAGGAATGCTTTAATGAGCCGCAAAGGGAGCTACATTATTTTGCCATTGAATTATTAGGGCATCATAAAAAATTATGGAGCAAAAAGACACTCCCTCTTATTGAATGGATGATTACCCATAATAGCTGGTGGGACTCAGTGGATAGCACTAACACACATGTAATAAGTAAATTCTTTTTAACCTTCCCAGAATTTACTGAGGAATACACTTATAAATGGAACCGATCTAGTAATAAATGGCTCCAAAGAATGAGTATTTTATTTCAACTTACTTATCATGAAAAAACCAATACTACCCTACTCAATGAATATATTGAGCACTGCCAATTAGAGGAGGACTTTTTTATTCGTAAAGCCATTGGCTGGGCATTACGCGCGTATGCAAATACCAATAAAAAATGGGTAGTCCAATTTGTAAAGGACCACCCATCTCTATCTAACTTATCAAAGCGTGAAGCTTTAAAAAAAATTACATTTTCTTAGCGTCTTCTAAGAACTTAGCTAATCCAATATCCGTTAAAGGATGCTTTAATAATCCTAAGATTGAATCTAAAGGACAAGTACAAACATCAGCACCCGCTTCAGCTGCTTTTACAATATGCAAAGCGTTTCTGATAGATGCTGCTAAAATTTGTGTTTGAAAACCTTGTACATCATATATGTGACGGATTTGGCTAATTAATTCCATTCCATCCCAAGAGCTATCGTCAATACGACCAATAAATGGAGAAACATAGGTAGCACCTGCTTTTGCAGCCAAAATTGCTTGGCCAGCAGAGAATACTAATGTACAGTTTGTGCGAATACCATTATCGGTAAACCATTTTATAGCTTTAATACCATCTTTAATCATGGGTACTTTCACCACAATATTTGGGTGAATGGCAGCTAACTTTTTACCTTCTTCTACCATCGTTGCAAAATCGGTGGACAATACTTCGGCACTAATATCGCCATTAACAATTTCACATATTGCTTTATAGTGTGCGGCAATCGCAGCTTCTCCTTTTACACCCACTTGGGCCATTAAAGAAGGATTGGTTGTTACGCCGTCTAAGATGCCTAATTCATTGGCTTCTTTAATTTGGGCTAAATTACCAGTGTCGATAAAAAATTTCATATGGGTAGGTTTAGGGTTATGCCACTTAAAATATTAAAAAGTGGCAGGCTACTCACATCGCACCGCTCAACCACCTATCCTTGCTACATTCCTGTCCTGGGGAGGTTCGGCAGGAGCTGGTCGTGTAAGACCTGCCGGTGCAAATGTAGCACAAATGAGGGGATTAAAAAAGGCTATTTATGGTTGCAAAACCCACCAACTGGTCATTAAGGGTGCCTGGTGCATGATAGTATACTAAAATGGTATAATTATTCTCTGTCTCAAAATGATTGCCCTCGGTTTCGGTAAAATCGTCTAAATCATTGGGGGCATTTCGGTCTCTTAATATATAAGAGTAACTATAATAACCCTGTTTTAGTAAAAGTGTTTTTTGATAGACGCCCAACTTTACGTCAAATTGCATTTCGGCATTAGGATCTAAGATATTATGAGTGATAGATCCTGCTAAATATAATTTTTGATCCAAATAAGGAATATTGTCTTTGGGAACATACGTGAACTGCACTTGCGCATAATCGTTTTGATTTTCACTTTGAACATTATCTGTATTCATAATTAAATAGCCACCGTTCAAATCTTTAAAAGTAGAATACAACAAATTTGCGCGCGTTCCATCCGGTCTCATTATTATTTTAGTAACTGCTTCTTTATTATTGATTTCTGCAATCCTATCTGACCTTAGTTGTAAACTTTGCAAATCAAGCCATCGGTATTCTTTTCCGGCAGGAAAAACCAGTTCCCCATCATTATTGAATTCCAAATAGGTATTACGCATAAAACTTGGTGCAGTGGTAGTTTTTGCATCATTAAACCTATTGTTTTGAATTACTTTTACCGTTAACTGATTGTTTTGAAAATTGGGTATATCCCTTATATCAATACTGGCTTTTATGCGTTGATGGGTTCTTGAAATAGCACCATCAAATGGCTCTTGTACTTGAGCATTAATGTTTACAATACTAGACGCGACATAAAACCTTTTGGTAAACGCAATATTTGTTTTGTCTCCATTTTTAAAAACCTTTAAAATATAATTGCCCGATAATTTAGGGCTACAATAATTATTAGGAAAGTTAAATTGGTAATGAAAATATTTTTGGGTAGCAATAGAGGATACTGAATAATTATTTATTTTATTTTGATTAAAACCGTTTATATATTCAAACTCATTCATACTAATAGACTGCCAATTACTATCAACGAGTTCAATAGAATAGGCGTAATCCTGATAGTTTGCTTTAAAATCATCAAAACTAATTTGTAAACTACCCCCGCTATTTAGAATGATAATGGGCGGGGCCAAAGGACTACCTTTTGGATGTATTAAAACAGTATGGATATTGGGATCTATCACAAGGTCTGGATTTCGCTGTGCTTGAACAGGCGCCGCCATAAAGCAAACGCAAATTAATCCAATCCAATAATACCTCATTTTTAGAGTTTTAGTCTTTACGAAACTAAATGATAATTGGGAATATATAAGGAGAAAAAACTAGTTTTGATGAAAATTATAAACTTGTCTACTGCCTTTGATATTGCGAAAAAAATAAGTTTCCAAAAGGAGAAAACCTATACGCGTTTTATAGTGCGTCTTTCCATTGCAGCAACGGCAATTAGTGTGGCAGCTATTATTTTAACCTTAGCCATTGTGAATGGTTTTCAACAAAGCATTTCGAATAAGGTATATCAGTTTTGGGGTCATATTCGTGTTGCCTCCGTGAGTGGCGAACCTATTGAACTCAACCAAAATGCCAAGGTATTATGGAGTGACTCGGTTGAGCGTGTAACCCCTTTTATTAATCAGTCCTCTGTCCTTTCCTATGGACCCGATATTGAAGGTGTGGTAATGAAAGGTGTACCTGCCAATAGCAAAATTCCATTTATTGTTAAAGGGGCTGTTTTTAATGCACAGGATAGCAATAGAAATGATATTATTATTTCAGACGCCCTAGCCAATAAATTAAAAATTCCTTTAGACAGTAGTATCCGAATATATTTGTTAAATAATGGCAATGTGGTGCAAAGAAAAATGAAAGTGATTGGTTTTTATCATTCCGGCATTGAGGAATATGACAGACAATTTGTGATTGTGGATATTAAAACAGTGCAAAAAATTATTAATAATTACACGCAAATTGAAGGATATGCAGTTGACTTAAAAAAAGATATGCCAGTTGAAACACTAAATGAAAGTCTGATTCAAAGAATGCCTAAAAATTGGGTGGCCACGCCAATTAAAGATTACTACCCACAAATTTTTGATTGGATTAATGTGCAAAACGTAAATAAGAATGTGACAATTTCTATTTTACTCATCATAGCCATTGTGAATCTGCTTACTTGTTTATTTATTTTAATGTTGGAACGGGTTAATATGATTGGCACTCTTACTGCAATGGGTGCATCTCATTCTTTTTTAAGACAAATATTTTTATACCAAGCTAGTTTTATTTGTTGGATGGGAATTGTCATAGGAAGTATTTTGGGTGTTGGCATTGCACTCTTGCAACAAAAGTTTAATTTCATTCAATTGGACGAAACTGCCTACTTTATAAAGTATCTTCCTATTCATATTAATTGGCTACAAGTAGTATTAGTGATTGCGGGTACCGCTTTTGTGAGCTATACATCTTTTTTAATCCCCACTCTTTGGATTAAGAAAATTGCTCCAGCAAAAGCCATTAAATTCGATTAATCTATTGCATTTTCCATTTAGAGAGCACTATGCCTGTTGCAACAGCTGCATTTAAAGATTCAGCATCGCCAAATTTGGGGATTGAAACTGGATGTGTAATCGCCTTTTGAATGGCAGGTCTAATTCCTTTAGACTCATTGCCAATTACTAAATATCCTGTAAGCGGTATCACTTGCTCGTAAATTGAACTGCCCGACAATAAAGTACCTATGACTGGGTATTTAGTTTTACTTAATATGGCTTCTATGTCCGCCACTTCCACTTGAACTCTAAAACAACTTCCCATAGTGCTTTGAATTACTTTGGGATTGTAAATACTTGCCGTATCCTCGGTTACTAAAATATGATGTATGCCAAACCAATCGGCTGTCCTAATTATGGTTCCTAAATTACCTGGATCTTGTATACCATCTAATACTAAAATAAGCTGTTTAGTGTCGTCTACCTTTTTAATTTCGTTTTTATATACCAAGGCAATTGCTTGATTAGGCGTTTGAAGCTGGCTTAATCTTGACAACATAATTTCATCTACTTCCTCAAACGCTGTCGCTCCAATATCGTTACACCCTAACCACGCGCGCGTGGCATAAATCTTTTTAATCTCACAATTAGACTTTAAAGCCTCCTCAAGCATCTTTGGACCTTCAATCAAATACACAGTTTCTTGTACCCAATGTTTTTTTTGGGCAAAAGATTGAATATATTTGAGCTCATTCTTATCCATTTGATGCATGTTATTTACGAAGCTTAAAAATATTAGATTCTTCTCAAGAATTCCCCTACTTGGGCTTTTATTTTTAATAAATGCATGTGCCGATGTGAAAAAAGCCATCGTTCACGACTATCCTAAGGAAATGGCATTTGTGTATGACAACAAAATTGTCATCAAAGACCCCGAAAACAAGAATGTATTAAGAGCTATTAGCTATGATTTAGATAATTACTGGGACGATAGTTTAAAAGTGCGAAAAATTAGACAATTTGGAATTTTTAGTACTATAATTCAACCCACTGCATATCAACCTGAAAGAAACGAAAGGACCATTCAGTACATGCAAAACTATTTGGCAACAAAAGGATACCATCGCCCAAATTTAAACCTTAGCACAAGAGTAGACACGGTAAAAAATGAGTGGAGGGTGTACTTGAAAATGGAAATAGCACTCAATAAAAAAACAATTATTGATACTGTTACCTATCAATTAGGAGACAAAGCATTACAAACACTAGCCGAAAGAAATTCAGCGCAAAGTTATATTACAAAAGGGTCTGCTTTTTCTAGCGAGTCCATCAATAATGAACTAGACCGCTTAGTAGATTTATTCCGCTCCAATGGTTACTATTATTTTACCAAGGAAAAGATTTTTGCAGAAGTAGATACCATGAATACTTCTTTAATGAAATTGAATTTGGATCCTTTGGCACAGGTAAATCAAATTCAGGATGCCATTAAAAAATCGAAAGAGAACCCTAGTTGGAAAATAAATTTTCAATTAAGAAATATAACGCCTGCCATTACTAAGGCTTACCCTATAAAAGAGCAAATTTTTTACAGTGATGTTGCCTTAATTGATAATCCGGACAGCGTCATATCAAAAGGTCAAAATAACGCTAATCGAATTGATGATATTGAACAACAGTTCAATAAGCCAAAATTCAAAACACGCTTATTTAAAGAACAATCCATTATTCATAAAGGTGATTTATTTAATGAACATTATTTTTTTCATACCCTCAATAATTTAAGCGCACTGGGTGCATGGCAACAAATAGATTCCAGAACCAGCTTAAAAAATGACAGTATCACACTGCATTATTTATTGGTACCTGCTTTAAGAAGAGGTTTTAGTTTGGATTTAGAAGGAAGTAGAAATACCACCGAAATTGGTGCAGGAAATCTACTTGGACTTTCTACAAGTTTTACATTTAGAGATCGTAATGTGCAAAAAAAATCTATTCAATCAATTACCAGTTTTAGAACTGGCGTTGAGCTGGATTTAAATAAAGCAAATCTTACTCAAACGCAATTATTAAATGTAGGGCAAACATATAGTTTTCCGGGTTTAATGATACCATTCAAACCCATTGTAAAGTCAATAAATAGCAACGAAAAAACCAATTTCTCGCTTAATGGATCCTATATTGACCGATTGAATTATTATCGATTAAAATCCTTCACAACTAGTTGGGGTTATGAATGGAAAAAAAATAAAAATGGAATGGAAGATGTTATTGCTTACAAGCCAATTAATATTGAATTATATCAATTAGGAAAATTTGGAAAGCTTGACAGTTTATTGATTTTAAATCCTTTTTTAAGATCTTCTTTTAACAATGGTAATGTAATTAGCCAAACAATAAGCTATGTTCATTCCGGCCCTTCGTCAAAACACGCAAATCAAAATAATTATTTTAGAATAGGTATCGAAGAAGCAGGAGGACTTTTAGGCAGCGCCGCTTCTATTCAAAAAAATATTTATAGGTATATTAAAGTTGAAATGGAACTGCGCAAATTAGTGAAATACAATTATTCCGAATTAGCTTGGCGCTTCATGGGCGGATGGGGCAATAACTACAGCAATGATGGTGCACTTGGTGGACAACTTCCTTTCTTTAAACAATTTACCGCGGGTGGCCCTTATAGTATGCGTGCTTGGGGACTAAGGCAATTGGGATTGGGAAGTTCTACCTTTTATGACACAAGCCGTATTAGTCAAAACTTTGATCGATTTGGTGATTTACAATTAGAAACCAATTTGGAATATCGTTTTAATCTTGCTCAAATTGGCTCTTATAAAATTGGTTCTGCCTTGTTTGCAGACATCGGAAATATTTGGAATACACGCGACAATGCGCAAGATCCTAATGCTGGATTTAAATTGAATAAATTATATAAGGACTTAGCCGTTGGTTTGGGAACCGGCCTTAGAATTGATTTTAATTATTTCACAGTACGTGTAGATTATGCCATGAAAATGAAAGACCCAACCAGATCTTATAATGATGGGTGGCTTGATTTAAAAAATATCAAATGGACCGAAGTGAAACCTAATGGTACTAGGGTAAATAATTATGCTTGGCAGTTTGGGATTGGTTTACCCTTTTAATAATTCATCTACCTCGTCCCTCAAATCCTCCCATTGTATTGCGTTCTCAATAGTAAACTCACCTATTTTAGTACGTCTTAATGCACTCATATAAGCTCCTACCCCTAATGCAGCACCAAAATCATTTACTAAACTTCTTATATACGTTCCTGTAGAACAGTTCACTTTAAATTCAATATGGGGTAAATCAATTTTAGTAAGCTCAAATTTTTCAATGGTTACTTTTCGAGGATCTACTTTTACTTCAATGCCTTGTCGAGCAGTTTCATATAAACGCACTCCGTCTTTTTTAATTGCAGAATGTTGGGGTGGCAATTGGGAAATTTCACCTATAAAATCCTTTGTAGCAGCTTGTATTTGTGCAACTGTAATATGATCAATAGATTTAAAATTCTCCGGCTCGGATTCTAAATCAAAAGTTGCTGTAGTAGCCCCTAAAACCAAAGTACCTGTATATTCTTTGGGCATACCCATGTAATCGTTAATCTGCTTAGTGCATTTACCCGTACATATAATTAAAAGCCCTGTTGCCAAAGGATCTAGAGTGCCTGCATGTCCAACTTTTTGTACAAAAGTAAGTCCACGCACACGACGAATCATTTTAAATGAAGTCCATCTTAATGGCTTATCCATTAATAAAACTTTTCCTTCTAAAAAAGGGACAAGTGCATCAGGAATGGGTCCTTGTTTTTTCATCTTGCAAAATCTTAGTAAGCTCTCGCAAACAAAACACGTTGTGTAGAAGGATTACCCGTTAAAATACATTTACCTGCTTCCAAAGTATTGTCTAAAGGAATACAACGAATGGTTGCTTTTGTTAATTCCTTTATTTTTTCTTCAGTTGCTGGTGTTCCATCCCAATGTGCGGAAACAAATCCCGCCTTGGTGTCTAATATATTTACAAACTCATCCCAAGTATCGGCTGGGGTGATATGTTCGTCGCGATATTGTTTAGCACGATTAAATAAATTAGATTGTATTTCTAACAATAAATTATTTACTGTCTCTGTTAAACCATCCATGGACACGCTTGTTTTTTCTTTGGTATCTCTGCGCGCAATTTCTACCTGATTATTTTCCAAATCTCTTGGCCCAACTGCAATACGCACAGGCACTCCTTTTAATTCATATTCAGCAAATTTCCAACCTGGTCTTTGATTATCGGAATCATCATACTTTACACGAATGCCTGCTGCTTTAAAGGAAGCCACTAATGCATGTATTTTTTCATCTAAGATTGCTTTTTGATCATCTCCTTTATAAATAGGCACAATAACTACTTGAATAGGTGCAATTCTTGGAGGCAATACCAATCCTTGATCATCACTATGCGTCATCACCAATCCTCCAATTAAACGCGTACTCACCCCCCAACTTGTTGCCCATACATAATCCAAAGTATTGTTCTTATCACTAAACTTTACATCAAATGCTTTCGCAAAATTTTGTCCTAAGAAATGTGATGTACCTGCTTGCAATGCCTTACCATCCTGCATTAAAGCTTCAATACAATAAGTATCTTCTGCACCTGCAAATCTTTCGTTTGCCGATTTCACACCTTTAATCACCGGAACTGCCATCCAATTTTCAGCGAAGTCCGCATATACATTTAACATTTGAACCGTTTCTGCAATGGCTTCTTCCTTAGTAGCATGTGCAGTATGTCCTTCCTGCCATAAAAATTCGGCAGTACGTAAAAACAATCTTGTTCTCATCTCCCATCGCACCACATTTGCCCATTGGTTTACCAAAATAGGCAAGTCTCGATACGATTGAATCCAATTTTTATAGGTGTTCCAAATAATAGCTTCACTGGTTGGACGCACAATTAATTCTTCTTCCAATTTCGCTTCCGGATCCACCATTAATTTTCCCTTATTATTAGGGTCGGTTTTTAAACGGTAATGGGTTACGATGGCACATTCTTTAGCAAAACCTTCGGCATTTTTTTCCTCTGCTTCAAATAGGGATTTGGGAACAAACAATGGGAAATAGGCGTTTTGATGCCCGGTATCCTTAAACATTTTGTCTAAGGCTGCTTGCATATTTTCCCATAAAGCATAACCATATGGCTTTATGACCATACATCCTCTTACCGCGCTATAATCAGCTAATTCGCCTTTTAAGACTAGGTCGTTATACCATTGTGAATAGTCCTGCGCTCTTGTTGTTAATTCCTTTGCCATTTTTTAATAAATCTTAACAATTTTTGTTCTAAAAACAATCTACGAAAAAAGCCCTATATCCCAAATTTTCGTAGCTTTGAAGTAGCAAATGTATGCTAAATTAAGGGCATATAAAAACCTAAACTATTTCAACATGAATACACGTATAACATCTTCACCGCTAAAGCTTATGCTAGCAGGTATGGTACTGATTAGTTGTATTGGTACCAGTTGCACTAGTTTGCAACAAACAACAGTAACTGCAACCGACGATTTGTATTACACCCCAAGTACTGAAGCCGCAAGCAAACAAACTGCAAGAACAAACAATGCGCGTCCTAATGATCAAATACAATCCGATAACGAACAAGAATATCAAGATTATCAAAGCTACCCCGATGATCGTTATTTAAGATTAAAAGTAGCGAACAGAAACCGCTGGGATGCAATTGATGATTTTGGATATTGGAATGACCCAAGATTTAATTTTGCTTACTACCCTTCTTACTTAGGATGGAATAGTTGGTATAGTGGATTTTATGGTGCTTCATGGTTTAATCCATTTGGCATGAACATGGGATTTGGATGGGGAGGTTATCATCCATTTATGAATTCATACTACAGCCTTGGATGGGGATTCGATGATTGGGGATTTGCTGGATTAGGTTGGGGCGGTCTTGGATGGGGCGGCTGGGGCTATGGTGGATTTGGATGGGGTGGTTTTGGTTTTGGTGGATGGAATCCTTATTACGCAGGCCTTTGGAATCCTTATGGTTATTATTATGGTGGTTTATATGGTGGTGGTTTTGTGGGTGGTATCCCTGCACGTCGCATTCATTATCAAAGTCCAAGAGCTACTCAAAATAGCGCACCAGGTTTAGCTGCTTACCGAAGAAATTCAAGTGCTGGTAATTTTAATAATACTACAAATACAATATCTGGTAATACGAGATATACAGGCAATAGTAACTTAAATAATAATTTCGGTAGCTTAATTAAAAGAGTGGTTACGAATAATGCAAATGTGAACTATGCTAATAGTTGGGATCGTCCTAGTCGTTCATTCAGTAATAACAATCAATTTAAAACTACGAGCACAAATTCAAATAGTAATAATTCAAGCTATACACCTTCCATAAATTCAAGTTCAAATACTGGAGGAAGAAGTGGTGGATTTAATAGTTCAGGATCATCCACTGGAGGAGGTCGTGCACCACGCTCTAATAATAAATAATAGTAATAGCTCGTTTTAAATAATTCAATTATGAAAAAAATATTTTTATTGATCTTATTAGGATCAAGTTTAACAATGTATGCACAGGATCCGGAAGACGCTTTAAAACTTTCTTGGTTTACACCCAAGGGAACAGCAAGAAGTAATGCATTGGGGGGCGCAATGGGATCCTTAGGAGGCGACCTTTCTTCGAACCATATAAACCCAGCGGGCCTTGGTTTTTATAAATCAAGTGAACTTTTGTTTACCCCTACTTTTATGGGTAACACAAATAATTTTAATTATTTAGGCAGAAATTCTTCTTCAAATGACGGAAGAGGAAATTTTGGAACAGTAGGAATTGTTTTTGCAGACGGTCGCAAAAAAAACAATTGGACAAGCTCTGCATTTTCAATCACGTTTAATCAAATTGCCGACTACAACAATCGTCACAGTTTTAGTGGACGCAATAATTTTAGCAGTTTTTCTGAAAAATATTTAGAGGAATTGGTAAATGATCAAGCTGATACTTTGTCGGCATTAAACAATTACATCTTTGGAAGCTCACTAGCCTTTAGAACCTATTTAGTTGACACCACTGCAGACGCAACAGGCGCAGTAAATGGCTACCAAAGTTTAGTGCCTATATCTACTGGCGTTAATCAAATGTATGATGCACAAACCAGCGGAAGCTATAATGAATTGGCATTCGGATGGGGAGGCAACGTAGAAGACAAATTATACATGGGTGCCAGTTTTATCATGCCTATGATTAATTACAATCGCAGTACTACTTATTCAGAAGTAGATGCGACTTCAAATCCTAATAACCAATTTGGAGGATTTGTTTTTAATGAAGATTTTAGTTCAAGAGGTTGGGGTATTGGCGCAAAGTTTGGTATCATCTATAAGCCTGAATCATTCTTAAGATTTGGATTCTCTTTGCACACCCCACAATTAATCACGTTTAGAGATAAAATAAGCTCGGACATGACCACCAACACGGAAGGTTATGCTGGCGTTCAGTCTGCTAGTTCATTTGATTTAAATGATGGTTTTCCTGGCTTAAGAGAATATACCATTGCTACACCAACGAAAGCAACATTTAGTGGTAGTTACTTTTTTGCTGTACCAAATAAACCAACACAACCTTTAGGATTTATTAGTGCCGACATAGAGTGGGTAAATTATGCTGCTACACGTTTTTATGCAAACACATATGATAGAGAAAGTACCGACTATTACAATGCTTTAAATCAAACTAATAAAGCTATTTACAAAAATAATGTGAATATAAAAATTGGTTCTGAATTAAAATTAACGAGCAATTGGATGGTGAGAGCAGGTACATCTTATATTGGATCACCCTACAAGGATTCAGATATTAAAGCTGCTCAAATGAGTATTAGTGGGGGTATTGGATACAGAACAAATCGTCATTTTATTGACTTTACAATTGTGAACACAACAACTAAAGATGCAGTTTTCCCATACCGACTAAATGACAAGCCTAACACCTATGCAAGTTTAACAGGCAATAGGCTTATGTTTAATATTGGTTACGGTATTAGATTCTAATAAGCATGATTAGAAATAAAAAAAAAGCGCATCCTAGGATGCGCTTTTTTTAACCTTAAAATTATATTTCAAAAAGTGAACGATTCATTTATTTTAAGTCGGTAACTTTTAATCCTTGGTTGGCCTTAACATCGGTATACTTTACGTTGATTTTCATTTGACCCATATCAATGATTTCCTCTGATGCTAATTGTACACCATTTACAGCTTTATAGCCACTGTAAAATTGCTGTTGCGTAACTGCGCCTCTTCCTGGCACTTCCTGACTCCTCGCTGTTTTTACTAATAAATAGCTTGAAGCATCGTAAAAACGATGAGAAACTTTACCTGAAGGAGTTGTTACTTCTAAATCAATAGCATCCTTGCCATTTACTTTCTCTACGCCTGCAATTTTTAATTTATACCCTTTAGCAATATAGTTTTGTTCAGGAATAATCACCGCTGCCTCATCCAATCCTTCTTTTACTTCGTCTGTAATTGGGGCTTCCATTCCTTGTTGACTTACTGCATATTTACCATTTACAACAGACTGCTTCATAATGGCCATTCCGCCCATTGACATTACCGATACCGTATTGCCTGGCATTACATATGTTTGAGTCATATCCAATGATTGACCCATTACAGAAGCTGTACCTTTTAATTGCAAATCCTTAATGCCCGCTATTGCATCTTTACCTCCAACTGCATTAATTACTTTTTCTATTAAAATTTCAGTCGTCAATGAAGCATCTGCTTTAGCCTCCACAGGAGCTTCCACTTCATTACCTTCAAAGTCAAAATATTTCACAGGGCCATATTTGTCTAAGCCTTTTGCAATTTGTTTAGCATTACCTACAATTACAATATGCATTTTTGATGGGTTCAATAAAGCTTTAGCTACTTCTTGTACTTTGTTACCATCTACCGCAGATAAATTGGTTAAATACTTTTGATAATAATCGGCTGGTAAATTATAACGTGCAATGTTTAAAGCAAAATTCGCAATGGTTGCTGGATTTTCTAATGATCTTGCAAAACCACCAGATAAATAGTTTTTCATTCTTTCCAACTCACCCTCGCCCACTTTTTCATCTCTAATGATATTAATTTCTCTCAATAATTCTTGTACCGAGCTATCTGTTTTTTCGTTTCTTACAGCTGCTTCCGCCGAGAAAATACCCACTTGTTTATTTGGGCTCAAACTAGAATAAGCACCATAAGTGAAACCATGCTTCTCTCTTAAATTGGCAAATAAACGGCCAGAGAATCCACCCCCTAAAATATTATTCATCACAGATGCAGCTATGGCGTTAGGTGCACCTGGTGCCATATCAATAGTAGAAGCAACAGCAACCACACTTTGCACTGCTGCAGGACGATCAACAATGGCAACATAAGTTTGAGCAGGTAATGCGGGTTTAGGGAAGTTCGCTTTGGCAACGGTTCCTCTTTTCCAGGTGCCAAAATTCTTTTCTGCCAATGCTTTCGCAGTTGCTGGTTCAATATCACCAACAAAAACCAGGTATGCAATGTTTGGCTTCCAATAAGTATCAAAGAAATTTTTAACATCCGCCTCGGTTACATTATTCACTGTTTTTGTAGTGGTGATTTCACCAAATGCATGGTTGGCACCATAAACCAGTTTATTCATTACTTTATTAGAAATTGCATCTGCGTCGTCCTTGCTTGATTCAATCCCTGATAAGGTTTGTTTTCTTACTTTATCCAATTCATCCTTAGCCAATGCAGGATGCAAAATCACTTCTGATAGCAAGCTCATTAATGAAGGGAAATTTGTTTTTAAAGCACTTACAGTTGCAGTTTGGCTTGAAGTACTTAATGAACCGCCCAAAAATTCAACAGCTTCGTCCAATGCCGCCTTTGACTTTGTAGTCGTTCCGCGTTTTAACAATTGACCAGCCATATTAGCAAGTCCTGCTTTATCACCTTCAACAAAACCGTCTAAATCCAATGCAATGGTAGCCGTTACTCTTGGCAACTTTGTATTTTTAACAACAAATACTTTTAATCCGTTGGCCAATTCAAAACTAGCAGGTGTAGCAACTTGTATCACTGGAGCTTTTGCTGGTGCCGGTGCTTTTGTTCGGTCTATTTGCTGTGCCATAGTAAATATGGGAACAAATAGGAATAATATTTTGATATATTTTTTCATAATAATTTATTTTTAAGTGCTTTACTATTTACTTGATTTTGCTTTAGGTACATAATATAACACCACTCTATTGTCTTTATTCAAATACTTTTTAGCTACTGCTAAAACATCTTCTCTAGTTACTTTATTGTACTTAGCCAATTCAGTATTAATTAAGTTTGCATCTCCAAAGTAAACCTCATAATTTGCTAATGACTCTGCAATACCTGCCATCGTTCCATTGCTAGCAACTAATTCGGTAGTGATTTGGTTTTTTACTTTTTGAAATTCTCTTTCTGAAACCAAATTTGTTTTTAAATCATTCACCACACTGTCCATATTATTTTCCAAGACATCGGCCTTCACGCCCATGTTGGCAATTGCCAGTGTAATTAACACCCCTTCGTCTTCATTAAAATAAGGAACCGATTGTGCTGCTACAGCAAGCTGTTTAGTATCCACTAAGGTTTTATTCATTCTAGATGATTCACCACCAGATAATATATTTGACAATACATTAAATGCATAGTATTCACTTACCCCTTGCTTAGGTGCGCGGTAAGCTTGAAATACACCCTCTAATTGCACGTTATCCTCAATAACGTCTCTTACCTCACCACCCAATGCTGGTTCATTAATAGAAGGTCTTACAATTGGAGAAGTACCTGCAGGGATTGCTGCAAAATATGCTTCAATTTTTTTCTTTAGGTCTGCTTTATTAAAATCACCAGCAATAGATAAAACACAGTTATTAGGAACATAGTAGGTCTTATAAAACTGAATGAACTCTTCTAATTTAGCCGCATTTAAATGATCCATGCTTCCAATAGGCGCCCAGCGGTAAGGATGTACCTTAAAAGCACGCTTTAACATCTCGGTTAAAAAACTTCCATAAGGACGATTGTCCATACGCATTCTTTTTTCCTCCTTCACCACTTCTCTTTGTGTATTCACACCTATTTGTTCAATTTTGGCATGCATCATTCTTTCACTTTCTAACCATAATCCTAAATCCAACTGATTAGAAGGCAATAACTCGTAATAAAAAGTACGATCCTGTGAAGTATTGGCGTTTAACACACCACCTGCATTGGTTACATACTTGTCAAATTCTCCACGCTTAATATTTTCTGAACCTTCAAACAATAAATGTTCAAAGAAATGCGCAAAGCCCGTACGCGCAGTGTCCTCATTTTTAGAACCTACATGGTATAATGCAGTAACCGCTACAACGGGCGCACTATGATCCTCATGTAATATCACTTTTAACCCATTGGGTAAAGTATATTTTTCAAACTGTATGGAATTTCCTTGCGCAAACAACTGTACCAAGGAAAAACTGCATACAAAAAACAACAAAACTTTTTTGTGCATAAAATAGATTTAAAATTGACTGTAAAACTAATGCTAATTGCCTAAAATTCGATTAATTTATGGGAAGAAATAGGCAAGTAAACCTACGGAATTATTTGGTCGGTCCTAATGCTAGATGCTTGGTACCACTTAACTTCGGGGTCCTTTTTAAACCAGGTCATTTGACGTTTCGCATAATGTCTCGTATTTTGTTGAATCATTTCTACAACGCGAGATTTCCCCATTTTTTCTTCAAAAAAAGGCTGCCATTCACTGTACCCAACTGTTTGTAATGCATTCAAATGGAAATTAGGCACTAAGGATCTTACTTCCTGTTCCAAGCCTTCTTCAACCATATTTAAAACACGTTGGTTAATTCGTTCATACAATAATGCCCTATCCATTTCCAATCCTATTTTTACGATTGTAAAGGGACGGGTGACTTTATTTTTTTGTTGAAAACCTGAGATAGATTCACCTGTACCCAACTTCACCTCCAATGCTCGCATTAATCTTTGAGGGTTTTGTTGCTCTCCTTTTTCCCAATATAGAGGATCCTTTACCTGAACCTCTTTTTGCAACCACCTTAACCCCATCTTTTCGTATTGTTGAATAATCCCCTCTCTAATTCCAGGATCAATTGAAGGAATCATATCTAGCCCTTCACAAAATGCTTTAATGTATAAGCCGGTTCCTCCTACCATAACAACTACATCTTTGGTCTTAAATAGTTCGGTTACTTTTTTCAATGCATATTCCTCAAATACCGATGCATTCACTGTGTCATTTATAGAATGACTTGCGATAAAATGATGTGTAACGCTGTTTAATTCATTAATAGTTGGTCTTGCTACACCAATATTCATTTCCTGATAACATTGCCTTGCATCAGCAGATATAATTTCTGTATTTAATGCTTGTGCCAATGAAATCGCAAAGGCTGTTTTTCCAACAGCAGTAGGACCTACAATAATATATACTGTTTTTAAGACCGGCACTATATTTTATTTTTTGTGCTGTATGCACTTGTATTAATAAACTTCGAAGGAATCATCTAAAAATGCGGAGTCATTATCATCAGCGTCATTGTCATCAGTGTCCTCATTATCATCATCTCCATCATTTTCTTCTCCTTCTTCACCAAATCCTTCTTTTGCTTCCGATAAATCATACTTTTCTTCAATGTCTGCAAAGTTTTTTCCCAACAATCCTTTTGAACCATATTGCATAGGACCTACGCCCTCAGTTCTTGAAATAATAGGATATTCTAATGTTAAATCGGCATCCGCATTTTTGATTACCTGAATTAACTCAATTAAAAAAGTCCAAGCTTTTGAAAAATCATAAACGTATATAAAGTGTTGATTGGTATCAATAATTTCAGTACCAATAGCAGTTTCGCTCATGATTAATGGCGGCACTACATACTCTTTGTCATATACTTCCTTACTTATTTCTCTTCCTCGCTTCCAAATATCATTACTCCTATAAAATGTAGCTGCATGAATTTGATCAAATTCAAAGGCCTTTAATATGATTTCATGTAGTGATAAAAAATTTTGCGTATGCTTCACTAAAACATCTCTATAAATAGCATCATCGTCCTCCCAATACACCCTAAACTTTAAAATGGCCATACTTTAAATTTGAAACGCTAAATTACTATTTTATTACAGGAAATAAGCCTAGTTGCGCCGCTTCTTTCAACATAAAATCGTAGGCAGCATCGTGTTCATTGGGAATTACCCCATCCAATATAGCTTCTCTTATGGCATCTTTAATAAGTCCTACTTGTTTTGAGGGGCTAATATTAAAAATTTGCATGATCATTTCACCAGTTATAGGTGGCTGCCAATTGCGAATACTATCTTTTTCCTCCACTTCTTGTAAACGCACTTTCACAAATTCAAAACCCTGTAAATATCTTTTTACTTTATTTTGATTTTTACTAGTAATATCGGCAGCACATAATAACATTAAAGCTTCCACATCGTCCCCGGCATCAAATAGCAATCTTCGGATGGCACTATCCGTAACATTTTCTTTGGTTAATGATATGGGTCGTAAGTGCATAGCCACAAGCTTTTGAACCATTTTCATTTTTTCATTCAAAGGCAATTTTAACTGCGTAAAAATTTTAGGGATCATTCTAGCACCCACTACCTCGTGCCCATGAAAGGTCCATCCAAAACCTGGTTCGAATTTTTTTGTTTTGGGCTTGGCAATATCATGCAATAATGCCGCCCATCTTATCCAAATATCATGGGAGGTGTTTGCCACATTGTCTAAAACCTGAAGGGTATGAGAAAAGTTATCCTTATGCCCAATACCATCCAAGGTTTCAGCGCCTTCCAACTGCAATAATAATGGAAAAATATGTTGTAATAAACCAGCTTCTTTTAATAAATACCAACCTTTGGAAGGCGTCTTGGTCATCATTATTTTTTGTAGTTCATCGGTAATGCGCTCTTGAGACACAATACAGATGCGTTCTGCAATTTGTTGAATCCCCTTAAATGTTTCCTCGGTAATGGTAAAATCCAATTGTGTTGCAAAACGAATTGCTCGCATCATGCGCAAAGGATCATCGTCAAATGTTTGCGCAGGCGCTAAAGGAGTTCTTAAAATTTTATTTTGCAAGTCATCTAGTCCGCCAAAGGGATCAATGATATGTCCAAAATGTGCAACATTTAATTCTATGGCCAATGCATTCACAGTAAAATCTCTGCGGTTTTGATCATCCTCAATGGTGCCTGGAAGCACTTCGGGTTTTCGACTATGACGCGCATAACTTTCTTTTCTAGCCCCTACAAATTCAATTTCAATATCATCAAATTTAACTTGGGCTGTACCAAAAGTTTTAAACAAGGAAACGGGCGGTGTGGGATGAAACATTTTGGAAAAAGCCTGGGCCAAAGCCATACCATCACCAATACAAACCACATCAATATCTTTCGTAGGACGTTCTAAAATTTTATCACGAACAAACCCTCCTACTGCAAAAGCAGGTACCCCTATTTTGGCAGCAGCTTCGGCCACTGCTTTTAATAGTTCTGTTTCCCTTGAAGTAAGTTGGAGCTGCATGGCGCAAATGTACTAATGTTGCTTCATTTGAACCAATGGAGTATATAATTGTTGCATCTCAATGCTTAAAGCACAATTAAAATGACCCAATGGGCAGGCTTTTTTACCATGAATACCACAAGGTTTACAACTTAATTGCTTTTGCGTTTGAACAATAAAGGAATTTTCGGATAATGGTCCATACCCAAATTCGGGAATGGTTGAACAATAAATGGCCACCACAGGCGCATTCACAGCCGAAGCAAAATGCATTGGCGCGGAATCATTTACATAATTTAATACGGCACTTTTTTGCAATGCAGCCGAGCTTAAAAAATGGAGTTGACCCGCAACATTCACTATCTGATTTTTAACTTTTGCATTGTCTGCGGTTTCATTAATGATTTGATCTGCGATTTTTCGATCCCCGGGACCTCCAATGATATATACCTTCCCTTCAAAATTTAAGGTATTCAAAAATTGAACCCATTGTTCCAACGGAAATTGTTTGGTGTACCAAACTGATGCAGGTGCAATGCATATATAGGGCTGAGATTGCAAAAATTTAACTTTCTCAAAATCAGAAGGGGATGGATATAGTTTTGGTTTACACAAAGGAATAGCGGCATCCAACACTTGAATAAGCATATGATTTTTTTGAATTTCATGCAATCCTGGTTGCATGGCTTCATGTTTTACTTTATGCGTAAATAAAAAAGAGAAAGGATTTTTATCAAATCCTATTTTTATTTTAGCTTTTGAAAAAACCATCCATAAACCAGTAGCAGCATACCTTTGCACATTGATTAAAACGTCATATTGCTGCGCGCGCAACTGATGCAGTACTTTTAACCAATTAGAATACTTGGCGCGCTGCTTATCCCATACAATTACTTTGTTAATAAATGGATGCTCATAAAACAACGCTTCATTTCCTTTTCTTACAATAATCTCAATTTCTGCTTCAGGATGTTTTGCATGCAAGGATTCAATCAATGCTGTACTTAATACAACATCACCTATAAAAGCAGTTTGAATAATCCCAATTTTATACATGCTAGTATATACTTTAAAAAATGATGAGACAATTTATCATCAACTTTAATGTCTAATAATGATTAATTGCCCATTTTCATCCCACTTAATAATGGAAGAGGGTTGTTGCAATTCGGTTTCGTCTCTGCGATGTTTCACAACATAGTCTACACCTTCAATAATTTCCATGGATATATCATTAAAGCATAAAGGCGTTGGATAAGTTGAAATATTTGCAGAGGTGCTTACAATAGGTTTGCCTAACGCACTAATTAATTCCTGGCAAAATTTATCTTTACATACACGAATAGCAACTGTTCCATCCTCAGCCATTAAATTATGGGCTAAATTCCTTGCATTTTGATAAATAACAGTGGTTGGTTTATGGATACCTTTTATATAATCAAACACTTGCAATTCATTTACTTGAACATAGTTCAAAATAGATTGTTCATTTTGAACTAAAATAATCATGGCTTTCGTATCTACTCTTTTTTTAAGTTCAAACACACGCTTTACTGCAGCTTCATTTGTTGCATCACAACCTATTCCCCAAACCGTGTCCGTAGGGTATAAAATTAAACCTCCTTTTTGAAGTGCTTCAAGACAGGCTTTAATATCATCGTGGTGGGCAAACATGATGCAAATTAAACAATACCTTCAATAATTAGGGTGATTTATTGTGTAAAAGAATTGAGGAAAAATAAAGATGGAGCATGTATTTTTGCCAAAATTGACAATAAATGGACTTACAAATTAAGATTGAAGCTGCATGGAATGACCGTGCATTATTAAAAGAGGAAACATACAGTGATGCTATTCGTGAAGTAATTGAAGAAGTTGATAAAGGAAGACTCAGGGTAGCCGAACCTAAAGGAAATGATTGGGTAGTGAATGAATGGGTAAAGCAAGCCATATTAATGTACTTTGGAATTCAACAAATGAAAACATGGGAATTAGCACCCTTTGAATTTCACGATAAAATGTTATTAAAATCGGGCTATGCCGAACTAGGGGTTCGTGCTGTTCCCCATGCAGTGGCAAGATATGGTGCATACTTGGCAAAAAACGTTGTGTTAATGCCAAGCTATGTAAACATTGGCGCCTATGTTGATGAAGGTACAATGGTGGATACATGGGCAACTGTTGGAAGCTGTGCACAAATTGGAAAGAATGTTCACTTAAGTGGTGGTGTTGGCATTGGTGGAGTTTTAGAGCCATTGCAAGCAAGTCCTGTGATTGTGGAAGATGGTTGTTTTATTGGAAGCCGATGTATTGTAGTTGAAGGAGTACATTTAGAAAAAGAAGTTGTATTAGGTGCCAATGTAGTTTTAACTAAGAGTACTAAAATTATTGATGTAAGTGGTGAAACACCTCTTGAATATAAAGGACGTGTACCCGCTAGAAGTGTTGTGATTCCTGGGTCTTATAAAAAATCTTTTCCTGCAGGTGACTACCAAGTAAGTTGTGCTTTAATTATTGGTAAACGCAAACCAAGTACCGATTTAAAGACTAGTTTAAATGATGCATTAAGAGATTTTAATGTAGCTGTATAAAAAAGAAACTATCATATCACCAAGGTTTTATTATAGCCATTTTAGGAACCATTTTATTTTCTACAAAAGCTATTTGGATAAAACTTTGTTTTAGAGAAAGTGCTATTGACGCCACAACATTACTTATGTTGCGGATGTTAATAGCATTTCCTTTTTATTTGATTATTTTAATTTTAAATAAATCAAAGTTCAAAGAATCATTACATAAAAAACATTATTTGTGGGCTGTTGCAATGGGGTTGTTAGGCTACTACATGAGTAGTTTATTTGATTTTATAGGCCTGCAATATGTGAGTGCAGGGATTGAGCGAATTATTCTTTTTGTTTATCCAACAATGGCCGTAGTCATTAACCGGATTATTTTTAAAATACCCATTACCAAACGGCAATGGTCATCTATTTTTATTACCTACCTTGGTATTGCAATAGCCTATTGGGGTGAATTGCATTTAATGCCAAATACTCAATTATTTATTTATGGATCAATCATGGTTTTGTTATGTGGTATTACTTATGCCTTTTACTTGGTAGGCACTGGAAAATTAGTTCCTGTGATGGGGGCCAGTTTATATACATGTGTTGCTATGCTAGCAGCAAGCATTAGTATATTTGTCCATTATATCTTACAAAAAGTAAATAATAGTGGAATCAACGCTATCATTTATCCTATTCCATCCAATATTCTTTGGTTTGTAATTGCTCTGGCAATGATAGCCACTGTGATCCCATCCTTTTTATTAAGTTCAGGTATGAAAAGGTTAGGCAGTAATAATTTGGCTATTGTAACAAGTATTGGTCCCGTGGCCACTTTATTCCAAGCAAATTGGATATTAGGTGAATCTTTCAGCTGGCAACAAGTTTTGGGAACCTGTTTAGTGATTGCTGGTGTCTTACGCATTAGTAAAGAAGCAGCATCAAAAAAGTTGGGGTGATAGAGACGAATCCCCACCACCCCGATTATCCTTCCCCCAAAGGATAATATTTTTTATATATTTAATATTTCTTTAATTTGAAATATTTATATTTTTCTTATAAAGCAAATTTGCTCTAAAGTATTAGTGTATTTTCTAATTTACATACTGAAAGATGTGAAAAATTATAAATTATAATTATATATTGTTTATCAATTATTTACATATTAATATATTATAAATTTTGATGAAAAACAAATAAGTAAATTTCTTATTGTATTTTTTATATAATTTTGGTGTATGGGTCTATCTTTAAAAAAAGTCATAATCTTAATATTGCTTGCTAACTTAACAAGCTCATTATTTGCTCAAAAGGAAAGTAACCCATTAAAAAAGCATGAAGTTAAACTTCTTCAACTTTTATTGGACGATACTATAAATAATACCAGCTTTACTATAAATAATACCTTTGGATTTGGTTTATCAAACGAACTCTTTACAAAATCAAATATTCTCAAAAAAGGCAAAGACGTATATGTTCAGCCGCTAGGAACAGGTAGATTGTATAAGGCCATTAAAGAAAATGGCTCTATACTTCTTGAAAGACTCGATTTAACGGTACATACTGGATCCAATTTTTATGCTCAAAACTTCTTTATAAAAGACACTTTATATCAAATGGGTGGACTCGGATTTTGGAACATAAGAGGAATTTTAACTTATTATAGCCCACAAACAAGACAATGGGAAATGGTACAAACCAATAAATCCATCCCAACCTATTTTGATGATATCAAGGATGCCGTAATGCATTATCAAGGAAACAGAATAGACCCCAAATTATACGTCTCAAATTCATACTACTATCCTAAATATCCCTACTCATTTGAAACGGCTGCCACAGACAGTTGTTACATGTATAACTTTAATACGAAAATTTGGACTACACTCGGAAAACTTACGCCCGAATTCAAAAAAATCATGAGTACAAAGCGCGCACATGATTTTGAATTAAGATTTGATAACTATTACGTATTTCAAAGTCAATTAGAATTTTTTTGGATAGATTTTGAAGCCAATAAAATAGGAAATTTTAATGACCAAGAAACGAGTAAACTAAGAGACGTTTGGTTGAGTATTTACAATTCAAATAAAAGAGGCATTGAATCAGGTTTTCAATTTAACCTTGGAACCGATTTATACTTCATGAATTTACTTGAAAATGATTCATTGACCTGGTTAAAAACAAATATCAACTTTAAAGCAATAGACGCAAACAAATCTTCAAGCATTTACTCGAATAAAACTAATTTCATTGAAACTATAACAATACTTTATTCAAATTATAAAACAAATTTATTTATTGGCATTTGTTTATTACTACTTGTAATTGGATTAAGTACGCGATTTTTTCGACTAAAAAAAATACCCAAGGAGGTAACAGTTTATTTATACCAAAACTTTTTCAACGCTATTAATATTGTTGAAAAAGAATTAATTGAAGTGTTATACAAAAAACATTTAAAAGGTGAAGAAGTTTCTACCAAGACAATTAATAAAATTATTGGTGTACAACAAAAAGATACCCTCACCCAAAATAAGAGTAGAAGTGACCATTTTATTAAAATAAATCAAAAATTCAAAATGGCTACTCAAAACAGCGAACCATTAATTATTAAAAATAGAGATAGGGCTGATAAAAGACAATATAATTATGGATTAAACGACATGTACATGTCAGAGATTGAAAAATTATTTAAAGAATAATTTTTTAAAATACAATAGCTTACTACTTTCCTTTATTATATCGCCAGTAAACTACAGCCTCTTCTGTCACTGTGATCTAACCTTCCTGATACTTGAAAAGTACCGTCTTCATAAACCTCTCCTATATCCTGTGTAGCTATAAATGCACAACTATAAATATTGGCTAAATCAATGATATGCAAAACACCCCTTCCATTTGATTTAAGGGCAGTTGGATCCTGCGCTTCTCCTACCAACACCTTCATCCACGGTGGGCATTTGAACAAACCATTTCCCAATGAATAGGCTTGACTTAACAGCTCGGTCATGCCATATTCAGAATGAATAATATCAACCCCTAAATTAGCCTTTAATAAACTATGCAATTCCGTTTTGGTGAGTTCTTCTTTTCGACCTTTCATGCCACCAGTTTCAATAACCTTTGCATATTTTAATTGTTGAGGAAAAGCAGTAGAAAAATCTATTAAACCAAAACTTACCCCAATAAACCACGTATTTTCTTTTTTGGCTTCTAGTGTTTTTAAAACCTCGTTTAATTGCTCAAATTCATTCAAGTAAAATCCACTTTGTGGGTGACCCGACATTTGAATTAATTTATTAACCATATATACCAATGAAGAATGCTTGCGTTCTAAATATGAAGGCAGCAATCCAATAATGCAGTAATCAGAGGGCTTGCCATAAAAAAGCTCAAAACAGCGCAAAAAACTAGCCTCGTAAATTTGGGTATCCGCAACCCAATGTTTGCTTACAACATCCTGTGTAGTACCGCTACTTTCAAACAATGTTTTTGGTTTTTCGCCAATGAACACATCCTGATTTTTAAAAAAAGAAATGGGCAAAAAAGGAATGGTATGTGTTGCATGTATACTTTCAATAGACTGCCCAGAAAGTGTGAGCCACTGTTTATAAATAGGGTTGTTTTGGGCCTGAAAAACACAAAGCTCCTTGGCCAAATTTAAAAATTGATCATTGGATAAATTCCATAACTGGTTGATATCAAAAGGAGCGTTCATTAAAAGTATTTAGTAAGCGCAAAAGTATTAATAATATCAGGAAAACGGGCTAAAATTTAAATACATAAAGTAGTATCTTGCACTCGATACATTTAAACTACTACTTATGGCAAAGGCAAATATCAAAACAGCAAAATCAAGTAATACAACTTCTAGAATCAAGGGTAAAAAAGAAATTATTAATGCAGCTTCTTATTCTTTTTTAAAAGAATACATAAATAACCCTTCTCCCGTTGGATTCGAAACCAGTGGACAAAAACTTTGGTTAAATTATATTTCAAAATATGTGGATTCTACATTTACCGATCCTTACGGAACGGCAGTAGGTGTAATTAATCCTGATGCCGCATTTAAAGTAGTTATTGAAGCTCATGCCGATGAAATTAGTTGGTTTGTAAATTATATTAGTGACCAAGGTTTAATTTATTTAAAAAGAAACGGAGGCGTGGACCATCAAATTGCTCCTAGTATGCGCGTTTGGATTCATGGAAAAAAAGGGCCCGTTAAAGCTGTGTTTGGATGGCCAGCGATACACACACGCTTAAGCAATCCTGAACAAAAAGAACCACAACCTAAAGTAGACAATCTTACTTTGGATTGTGGAGCAAGATCAAAAAAGGAAGTGGAAGCATTAGGGATACATATTGGCGCAGTAGTTACCTATGAAGAAGGATTTGATGAACTCGCACATGATTTTATTATTGGCCGCGCCTTTGACAACAGAGTGGGGGGATTTATGATTGCAGAAGTAGCACGTTTATTAAAAGAAAATAAAAAGAAATTACCATTTGGTTTATACGTTGTTAATGCCGTTCAGGAAGAAATTGGTTTAAGAGGTGCAGAAATGATTGCCCGCCGAATTAAACCCAATATTGCAATTGTAACCGATGTAACGCATGATACACATACTCCAATGATTAACAAAGCAATTGAAGGTGACATACAATGCGGCAAGGGCCCTTCCTTAGCATATGCCCCTGCAATACACAATAAACTATTGTCAATTGTGGAAGATACTGCGAAAGCGAAAAAAATTCCAGTACAATTTAGAACCTTGAGCAGAAGCACTGGTACAGATACAGATAGTTTTGCCTATGCAAATGATGGATGTCCTTCTGTTTTAATTTCAATTCCTTTAAGATACATGCATACCACTGTGGAAATGATACATAAAAAAGACATTATGGACACAATTCAACTTATGTACGAGACCTTACTACAGTTAAGTCCTAAAACAAACTTAAGTTATTTATAATGGGACCCTCCCCCATCAAGATTGCCGTTTTGGATATGTATGATGGTACGCCTAATTTAGGCATGCGATGCTTACATAATATTATACAGGTGTGGGGAAATGAAAAAGGACTGGAAGTTGAATTAAACATTTACAATACAAGAGGTAAAAGCGAAATACCCAACGACAGCTATGATGTTTATTTATGTAGTGGGGGCCCAGGCTCTCCCATAGATAGTGCCACAGCGCAATGGGATATTCAGTATACAAGATGGTTGGAACATATATATGCAATACATAAACCTGTTTTTTTAATTTGTCATAGTTTTCAAATTGCATGCAGACATTTTAATTTAGGCAAAGTATGTTTAAGGAAGTCCAGACAAATTGGAATATTACCAGTTCATGCATTAATAGAAGATGAATTGTTCAATGGACTAGAAGATACTTTTTATGCAATGGAAAGCAGATCTTATCAAATTATTGAACCCAACGATGAGAAAATAAATTTGATGAATGCAAAAATTATTGCACTTGAAAAAATGAGACCAACTGTTCCATTAGAAAGAGCCATTATGGGTATTAAGTTTTCAGAAAAAATGTACGGCGTACAATTTCATCCGGAAGCCGATTTAAGAGAACTAGTTGTATACTTTAATGAACCATCTACCAAGCAAAAAATTATTGATGAATTTGGTATTGAAAAATGGGAACGTATAATGAACCACTTAGATGAAACCTCTCCTATTCATTATACCTATACTCATTTTATTCCTAATTTTTTAGATAAAGCCATCCAATCATGATTGCTGCTATCAGAAATAAATTTAACCAAAGCTTCAGAGAACGTAAGTATCAACAAATGTTGGCTGAAATTGAAAAAGAATGCCCAAAATGCATTGAATTTAGATTGGCAGAAACACCCATATTTATAAATGCTGCTACAAAACATAAATTAATAAAAGCAGGGAATGAAATAGGCGCTTTTATAACTGGACCCGAATTTAAGCAAGAAACAGAAAAGTCATTTCAACAAGTTTTAACACCTCCCAATGAAAAAGGATTGCCTGAATGTATTGTAATGGATTTTGCTATCTGTGAAAATAAAAATGGCGAGATAACACCAAAATTAATTGAATTACAGGGCTTTCCTTCCCTTTTTGGATTTGAATGGTTTCATGACAGGGTATTAAGACAAAATTTTGAAATCCCTAAAGGATATAGTCCCTATTTAAATAATTATGATGAATCCCTGTATTTAGCACATTTGAAAAAAATGATAAAGGGCATACAAAATAAACACACTGTCTTGCTTGAATTATTTCCCCATGAACAAAAAACAAAAATTGACTTTTATATTACACAAAAATTATTAGATATCCCTATTGTTTGCTTAAGTGAAGTTTTTGTAATTGATCATGAACTTTTTTATGCACGATCAGGTATTAATTATAAAATAGAAAGAATTTACAATAGAGTTGTTTGGGATGAACTCGATAAACAATCAGAAAATATACAAGCAAAAGGAAAATTATTATTAGACACATTGGATATAGAATGGGTCACGCATCCGAATCATTACTACAGAATTAGTAAATTTACCATCCCCTTTTTGAAAAGTAGTGCTGTACCGTATACGCAGTTTCTATCTGCTATAAACAGTTTGCCAAAAGATTTAGAGAATTATGTGTTGAAGCCACTATTCTCTTACGCTGGACAAGGTGTAATAATTGACCTTACCCCTAATGATATTGCACGCGTTGAAGATCCTGAAAATTGGATTTTACAAGAAAAAGTGAACTATGCACCAGTGATTGAAACACCATCAGGCCCGGCAAAAACTGAAATTAGGCTTTTCTACTTTTGGAATGCCAATACTCAAACGTATGTTGCTACAATGAATTTAGCCCGTTTAAGCAAAGGCAAAATGATAGGCGTGAGTTATAACGCAAATGCCACCTGGGTAGGTGGCAGTCTTGCTTATTTTGAAATAGATTAGTGTTTAATTCAAACCTTTATTCTGCATTATTCTTTAATTTCATTAATAAAGTAAATGCATTCTTAGTTACTATTTCCTGATTCCCTAAATCAGTTTTAAGTGCCACTAACCCACTTGAATGCGCCCCCGTTTCCACCGGTATTAATTTATAACTTAAATGGGTTTGTTTTACAAAAACAAAATCCTTGTTCTGCCACTTTACAATTGCATCTTCAGGCAATGCTTTTACCCTTGCATTATTTAATGCCACTTCCGCGTTAACAAAAGTACCTGGGAATAATTTAATATTTTCATTTACTAAATGACAGTGCACATCGGTAGTGCTTTCTTCGTTGATATTAGGAGTAATTACTGCAACGTGTGCAATAAATCGCTCATTCACATTATTATTTGCATAAAAGCTAACAGTGTTTCCAATCTGCAAATTGGCTGCATCATTATCCAAAACCGTAAGTCGAAGGTGTAAATCACTTGGATCAATAATTTCAAATAAAACATCAGTAGGTGTAACATATTTACCAATATTAACATTCACTTTAGTTACATAACCACTAATAGGCGCATAAAAATTTACAGCCCTTGAAATATTTTCTTCATTTAAAGACGCAGGGTTTAAACCAATCAGCTTTAATTTTTCACTTAAAGACTTCACTAAATACTTTTGTGTTTCAAAGTCACTTTTTGCAGCCTGATATACTTTATCACTTACTGTTTTTGATTCATTCAGCCCTTTTTGTCTTGTATAATCTGCTTCCAAATAAGTCAACTTGCTTATAGCCGTTAAATAGTTTTGCTGAAGCTCTATAAATGAAGGGTCTTCGAGGGTAGCAATTACATCTCCTTTTTTAACTTGCGAACCTGGAATGAGATTGGTCTTTTTTAAATATCCTCCCATTGGTATACTTATGGAAACAATATTGCTTGGTGGAACATCCATGTGTCCGTTCACTTTCAATAATTGTTGTACCGCAGTATCCAAAACCAAACCTAGGGTCAAATTAGCATTTTTTAATTGCGCTTCAGTTAGCATCACTAATTCCCCTTTAGCCGAATCTACTAACTGCCCAGCATTTGCCTCCGCATTCGATACTTTTTTACCGGTGCAAGCAAAAAGAATGATGCTTGAAAAAATAAGAATGTTAAAATTGTATTTCATAATAATTTGTATTAATTGTTTATGCTTAATTTTTCTACTTCTACGGCAGCGTCATTAAGCTGTTGAACGTATCCTAAATATTCGTTTTGTCCTTGGATGGCTTGATTAATTAGCATCACCCATTCCAAATAATTAATTTCTCCTGCATTCAACTTTTTGGAAGCAGATTCGATTAAAATTTTAGTATTAGGTAAAATATTTCGTTGATATTCCTCTACTACTTTTTTATTTTGTAAATACATGGCAATTGCATCCAACAAATTATTCTGTAATTGTTGTGTCACTGCTTTTTGTTCTAATTTATTTTGGGTGATGGCAATATTCCCAGCATTAATTCTTGCCTTTTGAGCAGCAGCAAATAAAGGAACAGATAACCCAATATTAAATGATCCGAACCTTTGATTCGATCCAAAATAACGATCTGTGTTTTGAGGAGTAGTTTGCCATCCTGTAATGGTTAAGGAGTTATACCCCATATTTAAACTTGGTATCAGTTTACTTTTTTCAAGCTTTACATGTTGTTCTGCTTTTGTAATATTTGCCGCTTGAAGTCTTAAAGCAGGGGATTGCTCCAATACAAGCATATCTGGAATGGAAGTTAAAAGCAAAATATTGTTATCAAAGTATGGCTCATACTGTATTTGTGTATTCATCAAAACATTAAACTGATTTAATGCAACCTGATACCCAATTTGAATAGACTGTAGTTGGCTTTTTATTTGATTTAATTGATTTTCTGCAGTGATTTTTTCAATTAAGTCTGCATTACCCGCATTAAACTTTTGAACTGCTCTTAAAACAAAGGAGGCATATATACTATCTGCCACTTTTAACAAACTTCTTTTTTGTTGCAATAGCACTAAATGATAATACTGTTTTTTAACCAAAGATTTAAGCTCAACTTCTTTTTGCAATTTATTGAGGTTGCTTATTTCAATATTGGCGTTATTGATAGCTGCTTGATATTTATAAACAGTAGGGAACTGAATATTTTGAGAAATATTAATTGCATTATCATTATAATTACTATTAATTTTCCCATAGCCAAATCCAATATCTGTTTTATCTATATCAACACTTGTTTTTTTCAGGGCTTTATAGTAATCTACCTGAGCTGCTGCAACTTTAGCAAATGCATTATTTTTTAAAGTAGAATCAATTGCTGCATTTACAGTAATTTTAGATTGAGCCATTGCTCCAATATGCAATATCAAACCCATTCCAATTAAACTTAAAACTGCGCTACTTTTACTTACTTTTTTCACTCCTTTTTCAAATAAAATATACATAACTGGTAATACAAATAAAGTTAGCAATGTGGAAATAATTAAACCTCCAATAACAACGGTAGCCAATGGCTTTTGAACCTCACCACCCGCTCCGGTACTTATTGCCATTGGAATAAATCCAAGTGCAGGTACCAAGGCAGTCATAAGGACCGCTCTTAATTTTGATTTGGTAGCATGTATAACTATTCTTGTAACGTCATACCAACCTTCCGCTTTTAACCTATTAAACTCAGAAACCAACAAAATACCATTTAATACTGCAACGCCAAACAATGCAATAAAGCCAACCCCTGCAGAAATACTAAATGGCATGGACCTTGCCGACAATGCAAAAATGCCCCCCATGGCAGATAAGGGTATTGCAGTGTATATAAGTAGTCCCTGCTTTGCCGATCCAAATGCAAAGTAAAGCAATAAGAATATTAATAATAAAGCAATAGGTACAACTATTGACAATCGTTCTTTTGCTGCAGTCATATTTTCAAAAGATCCACCATATTCAATGGTATAGCCTTTTGATAATTGTAAATTTTTATTGATTTTACTTTGCAATTCTTTTACAATAGTTTGAACATCTTTCCCATTTACATTAAATCCTACAATAATTCTTCGCTTTGTATTTTCTCTTTGTATTTGGTTTACACCCTCAATTTGCTCAATACTCGCGACGGTTGATAAAGGAATGGGCAAGCCTTTGGAAGTAGTGATGGATAAGTTATTAATATCGCTTATATTTTTTCGAACATCTCCATCTAATCGCACAACCATATCAAAACGTTTCTCATCCTCATACACCTGGCCTGCAATTTGCCCAGCAAAAGCGCTATTTACAACTCTATTTATATCTTCTACATTTAATCCATACTTTGCCATTCCGTCTCTATTGTATTTAATAACTACTTGTGGCATACCCGTAACCTTTTCTTCATAAATATTTACAGCACCATCCACCGTTTGAATTATTTCATTTAAAGCGCCTGCATATTTCGTGAGGCTGTCTAAATTTTCGCCATAAATTTTACAAACTACATCCTGTCTTGCACCCGTCATTAATTCATTAAAGCGCATTTGAACGGGAAATTGAAAACCTACTGTAATTCCTGGTACTTGTTCCAATACCTTAGTCATTTTCATGCTTAACTCGCTAAATGATCCTGCAGATACCCACTCTTTTTTATCTTTTAGAATTACCATCATGTCTCCAGCTTCAAAAGGCATTGGGTCGGTTGGAATTTCGGCACTTCCTATTTTGGTTACAATTTTTTCAACCTCTGGAAAATTTTGTAATAATAATTTGGAAGCTTTTTGAGTGGACTCAATGGTGTTGTTTAAATTACTGCCAGTTAATACCCTTGTTTCTACAGCAAAGTCTCCCTCTTCTAATTGTGGTATAAATTCTCCTCCCATATTCAATAATATGACCACTGCTATGGTGAATAAACTAACTGTTGACACAATTACAGTTTTGGGGAATTTTAAAACTAAACTTAATAATGGCTGATACCTTCTTTCTAAAAAACGCATAAGTTTATCTGCTAAACTTGCTTTATGGTTTAACTTTTTATTCAAGCATAAAGCAGCCATCATAGGCACATAGGTAATAGATAAAATAAACGCCCCTAAAATGGCAAAGGCAATGGTAAATGCCATAGGTTTAAACATTTTTCCTTCAATACCTTGCAATGATAAAATTGGCAAATACACAATAAGAATAATAATTTGACTAAACACAGCAGACTTTATCATCGATCCTGTGGATTTACCAACTTCTGCATCCATATCCTCTTGGTTCACACTAACCAAATTTCTAAAATGTTTTGAATGTGAAAATCTATGTAAAATAGCTTCCACTACAATTACAGACCCATCCACAATAAGTCCAAAATCAATTGCACCTAAAGACATTAAATTTCCACCCACGCCAAACATATTCATTAGAATAATGGCAAATAACATGGAAAGCGGTATTACAGAGGATACGATGAGTCCAGCTCTTATGTTACCCAGGAAAAATACAAGTACAAAAATCACAATTAATGCGCCTTCCAGCAAGTTGGTCTCAACTGTTTTAATGGCATTGTTTACCATTTTTGTCCTATCCAAAAAAGGCTCAATCACTACACCTTCTGGCAACATTTTTTGAATTTGCGCTACTTTTTCTTTTACACGATTAACTACCGCAGAGGAATTTTCACCTTTTAGCATCATCACAACAGCGCCAGCAACTTCCCCATTATCATTAAAAGTCATAGCTCCATATCGAATAGCTGCCCCAAACTGAACTTTAGCAACATCTCTTATTAACAAGGGAGTTCCATTATCTAATACTTTTATTACAATCTTATTGATATCCTCGAGATTGGTTGTTAACCCTTCACTGCGGATATACAATACAGTTGGCCCTTTTTCAATATAAGCACCACCAGTATTTTGGTTGTTTTTTTCGAGGGCATCAAAAATATCAGTGATGGTTAATCCATATGCTTTTAATTGTTCTTGTCTTACAGCAATTTCATATTGCTTTAATTTGCCACCAAAACTAGCTACCTCTGCAACCCCTGGTGTGCCTATGAGTTGTCTTCGAACAATCCAATCCTGAATGGTCCTTAACTGCATAGCATCAAATTTTTGCTCATACCCTTTTAAGGGTCTCACTACATATTGATAAATTTCGCCCAAGCCTGTGGAAACAGGTGCTAATTCAGGGGAGCCTGTGCCAGGTGGAATGTCCTGTTGTACTTTTTGTAATTTTTCACTTATTTGTTGTCTTGCCCAATAAATATCAATGTTGTCATTAAAAACAATGGTAATTAAAGACAAGCCAAAACGAGAAAAACTTCTTATTTGTTTTGTGCCTGGTATGCTGCTACATGCTTGCTCAATAGGGAAAGTAACCAGTCGCTCAATATCATTTGCGCCAAGTGAGGGCGACACCGTAATTACCTGTACCTGATTGTCCGTAATATCCGGAACAGCATCTATAGGCAATTTAGTAACCTCATAAACACCCCAACCCACAAGTGCTATTACAAATAATCCTATGATTAACTTATTCTTAATAGAATAAGCAATTATTTTATTTAACATAAAAAATAGTTCAATAATGATGGAAATTTACACAGTTCGTGTAAGAAAAAAGAGGCGACTATGAAAATCGTGGAGGCTGAAAAATATTTCCATGATTCATGGACAAATGCTTTTCGTCATTAAAGTGTAAATATGCTTTCGCATCTGGAAATATGATAGCGCTTGCCAAAGAAATTTTTGGAGCGAATAAAGTCACAAAATTTAATAAGGAAACAGTACGATTAGATGATTTAAAAGGCAATTGCATGTCTTGTTGATAATCGTTATCATAAGTTTGTTCCTGGAAATAATGCATTTTAATAAACTTGGAAAAACTTAAGCCTTGCTCAAATTGCTGATGCGTTTTATAATGCTCAAACAAATTGGGAACTTTGAGCAATTGATACGCTTCAGTGGCACCTAAAAAGTAGAGCGAACTGAGAAATATGACAATTAAGTTTTTCACCTTCTAAAGTTACAAAATTTATGGCTTTTAAAATACAAGGGGGATTAATTGCCTAAAAGCATGGATCAAGCCTATAAAAAAGCCCTCATTTACAGGAGGGCTTTTTTATAGAACTTAATTTTTTTTCTTTCTATCGTATTGACAGCATTCGTCTAGCTTTTTATAGGCTGCTTCTGTAGCTTCCTTGTGCTCGGTATCATATCCCACTCCTGCAATGGCAGTTTCAATTTTATCCGTATTTGTCTTATTTGCATCAAAAGTTAGGGAAAGTAGCTTGGTAACTTTATCCCAAGTTGCAGTGGTAGCCCCCGCATCTTTAGCTGCTTTTTCAATACTTTTTTTACAAGAACCACAATTACCAGATACTTTAATGGTAGTGGGCGTTTGTGCAAACACAAATACCCCTGACAATAAGAAAACGGTTAACATTACTAAACTCTTTTTCATGTGTTAATTTTTTAAATATTTATAAGATAATGAATTTATTCTCAAATAAAGTTACAACTAAATCACCTAAAATAGAGGCCCAAATATTCCCCCAAAAAAGGACTAATTAATGAAATTCCACCAAATACCTACCCTAAACCACATACCGGTTGAAGGATAGTGCTGGGTGGTAAAATTGTAGGTATTACCTAATGTTTTACTTGAAGGCAATAAAGTATTCAAGTTTTCTAGTCTTATGTAGCCTTTAAAACGTTTTATCATGAAATGCAAAAAAGCATTTGCCGTAGGTCTATTTTGAGTAGTATAGCTATTTTGATTATAAAATTGACTTGTGAAAGGCATGTAACCGTCCACTTTATAATTGGTATGGTATATGAATTCTAAACCTGTAGATAGTTCCAAATTTTTATAAAAATTACCTTCAAAAGCAATACGCTGCCTCGTTAAAACAAGAGGAACATTAACTGGTGCGTTTGGATCCAATATTTGTAATGTAATTTGATCGTACCAGTTCCAGTATTTACTTATTTTTATTTTATGTTCTACCTGACCTCTTAAATAACTCATCAAACTGCCATATACAACTGGACGAAATCCATTTGAAAAGTAGTTGTAGTTTTGAATCATCTGATAACTAACCGAGGTCTCCCATCCATCTTTTTTATTGGCTAGGACTCCATTTAAAAGTGTAGCATTTTCTTTTGTAATTGCGTTAAAACCTTGAATAGGAAATTGAGTGTACCCTAATAAATTCATTGAGGGTGTTCTATTTACATTTTGAAAGGAAAGTTTTAGAAAAGTACCCTTCGCACTTAAAATTCTAGACAATGATGCTTGTGCATCAAAATCACCTGCATGAAACCCATTCAAAAATAATTTACCAGAAGCCAATAAATCCCATAATTGATTCTTGGTTTTATTCTTATATACTGCAAATCCGTATATATCATAATTACTCCAACCTGCTCTGCCAATATAACTTGCATTCATTTGTGTATAGCCCGATCCTAATTGCAAGAACTGATTACTATTCATTTTATCAGGATAGCTAATTACACTAAATTCATTGGTGAGCAGTTTCCAACTATCATTGTACTTTATAGTATCGCTATTCGTTATTACTGTTCCAAAATATTGTAAGTAATTGTCAATGGAAGGATGCACATCTCCAAAAGTATACTCGTTTGTTACTAATTTAAGCTCGTTTTGCAAACGAAGCCTTGGATAAAACAAATGAGTGGTGATGGTATCTTTTACGATAGAATCTTTTTGTCCAAAATCATACGCATTTCTCCAAACAATGGTGTTTTGATTATAAATATTACCTGTTGAAATTTTTGTGTTAAACGGATTTCTAAAGGAAGCACCACTTATGCCAAGCCTTGTGTCTAATTCATAGGGGTCATTCAATGCTAAACTGTCTAATAAATTTGTATTAACCAACCCCCCATTTTCGGAAGATGCTGTTTTATTAAAAAGCATTATCAAATTAGAAGCATACCTTTTTCGCTTGGATTGATAATTGGCTGTGATGCGCATATTATTCACATTCGCATTTTGATTTTTTACATTTCCCGGCGCATTGTTGAAACGATACTCAAATGAAAAATTAAACTGCTGTTGTTTATTCTGCGTATGCTTAACTTCTACCAACTGCTCTCCCTTTCCACCCAATAAATAAGCAAACTCCGTATAGGGTCTTGTGGTTTGATATATTGGAGTCTCTTCTAAAGTATATAAATAAGTATCAAAAGAATGAAAGCCTGCGTCATAACCCGCTACCTTGTTGGCATTAAATAAATATGATCTAGTAGCAGTACCCAAATTCCCTAAGTTAAAAGAAGTATAGGGAATGGGATAATGAACAAAAAAATCATTAATAGTAGTGTCTAATTTTTGAATTAGATTGTTATTATATAACTTATAATAAATTGTAATGGAGTCGGCATTTTTATCTCTTCGTTGTAAAGAATCAGGTGTTTGATTGCTTGCTCCACCTTGTCGTCCATTCATGCTTGGTCCATATCCCTGCGCATGCATTTTAACTTGTAAAAGCATCACAAAAAAAGCAACTAAAAAAATGGGCCTATAACGAAACATGCATTTAATAATTATGCGATTTCTTTTAACAACTCACTAAATATTAATGTAAGTTTTGGTTCAGCGGCATTTGCAGCTTCTAACACCTCTTCATGTGTAATTACATTGTTATCCTCACGAATACCCAAATCAGTAACTACACTCATAGCAAAAACTTTCATTCCACAATGAACGGCTGCAATATTTTCCTGCACAGTACTCATACCTACAACATCACCCCCAACTGCTTTAATTAATTTATACTCCGCTCTGGTTTCAAATGTTGGACCTGTCACCCCTACATAAACACCTTCGTGTAAATGAATATTATTGGCAGTTGCTATGGCTTTTGCTTTTTGAATAAACACATTAGCATAAGGTTCGCTCATATCAGGGAATCGAGTTCCTAATTCAGCTTCATTTTTACCTAACAACGGATTTACAGTAAACAAACTTATATGGTCTCTTAAAATCATTAAATCACCCACTGCATAATTTGCATTTACACCACCTGCAGCATTGGATAGTAATAAATTTTCAACCCCTAATAATTTTAATACTCTAACCGGATAAACTACTTGCTCGGGCGTATACCCTTCGTAAAAGTGGAATCTCCCTTCCATCACCCATACTTTTTTGCCATTTAATTTCCCTAAAACTAAACGACCCTTATGGCCTTCAACTGTACTCACAGGAAAATGTGGAATATCCTTGTAAGGAATTTCAAAATCAACCTCTATTTTGGTTGCCAAATTTCCTAATCCACTTCCTAATATAATTGCAGTGGTGGCAGTCTCACTTACTTTAGATTTAATAAAATTTCTAGTCTCGTGTAACTGTGTCATTAATTGCGTCATATGGTTCTTTAATTTGGACACAAATATAGCAACCAAAGCCCATTAAATGGGCAAAACTACCCCTTAGGTTCCTTGGTATGAACGATTGGATCATTTTTTAACACTAAATAAGCAATGATCGAACTAATAAGCATGAAAATTGCACCAGCAAAAAATGCTGCCCCCGGGAAATAAAGATGTAAGAAATTGTTTTTGGTAGAAAAACTTGTGGTTAACCAAATCATTAAAGGTGGGCCAAAAATTGCTGTTAAACTTTGTAAGCCAGTTAATGAACCTTGCAATTCACCCTGCTCATTTTTAGCAACATGTATAGAAATTAAAGACTGCAAAGCTGGTCCAGAAATACCCCCTAAACAATACGGAATCAAGAATACAAACATCATCCAACTTTCAGATGCAAACGCGAATAATATTAAGCCAAGCGCAGAAAGTAATATTCCCAAGTAAACGCTTTTCTCATTTCCTAATTTTGGATTTACATACCTAATTAATACACCTTGAACCAACCCTACCAATAAACCCACTACCCCAAGCGAGATCCCGATGGTTCTTGGTTCCCAACCAAACTTACTCATATTGGCTAAACTCCAATTACTTTGAACTGAATGCGCTGCTATGTAAATAAAAAACATGGCAATAATTAAACCAAATACAGCTGGATACTTTTTTAAGTTTTTTAAAGCACCAATAGGATTGGCTTTCTTAATATTAAATTTTCTTCGGTGTTCCAAACTCAATGATTCTGGCAAAATAAAATAACCATACAATGCATTCACAAATGCTAAGAAAGCAGCCATGAAAAATGGGACGCGCAATCCTATATGCCCTAATAAGCCGCCAATCAATGGACCAATAATAAAGCCAATTCCAAATGCCGCACCAATCATCCCAAAATTTTTCGCTCTATTGGATTCATCACTAATATCTGCCATATATGCTGCTGCTGTAGGAATACTTGCACCCGTAATACCTGCAAACATTCTTCCTACAAACAACCATCCCACAGAGGGAGCTAATGCTAAAAAAATATAATCAATACCAAAACCCAATAAGGATAGTAGCAAAATAGGACGTCGGCCATACTGATCACTTAAACTTCCAAAAATGGGCGCAAAAATAAATTGCATTACCGCATAAATTGAAGTTAAATACAATAAGGGTTGTTCAATAGCACCTACATTTTTTCGGTCTGTGATATGATAGAAATCTTGTAATAGCTGTGGCACTACCGGAATTATGATTCCAAAACCAATCACATCAATTAAGATGGTTATGAAAATAAAACCAACTGCTGCTTCTCTATTATTTTTTACCATAGTGGCGTAAATATACAAAAAAAAGCCCCGTCTAAAATAGACAGGGCTTTTAAAATTTAGGCTTCGTTCCTGAAAACAATTAGGCCATCAAAAATATCTATCAGTACTTTTCTTGTCTTGTCAATCTCACCACTCAAAATTTTCTTGCTCAATTCATTCACTACCATCTTTTGTATTAGCCTTTTTAAAGGTCTTGCCCCAAATTGCATATCAAACCCTTGCTCGGATAAAAATTCAACCAAATAATTACTAAACTCAATTTGCATACCATTTTCAGCAACCAAATGTTTTAAATTATTCAATTGTATTTTCACAATGGCAGCCATTTGTTTTTGCAATAATGGAGAGAACATGATAATCTCATCTACTCTATTTAAAAATTCGGGACGAATAGTTTGCTTCAATAAAGTCATTACCTCCGCCTTGGATTGCTCTACTTTTGATTCCAAGTTTTTATCGGTAACCCCTTCAAAGGTTTCTTGAATAATATGGCTTCCAATATTTGAAGTCATGATAATAATGGTGTTCTTAAAATTTACTGTTCTACCTTTATTATCTGTTAAATGCCCATCATCCAAAACCTGCAATAATATGTTCCATACATCAGGATGCGCTTTTTCAATTTCGTCTAACAAAACCACGCTGTATGGTTTTCTTCGTACCGCCTCCGTTAGTTGTCCACCTTCATCATATCCAACGTATCCTGGAGGGGCGCCTACTAATCTTGAAACAGAATGCTTCTCCTGATATTCACTCATATCAATTCGCGTCATCATGGAATCATCATCAAATAAATACTCGGCTAAAGCTTTCGCCAATTCGGTTTTACCAACCCCAGTTGTTCCTAAAAATATAAAGGAGCCAATTGGCTTTTTTGGATCTTGCAACCCAGCCCTGCTTCTTCGAATGGCATCGGATACTGCTGTAATGGCCTCTTCCTGACCAACGACACGCTTATGCAATTCTTCTTCCAAATGCAATAACTTTTCTCTTTCCGATTGTATCATTTTACTTACAGGAATGCCCGTCGCCTTGGCAACATTCTCTGCAATGTCTTCGGCATCCACTTCTTCCTTCATTAAACGATTGCCATTTACGCCTAATTCATTTAACTGAATTGTAAACTGTTCCAAATTAGATTCCTGCTCTTTCACTTTGCCGTATCTGATTTCTGCTACTTTTCCATAATCTCCATTTCGCTCAGCAACTTCTGCCTCTTGTTTTAATTTTTCAATATCAGATTTTGCTTTTTGAACCTTATCTACAATTTCTTTTTCTTCGGTCCATTTTGCTTTCAATGTATCCTGCTGGACAGTTAAATTGCTAATTTCAATATTCAAAGCCTTTAATTGCTCTGGATTTTCCTCTCTTTTAATAGCTTCTCTTTCAATTTCTAATTGACGTATTTGGCGCATTAAAGTATCCAACTCCTCTGGCATTGAATTCATTTCTAGGCGTAATTTTGCGGCACTTTCATCAATTAAATCAATGGCCTTATCGGGTAAAAAACGATCGGTTATATATCTACTAGAAAGTTCAACTGCGGCAATAATGGCTTCATCCTTAATACGCACATGGTGATGCGTTTCATAACGCTCCTTGAGTCCTCTTAAAATTGAAATGGCATCTTCTTTTGTAGGCTCGTCAATCATTACTTTCTGAAAACGACGCTCCAATGCTTTGTCTTTTTCAAAAAACTTTTGATACTCCGCTAATGTGGTAGCACCTATCGCTCTCAACTCACCCCTTGCTAAAGCAGGTTTTAAAATATTAGCCGCATCCATAGCACCTTCACCACCACCGGCACCCACTAATGTATGTATCTCATCTATAAATAATATTACTTCACCATCACTGTCAGCTACTTCTTTTACCACTCCTTTTAAACGCTCTTCAAATTCTCCCTTGTACTTTGCACCTGCAATTAATTGCCCCATATCCAAGGCATAAATAATTTTACTTTTTAAATTATCGGGTACATCGCCATTAACAACACGCATTGCCAATCCTTCGGCGATCGCAGTTTTACCCACACCAGGCTCACCCACTAAAATGGGATTGTTTTTGCTTCTGCGGGAAAGTATATGCAAGGTTCTTCTAATTTCTTCATCACGACCAATTACCGGGTCTAATTTTCCTTTGTTTGCCAAATCATTTAAGTTCTTCGCATATTTTGACAAGGATTGAAATTGTGTTTCCTGTGTTGCGGAGTTAACAGTGGATCCTTTTCGTAATTCTTTAATGACAGCAACTAACCCTTTTTCGGTAAGTCCTGCATCTTTTAATATTTTACCGCAAACATCATTTACTTGCAATAATGCAATCATTAAATGTTCTACTGTGACAAATTCGTCCCCAAAGGTTTTAAGTGCGGCATTTGATTTTAACAATACTGCATTTAAGTCTCTACTTAAATTAGAGGCAGGTTCCCCTGTTTGTTGCTTTGCTAAACCAGAAATGGTTTCATCGGTTTTTTGCAACACCAAAACCGGATTTACATTATTCTTTTTTAATAAAAACTCAGTGGAGCTGTCCTTATCCAGTAAAATGGCTTTTAACAAATGTGCCGTTTCAATGGACGTATTACCATTGTTATAAGCCAATTGCTGTGCTGCCTGGATTGCTTCCTGCGCTTTAATAGTATATTGATTTAAATTCATAATTATGTTGTTTATAGTAAAGTATGCTCAAATCAAGCGCCAATCTATGATATAAGTTATAATGTCATATAATTTAACTTAAAACGGAATAAAAGTCAGTCCCATCAAGGTTTTTCTGCTATTTTTACAGCGTGAATGAATACTCAAATACCGTTTTTATAAAAGAGCTAGCGGCTCAAATGAGCTTTGACTATTGTGGTATTGCCAAAGCCAAAGCGTTAACCGAGGATGCAAAGCGACTTGAGTCGTGGCTTGAAAAAGGATATCATGGTGAGATGTCTTATATGGAAAATAATTTTGATTTAAGAGTAGACCCAAGAAAACTAGTACCCGGCGCAAAATCTGTAATTACTTTTTTAAAAAACTATTACCCTTCAAATGATGCTTTAAATGCGGCTGATACACAGGATGCTAAAATTGCCAAGTATGCATACGGCGAGGATTATCATGAAGTAATAAGACAACAATTATTTGAATTTTTAGATACCATGCGATCAATGATTGGGCCCATTGAAGGGCGAGGATTTGTTGATTCTGCTCCCGTTTTAGAAAAAGCTTGGGCACAATTATCAGGAGCAGGATGGATTGGTAAAAATGGAAATTTAATTCGACACAAAGCAGGGTCTTTCTTTTTTATTGCTACGCTTATTGTTGACCTAGAATTAATTTACGATGATCCCATGCCTAAGGATTATTGTGGCGAATGCACCAAATGTATTGACGCCTGTCCAACGCAAGCAATTCTTCCCAATAAAACCATTGAAGCCAATCATTGCATTAGTTACTTTACCATTGAATTAAAAAAAGAAAAAATTGAAACCAATCGACCTTATCAAGATTGGGCTTTTGGATGCGACATTTGTCAAGATGTTTGTCCTTGGAATCGTTTTAGTCAACAACATTATGAACATAAGTTCAAGCCATTAAATGGTTTATTGCAAATGAAAGCAGATGACTGGATGGAAATGGAAGAAACTACCTTTAAATCAAGATTTAAGAAATCACCCATTTTAAGATCAAAATTGAAAGGAATACAAAGGAACATTCAATTTTTGAAGGAACAGAAAGAAAAATAATTTAAAATATTTTTTGCAAATAGTTCTACTTGTTATTTACTTGAAGCAATAAATCGCGCAAATTAGCAAGTTCAGTTTCCATTTTATAACCCAATACTTTTTCATTGAGTAAGGTTTGGAATTTTTCCCAAGGATACCATTTTACATGTTGTTCAAAAGACCAATGAATAACATAAATCCCTTTTTGCAGCGGGATCCATTCAATTTTAACTGTATAAGGTCTTTGTCCAGTGGCCACCCAATTAAATGTAGCTGAATTTTCGGTGGTTGTAATTAAATGAATAGTTTGTGTACCAATCAAAACAGTGTCTCCTTTCCATTCCACTTTGTTTTGTTTGAAATCACTCATCCATGCACCCCAATTTTTTAAATTACCCGCATTTTTTTGTATTTCATTAGCAGGAGCGTTTACTTCAATGGCCCTTGAAACAATAACAGTAGACGGAAATAATAAAGACAAAGCTGTTACCAATAAGGCAAGCACAATGAAGCTTATTACTACTAACTTAATTAATCGCATTTATTCCCATTTAAATATTTTAAATGCAGCAGCATATACTACTACAATCCAAATTAATAATACCGAAATGTCTCCCCAAGAATCCATTAAACTATTACCTTCAAAAGAAATATCACGCATTGCATTGTTAAAATGAGTTAGTGGCAATATTCTACATAAAGGCTGCATCCAAGTTGGAAAATTATCAATAGAGAAAAAAGTGCCCGCCAATAAAAACTGAGGGAGGGTAAACAAATTGGCTAAGGGGGGAATTGTACTTTCACTTTTGGCAACTCCACTTACGATAAATCCAAAACCCATAAATAATACCAAGGCTATAAAACTTAAAACCATTATGCTTAAAAAAGTACTTAATCCATGTACGAGTGTAAACTTGAAAGCAAAATGTCCAATACTAATTATGACAATTGCAGTAATTAATTGAAAAGTGACACGACTTAAGGCTTCTCCCAAAATAATGTATAATCTTCTTATAGGGGTTGCATAAAAACGTTTCAATACCAATTGCTGTCTTAAATTAAAAAACAAAAAAGCAACTCCAAAAACTCCAGCGCTTAATAACGAAAATCCCATTTGCCCCGGCAAAATAAAATCAATGGTTCTGTATATTCTTCCAGGAACTTGCTGCACTGTATTGTTTACGGTTGCAATGGTGGGTGCATTGGGGTACGTAGTATTGTTTAATTTTCCAATTACTGCATTCAATATGGATTTTACCAATTGCACATTTTGTGGATTAGCCGCTTCTGAACTTATAAGGTGAATAGTATAAGGTGCATTTGTATTTCCAGTGGGTTCAATCTTTATAAGTGCAGTAATGCGTCCTTTGGATAACTCGCTTTTAATTTTTGCACTGTCTCCTTGTATAAACTTTAATCCAGGTATTTGTCGAATACTTGCATAAATAGGATTTAATGTATCAGATGTAGGATCCATTGCCACATTAACATTAATATTCCCTCCACTACTCATGAATCCAAATACTAAAATAAAAATCAAAGGGAAAGCTACACTAAATACAACAGCGGAAGGACTTCTAAAAGTTGATCTTAAACTCGCTTTCGTAATGGAAAGCATGGCTTTTAGTTGACTATAAGAATGCATGGTATTATGGGTGGTTCACTACAAAGATAGGCAATCGTGTTTGTGGTTGACCCATCATTTGTTTTACGGATTTAAGTTGCTTCAAAGCTTCCCATTCCTGTGCTCCAATTTCCTCTTTTATGGCCTTGGTTTTTACTTTGTCTTCATAACCATTGAAAAAGTCCTCAATAAATGATTTTCTCTCAGGATATGATTTAATTGAGTAGGATTTTAACTTCGCCATTCTTGCCGCTGAAGCAATGGCGTCATCTAAATTTCCAATTCTATCCACCAAGCCCACTTTTAATGCATCGGCTCCAGTCCATACCCTTCCTTGTGCAATTGAATCTATGTATTCAATTGATTTTTTTCTTCCTGCAGCGACTCTTGATTTAAAAGTATGATAAATGCTATCCACTCCAGCTTGCATAAACTTTTGTTCAGTTGCATTTAAGGCTCTAGAAGTAGTTGGGAAATCGGCATAGGTTGAAGTTTTTACACCATCATAGGTAATACCTAATTTGTTTTTCATAAAGTTGCCGAAATTAGGCACCACCGAAAACACTCCTATGGAACCCGTAATGGTATTGGCATTGGCAAAAATAGAATCGGCATTACATGCAATATAATATCCACCTGATGCCGCATAGTTACCCATGCTTACAACAACAGGTTTCACTTTTTTGAGTAATTCAATTTCTCTCCAAATAATGTCACTTGCCAAAGCGCTACCGCCTGGCGAATTCACTCTTAAAACCACAGCACTAATGGTTTTATCATTTTTAACACTTTGTAATAATGCACGATACTCATCACTTGCAATTCCATCCTTATCGGATTTACCCATATTTATATCACCATCGGCATAAATAACGGCCACTTTATCACTGCCTTTACCCCTAATGGCAATTGCCGCAGCATATTGATTAATGGTAACAAATGAAATATTTTGAGATTTTGCAACCTTTACTTTTTTTGCAATTTCATTTTTAACTTGATCATCATAATATAAAGCATCAATCAAGTGATGGGTAACAGCATCATTGGGAGTTTGAATTGAAGCTTCATTAGACCAAATTTTTAAAGTATCCCCATTTAAATTTCTTTGCGCAGCAGTTCCATCAATAAAACTTTGATACATTCCATTTAACCACTGGCTGGTTTGCAACTTATTTTCCTCTGACATCTGGGTATATCTAAAAGGCTCTGTGGCACTTTTAAATTTTCCCGCATAAAAAACCTGCGGCTGAATCTCTAATTTATCGAGTAATCCTTTTAAATACATGGTTTCGTATGAAAGTCCTGTCCATTCTAAACCCCCTTGAGGATGTGCGTAAATTTGATCCGCCGTATTAGCAATCCAATATCCTTTTTGAGAAATGGTTTCCCCAAAGGCAATAATGAATTTTTTAGATTTTTTAAAATCCATCAGGGCAGTTCTTATTTCTTCCGACGCTGCAAATCCATTAGGATTTTCTTGACATTTTAAATAAATGCCTTTTATAGACGAATCGGTTTTTGCGTAATGAATTAATGATACTAAATCAGATAAACTTGGCGTTTTACCTTTTTTCTTATTTAACAATTCTGAATAAACATCTTCTTTTACTTGTTCTGGAAAATTTTCCGACAAATCAATCACTAAAACTGAATTTGCTGGGACTACCACTTCTTCTTCAGAAGATAATGCACCCACAATCACTAGCAAAAGCATGAAGCCTAAAAAAATAAAAACGAAAAATGCCAGTAAACTAGCAAAGAAAGATTTGAAAAATTGACTCATACGTGGTAATTATAGAAAATGATTTGCAATAAACAAAGGCACAATAAATAGTGTACTTGACTGTAAAAATATGAATAATTAAGCTACTTTTACCATCCTTATATGAACAAAGTATACCTATTGATAGGTGGCAATATGGGCGATCGAATGGCGAATTTAGAGAATGCGCTAAATTTGATAGGAACAAATCTTGGTAAAATAATCCAAATTTCTTCTCTATATGAAACTGCTGCCTGGGGTTTAACAGAGCAACCCGATTTTTTAAATCAAGCTGTATTCATACATACCAATTTGTGTGCGAATGAGTTAATGGATGCGATTTTACAAATTGAAAGAAACATGGGAAGAGAAAGAAATATTCCTTTGGGCCCAAGAATAATTGACATTGATATTATTTATTTTAATGAAGAAATTGTGAACAATGAAAGGGTGACTATTCCACATCCAAAAATTGCCGAGCGTCGTTTTGTTTTATTGCCTTTGACTGAAATCGCTCCAAATTATTTACATCCAATTTTAGACAAAAGCAACACGTTATTGTTGAAAGAATGTGGAGATTCTTTAACTGTGCATAAAAAAACAACATAAAAAAGCATTGGAGATGCTATATTTGACGCAAGCAGCATCTAAAAAATATGAATCATCGTTTTATAGCCATTGAGGGGAATATTGGAGCAGGAAAAACAACACTATCTCATTTGTTATCTCAACATTATAATGCCAAATTAGTATTAGAAGAATTTGCGGAAAATCCTTTCTTGACTAAATTTTATGAGAACCCAAAACAGTATGCTTTCCCTTTAGAATTGTTTTTTTTGGCTGAACGTTTTAAACAACAACAGGAATTCGTTAAAAGCAAAGACCTTTTCCAAGAGGTAATGGTTTCGGATTATATTTTTACTAAATGTTTACTGTTTGCGAAAGTAAATTTACCTGAGGAAGAATTTAGATTATACCAAAAAATGTTTGATGTATTTTATCAGCAGTTAACACCGCCCGATATTCTTATATACTTGCACGCTCCTGTTAACAGATTACAAAACAACATCAAAAAAAGAAATAGAAAATTTGAACAAGCCATTCCGGACGAATACTTATTTAAAATTCAAGAAACTTATACTAGTTATATTAAGCAACACAATATAAAAACCATATTTGTTGATGCTAGTAATGCCGATTTTTTATACAATGAGGCGCATTTAAAAGTGATTACGGATGCTTTAGATAAAGATTTGGAGGACGGGCAGCATTATTTTAACCTTCCTTAATAAAAATGGAACCAGCAAACACCCATACAAAACAAGATCCATTTGGCGCCGTGAAGGTGACTGAATTTAGGAACCTAATGATTGGGCGTTTCTTATTTATAATGGGTTTAAGAATGATGGGCACTTTGGTAGGTTGGTGGATTTATGAATTAACCAAAGAACCTTTTGCAATTGGACTTATTGGACTTGCCGAAGTGATACCTGCTGTCTCACTTGCTTTATATGCAGGGCATGTAATTGATATAAGTGAAAAAAGAAAATTATTATTAAGAGGCGTAGTATGTTATTGGATATGTGCCCTCGTTTTATTAGGCTTATCCTTATATAATGATCAAACAGACAAAGGCACTCAACAAAACACTTTAATCATTGCTATAGGCATTTACTTTATTATTTTTTGTACCGGCATCATTCGATCATTTACAGGTCCTAGTTTTGGTACTATTGTTGGTTCTATTATTCCAAAGCCATTATTACAAAATGCAACCACCTGGAGCCAAGGAATTTGGTTAAGCGCTTCTATTTTGGGACATGCCATCGTTGGATTTATCATTGCTGGGTTTGGTCATAGCGGTTCTTTAATGGTAGTTGTTTCTTTGGTGAGTATTGGTTTTTTATTCATTTCAAAAATTAATCCCTTGCCTCCTCACGCTGATATTGTAGTAGATCAAAAGCCCATGGAGAGTGTAAAAGAAGGTTTGAGATACGTATTTAGTACAAAAGAATTATTAGGGGCATTATCATTGGATTTGTTTGCCGTTTTATTTGGCGGCGCAGTTGCTATGATCCCTGTTTTTGCAAAAGATATTTTAAATGTGGGCCCTATTGGATTTGGCTGGCTTAATGCCGCTGCAGACATTGGCGCAATGCTTATTATTTTTATAATGACCCTCTTCCCTGTTTACTCTGGTCAAGGTAAAAAATTATTAATTGCAGTAGGCGGCTTTGGCGTTTGTATCATCATATTTGCACTATCAAAAATTTTCTGGCTGTCCTTTGCCGCTTTGGTTTTAAGTGGCATACTAGACGGTTTTAGTATGATTGTTCGCGGCACCATTGTACAATTAAAAACCCCCGACCATATGCGCGGCAGGGTTATGAGTGTAAACTCCATGTTTATTAATAGCAGCAATGAACTGGGTCAATTTGAAAGTGGTGTAGCTGCAAAATTAATGGGGGTGATTCCTTCCGTAGTCTTTGGTGGTTCAATGACTTTACTTGTAGTATTCACAACATGGTTTAAAGCACCAAGTTTGAGAAAAATGGAATACTAAGCATTAACCTTTTGCTAATAATCCAATCATTACATCGTGTACTGCAGGACAGAATTCAGCATTCTTCATAGTGATGGATGTTCTTTTAAAAAAAACATCTTCGTCAGTGTAAGGAAATCTTTCACAATCGGAGGGACGGTAATCATAAATACTGCAGGTATTGTTTGTATCTAAAAAAGGACAAGGTTTTGTGCGCACTACATAATCCCCATCGCTATCCATGGATAAGTATTTTTCAATAAATGCCACTTCCTTCATCCCCATCGCTTTACTTATTCTTTTTATATCCGGCATTTTAAAACGAGGAGAATAATTTTTACAACATCTGGCACAGTCCAAACAGTTAATTTTTTCAAAAGCCGCTTCATGTAAATCAGGCAATTGCTTTAAAATTACGCGCTTGTCTACCCTTTTTAAAAAGTTTTGGAACTTTTTGAGTATCTCAGGGGCTGGTGTTTCATATAAATGTTCAACAGAAGGGTCCATCATGTATCAAAATTAAGGCTTTTCAGGGTCATCCACAAGCTTTCCCCAACAGCTTTAAAACCCTTTTAAAAGCTTTGATAATTAAGTATCTTTGTGGCCATTTAAAACCCTTCTTTTATGTTGCAATCAAGTACGAGCGGTGCAGAGTTTATCAAAAGACATATTGGCCCTAGTGATGCTGATACACAAAAAATGTTAGCGAGCATTGGCGCAAATTCTTTAAATGAATTAATTGAAAAAACAGTTCCCAATAATATTCGCTTAAAAAAGCCAATGAATATTCCAACTGGTTTAACTGAATTTGAAATGTTGCAATCCTTAAAAGCCATTGGCGAAAAAAATATTGTTGCAAAAAATTTCATTGGCCAAGGTTATTACGGTACCATTACGCCAAGCGTAATACTCAGAAATATTTTTGAAAATCCAGGTTGGTACACTCAATACACTCCTTACCAGGCCGAAATTGCTCAGGGACGATTAGAAAGTTTATTGAACTATCAAACTATGGTATCGGATTTAACAGGCTTACCTATTGCCAATGCCTCATTATTAGACGAAGCTACTTCAGCTGCAGAAGCAATGGCTATGATTTTTAACGCTGTTAATAAATCGGATGTGATAGCGCAACCAAAACTATTTGTTGACAGTTCAATTTTCCAACAAACAAAAGACGTTTTAGCGACGCGCGCCAATCCAATTGGTATTGAATTGGTAGAGGGTAATTATCAAACGGCACAAATTGACAATACTTTCTTTGGTGCTATTTTACAATACCCAAATAGTCAAGGCAGCATTGAAACATATGAAACATTCATTAATCAAGTACATGCTGCAGGCGGATTGGTGATTTTAGTGGCGGATATTTTAGCATTAACCTTATTAAAAAGTCCAGGTGAATTAAACGCAGATGTTGCGGTAGGTAATACACAACGTTTTGGAGTACCAATGGGTTTTGGTGGACCGCATGCAGCTTATTTTGCTACAAAAGATGAATTTAAACGAGGCATGCCAGGTAGATTGATTGGGGTAAGTGTAGATGCTCAAGGCAACCGTGCATTAAGAATGGCATTGCAAACTCGCGAACAACATATTAAGCGTGAAAAAGCCACTTCTAATATTTGTACTGCGCAAGCATTGCTGGCGAATATGGCTGTAATGTATGCAGTGTATCATGGCCCTGCAGGATTAAAGAAAATTGCAGAAAGAGTGCACGGTTTAACTCAAAGCTTAGATCAACAATTACAGTCCTTAGGATTACAACAAACGAATAATTATTATTTCGATACCCTATTGGTAAACGGAATAGACACTGCTGCTTTACAAACAATTGCTAACGAAGCGCAGGTAAATTTCAACTATGTTAATAAAAATAGTGTTAGTATTACTATAGATGAAACCACATCATTAAGTGATGTTAAAACCGTAGTAGCTTTATTTGAAAAATTAACCGGTAAGAAAGCTGCTGCAACCAATGCGGCTGTTAAAAATGCTAACATACAACCAGAATTAGTTAGAACTTCTGCCTATTTATTACACCCAGTATTTAATACGCACCATAGTGAAACACAAATGATGCGTTACATTAAGCAATTAGAGAACAAAGATCTCTCCTTAAATACAAGCATGATTAGTTTAGGTAGCTGTACCATGAAATTAAATGCTGCCACCGAAATGATTCCAGTTAGCTGGCCTTCATTTGGTGGGCTTCATCCTTTTGCCCCTAGTCATCAAACATTAGGTTATCAGGAAATAGCAAAAGAATTAAGCGCTTATTTATGTGAGACTACCGGCTTTACTGCATGTAGCTTACAGCCAAATAGCGGCGCGCAGGGTGAATATGCTGGTTTATTAACCATACGTTCTTATCACCAAGCACGCAATGAAGCACACCGTGATATTGTATTAATTCCTATCAGTGCACATGGTACTAATCCTGCGAGTGCAGTTATGGCTGGCTTTAAAGTAGTGGTTGTGGCATGTGATGAAGCAGGTAATATTGACTTTGCCGATTTAAAAGCAAAAGCAGCTCAGCATGCTGCGAACTTAGGTGCTTTAATGGTAACCTACCCAAGTACGCATGGTGTATTTGAAGAAACCATTATTGATATATGCCAAACAATTCATGATTTAGGTGGATTGGTATACATGGATGGAGCCAATATGAATGCGCAAGTTGGATTAACAAGTCCTGGAAATATAGGAGCCGATGTTTGTCATTTGAACCTACATAAAACATTCGCCATTCCGCACGGTGGCGGCGGACCTGGCATGGGCCCTATTTGTGTGAATGATAAATTAGCGCCATTCTTACCTGGACATAATTATAATGGTAATGGAGCGAACGCAGTAAGTGCAGCACCATTAGGATCGGCTAGTATTTTATTAATAAGTTATGCGTACATTAAAATGTTAGGTGCAGAAGGTTTAACACTTTCTACTGCTTATGCTATTATGAATGCAAACTACATGAAGTCAAGATTAGAAAAATGCTATGCCATTTTATACGCTGGCAAAAACGGAACCTGTGCGCATGAATTTATCATTGACTTGCGTCCATTTAAAGCAACTGCAGGCATTGAGGCAGAAGACGTTGCCAAACGTTTAATTGATTACGGATTTCACGCACCTACCATGAGCTTCCCGGTAGCTGGTACGATTATGATTGAACCAACTGAAAGTGAAGATAAAGCAGAACTAGATCGTTTCTGCGATGCCTTAATTGGTATTTACAATGAAATCAAAGCCATTGAAAATGGTCAATTCGATAAAATTGATAACCCATTAAAAAATGCGCCACATACCCTAAAAGTAATTTGCGCAGAGGAGTGGAATCACAATTATTCAAGACAAACGGCAGCCTTCCCATTGCCTTATGTTACTGAAAATAAATTCTGGCCTACTGTTGCTAGAGTAAACAATACGCATGGTGATAGAAATTTAATTTGTACCTGTGAACCTGTTGCCTCATACGCATAAGCAGTATTGGACACCTAAAAAAGCCTCGTCAAAATGACGAGGCTTTTTTATTGTATTGGGGGAAGCATACTATTAATAGGTATCGGCAATTGTGCCCAACTTATTATTTCCATTTAACATAAATTCATAAAGCCCTATAATTTTATCCTTGTCTTTTAAAACAACATTTAATTTTTCAACATCTGATTCGAGATTTTTTAACTTTCGATTTTCAGATTCATAACGGTTACTAAACTCGTTTACTTTTAAAACCTGATGGGATTCAATATCCTCTATGATCATATCACCCTCACCTGTTAGCACCCACAACATATTTAATTCGGGGTAACTATCATGGATTTTAACTAGGATGTCCGATCCAACCGACCCTAGGTTTTTAATTTGCTTTGAGAAATATCCATTGGATAAATGAATTTTTCTTTCAAAGGAATGAGGCGTGATTGCTCTAAACTGCAAGTACATTGCGATTCTTTCAATTGGTTTCATAACATTTAATTTAATTGGTAATAGAACATATCCAATATTAAAAATATTATATACGCCAAATAAAAAACATAGGCCTCATTTTATTTGAACATAGGCCTCATATTTTTAACCACTATTGTTTTTCACTTAATTCTAACCATCTAATTTCAGCTAATTCTAACGCAGCATTCACCTCAGAGAGTTTTTCGCTAATTGAAATTATTTCCTCGTAATTTAAACTCGCATTATTTAATTGCGCTGTTAATGCTGTTTTCTTTTCTTCTAGTACGGGCATCTCTTTATTCAAGGTTTCAAATTCTAACTTTTCCTTATAGCTCATTTTTTCAACCACTTTCTTTTCTGAAGCAACTAATGTAGTTTCAACTTTTTTCTCAGTAGTGGGCACAGCATGTTCTTTAACTGAGCTTATATCGGAGCTTACAGCTGCATAACTTTGTTTTGACTTCTCTAAGATTCTAAACTGAGTATAATTACCTGGATAGTCGCGAATCACTCCATTGCCCTCAAAAATAAATAAGTGATCCACTAATTTGTCCATAAAATATCTATCGTGTGATACCAATAACACACAACCTGCATAATCCAGTAAAAATTGTTCAAGTACAGCCAATGTTGGTAAATCCAAGTCATTCGTTGGCTCATCCAGAATTAAGAAATTAGGATTCTTAAATAATATGGTTAGTAATTGTAAGCGTTTTTTTTCTCCTCCACTCAAGGCACTTAAATAAGTATATTGCTTATCTGGCGTAAACAGGAATAATTCTAAAAATTGTGCCGCACTTAAGGATCCCCCGCTTGCCAATGGAAATTGCTCAGCAAAGGTTTTTAAGTATTCAATAACGCGCATGTCTTTTTTATACACCAACCCTTCCTGTGAAAAATGACCAAATACAATGGTTTCTCCCACATTTATCTTTCCACTATCAGGTTGTGTTATGCCTTGAAGAATTTGTAAAAAAGTGCTTTTACCTACTCCATTTTTGCCTACAATACCAATGCGCTCCCCCTTGCTAAATGTATAATCAAACCCTTTTAAAACTACTAAATCACCATAGGATTTGTAAACCTTCTTCGCCTCAATAATCTTACCGCCCAACCTGGTCATTTTCATATCCAATTGCAAATTGGTGTCGTCTATCTTTTGCTTAGCCTTTGCTTCTACCTCATAAAAATTATCCTGTCTGCTCTTACTTTTTGTGGTTCTTGCTTTGGGTTGTTTACGCATCCATTCCAATTCCTTTCTAAAAGTATTCTTTGCTTTATCTATGCTCGCCAACTCCGATTCAATACGCGCCGCTTTCTTCTCTAAATAATTTTCGTAGTCCCCTTTATAGCTGTATAATTTTTCTCGTTCTAACTCCCAAATTTCATCGGTTACTGCTTCTAAAAAATAACGATCATGCGACACCAGTAATAAAGTCACTTTTTCTTGCTCCAAATAATTTTCTAGCCACTCAATCATATTTAAATCCAAATGATTGGTAGGCTCATCCATCAGTAATAAAACGTGCTTGGGTTCAAAACCAATTTGAATTAAAGTTTTTGCCAATGAAACGCGCTTTCTCTGACCTCCACTTAATTTAGAGACAGGTTGCTCCAAATGATGAATATTTAGTTGGGTAAGAATGGTTTTAACTTTTGATTCAAAATCCCATGCGCTATGCTCTTCCATTTCCATAATGGCATTGGTAATTAAATCCTCATCCTCCGATTCCATTGCCATTTCATAATTACTAATGGCTTTCATAATTGGGTGATCCTGGTTAAATAAATTCTGGATCACCGTTGCCGTTTCAATAAACTGAGGCTCTTGTTCAAACATGACCAAATGCACATCCTTGTGAATTTTAAAAGTACCCGCATCTGGATGTTCCTTACCCGATAATATCTTTAATAAGGTGCTTTTCCCTACCCCATTTCTGGCGATTAAAGCAATTCTGTCCCCTTCATTGATATTAAAACTAATGCCCTTAAATAAGGGTGTTATTCCATAACTTTTTGTAAGCCCTTCTACTGATACATAATGCATGGCGCAAAGATAAGCTCCCCGTGCAAGGAAGCCGTATTTTATTGTACTTTTGTGATCTACAAACTTAATTAGTTTACAAATGAAGCAATTTGAGGTGCCCACAGGATATCGTAGCCAATTAATTACTGCTATTAAGCAAAAAAGAAAAGCGGACGATAAATTAAAGAAAGACTTTAGCCCCACTTTGTTGGATTTAGGCAGTGTTCAATTTTATTTAGCAAGGCATTTTGGGTTTTGTTATGGAGTTGAGAACGCTATTGATATCGCTTATAAAACCATTGAAGAAAATAAAGGCAAAAGAATTTATTTATTAAGTGAAATGATTCACAATCCTCAAGTGAACGCAGACCTTATTCAGAAAGGAGTAAAATTTTTACATGACACCAATGGGAATGCGATTATTTCATTAGATGAATTAACAGCCAATGACGTTGTTATGATTCCGGCCTTTGGCACAACTCTAGAGTTGGAAAAAACAATTTTGGAAAAAGGAATTGAAATACAAAAATACAATACCACCTGTCCATTTGTTGAAAAAGTTTGGAACCGCAGTGAGCAGATTGCTAAAAAAGGCTACTCAATTGTTATTCATGGCAAACCCAAACACGAGGAAACAAGGGCCACTTTTTCTCATGCAGCAGCCAACACTCCTACCTTGATAGTGAATGACATGGAAGAAACCATCTTATTGGGAGATTTTATACTTGGTAAATTAACGATCGCAGCATTTGAAAAACATTTTTCAGGAAGATACTCAGTAGGATTTGATCCAACCAAGGACTTATCAAAAATAGGGGTCGTAAATCAAACTACGCAGTTGGCTACTGATACCCAAGCTATTTCAGATTATTTGAAAAAAATTATTATTGAAAAATATGGTTCAGCTAATTTAGAATCACATTTCGCAGATACCCGTGATACATTGTGCTATGCCACCAATGACAACCAATCTGCCGTTATGGGTTTGTTAGAAACCAATGCTGATTTTGCTATAGTAATGGGTGGAAAGAATAGCAGCAACAGCTCTCATTTAGTTGAATTGTGTGAGCAAAAATTACCTACCTATTTTATTGATGACGCAAGTAAAATTGTTAACGCAAGTGAAATCATTCATACTGATTGGAAAAATAAAGCAGCACAGGTAATGCATGATTTTATTCCACAAAAAGAGACTGTAAAAATTTTAATGACCAGCGGTGCAAGCTGCCCTGATGCAGTTGTAGAATCGGTGATTCATAAAATTGCAGGATATTTTGGAAAGGAAGAAGCCCTTTATGAACTCATTAATGATTGGCGTCAGCAGGCTTAGTATATATTATTCTGCATTCAATTGTGCAATACGTTCTTGAGCCCAGCTCAATGCAATTTCAAATTGAGAAGCTCTATCAATATGACTGTTGTCCAAAACAAGCGCATCTTCTGCTTGCTTTAAAGGACTATGTTCTCTTGTGCTGTCTATATGATCTCTATGTTGTAAATTTTCAGCAACAGCCTCCATGGTAATGGTAGGGTCGGTTGATTGTAATTCCAAAAAACGTCTTTGCGCTCTTATCGCAGGTTGCGCAGTAACAAATATTTTTAACTCCGCATTGGGAAAAACCACAGTGCCAATATCACGACCATCCATTACAATCCCTTTATGCTGACCCATGGCTTGTTGTTGTGCTACTGCAAAATCACGTACCGCCTCAATTGCAGCAACTTCACTCACTTTTGAACTTACCTGCATTTCACGTATTAGTAATTCCACATTCTCCCCATTTAAAAACATATCACTTTTTAAAGTTGCTGGATTGTATTCAAAATGAAGTTTGATATTATTTAAAGCAATTGTAATAGCCTCTTGATCTTGAAAAGAAATGTTATTCCTTAAAAAATAAAGTGCAATTGCCCTATACATTGCACCTGTATCAATAAAGACATATTCCAACTTTGCTGCCAACGCTTTTGCTAAAGTGCTTTTTCCACAAGAAGAAAAACCGTCAATGGCAATGATAATTTTATTGGACATATGCTACTTTTTGAATTTTGTTTCTTTTCTAATTTCTAAAAATTAAGGCGCCATTGTTATGGTTTGTGTTTTAGGCAAATTTGCATTTCGTATTGCAATTTGTCTTACTGCCTGTGATACAACTGCTCTCAATGCCTTTTTTGAAATTTCGTCATTACCAACCATGGCAGGAACACCTGCGTCTCCCCCCTCTCTAATGGATTGTACTATTGGAACCTGGCCCAAGAATGGTAAATCATACTCCTCCGCCAAATTACGGCCACCATCCTTGCCAAATAAATAATATTTATTGTTAGGAAGTTCCGCTGGGGTGAAATAAGCCATATTTTCAACCAATCCAACAATAGGCACATTTACATTTGCTTGGCCAAACATGGCAATTGCTTTTTTAGCATCCGCCAATGCTACATTTTGAGGAGTAGTTACTATTACCACACCAGTTACTGGAACCGTTTGCATAATGGTTAAATGTATATCTCCTGTGCCCGGCGGCATATCTATCACTAAATAATCTAATTCCCCCCAATCTACATCGGTGATGAATTGTCTTATTGCACTACTTGCCATGGGCCCTCTCCAAACAACTGCATCTTTTTCATCAACCAATAAACCAATGCTCATTAAATCGATTCCAAATTTTTGAATAGGTAAAATAATCCCTTCTCCGTTGGCGTCTTTCATCATTGGTCTTTGTCCTCTTACGCCAAACATTATAGGTACACTTGGTCCATATATATCGGCATCCATCAAGCCCACTTTTGCACCCCCTTCGGCCAATGCCAACGCTAGGTTTGCCGAAACAGTACTTTTTCCCACACCTCCTTTTCCACTCACTACTGCAATTATATTTTTAACCTTCGACAAAACGGTCTCATTGGCTTTTCGGGTGGTAGTTGTTTTTGAGGTAAATCCAACGGTAATTATCGCCTCTTTATTTACCAATAATTTAATGGCATTTTCGCATGCATTTTTCATCAAGTCCTTCATTGGACAAGCTGGTGTAGTTAATACAATTCTAAAGCTCACTTTATTGCCATCAATTACAATATCTTCAATCATATTAAGGGTCACCAAGTCCTTACCCAAATCCGGTTCTTGCACATTGCTAAGCGCTTTTAAAATGTCTGCTGCTGTCATTTTGGAAGTTTTTGTTAAAAAGTTAAAAACTGGGGCAAAGTTAATTGATGCGCCCCTTATTTTAGCAAAAAATTCAAGGTTCTAGCTTAATTTTGCCCTGCTATGAAAAAGACGCTTATAATACTTACTATGGGATTTTTAGGGCTCATTGCAAAGCCAGCGATGGCACAACAAACTAATACCAATACCCCTAATATTTACAGAGATTCAGTGGTACAGCTTTTTGGTGTTGTAATGACGGCAGATAGTTTAAAAGCCATTCCTTTTGCAAGTGTGGTCGTAAATGAAAAAGGCCGTGGAACCGTTACCAATTATGATGGTGTATTTTCCATTGCAGTTAACAAAGGCGAGAAAATTACCTTTACTTGTGTAGGGTTTAAAGACAGAACTATTTTAATTCCCAATAATTTAGAAGGGAACCAATATAGTGTGGTTCAGTTAATGGTAAATGATACTAACTTTTTACCTGCTACTATTTTAAAACCACGACCTACCCGCGCGCAATTTGAAAGAGATTTTGTGAATGCAAAAGTAGACGACGACATGTATGAGACTGCTAGGAAAAATACTAGTGAGAGTCAGAAAAAAATTATTTTAGCTTCATTGCCGAGAGATGGTAAAGAAGCAGTTGGAGCTTCTTTAAATAATCAGGCCCAAAGATATTATTACTCAGGACAGTTACCACCAATGAATATATTAAATCCAGTTGCTTGGAAAAGCTTTATTAATTCATGGAAAAGAGGGGACTATAAATCAAAAAAATAATTTTACTTTTTTAAATATTATTTTAAAACAACATGAAAAAAATAGCAGTGATTGGAGCGGGTACAATGGGTAATGGAATTGCACATGTATTTGCACAAAAAGGTTTTGAAGTTAATATTATTGATACGCAAGAAGCAGCTTTAAGCAAAGCCATTGCAACGATTGATAAGAATTTGGATCGTCAAATAAATAAGGGCTTTATCACCGCCGAGGACAAAACAAATACCCTACAAAGAATTAGCACTTTCACCTCCATTGAAACTGGAATTGTAAATGTAGATTTAGCAGTAGAAGCGGCCACCGAAAACAGTGAAATTAAGAAAAGTATTTTTCGCATCATGGATGAAAAAGCAAATCCCCACTGTATTTTGGCCACCAACACTTCTTCCATACCTATTGCTCAATTGGCAGCGGTAACCAGTAGACCAGGGAAAGTGATTGGCATGCACTTTATGAACCCCGTACCTGTAATGAAACTGGTGGAAATTATTAACGGAGCAGATACAAGCGAAGCTACCACCAAAACCATTGTTGAATTAACAAACGCAATTGATAAAATACCTTGTGTTGTAAAAGATGCGCCAGGATTTATCGCCAACCGAATTTTAATGCCCATGATTAATGAAGCGATTCATGCTTTTTCGGAAGGCATCAGCGACGCTGCTACAATTGATCAAATTATGAAACTTGGGATGGCACATCCAATGGGTCCGCTTCAACTTGCCGACTATATTGGATTAGATGTTTGCAAAAATATTTTGGACATAATGCATGATGGGTTCAATAATGAAAAATATGCGCCCTGTCCTTTACTAATTGAAATGGTAAACAAGGGGAAACTTGGGGTAAAAACAGGTGAAGGTTTTTATAAGTACTAATTATTATCATCAAAACATTTTGGAATGATAATAGAGATTACTCAACAAGCACTGTCTTGTAGGTAACACCTTGCATGTCTTGTATTTTATTTATCACTTCATTCAATCGATGCTTGGGTATGCCAATTTTTAACTCTACAAATAATTGTGCTACCTGTTCCACAACAGAACAATTGTATTGTTTCACAATCATCATTACCTCGTTCATTTGTTGGTAATCAAAATTAAGCGCATACGACACTTCCACTGCTTTTTGGATAATGGGTGATAATTGCAAGGTTAAAGAAGTGGCTGTTTTGTATGCATTAATTAAGCCAGGTACTCCTAATAATGTACCGCCAAAATATCTTACCACCACTACCATGATATTGGTTAATTGCTTACTATCAATTTGTCCAAGAATAGGCCTACCTGCAGATCCTGCTGGTTCTCCGTCATCACTAACTCTAAATGTGGATCCATCTACACCTATTCTATACGCTAAACAATGATGCACAGCTTTGGGATGTTCTTTTTTTAAACTGGCTAATTGCTTTTTGCATTCTTCAATATTTTGTACCGGAAAACTATAAGCTAAAAACTTACTGCCACGATCTTTAAACTCGGCAATTGCTGGCTGTTCAATAGTATTATAGAAAAAGGGACCCATTAATGAATAATATCTCCGCAAAGCTAACGCATAATGCGCATTCATTTGTAACATTGCATTATGAGTTTACAGGAACTTAAACAAGAATGTAAAGCAGCACTGTCAAATCAGTATGAAAGTATTGAATTAAATAGCTTAATGGCCATTTTATTTGAGCACATCACTGGCTGGGATCAATTAAAACAAGTACTCAATAAAGAAACTGAATTATCGCAAGAAAAAATTAAGGAATTCCATGAGGCGCTTAATTTATTAAGAGAAGGCATGCCCATTCAATATATTATTGGCAAAGCATGGTTCATGGGTAATGAATTTATAGTAAATGAAAATGTTTTAATTCCAAGACCAGAAACGGAGGAATTAGTTGAATGGATTATTGAATATGCTACAATCATAAATAAACCATTACAAATATTAGATATTGGTACTGGGTCTGGCTGTATTCCTATTGCCCTAAAATTAGCACTTCCCCATTGCATGTTAGCTGGCCTGGATATAAGCGAAAAAGCTTTGTTGACTGCAAAACAAAATGCAGATACATTAAAAACCAAAATAAGTTGGATACAGGAAGATATTTTAAATACCACATACTTGCTTAATCAATTTGATGTAATCGTAAGCAACCCGCCTTACATTCCATTTAAAGAAAATATAAATATGCAGGCCCAGGTAAAAAACTTTGAACCAAATATTGCACTTTTTGTAAAAGATGAAGATCCCCTTATTTTTTATAGAACTATTGCAAGACTAGGAAAGCAATACTTACAACCCAATGGTCAGCTTTTTTTTGAAATACATTATGACCAGGGCAAAGCATTATTAAGTTTATTTGATGAAATGGGTTATCATGCCGAATTACGTCAAGACATGTTTGGAAAAGATCGCATGTTAAGAGCAAGTCTTAAAAAAGGGAAATAAAGGAAGCGCGCATAAAAATTAAAAATTTCCTTGATTGTAATTAAATACCACTAATTAGTTATTAGGATCAACTGCTACAACCGGCGTTGCACCTAACTTTTTTACGATTTGCATTACCTGAATGGTTACACCCAAATTAGCAACGCTATCCCCATTAATTACCACTGATGGTTTATCTGTTTCCTTATCTAAAAATGTTTTGAGCTGTGCGGACAAAGAGTCTATAACTACTGGAGTGGAACCAATAAATAAATGTTGGTCTTTATCAATGGTAACCACCACTGTTTGCTTTGCTTTAGTATCACTCGCCGATTTGGGATTAGAAACTTTAATCACATTAGGATTGGCCAAAGTGGAAACAATTAGAAAAAACAATAGCAAAATGAATAAAATATCATTCAATGCGCCGGTATGTACTTCGGGCTGATGCCTTAATCTATTTCTTAGATTCATAGTACTGTTTTAAGAATGCGTTGTTTCTTGTAAAATATCTAAAAAATCGGCACTTGCCGTTTCCATTTTATTGGCGGTCTTGTCTATTTGAGTAGAAAGATAATTATGTCCTACATAAGCAATAAGTCCAATAATTAAACCTGTTGCAGAGGTAATCATTTTTGTGTAGATACCGCCCGCAATGGTGTTTAATGTATACTCTCCAGTTGAAGCAATTCCGTAAAACAATTGTACCATTCCTACAATTGTTCCCAAGAAACCAAACATAGGAGCTATACCAGCAATTAATGACAAAATGTTCAAATTGCGCTCCATTGCATACATTTCTAATTTGCCAACATTCTCCATGCTCTTTTCAATTGCATCCAATGGTTTTCCCATTCTCATAATTCCTTTTTCAATCATTTTTGCTACAGGATTATCGGTATTTTTCGCAAAACTTTTTGCAGCGGCAACATTTCCTGACAACAAATTATCTTTTACAACAAGCATGAATTTAGGATCAATAGCGCCAGCTTTTTTAATGGCCAACATACGTTCTATAAAAACATAAATTGCCACCACCAATAAAGCATATAATGGATACATAATCCATCCGCCTTTTTGTAATAAACTTAATAAGGAAATTTTATTTTGAGCTACATCTAATAAAAACAACATAGGACTTAATTTATTTTTTAAAGTTAATTTATTTCTACCAAATTTACCAATACTTCTACCGCCTTTATCATATCTCTAACACCTATCCACTCATGCTTGCTATGAATAGCTTGCATACCCGTAAATATATTGGGTGTAGGCAAACCCATAAAACTCATTCTACTTCCATCCGTTCCTCCTCTAATAGGAGACACTATTGGCTTAATTTGCGCTTTTTCATACGCTTTTATTGCACGTTCTACAATCACAGGATATTGATCAATAACTTCTCGCATATTTCGATACTGTTCGGTAATCTCCATGGATATTTTCACCTTGGAGAAATCTGGATTCGCATTAATAACGCCTTGTGCTAGATTAAAAAACCTATCTGCATGTTCTTTTAATTTAGACGTTTCAAAATCCCTCACTAAAAACTCTATACGTGCATTTTCGGCACCCCCTTCCACATGATTGGGATGAATAAAACCCATTCTACCATCCGTATGCTCCGGACACCATTCGGCCTTAGGCAATGCAGCTAAAATTTCACCTGCCACTTTAATTGCGTTTTGCATTACTCCTTTCGCAGCACCAGGATGTGCAATCACTCCTTGAATGTGCAAAACCAAATAATCCGCACTAAAAGTTTCCATTTCAAAACTTCCTAATTCACCTCCATCTAAAGTATAACCGTAATCGGCACCCAGTTTCTTAATATCTAAATGTTCGGTGCCTCTTCCTACTTCTTCGTCTGGTGTAAATAAAATTTTTACGGGGCCATGTGCAATACTTTTGTTTTCCATCAAATACTTTGCCATTTCCATAATAATGGTAACACCTGCCTTATCGTCCCCTCCTAATAAGGTATTACCCGATGCAGTAATTATTGCTTCTCCTATAAACTCTTTTAAATAGGGATAATCTTTTATCGAAATAATTTGCTGGTTATCATCTGGCAAAACAATATCCGCTCCATTAAACTTTTCGTGTAATATTGGCTTCACATTTGTTCCGCTACAATCCGGCGCCGTGTCCACATGTGCACAAAAACAAATCACAGGCAATGGATGTTCATTGGATGGGACAAATGATAATGGATAATTTGCAGGAACCGTTGCCATTACATAACCGTTCGCATCCATATGTGCATCCTCAATACCAAATGCAAGTAATTCTTTAACCAATAAAGTAGATAGATTTTTTTGTTTTTCGGTAGATGGGAAATGAGTACTATTGGGATCGCTTTGCGTATCAATACGAACATAACGCATAAATCGCTCTGCTACTTCTAATGCTTGTAAGGCCATACTATAATTTGTTTTGAAATCGGCTTAAAATAAGATGCTTGAAGATAATTTGAAATTTTCGAATAAAAAAAGGCGTTCCAAAATTTTGGAACGCCTTAACATTTTATACCTAGTATTACAATAAAATAAAGTATTTTTTAGGATTCAACAAATCTAAAATTCAGTAATGATTTTAGAAGGGCTATCAATATTTACCAATTCTAAATCAAAAGTTAAATCTTGGCCTGCTAAAGAATGGTTGGCATCTAATACCACCACTTCCTCTTTTACTTCAACCACGATAACTTGAAATTGTTGACCTTGACCATTATTCATTGTCAATGCCATACCTACTTCAGGATTTAAATCGGGAGGAAATTGAGTTTTTGGAAACTCTACAATCATTTCTGGTTGTTTAGGGCCATAAGCTTCCATAAATGGAATGTGAATGGTTTTCTTTTCACCCACAGTCATTCCTAAAACGCCATTATCAAAACCTGGAATTACCATTCCACTTCCTACTTCGAATTCTAGAGGAGCTCTACCGTTTGAAGAGTCAAATGTTTCACCACTAGCTAAAGTACCGTGATAATGCACTTGAATGGTATCCCCATTTTTTACTTGTTGCATATTGTATTTTTTAAATAAAGCACCTAGGGTGCAAAGGGCAAAAGTACATAATTATGGGAGATAAACTAACTTTGCCCCATGGACAAAAAACCAAGGATTGTATTTATGGGAACCCCTGCCTTTGCAGTAGCTTCTTTGGAAGCATTATTGGCAGCAGAACTGAATGTGGTTGGCGTAGTAACGGCACCTGATAAACCCGGTGGCAGAGGTATGCAGCTACAACAAAGTGCCGTAAAACAATTTGCGCTGGCCAATAATTTACCATTATTACAACCAGAAAAATTAAAGGCACCTGAATTTATGGAAGCCCTAAGGAATTGGGCACCCGACTTACAAGTTGTGGTTGCTTTTAGAATGCTCCCCGAAAAAATATGGTCCTTTCCTACCATGGGCACATTAAATGTACATGGATCATTACTACCACAATATCGAGGGGCAGCACCCATAAATTGGGCAATCATAAATGGAGAAAAGGAAACAGGGGTGACTACCTTTCAACTACAACATGCCATTGATACCGGCGACATCTTATTACAAGACCGTATTGCCATTCCCGAAAATATGACTGCAGGAGAATTACATGATAAGATGATGGTTGTGGGTGCTAATTTGTTGGTAAAAACATTACATGGATTAATTAACAATAGCATTCAATCGGTCCCACAAAGTGAGGGAGCGAAAGGTATTGAAATAAAACATGCTCCTAAAATATTTACAAAAGATTGTGAAATTAACTGGGATTTATCCGTTGAAGAAATTCACAATCATATAAGAGGTTTGGCCCCATTTCCAGGAGCAATAACTAAAGTAGATGGGAAGATTGTGAAATTATATAGTACGAATACAGAAGCAGGTTTACCCAAAGAATTACCTGGCACATTTATAACCGACGGAAAAAAATTTGCAAAATTTGCTTGCAAAAATGGGTATTTGAATATTAATGATATTCAATGGGAAGGGAAAAAGAGAATGCTCGTTTTGGATTTTTTAAGAGGCTACCGCAAACCTGACTAATACAGCAATAAATTTTGATTCAATCATTTGTACTGCAATACACAAAAAATTGCCACCTATTGTAATACTTTATTAAATTCAGCCTCTTCTACGACGCCGCTTTTTCTCCAAACCTCCTTCCCATTCTTGTAAATAATATAGGTAGGCAAAGTTTCAAATTGCACATGCTTCATCACTTCCACATCTGCTCCACCGTCCACTGCTAACACATATAATTTAGTTCCTTGTGCTTTTTTAACTCGGTCAATTATTGGCTGCATTTTTCTACAAGGGGGACACCAGCTAGCACCAATATCTACCAATACCAAATTATTCGTAGCAATTATTTTATCAAAATCGGAAACCGTCATTTGTTGTGCATTTGCATTTCCTTCCACTGGTAAATTATTCATTTTCCAATTACTCATTCCTCCTTCTAAATTTACCACAGTAAAACCTTTTTCCATTAAATATGCCTGTGCTGCAGCACTTCTACCTCCTGCTTGACAATAAACATATACCGTTGATTTCTTATCCAACTCCTTGGTTCTACTTTCAAATTCTTGAGGGTCGTTCCAATTTGCCTGTAAAGCATTTTTAATATGCCCCGATTTAAATTCGCTTGCAGTGCGCACATCCAAAATTTGAACGTTAGGTTGTTGTATAGCCGTATTAAACTCAATAGAAGGTATAGATAAAGCCTGCTTTGTTTCTTTATTAGTTTGCGCACAACTCACTAATGCAGTGGCCAATGTAAAAAGGCCTGCGAAAATTAGGTTCTTCATAAATAAATTTTAGTAGGTAACTGAAACCTTAAAGATCTTGTTGGTAATTCCTAAGATTGTTGCTGCTGCATCGCTTAAACGATACTGAACCGCACCTCCAACATCGGGCAAACTATTAATCACTTTTGCACAGATACTTTTTAATTCAGGTGTAGTGATTCTTACAATCGTACCAATTGGCATTTGATTGGTTAAGATATAAAATTTACCATCATCCCATCCACTTAAACTTTTAAATACTGAAGCAGTTCCTTCAAGTGTTTGTATGGTGGTAGATTTAGATTGACTTGAAAACATAGAAGCGTAATAGCCTTCTTTGTTATTATTTACATTTAATAAAGAGGACTTGCGAATGCTGTCTGCAATTCTGGCTTTCACTTGATTATCGTTAATCATTTGAAGCGAAGCCATTTTATTATCGCTCTCTTGTTTTAGCTGTGCGCTATCTTTTACGATACGTGTTGTTGACTTGCCCTTCTTTGACTTTGCACTACGACTCGATTTGCTCTTTTTGCTTTTTTTAGAGGCTGCTGCAGATTTTGCTTTGGATTTTTTTGACTTACTCACCGTTTGACTCACTGAATGATAGACAGCCGCACTTGAACTTGCGCTATTCCACAAGCCAAGAGATACAACCAATATGAGTAAATATTTTCTAAACATGGATGCAAAGGTACCAAAATGAAATGTGAATAAAAAGCAAAATTAATTCTAATTAATTATATTTTTAATATATAATAATCAGTATTTCAGTATTCTCCAATTTGTAGGATAATAATTATTGGTCCTATTTGGTAATAACTTTGCCCAACCCAGTAAAATTTTGTGGTAATAAACACCTGCCCAACCCTTGTTTCCCTCTAAAATGAGGTCGGCGCGCCTCAAATACCGGAGCGCAGTTTCTATATCCACCTCAACCACCCCAAAAGGCTTATTTGACCAATGGCTCATAGCAAGTGCATGATCGGGGATTAAATCATTCCCTTTTAAGGTTCCAATAGTCAAGCCCATTTTTTTGACGTATAAATGAGAAAGCAGCGCTTTTATTGTCAAAGAGATATCAACGGGTACAGCAATGATATTGTCTTGATGATTAATATACTCGTAAGCTTCGGGTAGCGCTATGTGGTCTGTTAAAATAGCGCGCTCATTTTTAGTTATTGGATTCCATTGAAAACTGGAATTATAATAGCTTGTACTTGTATTATTCTGTTTTTGAAAAATACAAACAAAGAAACCTTCCCCTTTTATTTTGTCTGGATAAAACCTGAACCCCTTTGCTTTTGCATTTGGACTTTCCGTAACAACAATATTCCAATTTTCAGGAATTTCCATGTCAATATTTTTCATCCCTGGTAATGCACTTATAAAATCCATGATTTTTTCATTCTCCTCAAATGAATAGGAGCATGTTGAATAAATTAAGTATCCGCCTTCTTTTAAGGCATCTAAACTATCTTCTAAAATCCTTTCCTGTCTTATGCTACAATGCAAAACACTTTCCTCACTCCATTCTTTTATAGCCTCGGGATCTTTTCTAAATAACCCACTTCCACTGCAAGGAGCATCTATCACCATTAAATCAAAAAAATTGGGCAAAGCTTTAAAATGAGAAGGATCGTTTTGAGTAACTACTACACTGTCACTTCCCCACTTTGTTAAATTCTCTACTAAAATTGAATTACGAGACTTTATAGTTTCATTAGAAACCACCAATCCCTCATTAAAGTAACTAGCGAGCAAAGTGGACTTTCCACCTGGTGCTGCACACAAATCAAGTACTATTTTATGCTTTGGATGAGGAAAAATATTTTTAATAATATATTGAATAAACATACTACTTGCCTCCTGCACATAATAAGCGCCGGCATGCCATAAAGGATCCTTTACAAACAAAGGCCTTTCTTGCAAATAATACCCATTCGAACACCAATCCACTGGAACCATTTCATTTAAGAAAGGATGTTGTGCATAATCAAAAGTTTTAGCAGGATTCAATCGAACACTGGTTATTTGATCCCCTAATGCATGTACCCGCACAAAACTTTGCTCCTGGTATCCAGGCATTGAAACTAAAGAATGTAATAATGAAGCGGGTAACAAATGAAATAATTTAATATCTAATGATAAAATGTTCTTTCTCCTTTTGTGCTTTTCGTACAAATACCAAACCTATAAAAAATAAATCAATGGTTAAAGTAACAGCAGGGTGTAATTTTATTTCATCCCATGCTTTTTCCATTTCATCACTCCAGTGAATATCATCGAAAATTAAGATCGAATCTTCTGTTGATTTTTCAAGTAGGCTTTTAAAATATAGCATGGTAGGCTCATACCTATGATTACCATCAACATATGCAAGTCCTACCCAATCCAATTGATTCAAATATGCTGGCAAAGTTTTATTAAAGTCCCCTTCCATTAATTGTACATGATGCAATCCAACTGCATTAAATGTTTCTTTTGCAATAGCAGCCACATTAGGCGCACCTTCCAAGGTGACTACACTTGCATTTATGTTTCCAGCTGCTAAATAACAAGTGGTTATGCCTAAAGAAGTGCCCAGCTCTAGTATTTGTGCAGGCTTATAATAAGCAACAATTTTATGTAAAAGTTGGCTATACTTTTTAGGCTTTAATGCTGTTTTTGCAATTTGCTTAACGGCTCTTTCAGTTTGATTGTTTTGTCTTGATCCAGCGCCCCTATCCCATACTTGTATTTTTTGCGTATTACTTTCTAAAGCTTTTCTTTGTGCTTCAATTTGAATAGCTAGGGGCGTTACTTGCTTATTATTGAGTACTTCTTTGATAAAAGAAAATACAAAAGGGGAATGAACACCATGCCCTTTCCCATTCTCTGCCCTCATTAAATACTGCAGATATTTACTTAGCAATGTAAAAGTTGAATACATAAATTATTTTCTTTGCCAACATTCAAAATCAAAAGCATATGCATGCTTTTCATCGTTAGCATTCGATTCGGTTGATTGTTTTTCCCATTCACTGCCTAAAACAGGAAAGAAAGTATCACCTTCAATATGCGTATGTACTCTTGTTAACCAAATTTTATTGGCTAAAGGCAAAGCCATTTCATAAACCTGCCCACCGCCAATCACCATTAATTCTTTATAATCATTTTTTTGGGCAAGATGTATTGCTTGCTGAATAGAATTTACCACTTCTGCGCCTTCAATTTTTAAACCTTGCTTTGTGGTGAGTATAATATTGAGTCGGCCCGGCAACAATTTACTCCCCATGGACTCAAAGGTTTTTCTTCCCATTAATATTGGCAGAGCCCAAGTAGTGTTTTTGAAAAATCGCATATCCTTAGGCAAATGCCAAAGCAATTGATTGTCTTTACCAATAGCATTGTTTTGGGAAGCAGCAACTACAAGGGTTATATTCATATTTATTTGTGTTATACAGCAACTGGTGCTTTAATACCTGGATGACACTCGTAATTTTCAAGTGTGAAATCTTCGAATTTGAATGAAAATATATTCTTTACTTCAGGATTTATTTTCATTGTTGGCAAAGGAAAAGGTTTTCTAGATAATTGAAGCTTTGCTTGTTCAAAATGATTATTGTATAAATGCACATCTCCAAAACTATGCACAAAATCGCCATACTGTAATTCACAAACCTGTGCAATCATCATAGTTAATAAAGCATAAGATGCAATATTAAAAGGCACTCCTAAAAAAACATCTGCACTTCGTTGATACAACTGGCAACTCAACTTACCATCTGCCACATAAAACTGAAACATATTATGACAAGGCATTAATGCCATCTTTTTTAAATCACCCACGTTCCATGCACTCACTATTAAACGTCTACTATCGGGCGTTTTTTTTATTTGCTCTATAAGCTCTGTGATTTGATCAACCACCACGCCATTGGCGCCTTCCCAACTTCTCCATTGCTTACCATATACGGGTCCTAAATCGCCATTAGCGTCTGCCCACTCATCCCAAATGCGCACACCATTTTCTTTCAAATATTTAATATTAGTGTCGCCATTTAAAAACCAAAGTAATTCGTAAATAATACTTTTTAAATGCACTTTTTTAGTAGTCACCAAAGGAAAGCCATCGGCAAGATTAAAGCGCATTTGATATCCAAAACAACTCTTGGTACCAGTACCTGTTCTGTCTGTTTTTTGAGTACCCTCTTCTAAAATATGTTGTAATAAAGTCAAATATTGTTGCATGCTGCAATTTACAACCATTGCCTCTTAATTAGAAACATTTTAATAGGTTGGGGAGAAGCTGTGAAAAATAAAAGTTTATCTATTTTTTTGACTTTCTTCTTGCCAATTCTTTCTTTAAAAGGACCAATTCCTTATTGGTTTGGCCATTTACACTTGTATTTTCCTCGGCTCTACGCATTAAATATGGAATCACTTCATTGATAGGGCCAAATGGCAAGTACTTGCTCACATTATATCCTTGAACTGCCATATTAAATGTGATATGATCTCCCATTCCATATAATTGAGAAAAATGAATGTGGCTGTAATTATTTGGAAGTGCTAAATTTTCCATTGTTGTAGCTATTGCAATATTGCTAGCTTCATTATGTGAAGCCAATAACATTGAAATGCAATCCTTGTTGTCTAAACAATATTTTGCAGCAGCATCAAAGTCCTTGTCGGTTGCTTCTTTGTTTACATGAATTGGCGAAGCATAACCCAATTTTAACGCGCGCGCTCTTTCTTTTTCCATATAAGCGCCGCGCACTAGTTTCGCACCTAATATAAATCCGCCTTCTTTCGCTAATTTATGCGAGAGCTGCAAAAAATGTAATCGATCATTCCTATACAATTGATAGGTGTTGTAAACAATTACTTTTTCTTTATTGTAAGCTTGCATTAATTCAATCGCAAGGCGATCAATTGGATCTTGTATCCAAGTTTCTTCCGCATCAATTAAAATGCCTACTCCTCTTTCTTGAGCAACATCACAAATCGCATACATTCTTTCTCTAACCCTTTGCCATGAAGCATTTTCGGACTCACTATCATGTATCCCACTTCTTAAACGAGGTGATTCATTTAAATGTTCTAATAAAATATGACTTGCTATCCCTGTTAATTTTACACTAACAAATGGAATATTATTTTGTGTTGCAGCAAAATCAATAGCTTCAATAATATGCGAAGTAACCTCGTCAAAATTACTTTCGCCCTCCTTGGCTTCTACACCATAATCTAATATAACTTGTACACCATAAGAGCCTAATAATTTTGCAGTTCTTGCCGACTCTTCCAAAGTTTCACCCCCCACAAATTGTTGGAAAACTGTACTTCTTAAAATCCCATTTAAAGGGAAACCCAATTTCATCAATATGGGAGTTGCCTTTGTTGCAAGCGCCACCATGAATGGGTTCTGGATTACACTAATTAAAAATTTTGCTTTCTTTAAATCGGCTGTACTCTTGTATGCAAAAGCATTTTGGGTATTGTCAAAAGATAGGTTCATGCTAACATTAGTTCGTATGGCAAATATCGGTTGGAAAAAGGGAATGACAAAGAAATAGTACCTTTAAAATCCTATAATTTAATTTAGTTGGATATGAAAATTACAAAGACAGAGATTTACATGTTTAAGATCCCTATGGAGCCATTCACTATCGCTACAGGGACTATGGAATACGCACAAAATATACTTATCAAAATATTTACGGACGAAGGAATAATGGGACTTGGAGAATGTTCTGCTTTTCCTATGATTGTGGGCGAAACACAAACCAGCTGCTACCATCATGCCAAAGATTTTGCAAGTTTTTGGAAAGGAAAAAATCCACTTGAAATTGAAACAAGACTATCGGAGCTAGATAAAATAATTGCCGGAAATTATACCATCAAAAGTGCTTTTGATATTGCCTTGTATGATATTGCTGCAAAAGCTGCCAACCTTCCTCTATATGCATTTTTAGGTGGGAAACAAAAAGCCATTGAATCGGATTTAACAATAGGCATTGACAGTCCCGAAAAAATGGCAGAACAATCCTTAACATTTAAGAACAATGGTGTTACCATGATTAAAGTGAAACTAGGAAAGGATCCTGCAACAGATATTGAGAGAATTAAGCAAATTAGAACGGCTATAGGTAAGGATATTAAATTGAGAATTGACGCCAATCAAGGCTGGTCCAAGGAAGATGCTTTGTCGGTTTTAAAAAGCCTTTCCAATTTTGATATTGAATTTTGTGAGCAACCTATGCACAAATATTATGACGATTATTTACCCGCTTTATGTGCCGCCTCTCCTATAAAAATCATGGCAGACGAATCGGTTTTTACCCATCACGATGCCCGTAAATTAATTGCCAATAAAGCATGTCATTTAATTAATATTAAATTTTCAAAAAGTGGTGGTATTCAAGAAGCTATTAAAATACAGGCGATTGCAGGAGAAAATAATATGACATGTATGATGGGCGGAATGCTTGAAAGTCGTTTAGCATTGAGTGCAAAAATGCACTTTGCCATGGCACATGACAATGTAAAATATTATGATATGGATACCTGTTTATTAGGGCATTTGGCCGATCCAATTATTGGTGGTGTCCAATTTAAGGGTATGCATTTAAGTATTGACGACAGCCCAGGCCATGGCGCCAACGTAGACCCAGCTTACCTTTCAAAACTAGAACATTGCGTTGTATAAGTATTTGTATCTTTGAGGTATAAATACAAAGTATGGAAGCAAGAAAAGCAGGTGATTCTTTTATTACCATGAACGAATTGGTTTTACCAAACGACACCAACACTTTTGGTGATTTAATGGGAGGTAAGCTTATGTATTGGATGGATATTGCAGCTTATCTAGCTGCTGCTAAACATTGTAATTCAGCAGCTATGACTGCATCGGTTGACAATATTAGTTTTAAAACACCCATTAAATTGGGAAATGTAATTTGCATTGAAGCCATTGTTACACGTGCATTTAATACCTCCATGGAAATTCATTTAAAAGTTTGGAATCAAAATATGATTACGCAAACCAGGGTATTAAGCAATGAGGCGTTTTTTACTTTTGTAGCTTTGGATGAAAATAAAAGACCCAAAAAAGTTCCAGAAATTATTGCAGAAACGGAAGAACAAATTAAATATTATGATGGCGCTTTAAGACGTCGCCAAATGAGATTAATATTATCTGGAAAAATGAAGCCTGACGATGCCACAGAATTAAAGGCATTTTTCACTAACGATTAAGCTTCTTTTAATGCGTGGTGCTTACCCTTAAGCATGAAGTCCTTACTTTGTTCTATAGCCTCCATCACTTGTGAAAGTATGTCTTCCACTGGCGCATCATAGTTAATACTCAATGGCTCTTTAATGCGAACCGTTAAAGTAGTTCCTACTTTTTTAAAGGTGAGTCCTTTTTTTGTAAATGCACGCCAAAAGCCATTAATCACAACTGGAACCACAACCGGACGATTGTTTTTAATAATATGCGCTGTACCTTTTCTACCTGGAGCAAATGGTTTTGTTGTTCCTTGCGGAAATGTGATTACCCAACTTTTTAACAATGCCTTGTCAATTTTTTGTGTATCCACAGTATCTCTTTCTCTACTTACATCTTTACCTTCAGCTCTCCAAGTTCTTTTAACGGTTAATGCACCACCCAACTTAAACAATCTTGACAACCAATTATTATTCATGGTTTCTTCTGCGGCTACAAAATAAAGATTGGTAAATGGGTTTAATAAATAATAAGGGATTCCTAATTTGTTATACTTACCCCATTTAAACGCACAAAAAATATGAACAAATGCAATTACATCCCCAAAATAGGTTTGATGATTGCTCACAAAAAGTACTTTTTGTCTTGGCAAATTGGTTAAATGCTCGGCTCCCTCAATTTTAATTTTATTGAATAATGCTAGACCCGGATAGGTGAACAAACCTACTAAGCCATATATGATAGAGCGAAAAATTCTGATATTTTTTAACCGATCAAATAATGACATTATGCAATCAATTGTTAGAAGTGCAAGATACTACAAATATTGTATCTTTAGGCTATGAAAAAGTCGGCGGTAATATTTGATATTGATGGATTATTAATTAACAGTGAGCCTTTGTGGAACAAAGCCGCTGCCGAAATTTTTAGACAATATGGCATTATTTTAACGCAACAACAATATGCAATTACAACGGGTTTAAGATCTAAAGAATTTGTTGCATTTTGGTTGCATAAATTTAATGTGCCCGTTAGTCAAAATGAAGTCGTAGAAAAAAAGATAATTGAATTAGCACTTGAACTTATCGACAAAGAAGCAACTTTAATGCCTGGTGTTGAACATGTATTTGAGTTTTTCTTACAACAAGATTTTAAAATGGGATTAGCCAGTTCTTCACCTATTGAATTAATTGAATGGGTGAAAGACAAATTGGGCATCAGAAGTTATATACATGCAAGTTGTTCCGCACAGCATTTGCCATTTGCAAAGCCACACCCTCAAGTATATTTAGATTGCGCCACAGCCATGCATACCAACCCATTTGCTTGTATATGTTTCGAAGATTCTTTTTATGGAATGATTGCAGCGAAAGCGGCGAGAATGACTTGCGTAGTGGTACCTGCTGCTGAAGATATTAAACTTGAACATTGGGGCGCAGCAGATTTAAAACTTTCTTCATTGCAAAATTTCGGGGCATTACATTTTAATATGCTAAACCCATAAAATTCGCTCCATGAAATTAGCTAAAGAGGTTATTGGAAGAGAGTTGGATGAATTTGAAAAGCATTTTAAAGCTGCTGTTAAAAGCAGGGTGTCGCTTTTGGACAGAATTATGCAATACATTGTTAAACGCAAGGGTAAACAAATGCGTCCTATGTTTGTATTGCTCTCTGCAAAACTGCATGGTGAAATTTCAGCTTCATCTTATCGAGCTGCCAGCCTCGTTGAATTATTACACACAGCCACTTTGGTGCACGATGACGTAGTGGATGATGCATTGGAAAGACGAGGCATGTTTTCTATCAATGCTTTATGGAAAAATAAAATTGCAGTCTTGGTTGGCGATTACTTACTATCAAAAGGCCTTCTGCTCTCACTTGAAAATAAAGATTTCGAAATTTTAACGATTCTCTCCAACGCAGTAAAAAAAATGAGTGAAGGAGAATTATTGCAAATAGAGAAAACTAGAAATTTAAATTTTGATGAGTCGGTATATTATGAAATCATCAATGGCAAAACAGCCAGCTTGTTGGCTTCGAGTTGTGGTGCTGGAGCCGCATCGGTTACCAAAGATGATAATATTATACAACAAATGCGTGATTTTGGTGAAATGGTTGGAATGGCTTTCCAAATTAAAGATGACTTATTTGATTACGGAGATGTTGCAGTGGGGAAGCCAACCGGTAATGATATTAAAGAAAAAAAGTTAACACTTCCGTTGATACATATATTACAAAAAGTGAGCCCTGATTTAAAGAAAGAAATCATTAACATTGTAAAAAACAATAATAACGATAAAAAGAAAGTAAAATTTGTTATTGACAATGTTGTTTCCAATGGAGGCATTGAATATGCTACCAATAAAATGATTGAATACCGCGATAAAGCACTCGCTATTTTGCATGGCTTTCCTGAAAGTCCTTCCCGATCGGCTTTAGAAGAATTAGTTCGTTACACAACCGACCGCGCTTACTAATGGAAAAAAGATGGAACCTTATATCAGCAGATCCTGCAAGTGTGCGCACCTTACAAGATGCACTAAAAATACATCCTATACTTTGTGAGTTATTAGTACAAAGAGGAATTAGCAATTTTGAGGCAGCCAAACAATTTTTTCGTCCTAGCCTCAATCATTTGCATGATCCTTGGTTAATGAAAGACATGCGTAAAGCAGTAGATAGAATCAAGGATGCTGTTGTTGGCAAGCAAAAAATATTGGTTTTTGGCGATTACGATGTTGATGGAACCACTTCGGTTGCCACTCTTTTTCAGTTTTTAAAACAGCTTTCACAAAATATAGATTATTATATACCGCACAGGTATAAAGAGGGATATGGAATTTCAAAAATTGGAATTGATTTTGCTAAAGAAAATGAATTTGATTTAATCATTTCTGTTGACTGTGGTATCAAATCAACCGAACTTATTACATATGCGAAATCATTGGGGATGGACTTCATTATTTGTGACCACCATTTACCTGATGAAATTTTACCTCCTGCAGTTGCTATTTTAAATGCGAAACAAACCGATTGTAATTACCCTTACAAAGAATTGTGCGGTTGCGGTGTTGTTTTTAAATTAATTTCTGCCTTGGCAATGGAATACAATATGCCAACTGAATCTTATTTGCAATATTTAGATTTAGTAGCTACCGCAATTGCTGCGGATATTGTCCCTATTACTGAAGAAAATAGGACATTGGCATTTTTTGGCGTCCAAAAAGTAAATGACAATCCTTCACCTGGTTTAAAAGCATTAATGGAACTAGCAAAACAAACTGGCCCAATGCGCATTACCAATTTAGTTTTTGCGGTAGCACCCCGCATTAACGCTGCTGGCAGAATGGACGATGCAAAAAAGGCGGTACAACTATTTATTGAACCTGATTATGAAAAAGCACTCGCTTTTGGATCGGTGTTACAGCAAGATAATTTAGATAGAAGAGAAGCAGATACAACTATTACAGAAGAGGCTTTGGCGCAAATAGAAGACGACCCATTACATGATACTAAGAAATCTACTGTTGTTTTTCAACCCCACTGGCATAAAGGTGTAGTGGGAATAGTAGCAAGTAGATTAATTGAAAAGTATTATAAACCAACCATTGTACTTACACAAAGTGGCGATGTTATAACGGGTAGTGCAAGGAGTGTGAATGGATTTAACTTATATGAAGCACTTCATGCATGCAGAACGCATTTAATTGGATACGGTGGTCATTTTGCTGCGGCAGGCATGACCATGTCGGTTGATGCACTCGAAGATTTTAAAATTGCTTTTGAAGCAGCAGTTGCAGCGCGTATTACCGAGGAACAATTAACACCAGAAATAACAATTAATGCTACCCTTCCTTTAGACGATATTGGTATAACGTTTTATAATATTATTGCGCAAATGGAACCCTTTGGGCCTGACAATATGCGACCATTATTTATAGCTAAAGGAGTGTATGATACTGGTTACACAAAACTAGTTAAGGATCAACATATTAGTTTTAGTGTCACGCAAGGGAAAACCAATGTACGTGGCATTGGATATAATATGCCAGAACATTTAAAAACAATAAAATCGGGCAAGCCTTTTGATCTTGTTTTTCAATTACAATTAAATGAATGGCAGGGCAATCAATCAGTGCAAATGCAAGTGATAGATGTAAAACCCAGTGTTGCTAATTAATAATAGCCTGCTTCATATTCAACAAAAAATATTGTAGCTAGCACATAAAAAAAGCGACCTATAACAAGGTCGCTTTTTTAGTCTTACCAAATAAAACCAATCAAGTAAGAGAAAGCTTTTATTTTAACAAGTCTACACTTCTATTGATAAAATTAGTTAGTTCAGCCCCATTTAATAACCCTTGGGACAATAAAGCCAAGTCTGCTAAATTACGTGCCTGTTTTTGTTGCTTATCCGTATCTGTTTCTTTTAACAAGGCCTGGTATATTGGATGGTTACCATTAATTGTCAAATGTACCTCGTCAGGCATTTGTGCATAAAACGCAGTCATACCTCCGCCACCCATACTTGCCATATCTTTCATACGACGCATAAATTCAGGTCGGGTTGCAATCACTGGAGCTGCATCTGCACTCAATCCTTTCACCTCTACAGTTAAAGTAATTTCCGGCACTTGGAATTCAAATAATTTTTTTGCTTGCTCTACTTCTTCTTTGCTTAAAACAGAATCAACGTTTTCTTGCTTATCAATTAAATTATCTACTACATCCGCGTCTACTCTTACAAACTGAACACCTTCCCATTTCATTTCTACATTATTAATGAAGGCGGCATCTACCATAGTTTCTAATTTTACTACTTTATAACCCTTGCCTACTGCTGCTTGAATGAATGCATCTTGCTGAACCGGATTAGTAGTATATAACAATACCTGTTTGCCATCTTTGTTTTTTTGAGAAGCTTCTGTAGCAGCCTTGTACTCGTCTAAAGTATAAAATTTGCCTTTTTCAGCTGCATCTTCTAAAATCAAAAATTTGTTTGCTTTCTCCAAGAATTTATCATCTGTGATCATGCCATATTTTACAAATAACCCTAAGCTTTCCCACTTATCTTCAAATGACTTACGATCATTGTTAAATATTTCTTCTAGCTTGTCTGCGACCTTTTTAGTAATGTGTGCATTAATTTTTTTAACATTCGGATCGCCTTGTAAATAGCTACGGCTTACATTTAAAGGAATATCCGGACTATCAATGACGCCATGTAATAACATTAAAAATTCAGGAACAATATCTTTTACCTCGTCTGTTACAAAAACCTGGTTGCAATACAACTGAATCTTGTCTTTTTGTATTTCAAAGCTTTGTTTGATTTTAGGGAAGTATAAAATACCCGTTAAATTAAACGGATAATCAACATTTAAATGAATCCAGAACAATGGCGTCTCCCCAAATGGATAAAGCTCTTTATAAAAATTTTCATAATCCTCTTTTGTCAACTCAGAAGGCTTACGCACCCATAAAGGATTGGTATTGTTAATTGGTTTTGCCACTTCAATGGCATCTTCCACTTCACCTTCTTTTTTTGCTTCCGGTTTTGGCGCGTTGGCATCAGTGAAATAAATGGCAACTGGCAAAAACTTACAAAAACGTTCTAAAATACCTTTCACACGATGAGCATCTAAAAACTCTGCGCTCTCATCATTAATATGTAAAACTATTTTAGTACCTCTATTACTGTAATCAACTTCATATAATTCATATTCAGTACTACCATCACAACTCCAAAAAACACCTGGGGCACCTGTATGGCTCTTTGAATAAATATCTACTTTATTACTTACCATAAATGAACTATAAAAGCCCAAACCAAAATGTCCAATAATGCTAGCGTCCTTATATTTATTTACAAATTCTTCGGCACCGCTAAATGCGACCTGGTTAATGTATTTATCCACTTCCTCTCCGGACATACCCACTCCATTATCAATAATTGAAATGGTTTTTTCTTTAGCATCCAGAACAACTTCAACTTTAAGTTCGCCTAATTCACCTTTGGCTTCTCCTTTACCATGTAATGTTTTTAATTTTTGTGCAGCGTCTACTGCGTTACTCACCAATTCACGTAAAAATATTTCGTGATCACTATAAAGAAACTTTTTAATTATCGGAAAAATATTTTCCGTCTGAACGCGTATTTGACCTTTTTGCATAATATTTCTATTTGAAGTAATTATAGCAATAAAGGTACCAAAGCTTAGTTACTGACAAGCTGACAACTAAATTGGGCTTTTAGGGCCTGTTTGGGGTAAATTTTGCAGCCAGGCTGCACCTGTACAGCGTTTTGCAGTTAACAAAATGTCATTTGTATCTCTTAAAATGAGTTGCTTTTCGTTATTATAAACCGAATATACCCCAATCACAATTCCATTTCCGCTTGGCGTTTTTGCACCAGCGAAATCGGCATATCCACTTGTTCTTACATAAATCGTCCCCCCAGAACAAAACTTTAAACTCCTACTCAATCCTAGTTTATTTTTTTTATCTGCGTAAGTCTGACCTGTATCAGCAGCACTGAATTCAACAGCATTTATTTGGATGAGCCTCCCTTGTAAAGTATCGGAAAGATTTTTAAAATTTACCATCAATGGATTTATGGGTTCATTCTCAGCAACTATTTGAATATACTTTGAAAACATGGGAGCAGGTATACCAGAAGTAACCAACACCCCACTGGTTGAATCTACCGAAGCTACTAACTGAACCATATGCCTATAATCAGTCAATAAAAGATTTTGTGTTTTTATTTTCACCAAAGTCCCAATTGGATAGGTTTGATATAAGGACTGTCCATCCATAACTATCACAATGCCCCCAGTTTTATCTTGCACATATAAAGACTTATAAATATTGTAATGTTCGTCATTGGCCACAACAGTGCCTTGAATATAAATGGGCTGTGCAATATATTCGGCCATACCCATATTGTGCATTTTTCGTAAACTCTTGATACTGGTTATGGAATCGCCAAAATTTTCTTTGGTTGCCGCAAAAACTGATTTTTTAAAACAAGCTGGTGTTAATAAATAACAAAATGTCAGCGACATTACCCCAAATAAACATGATTTGATTTTCATAATTTTTTATTGAATTTGTAATTGAATTCGAACTGAAAAACTGGCGCCTGCATCCATTAGGTATTTTGGCGGAAACCTATTTTTATTAAATCGTAAATAATCAAACCTTGTTTGTTCATAAGCAATTACAGGAATAAGTGCGTTGAAGATATTTCTTATACCCCCACTCATACTCCACCTTAATAATTTGCTGGTATTTATTAATTTGGTTTGAAAAAACTTAGAAAGAAATACATTTATAACCTTATTATCGTCAAGCATTTCAATTGCTTGAATTTGACTCCAAGAGATAGGATCCACTTTAATTTTAACCCAGTCACTTCTTCTAAACAAGCTAGGGGCAATAGATCTTTCATTTGCATAGATGGCTGTCAAGCCTATAGTAAAACCATATATGGGCTGATAAATTAAGGAAAAGGCGTTTACCAGATTTGGACTATTGCTGCTCCTTAGGTTTTTAATTTGCAACCAACCTGATTCTCTTAATTGCAAATTATTGATGTTGACAAACTGATAGTTGGCATTTTGGAAATAGTAACTATCAACAAAGGTTGCAGCGTAATTCAATTTTAAATTTTGAAGGATGCTAGTCTCTATCACAAATTCAATCCCTCTGTTTACACTATGCATATTGCCAATACTACCATAAACAAATAATGCATAGGCATCATGATAAAACATTCTATTTTCTGTTTCATTAAAATTCATATTTTGATAGCAGCTAATGGAAGATTTTAAATTAGGCGCGCGGTACAATACACTAAAGTCTGCTCCATATTGCTGTTCCTGTGCCACAAATGGAGATGCTGCTATATTTATTTCAGGATCTAAAAAAACTGACTGATATTTAGGTGCCATCCATTTTGCAAATAGAATTGACTTAAAATACAATCGACCATTTAATTTATAAAGTATTTGCGCTTTAGCATCTGTATTATAAAACACATTAAACCCTGTACTTCCTTTTGAATTTTCAAATAAACCATTTTGATTAAAACCAATACGCCCTAATCCATCTATACTATATCCCAATGCAATGGAGGTCTCAAAAATTGGACCCAATCTTTGAACTTGCATCCAAGGCCTAAATTGAAACGAACGTATCAAAAAATCTGGTCCCCATTTTTCACCTTGCTTCATTTTTTTATCCGGATGAAGTACATCTTGCTGAAAGCTTAAAGCCAAGCTATCGTCATTCATCCATCCATTATAATTGTACAAAAATTGGCCCCCTAATAAATCTTTTACGGTATTATAAAAATGAATTTGATCCCATGCGTAATGAATACCAGTTTGAAAACTTAAGTTTGGTTTTAACTGACTAGAAAATAAAACGCTGCCATGCATCATGAGCAATGCACTGTTTTCTTGATTAACGAAATAAAAGGAACGTCCCCCTAATGAAGATTTATTAATGGCTGCCAAGCGATCAAAATTTATTTGCAATTTTTCTGGATGCAGCAAATACCAATTACGCAATTGGCTTTGTAAAGCTGTATCTATAAAATAACTAGGTAAATATTTATAATAATCTGGGCGAGGGTCGGCGGCCTTTGTCCATTCTAAATTGGAACTAGCCTCTTTGCCAAATACAACCCCATTATTTATAGACAACATATTTCGTTCATTCCATTTTTTCTGATACCTTAATGTGATTATGGGTGTATTGGTTTGTCTGGTGCTTGGGAAAAATGCTTTTTGTTGATACCATCCCCAATTAGCGCTATAACTTCTTTGTTTACTTAGTAAAATCACTTCATTGGTGCCAGTGGCTACTCTTCCCTGGTCGCTCCTATTCCAAAAAACACTCAACCCAAGGCTTGAATGATTATTCCATTTTTTATCAATACTAAAAAAAATATGCATGGCCTTCTTGTACCCATTTGGCAATACATTCAATGGGGCATCCTCTATTTTTATTGCCGCGCTCAATTTTATTTTATTGGACAAAAGGCCAGTACGATAAATAGCGGTGACTGACTTTAAATTATTTATTTGAGGAGTGACCGAAAAAGAATTTGAAAGGGTAATTGATTTTTTCTCTTGAGTATTTTCTGAACTCATTAAACTTATATTCGCAAATGACCAAAATCCACTTTTAGAATAGACGCTGTTAAATAAAAATTCATCTCTTTTAAAAACATTATTTATACCAGTAATTAACCTATCCCCATTCCATGATTTAATATTTGAATGCCAATGGATACCATCTACAATTCGAATAGCATTATTTTCCCCTCTTAAATTCCATGAAAAAATTCGACCATTAAAGGTGACAAAATTGTTCAATGGATTGGCCGTTGCGTTTAATAAACTAGGTATCCAATCCACGGCATTTGTTGCATGTGCATCTTCATCATGTACAATATTTTCACTTGCAACTTGGCCTTGAATTAAATTTTGAAATACAAATAAATGACTAATTAATAAGAGGATTTTAAAACGCATGCATTGAATTGAGCTCCAAATTTGCATTTAATTTTTATGCATAAACCTTCGGAAAATACTTAATAAAAATTCTCTGCAATGCTTATCATTGTTGGAAATCAACAAATGAAAACATTCATCTTTAATTTAATTTTAATAACTACTTTTTATAATAGCTCTTTAGCACAATCTCTAGATAAAAAATTGAAAATAATGGTAGGTTTCTATAATTGCGAAAACTATTATGACACCATCAATCAAATAAATGTTGTAGACGAAGATTTTCTTCCAGGTAGTGAAAAAAAATATAGTCAATCAGTTTATAATGAAAAGGCATTAAAATTGTCTTCGGTTATTTACAATATTGGACAACTTGAAAATGCTAATGGAATTACATTACTAGGGCTTGCGGAAATTGAAAATAAGCAAGTGCTTAATAAACTCATAGCTACGCCCTTATTAAAAAAGTATCATTACAAGTTTATTCATTTTGACTCAAAGGATCCAAGAGGAGTAGATGTTGCATTAATTTACAATCCTGCAAATTTTAAACCTTACCAATACGCTCCTTATTCCTTAACCGATGCTACGCATTTTAATACTTACGCGACAAGAGATATATTGTATGTGAAAGGATTATTGGTTAATGAAATGGTACATATTTTGGTGAATCACTGGCCTAGTAGAAGAGGCGGAGAACGCGTTTCTGCAGACAAAAGAATATGGGCAAGTTCTATTTGTAAGAAAATAATGGATAGTGTTCATTTTAAAGATCCGTTAGCAAAATTTATAGTGATGGGGGATTTTAATGACAACCCCAATAACAAAAGCATAAAGCAACTAAAAATGGAGAACCCATTTGAAAAGCATTTTTTAAACGGCATGGGTAGTCTGGCATATAACGACGCATGGAACTTATTTGATCAAATACTCATTAGTCCCCTTTGGCTTAAAATAGCTCCGTATAGTAAAAACATTACCGATTTTAATATAAATACTTATAAATCAATTATTTACAAAAACAATAGTATGATTGAAACAGATGGGAAATATATGGGCTACCCAAAAAGAACCTATAATGGGGCTCAATACAACGCTGGGTTTAGTGATCATTTCCCAGTAGCACTCATTTTTACCTTAAAAATGACCGAAAATCCACAATAATTGCCTACCTTTGCCCTCCCAAATCAGTTTTGGCTGATTCGCTCTGGTAAAGAGTGTCCACTGGGAAAAACCAATTATTTAACCAAAAAATTCAAGTAATGAACAATTACGAATTAATGGTGATTTTCACACC
>JBANFX010000007.1:0-49296 GCA_037975805.1 Bacteroidota bacterium | reverse complement strand
TTTTTTGCTGAAAACAAAAGAGAGGAAATGGTGGAGAGCCATAGAGCAAAACAATATATGCAAAGCTTATATGAAGATCTTAAAAAGGATACTTCTATGTTGAATAGTCTCGAAGCGTATGATAATTTACAAATCAGAAAGCTTGATACTGTAAATACGGTAATCATAAATAATGTTTGGAACGATAGTACACTTACTACCATATATAGAGCTAATTTAAAAACATTGGGAAATGTAAGATTAAGCTTAAACGAACGCACTTCATCTCAATTAAAAAATTCGGGAGGAATGAGAATGATTGAAAACCAAGAAATAAGTAATAAAATTTCGGAGTATTGGGAATTATCCGAAGTAATTAAAAACTTTGGATTAGGGATAGAAGAATTAAAATTAAAAGCAAGAGAAAAGTCCTATTCAATTTTTGATCAAAGGTATTATATCAATACATCTTCCGGCGAAGTTGTAAGTCATCCAATACTTATGACATATGATAAATATGTACTCACCGAATATTCAAACAGATTAAATCATATTATGAATTCAATGAGATATGTTAGAACTCCATTTATTAAACAATTAAATGACAAGGCAAAAGAAATTTTAATTGCATTAAAAAAAGAATATCATATAAATGATGAAACTTCAGTAAATCCAATATTTAAAGAAAGAATTTAAAATTGAAACTGTGTTATTGAATTGAGTAGTTGAAATAAATATGTAAAAACAATTCAATTTCTTAGTACCAATATTTTAGTCTACTCTCACAAACACGCCATCAATAAGACGATATCTTTTCTTGTTTATAATAATGTCTTTGCCTTCAGTTACTTTCAATAAATCAACAATGTCTTCTTCAATTGTGTGTATTGAACCTTTCGTTCTATAGGCAAGATCAATATATTGAGTATTGATACTTGATTGTGCACCACATAAAACCACCTTTACAGGAAGTTTTACTTCGCTTATTAATGCGGTATCTCTCATATTTGCCCAATTGTCGGCAACCATTACTAAACTTTTTGCTTTAGGATATTTTTTTTGCGCTTCAATTAAGGCTTCTACATTATTTTCTTCAACATCTCCTCCTCCTCCATTCTCAATAGTTCTAACAGCTGTATTCAGCACTGAATCAAGATTTTGAGAAGCTGTATTGTATATGCCACCTGTGCTTCCAACTACTTTTTTGAAATCAGGAGTTGCGTTACCATCATTGAAAAACGTATAGCCACTTATACGACTTATCTTAGTTTGTAAATTTAATGCATGCCATACCAGTACTTCTGCAATATAGGGTGACATGCTTCCAGTGAAGTCATTTACAATAGCAACATCTTGCCATTTATTTCTATTCATTACTTTTATAAAAGTAGAATCATTTAATTGAGCTTTTCCTTGCAAAACATTTCTTAAGTAATCTCGCTCCCCTCTTAATCCAGCCAAAGTTGAAGCTGGGCGATAAGTGATTACGATTCCATGAAAAAGATCATATACGTTTGATTTTTTCGTATCTGTTTGTCTAACTGCTTTCCATGTTATCAAATCATTTGAAAAAAGTTCAGGTGCAATTTGAAAAAGTGAAGCAAGTCGTTTTTTAATTAATAAATCAAAGTTTTCTCCTTTTGGATAATCAGTGTACAATACTTCTACCGAAAAAACTGCTTGCCCTTTAATTGCTTTTATCTCATTTGGATTTAAAATTTTATAGTTTCCAAAATTATTTTTTAATACCACAGTATTATTTGTTGTTGGAATTTTATATTTAGAAATTTCTGCTTTTTCTATGTTCATTCTAAAATCAAGTAAGGTTTGTCCAAATGAACTTTTATGCATTAATAACAATCCTAACAAGTAAAAAAAACAAATTCCTTTTAATCTCATATTGGTATTTTTTATGCTCAATAAAATGGGTTCTATATATAATTTTAAAAAACCGTTGAAGAATTTTCTCTAACAATATATGAAATATTATTTAAATATAATATAGGGCTGCGCAAACGATCTTTAAAGTTGAATCTGTGAATTAGGTTTCAGTTTAAGAAATTAAGATGAATTGTATTATCATATTTGATTGTTTTCATATATGTATATATTTTAAAACGAGCAAAAAAGTTTAAAATGTCTATATTTATGAACTTTTGTTGAATATTTTTATACTATTATTAAACAAAATAGAATCATTCATTGTTATTGTAGCATAAATAGTTATATATGAAAGACTGGGAATTGTTTACTAATGAGCTTGAATTTGAGTAAAGCGCATCATACAGTTATTGAGAAAAAATAGAGGAATACTCGTATTTATTGGCGCGAAGTGTCATTATGCTTAAAATAAAACAAAAAGCGTGATATTAGCTTTGCAATTCAATATTACATTTAAACATTCCACTATGATCAAACTTCTCATTCGCAGTTTAATTTTACTATTATTCGCAACCGTTGCGAACGCACAAAGTACATTTGATACTTCCGATTTAAACAAAACATTTAAGCAAGTAAAGTGGAGAAGCATTGGACCCTTCCGTGGAGGCCGTTCCAATATTGCTGTGGGCGTTCCTAGTAATCCAATGGTTTATTATATGGGTACCACTGGTGGTGGTCTTTGGAAAACCGAGGATATGGGACTTAGTTGGAATAATATTTCAGATGGATTTTTTAAGACAGCAACAGTTGGTGGAATTGCAGTAGCAGAAAGCGATCCCAATATAGTATATGTTGGAATGGGGGAACATGCTGTGCGTGGGGTAATGACACACCATGGTGATGGTATGTATAAAAGTACAGACGCAGGAAAAACTTGGAAAAAAATTGGATTAGATGCTACACATCATATTGCACGTATTGTAGTGGATCCTAAAAATCCCAATATTGTTTTTGTTGCTGCACAAGGTGCATTGTATAGTACTTCAAATGATCGTGGTATTTATAAATCAACCGACGGCGGTACAACATGGAATAAAGTTTTATTTGTGGATGATAAAACAGGTTGTGCCGAACTTTCAATGGATATGAATAACCCATCTATTTTGTATGCTGCTATGTGGGAGCATGGTCGTACACCTTGGAAAGTTACAAGTGGTGGGCCTGGCAGCGGTTTATATAAATCAACCGATGGTGGTGCTACATGGAATAAAATGCAAGAGGGTTTGCCAAAAGAAATGGGGAAAATGGCCATTGCTGTAAGTAGAGCCAACTCCGAAAAAGTATATGCATTGATTGAAAGTGATTTTACAAAAGAAGCTGGTGGTATGTACGTTTCTGAAGATGCTGGAAAAACATGGAGTCATGCAACCAGCGATCACCGAATTATTGGAAGAGCCTGGTATTATATTGAAGTTTTTGCAGATCCAAAAATAGAGAACACCTTATATGTAATGAATGCGCCTGCATTAAAATCAACCGACGGCGGTAAAACTTGGGAAAACATTTCCTCTACACATGGCGACTACCATAACTTATGGATTAATCCAAACAATAGTAATAACATGATTATTGCTGATGATGGCGGAGCGGCTATTACATTTAATGGAGGCAAATCATGGAGCAGTCAGGATATTTATGCAACTGCACAATTTTATCGCATAAATGTAGACAATGAATTCCCTTATAATATTTATGGTGGACAACAGGATAATAGCTCCGTTAAAATAGCAAGTCGTTCATTTAGAGGAGGTATTAATAATACAAATTGGAGCGCATCGGCTGGTGGAGAAAGTGCATTTTTAGCTTTTGATCCAAATGATCCAAGATATGTTTTAGGTGGCAGCTATCAAGGAACCATTGAAGTATTTGATAGTAAATCAAAAGGAAGCACCAATATCATGGCTGCACCAATTCAATATTTAGGAAAGGACGCTAAAGATGACAAATACCGCTTTAATTGGAACGCCCCAATTATTTGGAGTAAACATGAGCCTAATACATTTTACCATGGTAGTCAAGTTTTATTAAGAACTACCAACATGGGAAAAACATGGACAGAAGCATCGCCCGATTTAACAAGAAATGATAAATCAAAACAAGGAAAGCCAGGTGGGCCATTTACCAATGAAGCAGTTGGTGCCGAAAACTATGGAACCTTAAGTTATATTATAGAGTCACCAAATGAAAAAGGAGTAATATACACTGGAAGCGATGACGGTTATGTTTATTTAACGAGAGATGGCGGAAAAACCTGGAAAAATGTAACACCAGCTGGGCTTGCAGAATGTTTGATAAATGCAATTGAAGTTTCTCCTTTTGATAATGCAACAGCATATATTGCAACTACTCGATATAAGTTTGATGACCATACACCCGGTTTATATAAAACAACCGACTATGGTAAAAGCTGGACAAAAATAAATAATGGAATTGCCCCTAATGCATTTACTAGAGTAATAAGAGAAGACAATAAAGTAAAAGATTTATTATTTGCAGGTACTGAATTTGGTGTTTATATTTCACAAAATGGCGGAAAAAACTGGACACCTTTCCAATTAAATTTACCCAATACACCCATCACCGATTTACGTATACATCAGGACAATTTAATTGCAAGTACTTCAGGAAGATCATTTTGGATTTTAGACGACTTAAATTTAATTCGACAATTTAAAAAAGATACAAATAATATAACGCTTTATCAACCTACTAGCGCATACTTAGTAAATGGATATAGTGAACTAGATAAAAATAATGAAGACTTTAAAGGCAGTAAATTGTACGAAGGCGTGAATCCTGCAAATGGAGTTGTTCTTTATTATCAACTTCCTACTTTAAAAGAAAATGAAGTAGTCACTTTAGAAATTAAAGATGCAGCAGGAAATATGGTAAGATCCTTTAGTTCTAAAACAGACGTAGAAAATAAAACTGCAGGTCGTAATACAAAGGATCCTAAATTATCAACCAACAAAGGTTTAAATAGATTTGTGTGGGATATGCGTTATCCAAGCATACCGAGTATTCCGGGTGTGTTCATTGAAAGTAGCTTTAGAGGTCACAAAGCAATACCTGGCAACTATTCGGTTACATTGAAAGTAGGAGAAAAATCAAGCACTACTATGGCTAGTATTTTAGCAAACCCATTATATCAAATGGGCGAAAATGATTACAAAGAGTTTGACGCTTTAATGAAACAAATGGAAGGAGAGGTAATCACTATGCATACAATGATTCTTGATTTATATGAAAGTAAAAATCAATTAGAAGGGGTATTGAAAAATTTACCTACAGATGAAAAATATAATGCTGTTAAAGCTAAGGGCGAGGAAGTAGTAAAACTATTAAAAGCTTGGGATGAGGATATGATCCAACGTAAATCAACTGCGTATGATGATGTTGAAAATTTCCCAAATAAGTTTACTGCCAATTATATGTTTATGGTGAACCAAAATGAAAGTGATATTCCTAGAGTAAATCAACCGGTACTTGATTTATTAAAAGAATACACCCCTGTTTGGGAGGCATTAAAGGCAAGAGGACTGGATCTTAAAAACAATATACTTCCTGCTTTAAACAAGCAGTTATGGGAGGCAGGTGTAGGCGCGGTTTGGGTGAAATAATGCGGTTTGCTTTAAATATTTAGAATTTTATTGACGCCCCTTTATAGTTAGTTCTATAAAGGGGCGTACTCTTTTTACATATTAGTTATAAAAACAATATTTTATTCTTACATTTGATTACCCCCATTAATTTCAAATAAAGAATTATGAAAAGGTGTAGCACATTTTTGGGGGTATTATTTTTACTATTTCAAGTTGGGGTAAATGCTCAGGATTATTCCAAGTTTAAACCAATGGCAGTAAATGGTTATTATTTTAGAAATATTGTACCATTTACTGAACCAAGTCAGGTTGGATTTGGCGTTGTAATTCCTGCTTACATTAATAAGGATACTTTAATTGACTTTTACTCAACAAAAACCAAATATCCTCAAGGTGGTAACTCAGGATATGAAGTATCCACTTTTGAAATATTTATTAATCAAGGGAATTTTATTTTCAAAAAAGATACAAAACAGTATGTCAGAGATTCTATTTTTATAATTAGAGATGATGGAATTAATACAGTTTCCGATTTGAATGCTGACGGCGTTAATGATTTAGTATTTACTGGAGAACCATTTCATTATAACCCTCAATCAGCATATTTCAATATTGGTATGAGAAATAAAATTGATATTGACTCTTCCAAATATTATGCAAGAAGACCCAATGTCTTAATTTCAAATAACGGAAAACTAATAGATTCTATTGGGTACTTAGATACGCTACTTTTAAAGTCTTATTTTGGAGCATTATCTTTTGATTGGAATAATGACGGGAAAAACGATCTTGTATTAGCCGAAAGAGGAGAAGGTAAAACTTTTCAATTTTGGGAAAATAAAGGAAATAAGATGACTGTTACTTATCCTATTTTGGAAAGAGATACTTTACAAGTAAATGAAGGTCCATTTAACTTAGCGGCGTATGATTTTAATAAAGATGGTTATAAAGATTTTGTTTTTTCATCTCAAGTTGAATGGTACATAAGTCAAAATGGAAATCTTTTCGTATGTATGAATGAAAATGGAAAATTTAATAATAATTCAGTTGTGAATATTATAACCCATAGAGAATTGCCAGTAGAAAAGAATGGATTACGGGCTAGCGATGTTCAAATTAATGATTTAGATAATGATGGAAATCCTGAAATTATTTCTCTTTTTTCAAACGGATCAGGCGACCATAGTGCGATTGATAATAATAAGATTAAGTCAGTATTTAAAATAACTACTTATAAGGACGGTAATTTTTCGGACGTTACAACAAAATACTTCCCTACTAAATTAAATGAAAACTTATTTTATAGCAATAGGCAGTTTAAATTGATTGACCTTGATAATGATGGATTAATTGATATTTACCCAATTACTGGCGATAACGGATGTACGACCAAAACTCCACAAGGTTGTGGATATTTTGGCTTTCAGGGGATAGACTCTACTGTATATTTTAAAAATAAAAAAGGTTCTTTTGAATTAAAATCACTTGGTTTGTTTTTTTCAGACACCGTAAGTCAAAATGTTTACTACGAGTTTAAGAAAAGAAATATTAATATAGGGGGTTTTAACCTTGCTTTAGGAAATCAAATAGTGCCTTACTTTATAAAAGGAATTTCAAAACCGGTTTTTATTGCTGGTACGCAAAAACAGTCAGTAGAAATGTATGAAGGTGAAATTTACAATGATAGTTTAAAAAATATCAGGGGTAGGATAACACAAAATTCTTTCCTTAATTATAATTTCAGGCCTGGTTTTTTAATGGTTCCGTGTGATAACGTTAAACCCACCTTCAACACTTCTAAATTCTCCTTCTGTTCTGGTGATACTTTAAAATTATCCATCACCAATGTAAGTAAAGGAGATACTTTAAAATGGTATTTTGGTACAAAATCAGATATAACAAATGTTTCCAATAAAACATTTACAGATAGTACCAAGCTTTTCGTTACAAGAACCGACAGTTTAGGTTGCGTTGTTTCATCTGATACTGTTAGCTTAGTGAAATATGCTATTCCTGCTGCCCCTTTATTATCAAGAGACACAGCTAATAATTTAATTGCTAATGTTACTGGAATAAACTGGTATAAAGATGGTACACTTATAACCGATACCACTCAAAAAATAAAACCGAGCACGGGTGGCTCCTATACAGCAAAAACAACGCAAAATGGTTGTATTAGCACATTTAGTGTTCCTTACTATTATTTAGTCACAGATGTCATAAACCTAAGTGCCAATGAGTTCATTAAACTGGCACCGAATCCTTTTTCGAATCAACTCAATTTTGACTTTGCAGTAAAAGGTTATCAAAGATTAAACATGGAAGTTTTTGATATGGCCTCTGGAGCCAGGTTGGCGAGGAAAGAAAATTTAACAGCAGGTATGCCAATTTACTTAGGACAATTATCGCCGGGTAATTATCTAATAAAAGTAACATCCAACGATAATAAAGTATCTTATCAGTTTAAGATGGTAAAATTATAAAATAAAAAAGGGGGTCAATGACCCCCTTCTTTATTTTAATTCAAAAACTGCAACCTCATAAGCTGCTAGTTGTAGTATGTTGTTATTAAACCTTGCTTGCCCATACAAAGGAACTGTTTTATAGTTGGCGGCTTCAAAGTTTGCAATTTGTGGCTCATTTGAAAGGTTCACTACCACAATTGCTTTTTGGCTATTATAAGTTCTTGTGAAACTATACACTTTAGTATTATTATTAGGAAGATTTGCATATTTGCCTTTAGCTAAGGCTGGATGGGACTGTTTTAACTGTATCATTTTTTTATAATGATTAAATAAGGAGGCACTATCGTTTATTTGTGACGCCAAAGAAATATCATCATTTACTTTTAGATTATCATTATTCCAAGCTGCGGTTACATTTCTGTACCAAGTAGCCATGCCATTTTCGGTGTATGATTTATTCCACTTAAAAGCAGTTCTTCGTGGAATATCATTGCCATCGGTACCACCCCAATTTCCATTTTTGCCTAACATTCCAATTTCTTGACCATAATATATGGAGGGTATCCCGCCAATTAAGAACATTAAAGAGGCCGCTATTTTTTGCTTATCCTTATTGGGCTCTATGGATGCATATCTATCAATATCATGGTTTTCAATAAATATAATTTGGTCTTTACCATTAGGACAGTAGGCTAATACTGAGTCTGCATTTTTGATCAAATTTTGTTTATCGAAAGAAGCGATTGCTTGCTGCAAACCAAACCCAAACATTCTATCTACGCCTGCATTTTTCAAATAAGCTAAACCATAATCTCTCCACTCAGCTTGTTCTGCTACATTTTGTAAAGCAGGGTTTTGTTTTTTTAAATGTGTCATTAAAGGGTTCCAAAATTCAACAAACAAATTAGTAAGTGCGGGCTTGCCATCTAAATGATCCATAGCATGATCTAGCCTAAATCCATCTACTCCATCATCAAATTTTCCGTCATTATTTGGATCTACAAAATAAGAAAACAACTTTTTGTTATAATCCAATACATTTTTGTTCTTAAGATTTACGGTAGTAATTTTTATAGATGTTCCGTTATAGTTGTTTAATTGTCTCAAATCAAATATAATAGTGGCAGGTACCTTATGCGCTGAATCCTCAAATAAAATATAGTCACTATACTTTGAATTAAGATTTCCAACGGCATCCTTCCACCACAGATGCTTCTCAGTAACATATTGAGTTTCCATATCCATATACACTTTCATGCCTCGTTGATGTATTTCCTTAACTAATGAAATGTATTCCTGCATGGTGCCAAAACTGGGATCAATATTTTCAAAACTATTGGCAAAATAGTTATGATAACAATCCGCTTCATATAAAGGAAGCAATAAGATAGAGGTTACGCCTAAGTCCTGTAAATAAGGAAGCTTTTGCTTTAATCCATTTAAATCACCTTGTAAATTCCCATCACTATCATAGAAACTTCTTTGAAACACATGATATATAATCTCACCCTTTACAGGATTTGATTTTTGCGCAAAACTCAGGCTATTCCAAAATAGCAGGATGACAATACTTATAACTCTCATTTTTATAAATTTTTTAGTTTTCAATTTTATATATCACAGCCGCATAAGGCATGAATGCATTATTTTGAATCGGTTGTTCGTAATTACTAATTAATATATTTTGATGTTTAATTTGAATATCGGTATCCAAAGTGGCATTTTGGTTTGAAAAATTTAAAACAACTAAAAATTGTTCATGTCCTAAACTTCTAGTATAGGCAAATAACTGCTTGTTGTTTTCATCAATGGGTGTATATGCACCATATATTAAAGTCCTATTATTTTTACGTAACTGAACCATTACTTTAAAATATTCCAATACCGAATCCTGTCTTGCCACTTGTTCTTCCACATTTATACTTGTATAATTTTCATTCACCGCAAGCCAAGGCTTGGCAGCAGTAAAACCAGCCTGATATTGATTATTCCATTGCATGGGCGTTCTTCCGTTGTCTCTACTTATGAGTGCATGTGATTTTAAAAAAGCTTCATGATCCTCACCCTTCTCTTTTAACTGGTTGTAATAATTAATAGTATAAACATCCTGATACTGTTCAATATGGGTATGGTTGGTATTGACCATTCCTATTTCGTCGCCATTATAAATGTATGGAGTAGCCCTCATGCTTAATATAAATGTGTGTAGCATTTTAGCAGATAGTTCACGAAATGCTTGGGTATCATTTCCAAAACGACTTACCATTCTACTCATGTCATGGTTTCCTAAATAAATGGTTCCCCATCCTTTTTTTGCAAATACCTGATCCCATGTATGAAATATTTTTTTCCATGCTACAAAATCCCAATTATTTTCATTGGAATACATAAAATTATCTTTGTCAACACCCACCCCTGTATGATCAAAATGATAAAACATTTGTAATTCATTTCGGTCTTCATCAACAAATAACAATGCATCATCGGTTGTAACAAAACTCATCTCTCCTACATTCATGCAATCATATTTTGAAAATACTTCTTTGTGCATTTCTTGTAAATACTCATGTAAGTGTGGGCCTTGTGCATAATAAGGAAACCACTGGCTTTGCTGCATATCCTTGGGAAGTTCTGGAAACTTAATATCTTTAGAAATACAAGCAATTACATCCAACCTAAAACCATCAATGCCCTTATCTAGCCAAAACTTCATAATCTCATATATCTCTTGCCGCACTTTGGAATTTTCCCAATTTAAATCGGGTTGCTTTTCACTAAATATATGTAGATAGTAACTATTAGTAGTTGCATCATACTTCCATGCATTGTTTTCCTTATCAAAAATACTCCACCTGTATGGCGGTGTTCCTTTTTCGGCATCCCACCAGTGATAATAATCTCTATAAGGATTGTCTTTTGATTTTCTGCTTTCTTTAAACCATATATGCTCATCACTTGTGTGATTTACTACTAAATCCATTATGAGTTTAATTCCTCTTTCATGTAGGCCTTTTAATAAAGTATCAAAATCTTCCATGGTTCCAAACTCCTTCATGATAGCCCTGTAGTCAGATACATCATAACCCATATCTTCATTAGGAGAGTCATATATTGGATTTAACCATACCACATCAATCCCTAAACTTTTTATGTAATCCAATTTCTCAATGATGCCTTTTAAATCACCAATGCCATCTCCATTAGCGTCTTTAAAGCTGCGTGGATATATTTGATATACCACTTTTTCTTTCCACCATTTTATATTTAAGGCATGCTCCATGCAGGAAAAATTATCATTAAAATTTTAAACAGAATACAAAATAGGATTAAGTGGTGTATTTATTATTTCTCCAATGGTTGCTCCAGGGCACCAAGTATGCCAGTCGTTAATTTGATTTTTGTTCTCAGGATTTTTAAGAACCATGTCTTTATCCATATAAATCACCGTCATTACTTTACGCATATCATTGGTGGTATTGGCGCCTGCTCTGTGAAATACCCAACCACTATGAAAACTAATTTCACCTAAGTCAAATGCTTCAATCACATGTTCAAAATTGGTAACCTTTAATTTTTGTTGAATTACAATTTCACTTTCATCGCCAATTTCTAAATCGCGCCCTTCTATAATTTGATGACTGCCTGCACTAAACTCCAAAGGTCCTAATTCAAGTGGCGTAGCTTGTAAGGGAATCCACGCAGTTACAGTTTTATCTGTTTCTAAAGGCCAATAATATTGGTCCGCATGCCATGGTGTAATCCCTCCACCACCTTCTTTAAATAAAGCTTGATCATGATAAATACGAACTCCATTCACCTGCATTAAATCCGATGCAATTTTTGCCATTCTTTTACTAAATACAAACTGCTTCACAACTTCATCTTCCTTCCAAAGATTAAACAACTGTAAAAACGCTTTTCCATATGTACTTCTTTGCTCCAACGGTGTATTTTCTTTATTCATTAATGCAACTCTGTTGCCAATTGCTTCATTAAAAAAAGCAATAGTTGCTTCGTCAAAAACTTGCTTTAATTTGATAAATCGGTTTTTTTGATAGAAAGCAATTTGATCAGCGCTTAACATATAAGGCGTAGCTAAGGCATCCAAAATGGAAGTAGGAATTGTAGACATAAAAGTAAAATTTAGAACATAAAAATATTATGAAGACAAGAAGTTTAATAGCATTGTATTATCTATTTATAACACTATATTGACAAATTTTTTATAATTTTAAACCCACAATAGAATACATAGTATTATATGAAGCCATTTTTTGAGGATATTGAGAAAAAAAGAGGACAGCAGGATTTAATTGCTTTTGAAATTGAGCAAAATAAGCTTGAATTTTTCTGGCATTATCATCCCGAATATGAACTTACGCTTATACAAAGCGGTAAGGGCAATAGAATGATTGGTGATAGCCTTGAAACATTTCATAACGGCGATCTTGTTTTAATGGGACCCGGACTCCCACATGCTTGGGTAAGTAATCATGATTTAAATGGTAAATGCAAGGCTTTCGTTATCCAATTTTCACAGGCATTTATTAATAGGTTTATTGGCTTGGACGAGCTTTCTCATTTTAAGAGTTTATTATCAAAATCAAATTTGGGTATAGCTTTCAATGAAAACAATACGGAGCTTGTAAATAAATTAATGATACAGTTGCCATTGAAAAAAGGGATGGAAAGAATTACTATTTTTCTTCAGCTAATGGATGAGTTATCTAAAATGAAAACGAAATTATTGGCTTCATCTTTCTATCAACCACTCAAGGGCATTGAAAATGAAAAAAGAATAAATAAGGTTTTTCAATACATTCAAAAACATGCAACAGAGCCACTTACAATTCAAAAAGCAGCATCTGTATTACATCTTACACCCAGTGCTTTTTGCAAATTTTTTAAAAGAGTAACAGGAAAAACATTTTCCGACTATGTAAATGACATAAGAATTGCCAATGTATGCACCCATCTTATTGCAACGGATAAACAAGTTTCAACAATAGCCTTTGAAAACGGATTTGAAACACTCACTTATTTTAATCGTGTGTTTTTAAGGAAAAAAGGAATGAAGCCAAGTGAATACCGAAGATGTAATAATTAGTTTTTTAATTAGCTGAAATGCCTAAACTAAAAATTGCAAACCAATGTTAGGAATACATTTATTTCCTTTTCAAACAGTTATATATAAATAATAAATTTTTTAAAAATTACAGAGTATTTAATAGAACAAATTGTTCAGGTAATTTGTTATGATATAAAACCAGTTTTATGGAAAGAAAAGATTTTATTGAGCAAGTGGGCTTAAGTGCTGCTTCAGTACTCATTTTTGGATGTATGCAAGCATGTTCAAAATCAGATAGCCCTGCACCTTCACAACCTAGTGGAAATAACAATAATACAAATACTAAAACTATTGACTTTACAATAAATATTACTGTTAATCCCTACACAAGCTTAAATACTGCAGGAGGATTTTATATTGATAAAACTAATAATATAATTATTGCTAGGACACTAACTAACGAATTTTTGGCAGTTAGTTCAATGTGTACACACCAACAGGTTACCTTAGATTTTGAAGCAAACAATAATCGTTTTTATTGTTCTGGACATGGATCTATATTTAGTACAACTGGAGCGGTAGTAAATGGACCAGCTTCAATTCCGTTGAAACAATATAAAACCGCTCTTAGCGGAAATAATTTAAGAATTTATGCCTAACTTATTTGTTTAAGTGAGCCCCCTTATTTACATAAATAAATCTTGATTAGTATTTAAATAAAATTTATGAACGCTTCATTTAACAAATTCATCTACCTTGGATTTATTTTATTTGGATTTTATGAACTCATTGTTAAACATTCACCCGGAGATGCCGTTACATACATGGGAATTGCGTTAGCTTTTGACCCTTTTGATCAAAATCAAACTTGGAAGGCAAGGCCTACTTGGCAAAAAGCAGTATTAATTATTCATTTAGCTTTTGTGGCTGGCTTATTTGGATACTTAATTGGCAACAATGCTGGCGATATTAAAAGAGGTGTTACTGACGGTTGGCAAGGAAAATAAAAAAAGGCAGACACTTATTAAGCATCTACCTTTTTGAGAGTTTATTAACTTATTTAATTGGAATTTCACCAAGCTGTTGCTTATACCAATAATTATCATCAAAATCTTGCTCTTCTATAACTTTGCCATTTTTCATTTTTACTAAAGTAACACCGGATAAATCCATTGTATTGCCAGTTTTTCTATGAATGCCTTTAAAATTCCAATGCTTTACTAAGTTGTCCCCCTGTCCAAAAACCTCAATAATAGTAAATTTTATATCAGAAAAGGTTAGTAAGTAGTAGTTGAAATGTTTTTTAAAAGCTTCAATACCCGTCCCGCCTATTTTTTCGTCTTTTTGTCTTCTCCATACAACACTGTCATCAAAAAAACTATTATTTATTTGATCAATATCGCCTTTATTAAAAATTTTATCCCATCTGTCGGTATAATTTTTAATGTTTATTGACAATTGCTTATTGGCTTCAATTAGTTGGGCACATTCTTCTTTTTTGGATTGTCCAAAAACAAAACTGGTGCAAAATAGAAGCGTTAAAGTACCAAAGAGTAATTTTTTCATATTAATTTTTTGGACTGAAATTACTTTGAATGTATTTGAAAATTTATTGATTACGTCTTTAAATTGTTCCTAAATACAAAAACGGAACAAATTCCAACAAGTCCTGTTCATTTAAACAATGTTAGCAGTTTAATTTGAGTGCATTGTCTTATTTTCACATATATAAATAAATCATGGAAGTACATCATCACAGTCACAAACCAAAAAATTGGAAAGAACATATTACTGAATTTTTAATGCTATTTGCAGCAGTTACCTTAGGTTTTTTTGCCGAAAACATAAGAGAGCATCAGGTTATTGATAATCATAAGGTTCAAAATTTGACAGCAATGATTGGGGATTTAAAACAAGACTCCGCAGAAATTGTTGATAGAATTTCGGAATATAGTAATGCCTTAAAAAGATTTGAGGAGATAAAGGATCTATCACTTGCTTATCAAAATAAACAAATCAACGATAACAATTATGTTGACTCTGTACTTTCAAAATATCTAAATGCAAGGTACGGTGTAGCACTTTTTATTAATAACGCTTCTTATAAAAATACAATATCCGCTGGTAGTTTAAGTTATATTAAAAATAATGAAACCAAACAGCTTATTGCACAGTATTATGAATCCTTATATGGTAAGTTATTAGTGAATAATAAAATTTTGGATGAAGATGCCAATGAATTCATGAGTAAGTCATTCTTGTTTGGATATATAAGTGAAGAGGACCATTTATTAGAGGGTCAAACCAGATCTTTTAATACACAAATTGAGGATTTTAAATCTATTCCTGCTTTCAGAAAATTAATCATGGTACCTGAATTTAGAATGCACGTAAATAAAATGCAAAGCAGATGTGGTTATTACTTATATATTATGGAAATGGCAAGAGGTTTAAATAAAAAATTGTTAGATCAACTTAATAAACAAGCATTTTAATATTTATTTAGACCTTACATTATTTATATGCCAAGATAAAGTAAAAAAACAGGTACGACCATCGGCTGGCATAGCTCCTGGTCCGGGATATCCTCCTGCTCTTCTTGTAAAATATGTTTTATCCAATAAGTTATTGATACCCGTTTTTACATTTAAATTTTTTGAAAATTTATAAGTTGCAGTAATATCGGTAATAGAATAAGAAGGAATTAGTCCCGTATTTCCATTTACAGAACTCAAGACCGTATTATTTGCATCACTAAATGTACTACCAACAAAACTATATTGAGTTGTAAATAAAAAGCTATGATATCCTATGCTAAATCCTGCTCTTAGTATATTTTTAGGTGCATTCTCTACTTGTTTATTTTTTGTTTGGGCATCTTTATGATCTCCGCTATACATAGCATTGTTAAAGGAATATGAGCTAAATAAAATTAAGTCGGTGCTTGAACTTTCCGTAAATGCTCTAACAGGATTAAATTCAATATAGGTTTCTAATCCTGAACTAGTGCTAGCCCCAACATTTGTAACAAGCCTGTAGTTAGTTCCCACTGGCGTAATGGTTCCTACCCGATTATTATATTTTAAATGATAGGCACTAATATCAAATTGAAGATAATTTTTAATTTTTCCTCTATACCCAATATCTAAATTATAACCCTTTGCATCTTGTAAATTTGGATCAATTACGTCCGTAGTGGGTGGCGCTTGTAAATTAGCAAATTGTATAGGTCTATAAGCCTGGGCATAATTTGCATACAATTCAGTGGAATGAGTGATGTGGTATTCTAAGCCAACACCTCCAAGTACAAAATTTCTGCTTCTAGAAACATCTTGAAGGTTAATTGCAATTCCTGAATTACTTATACCATTTCTTCCAGATGCAGTTCCTTGAAGCCATTCATATCTAATACCTGGTATAATATAAAACTTATCTGTTATTCTAAAAATGTTTTCAATAAACGCAGCGGTATTGTTGGATTCAAAACGAACATCTCTTGGATATATTCCTATTGTATTTACATCGTAATTATTTCCTGTTGTGCCTTTGCCATCAGCTAAACGATGGGTTGTACCAGTGTATAATCGAATACCTCCTGCAATTGTATTTTTAAGCGTACCCAAAAAATAATCACTAATGATTCTACTTTCCAAACCATAATTACGGTAACTATCTAAGTTAACAACCCTATTATTATATTGTTGAGTTGCAGTATTGATAGTGTCTTTAACAGTAATTGCTTGTAAAAAACCTACACTATTTCTATCACCAATTGTTGCAAAAACTTTCGTGTTCCACCGACTGTGTTTATTTATTTCATAATTAATATTCATTGCAGGGGTGGTCCAAGTAATATCAAACCAATTCCTGGCTCTAAAACTTTGCTGCGCATCTTGTTTTATTTGCGTATCGGTTAATCCTCCAGGTTGTTGGCTTCTTATATGTGAACGCATTAGTTCAATGGTAAAAGAGAGTTTGCTATTAAAATTATAAGTAACAGAACCAAAACCCGCTTTTGTAAAAAATTGACTATTGCTTCTCCATCCATCACCATTTCTTTGATCGTAAAAAGTATAGTAGTTTACTTTTCCTTTCTTACCTCCTATTGCATTAAAACTGTTTACAAGTCCATTACTACCAAGGGTTTGCTGCATATCAAGTTCTATGGGCTTATTGAATTCACTACCATTTTTTAAAATATAATTTATCATTCCGCCAAACTGAGGCCCATATTGCAAAGCGCCCTGCCCCCTCACAATCTCTATTCTTTGAACAGCCTGCAATTGTGGATTATAATAAGCCTCCGGATAACCAAATGGATCGGCTGCAATATCATAACCGTTTTGTCTTACATTAAATTCCCAGCTACGATTTGGACTTAACCCTCTTGCAGCTATGCCAATTTGAATTCCGCTTGGATCACTTTCCCATATATGAATGCCTGGAACTTTTGCCATTACCTGGCGCATAGTATTATTGGCAAGGTTCCCTTGCACATTTTCCATTACAATTAAAGTGCTTTTTTTACCTGCATAAATATTGGTTCCAACAATTTCAGGCATCTGTTGGTAATCGCTCTTACTATTTCTTCCAACAACGGTAACGTCTTTTAATAAATGCCAACTTGCTGTATCTGGTACTTTCTTATTTATTTGAGCTTGAATAGGATTTTCCCAAAAAAAGAGAAAAGAAATCATCAATACGCCGCCATACTTTCTACATTTCATGGCGCAAAACTATATGCATAAAATTTTTATAATTTACGCATTTGGGAATAGCCTTTTTGAAATAAGGAAATGTTTAATGGGCAATAAATAAAAGTTATGCCCTAATACCACCTTCTCTTAAAAGATTTAATCCATAAGTTTTGTAAAACTATCAATTGTTAGTATCATTGTGGTCTAAATACTGCCTTTAAATTAATGAATACGTTTTTTGATTATCATAATGAGCAAGTAGCAAGCCTTCCTTTGCATCTTAAAAAGTACATCATTGAACAGGAATATGATAAATACACTTCTGTAGACCATGCAGTTTGGAGATATGTGATGCGTCAAAATTATAGTTACTTAAAAAATGTTGCCTATTACCCTTATATCCCTGGTTTAAAAAAAGCAGGACTTACTATTGAAAAAATTCCAAGCTTACAGGAAATAAATGATGCGCTTGCGACCATTCAATGGGGCGCTGTAACGGTAGATGGTTTTATTCCCCCCGCTGCATTTATGGAGTTTCAGGCATACAGAGTATTAGTAATTGCAGCAGATATTAGACAACTTGAACATATAGAATATACCTCGGCGCCAGATATTATTCATGAATCAGCCGGGCATGCACCCATTATAAGTGATACAAAATACAATCAATATTTAAGTTATTTAGGTGCCATTGGTACTAAAGCGTTGTTTTCTTCTAAAGATTATGAACTCTATGAATCTATTAGAGCACTTTCCATTTTAAAGGAAGTACCAAATGCCAATAAAGAAGAAATTGCAAAAGCAGAAGCCTTGGTTTTATACAATCAACAAAATTTAGGTGCGCCATCTGAGATGGCACTTTTAAGCAGGCTGCAATGGTGGACCGTGGAGTATGGTTTAATTGGAGATTTAGAAAATCCCAAAATTTATGGTGCTGGATTGCTGTCTTCCATTGGTGAAAGCGCGTCATGTATGCGTCCCGAAGTTAAAAAAATTAATTACACCATTGATGCTTTAAACTTTGGCTATGATATTACAAAAGAGCAACCGCAACTTTTTGTAACACCCACTTTTCAAAATTTAATTGATGTTTTAAAAGAATTTGAAAGCAAGATGGCTTATAGAGTTGGCGGCATCGAAAGCATTTTAAAAGCAATTGAATGTAAAAACATATGTACTGCAACATTTAGCTCTGGCTTACAAGTTTCTGGAGTATTTAGTAAAGTGACAGTTGACAAAACCAATCAAATTAAATACATCAATACAAATAGTCCTACTACACTGTGTTATCAAGATAAAATGTTGCCTTCACATGGACCAGATTATCATGCAGAAGGATTTGGATCTCCGGTTGGAAGTATAAAAGGAATTTCAAAAAAATTAGAAACATTTACGCAAGAAGATTTGAATAATAATGGTTGGCTATTGAACTCAAAGATTCAGTTGCATTATGAGAATGGAATAACCGTAAATGGGAAACTAATCCATACCACATTTAAAGAAGACAAATTAATTATTATGTCTTTTGAAAATTGCACCGTTAAGGACGATGAAGGCAATATATACTTTGAGCCATCATGGGGTGTTTTTGATATGGGCATTGGGGACGCAATAATTTCGGTATTTAATGGTACAGCCGATAAAACTATATTTGAAGATCAATTATACGTTTCTCCTAAAAGGACATACCAGCAAAACTATACTCAACAGGATTTAAGCTATCAAAAATTATTCCAACAAATAAGAAACTATAGAGAACAAAAAGTTGCTGAAAACATATTGCCGCATATTTGGGAGAAAATAAAAAAGGATTTTAAAGAAGATTGGTTAGGGGCTTTAGAAATTTTAGAATTAGCCGATACCGATTCCAATAAAATTAGTTTAGCGACCGAAATAAGAGCATACTTAAATGCTCAAAAAGTAAAGTACCCTAAATTTGAAAAATTAATTAATGACGGATTAAAAATTATTGACGCTAAATTGAAGTTTGAATAATTTGCCAAGCTTCATCCGTTTTTTGTTGAGCAAGTGCTAATTTTATTTTTAAAATCGTGGCTTCTGAAAATTCAGATTTTTCTTTTTGAATTGCATCTGGTAAAATATTAACATTAGCCAATTGCGCCTTTTCATTATTTGTCAATAAAATAGAATTAACAATACCTAAAGGCAATTGATCAAATCCAATACCCAATTTTGTATTTGGTTTTTCTACTTTAAATAAATTTTCTTCGGTAATGCGCGCATACCAATCACCTCCTAAACGAGCCACTAAATCCAATTTAGCTTGATCTATATTATTTTGATCATCTAATACCGTTTCGCTAATATGCATTTTCTTAATGAGCGCTATTACTAAATTACCCGACCCTGCATTTTCTCCCAAACTAATTACTTCCTGTACCAAACATTCAAGTTGAATTGGTGATTCGGCAACCCTTGGAGGTTTTACAAGTTCAGAAGGCATTGCTGTAAATCCTGCTTTAATGAATTCATTAGTGCCTTTTGGATAGTCACAGCTCGCTAATGACATTTGTTGCACCATTTCATAATTCACAATATTGATTACACATTCCGGCACTTGTTTTATATTCTCAAGTGTATGCTTGGTAGTATTATCTCTAACTCTTCTTGAAGGAGAAAAAATACAAATTGGTGGATTCATGCTAAACAAGTTAAAAAAACTAAACGGACTTAAATTCACATTTCCTTCTAAGTCAATGGTAGATGCAAAGCAAATAGGCCTTGGTGCAATTGCATACTGTAAATACTTTTGTATATCCTGTGTGCTTAACTTATCCGTTTCAAATGTTACCATGAAAATATATTTACTCAATTATTTTTTTAAAGAAAGTATTGACCAATCTGTTGATTCTGCATGTATCGTATTAATTAGTGTACCTAATCCATCTATTTGCATACGCACTTCATCATTGGGTTGTAACCATTGTGCAACATAGTTAGGATTGTTAAGTTTACCTGTACCATTTAATTCTAAAAAGCATCCAGTACCCACAGTGCCAGATCCAATAACATCACCAGGATGTATGGTTACTCCATATGAACACCTTTCAATAATTTCAGCAAATGTCCAATCCATATCTTTTACATTACCGGCAGAAACTAATTTATCATTTACCCAGCACTTCATTGTTAAGTCATAATTATTACCAACGTGTCCTTGTTTTGCAGGTACTAAATTTTGTTGTAATTCATTTGGAGTTACTAACCATGGTCCAATAACCGTTGAAAAATCTTTTCCTTTTGCAGGACCTAAGTTTAAAAGCATTTCTTCCATTTGTAACTTTCTCGCACTAAGATCATTCATAATGGTAAAGCCTGCTATATATTCATCTGCATCTTTTGCTTTTATATTTCTTCCTTCTTTGCCAATTACAATTGCAATTTCTAATTCAAAATCAAGCTGCTGAAAATGATCCGGCATACAGTATACAGCACCAGGTCCTTGCACTGCATTGTGATTGGTAAAATAAAAAATAGGGTATTGATCAAATTCTTTAATCATTTCAACCCCTCTATTTCTTCTTGCGGCTTCTACATGTTGTCGAAATGCATACCCATCTCTACAAGAGGTTGGATGGGGCACCGGAGCAAGCAAAGTATACGCTTGAATTGGTGAAATTGATCCAATATTTTGAATGCTATTTAAAAGTTGCTGTTCAATTTCATTGATTTGCGTTGCACCCAATTTTATAAAAGATATGATATCATTAGGCAAATGCGCATTCACATCCCTAATCGCATAAAGGTTATCTTGAAAGATGGCCCCCAATTGAATTTCATTGTTTTTTAAAAAACTTACTAATTTCATTGATTATCAATATTTTATGAATTATTAACCACCCATTAAACGCCATGCCACTACTATGATTATATAGTTCTCCAAAGTTAAAAAATAATATTTTATCTTTTGCTAATAATTGTTAGTATTGTGGTGCTCGAAAATGTAATTTATGCCAATATACCACACATTAGGAGATATTCCCTCCAAAAGACACACTGTATTTAGACAACCCAATGGGAAATTGTATGCCGAAGAATTGGTTTCTACCGAAGGCTTCTCTGGAATGTATTCCTTAGTATATCATACGCATCCTCCAACCATTGTTAAAGCACTAGGTACTCCTTATTCGGTTGAACCAAAAATTGCTAAAGAAAAACATTTACGTCATACTAGCTTGTTAGGTTTTAACATCAAACAAGGAGATGATTATTTAAAAAGCAGGAAAGCTGTTTTAGTAAATTCAGATTTGCAAATTTCTTTAGCCGCTCCAAAAAAATCGATGACCGATTATTTTTATAAAAATAGCCAAGCCGATGAAGTTATATTTATTCATAAAGGTACAGGTACCCTAAAAACTGGATTTGGAAAAATAAAATTTTCATACGGTGATTATATAGTGGTTCCACGAGGTACCATTTATCAAATTGAATTTGATGATGAAAATAATAGATTATTTATTATTGAAAGTTATAGTCCTATTCGTTTTCCTAAGCGTTATCAAAATCAATTTGGTCAACTTATGGAACATGCACCTTTCTGCGAAAGAGATATAAGAAGACCTAGTAATTTAGAAACATTTGATCAGGAAGGAGATTTTAAAATATTAATTAAAAAACAGGGCTTAATTTATCCATATACATATGGTACACACCCTTTTGATTTTATAGGATGGGATGGTTATCATTATCCATGGGCTTTTTCAATTCATAATTTTGAACCCATCACTGGAAGAGTACATCAACCTCCGCCTGTTCACCAAACTTTTGAGGCACATAATTTTGTGATTTGTTCTTTTGTACCAAGAAAATATGATTATCATCCAGATGCCATTCCAGCTCCTTACAACCATAGTAATGTTGACAGTGATGAAGTACTGTATTATGTAGATGGTGATTTTATGAGCAGAAAATCGGTGGTTCAAGGACAAATTACTTTACATCCCGGAGGTATACCTCATGGTCCACACCCAGGTAGTGTAGAAAAATCAATTGGTAAAGAAAAAACGGACGAACTCGCAGTAATGATTGATCCTTTTAGGCCCTTAATGATTACGGAAGAAGCTTTGTTAATTGAAGATGAGAATTATCACAAGAGTTGGCAACATAATATTGAATAAAAATTTATAAAAATTAAAAACTTAAATGAAAAATAACGGATTGAATCAGGATTTTTTACCCTTATTGGGAACTGATTATGTGGAATTGTATGTAGGTAATGCAAAACAAGCAGCACATTATTATAAAACAGCTTTTGGATATCAAAATTTTGCTTACAGCGGACCAGAAACAGGAGACAAAGAAAAGGTTTCTTACGTTTTAGTACAAGAAAAAGTAAAATTAATTTTAACTACGCCTTTGCATCCCGAAGGTGATATTGCTGCGCATGTTCATAAACATGGTGACGGAGTAAAAGCAATTGCACTTACGGTTTCGGATGCATATGAAGCATATGAACAAACTGTAAAAAGAGGTGCAAAGCCATATTTGGAACCTCATACTATAAAAGATGAGGATGGTGAAATTAAAATGAGTGGCATTCATATTTATGGAGATACTGTTCACCTATTTGTTGAAAGAAAAAACTATAAGGGTTTATTTATGCCAGGTTTTAAAAAGCTAGAAAATAATTATAATCCAAGCTCCGTGGGTTTAAAGTATATCGACCATTGTGTTGGGAATGTTGGTTGGAATCAAATGAACACTTGGGTAAATTTTTATGAGGAAGTAATGGGCTTTAAAAATATACTCACATTTGATGATAAACAAATATCAACCGAGTATTCCGCGCTCATGAGCAAAGTAATGAGTAACGGCAACGGTTTTGTGAAGTTTCCTATAAATGAACCAGCTGAAGGAAAAAAGAAATCACAAGTGGAAGAGTATTTAGATTTTTATAAAGATGCAGGCGTTCAACACATAGCTATTGCCACAGACAATATTGTTGATACAGTTGAGCAATTGAGCAATCGTGGTGTTGAATTTTTAAATATCCCCTCTACTTACTACGATGATTTATTAGATCGTATTGGACCAATTGATGAAGATGTTGAACCACTTAAAAAATTAGGTATTTTGGTAGACCGAGATGATGAAGGATATCTTTTGCAAATATTTACGAAACCCGTAGAAGACAGACCTACTTTGTTTTTTGAGATCATACAAAGAAAAGGTGCTAAATCATTTGGTGCTGGTAATTTTAAAGCTTTATTTGAAGCTTTAGAAAGAGAACAAGATTTAAGAGGGAATTTATAATACCAATAGGTTAGTCAAAAGCCATTTCTGGAATTTCACCTTCAATGATGAGTTTTCCAAGAGTGGCTTTTTTGATGGTTTCAACCGAAACCCCAGGTGCTCTTTCTAATAATTTAAAGCCGCCTTCTGGCAAAATGGACAAAACAGCCAACTCGGTAACAATTTTTTTAACACATCTAATACCCGTTAGTGGCAAATCACATGAGGGTAATAATTTACTTTCACCTGCTTTATTTACGTGCTGCATGGCTACAATGATATTTTTTGCAGAAGCAACTAAGTCCATTGCACCGCCCATTCCCTTAACCATTTTTCCAGGTATTTTCCAATTCGCAATATCACCATTTTCTGAAACCTCCATGGCTCCCAAAATTGTTAAATCAATTTTTTGTGCATGAATCATCCCAAAGCTCATTGCCGAATCAAATACCGAGGCGCCAGGTATCATGGTAATGGTTTGTTTCCCTGCATTAATTAAATCAGGATCCACCGCTGCTTCTTTAGGAAAAGGACCCATTCCTAAAAGTCCATTTTCAGATTGAAAACAAACTTGAATATGTTTTGGTATATGGTTTGCTACTAAAGTAGGAATTCCAATGCCTAAATTAACATAATAATTATTTTGAATTTCTTGAGCTATTCTTCTTGCAATCCCATCTTTATCTAACATAGTATTTTGGATATCGGGTTATTCACTTGTTGTTTTCTTTTCAATTCTTTTCTCGTATTTTTTTCCTTGAAAAATTCTATGCACATAAATTCCAGGAGTATGAATTTGATTCGGATCTAATACACCTGGCTCCACCAACTCTTCCACTTCGGCAATGGTAATTTTTCCTGCCATTGCCATTACTGTATTAAAATTTCGAGCAGTTGCTTTAAAAATTAAATTTCCATCGGTATCCCCTTTCCATGCTTTTACAATCGCGAAATTCGCATCAAACGCTTTTTCCAATAAATAGTCTTTGCCATTAAAATTCCTAACTTCTTTTCCAATAGCAACCTCTGTTCCAATCCCTGCTGGCGTGAAAATAGCTGGCATACCATAACCAGCTGCCATGCATCTAAAAGCCAAGGTACCTTGTGGGATTAACTCAACGTCCAATTCACCTGAAAGTAATTGTCTTTCAAATTCTTCATTTTCTCCTACATAAGAAGAAATCATTTTTTTTACTTGTTTTTTTTGCAACATTAATCCAATCCCAAAATCATCAACTCCAGCATTATTAGAAATACAAGTAAGATTCTTAACGCCTTTGTTTACCAATGCTTCAATACAATTTTCGGGTATTCCGCATAATCCAAATCCACCCAACATAAGTGTATCTCCATCTTTGATATCAAAAATAGCCGCCTCTGCATCCTGCACTTTTTTATTAATCATAATTAACAGAAGGTTTAAAAATTATTTTATAACACCCAATTCCTTTCCAACTTCTACAAATGCATGAATGGCTTTATCTAATTGTTGAGTAGTATGTGCTGCTGAAATTTGAACACGAATTCTTGCTTGACCCTTTGCTACTACTGGATAATAAAAACCAATTACATAAATTCCTTTCTCCAATAATTTTTCTGCCATTTTTTGGGAAATCACAGCATCATATAACATGATAGGAATAATTGGATGCGTGCCTGGTTTTATGTCAAATCCAGCGGCAGTAATTTTTTCTCTAAAATATTTAGTATTGGCTTCAAGTTTATCTCTTAATTCCGTTGTTTGAGATAATAAATCAAAAACGGCAATGGATGCACCAGTTATAGAAGGAGCCAACGTATTAGAAAACAAATAAGGCCTTGAGCGCTGTCTTAATAATTCAATGATTTCTTTTTTGCCTGAAGTAAAACCGCCAGAAGCGCCACCTAATGCTTTTCCTAAAGTACCTGTTATAATATCCACCTTACCCATTACTCCTTTTAATTCATGCACTCCTCTTCCTGTTTTACCTAAAAAACCAGTTGAATGACATTCATCAGTCATTACCAATGCTTCATATTTTTCAGCAAGTGCCACAATTTTATCTAGTTGGGCAATGGTACCATCCATGGAAAATGCACCATCTGTTACAATTATTTTTTGAACAGCACCGGCTGCAATTGCTTCTTTTAATTTTGCTTCAAGGTCTTCCATTGAATTATGCTCATATCTATAGCGCATACACTTTGAAAGCCTTACACCATCAATGATAGAAGCATGATTTAAGGAATCAGAAATAATTGCATCCTTGTCTCCAAATAATGGCTCAAATACACCCCCATTTGCATCAAAAGCTGCAGCATATAAAATAGTGTCTTCCGTTCCTAAAAAATGAGAGATTTTTTCTTCTAAAGTTTTATGAATATCCTGTGTACCACAAATAAATCTAACGGATGACAAACCAAAACCATGAGAATCAATGGCAGCTTTAGCTGCTTCAATAACCTTAGGATGTGAGGATAATCCCAAATAATTATTTGCACAAAAATTCAATACTTCTTTCCCACCTTGTATAGTTATTGCTGCTGCTTGTGGAGAAGTAATAATTCTTTCTTTTTTATACAAACCTGCTTCTTTAATAGCTTCTAATTCTTTTGTTAAAAATGGCTTGAACTGATCGTACATAAATTTTATTTAGAAAATTAATATTTAAAATATGCTGGTAAATGCTTTACAATAACCTCGGTCATTGCTTTTAAATCAAAGGCGGGTTTCCATTGCCAATCATTTTGAGCAAAACTATCGTCGATACTATTTGGCCAACTATCGGCAATAGTCTGTCTAAAATCAGGTTGGTATTCAATTTCAAATTTCGGAAAATAAAGTAACAAGCTTTCGTATATTTCTTTTGGTGAAAAACTAATACCGGCAATATTATAACTAGTTCTTATAGTTAATTTTTCTTTAGGCGCTTCCATTAATTGAAGTGTAGCACTAATAGCATCCTCCATATACATCATTGGCAAATAAGTATGCTCGTTTAAAAAACAAGTAAACTTTTCCCCCTTTACAGCTTTGTGATAAATATCCACTGCATAATCGGTGGTTCCACCTCCAGCCATGGACTTATAACCAATTAAGCCAGGGTATCTTACACTTCTTACATCAATTCCATACTTATTAAAATAATATTCACACCAGTGTTCTCCGGCTAATTTTGAAATACCATATACAGTATTTGGATCCTTAAATGATTGTTGAGGAGTATTTAGCTTTTCTGAATGTGGACCAAAAACTGCAATTGAACTTGGCCAGAATATTTTTTGAATACTGTATGCTCTTGCAACTTCTAAAACATTTAATAAACTTCCTAAGTTCAAGTCCCATGCTTGTAAAGGATTTTTTTCACCAGTAGCCGATAATATAGCTGCCAAATGATAAATCTGTGTCACTTTTTCTTTTTCAACAATCAATGACAAAGCTTCCTTGTCCATCACATTTAAAGTTTGAAAAGTGCAATATTCAAACTTTTGTTTCATAACATCTTGAAAATCAGTTGCAATTATGGCTTCATTGCCATATTTATTTGCTAAAGCCTTGGTAAGTTCTGTTCCTAATTGTCCTCCTGCTCCTATTACTAATATCCTGTCCATTAAACTAATGTTTGTTATTGTAAAATTAACTCATTCCTTTAAAATCTCAAACTTTAAGTTCTAACAGTGAACACAAAACACATATTAATTAAAGGATTGCTTCTACTCATAGGAAATAGGTAATATGCTATATATTTAAACATAAGTCTTATTCGTATGAACATTGTAATTTTTGACGGCGTATGTAATTTATGTAATGCCACCGTTTTATTTTTAATAAAATATGATGTGCAGGAAAATTTATACTTCGTTTCATTACAAAGTGAGACCGGCAAGCGCTATATAAATGAATATGCAATTCCCAATAACGTAAACTCTGTAGTCTTTATAAAACAAAACCAAGTATATAAAAAATCTGACGCAATAATTGAAATTGTAAAATTACTTAAAGGATGGCCCCGTATCCTTTCTTATTTTTCAATTTTACCTTCAAGGGTTCGAAATGTATTTTATGACTTGATTGCAAAAAACAGATACTCAATTTTTGGAAAAAAAGAAAGCTGTAGTATCCCCAACGAAGCACATAAAAAAAGATTTTTATCTTAAATGCTTTAGTGTACGTTCACATTTTTTCCAATAACTAAAAAAGGAAGGGAAATAGCCAGTGACTGCGGGAAACATCCAATCTCTTTCATCTTTAATACCAGGATAATAATCAAACAAAGGGTGTTCCTTTGAAATAATTAAATCATTTAAGTACTTGTTTTTAAATGTATATACATTAATAATGTCATTTATTTCTCCCACATAAATTTGTATTCCCTGAATATTTTTTGAAAGCTCAATAATAAATTGAATCACTTTTTCACTTACCGGATAATTATTAAAGTGAGATGGCTCAAGCAATAAAACTCTATTTACATTTTCATTTTTTCTCCAAAGTGGATCTAAATTATACGAATTATAAATCAATGTAGGTATGGATGCGTCAATTTGCAATGGAATAGCTGTAGGCAAACTAGTAAATAACTGCAAAGAATTTGTTTCCTTAAGACTTTCTGGTATTGGCCCATTTACAAGTGCTTCATAAGGTTTATCTAAAAATGTACCTTCTTGCTTAGAGAAAGTGTATTTGTTTATGTTTTCCTGATTGCAATAATATTTCTTACTTGAAAAAGCACCCGCTACCCATTGCCAACTACAATTATTACTTGCAATATCTCCATCTAATAAATAATAATACATCCACTTAGAAGCAGTTTGCCAATGTGCATTTCCAATATTACAAACAATGGATGCTATATACATCCTAAGGTGATTATGTAGATATCCTTGATTGGTTAAAGTAAGAATGTGCTTATCAATAATTTCAATGCCAGTATTGGCATTGAATACCGAAGATATCATTTGGTGATGCAAGGTATTTGGCTGCGTTTGTTTTAAATCTGTCCAAATCATATCTTTTTTATCCTGCCATACTCTTTGAAAATATTCACGCCAAGCCAATTCTTGTAGTATTTTTTCAATTGCTTGATATGGATAACCCTTGCTTACAATTGAATCCATCACTTGCTTTACAGATATTACACCTCTAGAAATATAGGGCGAAAGATATGTTATATGACCATTTAAAAAATTTCGAGTTTGAGCATACTTAATTGGATGAATTGTATTTATCCTTTCAAGAACTTGATCATAATGTGTTGGAAAAGATAAAGCACTAGGGTTTTGCATAGGGCAATCTTTCTAAACGTGTAGTAAAATGGTAACCATCAAGACCGGAGCATGCAATCGTACCAGCTTTTTCAATATCTATATAACCATCTTCTTGCAAACAGTCAGTAGGGAAATACATTTCCTTAATCTCTCCTATAATTAACAAGGTATTATTAATAGATAAATAAACTCGTTCTTTAAATTCAATGCCTAATTGAATAGAACTTTCTTCTACAAATGGAGCTTTAAAATTATTTTTATAGGAAGGGGTCAAGCCGGTAGCTTTAAATTCAGAAACATCCTTTGGATATTTTGCTGAAGTTTGATGGCCTTGTTTATAAATTGATGTATTTAAATGATTTATGGTATAATACCCTGTTGATAAAATATTGGATAAACTATGACGTTCTACTGTATCGGGACGCATCACAAAAGCTATGTAAGGTGGATTTGCCCCTATATGCACAATAGAATTAAAAATAGCTAAATTGGTTTGGCCTAATTCATTTACAGTTCCAATTAAACAAACACTTTTAAATCCTCCTACACTATTTATTAATTGAGCTCTATGCCTTTGCTCCATTTCCATTATTTGACTATAAGATAAATGTGTTTTATTCATTTTTTACTTGTCTAATTGTTTTAAAAATTCATTTGCATTTTTTAAATGTAAATTTTGCTTTTCGGCACTCATTTTGTCAAAAGTGCCTATCAGCATGCCCAGCCTTGGATTTTTTAAGAAAAAGCTTCGGTGCTCATGCATAAATCGCCAAAACAATCCATCCCAAATACCCTGCCATTCTCCTTTTTCATAATCACTCATTTTCATTAAATAATTGCTGCCACTTATATAGGGTTTAGTAGTCATTAATCCTCCATCTGCAAACTGTGTCATGCCATATACATTGGGCACCATTACCCAATCATACGCATCAATAAACATTTCCATGAACCATTTATATACATCATTGGGATCAAACTCACATAGTAACATAAAATTACCTAGCACCATTAGCCTTTCAATATGATGACAGTACCCTGTTTTTAATATTTTTTGGATGGTATCATCTAATGGAGGAATGCCGGTAGTGCCCGTCCAAAAACTTGCAGGAATTTTTCTTGTAAATCCCCAAAAATTGGTGGTACGTTGCTTTGTACCTTCTAACTCATACACAATTTTTATAAATTCACGCCATCCCATTACTTGTCTAACAAAGCCCTCTAATGAATTTAAAGGAATATTTTTTTGGGCGGCTATAGCTAATGCTTTTTCAATGATATGACCTGGGGTAAGTAAACCAATATTTAACATTGGACTTAAAACTGAATGATGTAATACAGACTCTTTTGCAACTATTGCATCCTCATAAATACCAAATTTTTCAAACCTTTTGTTTAAAAATTCATCTAACCATATTTCTGATTCTTCGAATGTGGTTGAGAACAAATGCACTGTATTTATATCGCCATAATTATTTGGAAAATATTTTTGGACATACTTTTTTGCTTCTGATACATATTTATTTTCTTTTGGTAAAGCAAGTTGAGGCACCATTTCTTTTTTTGGAAACTTCGCTCTATTTTCTGCATCATAGGTCCACTTACCTCCAACAGGCTTTCCGTCTTTTTCTAATAAAATGCCTCTTTGCTTTCTTTGCCAAGTATAAAAATCGGTTTGGAAATATGTTTTTCTTTTATTGAAAAAGTCAAATCCTTCTTTAGCACTATTCAAAAAGTTAGGACTTTCAATTATATTTAATGTTAGTTTATTCTTTTTGCAAGTAGTTGAAATTTTTTTCATCAGCCAGTTATCAACAACATGAATTATGTTTACTTGCTGTAACCCCTCTGCTGCAAGTGATGTAATTAAATGAATACAATCACAATGACTATTTGATTGTTCAATGTACACAACATCAAAACCTTTTGTTGTTAAATATTGCTCATAATATTTCATACTAGCTCGGTGTAAGACTAGTTTTTGTTGATGAAAATTATATTGCTTAAAAAACAAGTGTTCTTCTATTAAGTACACTTTAACGCCTTTTTTTAAAACAGGGTTATTCTTAAAAAGCTGGTGAGGAAATATTAAAACGGCCGTTGTTGACATTACATATTAGGAATTAACCTATAAAACAATAAATTCATGAAATTGTTCAGGTTGGAAACTTGTAAGGCATTGATAATGAATGTGAAAAATATGCGCAATACCTTACAAAACGGAATTTTGCACTAAAAAGGGCCCCTATGAATAGGGGCCCTTTTTATAAATTTAAATCAAACTTAAATAAAAACTATTTTAAGAATTCTGCAACGGGCGCAGTGTCATACGTATCCCACTCTCTAACAATTTTGCCATCTTTGAAAGCGAATACAGCATTAATACGAACTGTTGATTTTTGAGTTCCTTTAAAGAAAGTTGCATCAAAGTATACATTTACATAATGCTTAAATGAACGTTCATCTTCCTTAAAGCCTACCGTTTCCCAAATATCATTAATGCTCTCAATTTTCATAGTAACACCTTTTGACTTAAAGAAATCGGCCATTTTCATATTCTCTGCTACAGTTAGCTTATTTCTATTATCATAGATAGTTGCAGTATCTGCATAAAGCGTCTTAAAAGTGGCAGTATCAGAATTTGCACCGGCCTCTAACGCTTTTTTGACAGTATTTATGTTTTCGCTGCTACTTAGTGTATAACCAAAAGCTTCAGTAGGCACTGTAGTGGAAGCAGTTGAAGAAGATGTACTTTCGGTTTTTGTGCCGCAAGCTAATAGAGCAGATATAACAACTGCACTTAATAATACTTTTTTCATGAATTAAATTTTTTGTTTAGTAACCGTAAAATAGATTGAATCCCCAGTAACAATTCAATTTAAACAATGTAAAATGTTCCAAATTACTATTTGGGAACAAAATGAATTGAATACAGTTATTTTTCCCAACCAGTTTCTTTTAAAGCAGGGTCGTTTTCCTTTTTTAAAAAATCGGCATTCCCTAAACTTTCAGGCTCCCATTCTAAAATAGCAGTATCAGGAACTATATCAATCGCATGTTGCCAGGCAGTTGAGGTTTCATTGTAGGCTAAATTACTTTGAGCACTATAGCAAGAGATAATAGACCATCTTGGCTTATCAGATAAATTAGCTTCGGAGCGATGTAAAAGATTGCTATGAAAAAACAAAGCGTCACCTGGCTCAATTTCAACATACACAAGATCCATTGTTTTTAATGCATTATTAACCATTGTCATATCGGCACCAACTTGTTCACCCGCAAATCCATGATTTACTCTTCCTAATTTATGGGAGCCTTTTATTACTTGAATACAACCATTTTCTTTATTGGCAGGAGTTAATGCAACCATGACACTTACCAATTGATCAGGAAACATGAACTGATTTTTATACCAATAACCATAATCTTGATGCCATTCCCAAGCGCCTCCCACCTTGGGTTCTTTTTGCATAAGCTTAGAGTGAAAATGACATACAGGCGCTTCGCTATCCAATACCTGTGCAACTCTATTTACCATACGCTCACTCCTTGTTAAATATCCAAAAATGTCATTGCCTGGCGTAAACCACAAGGACAACTTTGTTTTTTTTCCTGTTTGATCATTTAAATCCAACGCATTCTTTGCCATCGCATCATCCTGAATAGCAATACCATACATTTTATCAACTTCTTGCTTACTACAAAAATTTTTAATTATGATATAACCGTCTTTGTTGTATTGATGAATTTGAGCGGGCGTAAATTGATTCATATTCATGGTAGCTGTTTTATGGGTTAATAAATTTAATGAAAAAATTTGATTACCCTATTTGTTCCAAAACGGAAAATTGGAACAATTTAAACATTGTAAGGAAAAATTATTTCTAATAAAGCCAATAAGTTTGATAATAGCATTACCATAAAATTAAAAATTATGCAAAAACCCATAGTTCTAGTATTCATTGTTTTAACAATAGGTTGTAAAAACATTAAGAGTTCTGTTGACGAACCAAAACAAAGTGATTTAGTGGGATCATGGCACTTAACCACCAAAGGACAAGATAAATACCACAAGGGGGTTATTATTTACAGCGCAGACGGTCAAATGAGTGTTATATTAAATAACAAAGACAGTGCTGCAAGTGGATACAGTGGTAAATATGAAGTGAATGAAAAAGAGGGTTATGTTAAACATTATAGAGACTTTTATGCTTTGCTTCCATTTACCAATGATTCAATCCCTCCTGTTTGGATAAGAGATTACAAATTAAGTGAAGATAAAAGAACACTTACCTTAAGCCCAAGGGAAGACAAAAGCTTTTCTTTGGTTTGGCAAAGAGTAAGGCAATAGTCATATTTAAACATAAAATGTTCCATTAAAGGAATATGGAACATTATTTATAGTTATTCCTTAGTCAATTGTTTTTAATGTAGTTATTTTTCAATTACAGTATAAAAGCTTAAACATTAACAAATTTTAAACCAAAACCAACAAAATGAAAAAATTAGGATTATTTATTGCAATCATCGCATCTACAACAAGTTTAATGGCTCAAGCACCAGCTGCAGGCAAAGTGTTTATGGAAGGAGAAGCAAAGGGTAAGAAAATTCAATTAGGTACCGATAAATCGGTAGATATTGTACTTGCTAATATCAAAGCTTATAATTTGAATGATGGCTCAGATGTTTCACAATATGTTGCAGACTCAAAACCAGGAAGTCTTCAGTCATTAATTAAAGACTGGCATAAAAACATGAAGTCCTTAAACGAAGTGCCGCTTGTTGTTTTTCCCGTTAAAGTACAAGGTGAAAAAAACGAAAGTGTTGTTGTATATGCAAATGAAGACAGAGTTTATAAAAACGGCTCTACACAAAAATTATCGGTTGTGGAATTTTTTGAAGTAACGCCTGAGGGTAAAATAGCTTCTTTCAATCAATTTACTCAAATTCCAACAACTAACGAATTTGGACAAACAACAGGAGGAAAGTTTTTTGCACCAGGGAATTCAAAATTAGATGGCACCAGTTTTCAATTTTCTAACAGAGGGGAAGTTGAAACAATGGAAAAATTTATGAAAGCCTATAATGTTATGGATGTTGCAACTTGTGCTTCATTAATGGCTGATTCAGTGAAAATACATGATTTTGATGGCAACGTTATGTTTTTAACAAAGGCAATGCTACCAAGTGTATTTGGTGAATATAGTTCTTTAGATTGGCAACCACTTAGTATGATTCCTGTAAAAATTACAGATACAGATCCTTCTTCTGCCATATTGGTAAATGCAACTGAAAAAAGAGTTTTAAAAAATGGCACCGTTTGGGAAAAAGATTTATTAGAAACTTTTTATATTAATAGAGCTGGTAAAATTTCTGAAATTTACCAATATTCAAGAGGTTTGGATAAAAAATAAAACGAGTTCAATAATTAGTACGGTAAAATTATAAAAGGGTTTATGCAACTAAGTATAAACCCTTTTTAATAAAATTGAATGTAATTATTTTTACTTCATGGTCTTTATAATTTCCATCTTCCCATTCATAAATACTTTTGCATTTAATTGAGTAGGAGACTTTATTTTTACTGTTTTTACTTTTCCGTCTGCCCATACCATGTCAACTTCGTAATTCCCTCTTGCTTTTAATCCTTTCACTTCACCTGTACTCCATACTTTAGGCAATGCCGGCAATAATTCAATATAGTCACCATTTGATTGTACGAGCATTTCAGCTACAGCAGCAGCACCTCCAAAATTGCCGTCAATTTGAAAAGGAGGATGCGCATCTAACAAGTTAGGATAAGTGCCTCCGCCATTTTCAGTTTTCTCTCTAATTTCATCGGGAGCAACATAGTGTAATAATTCGCGGTACATTTTATAAGCATGTGCCCCGTCTTTTAATCTTGCCCATAAATTAATGCGCCAACCCTTGGACCAACCCGTGGTTTCATCTCCTTTAATTTCTAAAGTTTTTTTAGCTGCATTGGCCAATAAAGGTGTGTTATCAACCGTAATATGATTCCCTGGATATAAACCAAATAAATGTGTTTGATGTCGGTGCTTAGGATCGGCGTCCTCCCAATCATAATACCATTCTTGTAAGTTTCCCTTACTTCCAATTTGATATGGATGTAAATTATTTAAAGCATCATTTATTTTATTGATAAATTCAGTGTCATTGTTTAATATCTTTTGCGCCGCTACTACATTCATAAATAATTCTCTAATCATTGCTATATCCGCTGTTGCACCATATAGAGTTGCACCAATATATCCCGTTGGGGTTTTATAATTATTTTCAGGTGAAGTAGAAGGCGATGTTATATATTTTCCACTACTGTCTTTTATTAACCATGCTAAACAAAATTCAGCAGCACCACGCATTAAAGGATAGCCTTGTTTTTCTAAAAATGATTTATCTCCTGTATATAAATAATGTTGCCATAAATGTGTACTTGCCCAAGTACCGCCCATTGCCCAGTTGGCCCAAACTGGATCGCCATTGCCAAAATTTCCAACTGGATTTGACATGGCCCATATATCAGAATTGTGGTGCGTTACCCAGCCGGGCATATTATAAAATGTTTTAGCAGTGGTTTTACCAGTGATGGATAAATTTTTTATAAACTGAAGAAATGGAAGATGCATTTCAGATAAATTAGTGTTTTCTGCTAACCAATAATTTTCCTCAGCATTAATATTCATTGTATAATTACTTGACCAAGGGGGTTGCAAATAAGGATTCCACAAACCTTGTAAGTTTGCTGGCACGCCATTGGTGCGCGAACTACTTATTAATAAATAGCGTCCATATTGAAAATAAAGTGTTTCTAAATAAGGATCTGCCAATCCTTTCGCATAGCGCATTAATCGTTGATCCGTTGGTAAATTTACCGTATCCTTATTGGCTAATTTTAATTGTACTCTATTATAAAAACGCTGATAATCTTGTAGATGACGTTTTTTTATTTCATTCCATCCCAACGCAACAGCATTATTTAATTGCGAATTAGCTATATTATTATTATTGAGTCCATTTGTTACAGGGTCCTTATCAAATCCATTAAAACTTGTAGCCATTGAAACATATACAGTTGCTTCATTTGCATCAGATAAACTAATAGTTGAGTCGGTATTGGAAACTTTTCCGGTGTTACTCTCAATTTTTATAATAGTAGTGAACCGAGTTCCTTTTTTATTTTCAAATACAACGGAATTACTTTTTTTCTGCAAATACACAGGATCGGCTTTCGAAGGCGCTGCGCCTTGTATTTGTATATTATTCTTATTTACAATTTTTTCAAATTTTAACAAAGTTTCAAATCTCAAAGAAAATGATAAAGCGCCTGCTTTTTTACTTGTTAAATGAATAGCAAATATCTTATCAGGATTTGAAACCAAATATTCTCTTTCAATAACATTATTATTTGAACTGGTTTTTACAGATGCAATTGCTTTATCAATATCTAAATCACGATAATAATCATTTATATAGGGGTCGTCATTTACTTCCAAATAAAGGGTTCCCAATGGAGCATAAGATTCAGAAAACTTACCTTGTAATTTTTTTATTAACTGATCGGCTTTTTTATAATTATTTTCTTGCAATGCTTTTCTAACATCTGGTAAATGTTTATAGGCCGTCGCATTCATGTTTGCATTTACTGGCTCACCCGACCAAAGTGTAAGATCATTTAAATATATTTTATCTATAGAAATGCCGCCAAATACTGTAGCGCCTTGCATTCCATTCCCAATTAACATCGCCTCCTCAAAATATTTTGCGGGGCTCTCATACCACAGTTTTAAAGGTGCTTGAATAGAACTGTTGGCTGCAACCGCCGTAACTTGTGTGGTTTTTTTACTGCCTTTTTTTTGAGCTTGTGTAATTAATGGAAATAAAAGAATAAAGAGGATAACTGTTTTCTTACACATAATTTTTGCACCTTGATGATATTATATAAAGTGCAAATTTAAGCAGAATTAGTTTGCCAATGTAGACTGACGCATGTAGGATTTCACAGGCGCATACACAAATAAACAAGACGCCCCTTGTATGGCTTCAATAATAGTATTCACCTGGTCATTTGGAACCGCCGGGCAACCCAAGCTTCGGCCAATATAACCTTGTTGTTTTGCAATAGATTCAGATACATAATTGGCACCATGTATCACAATAGCTCTTTCTTTTGCATTGTCGTTAATCCCTTTCTCTTGACCCTCAAGTTCTAGCGTAGTACCATGCTTTCCAATGTAGGTTTTACCAGTTACATAAAAACCTAAACTGCTTTTGGAAGATGCGTCTTTATTAGAAAATGTGTTTGCGAATACTGTACCCGATTTTTTTCCGTGTGCTACTAAGGTTTGTAATAATAATTGTCCCTGTTCCATATCAATTACGTAAAAACGATTGGATGTACTTGGTTTACTAAAATCAATGATGGTTAAGTAATGAACATTGTTTAGTTTACCCTGCTCTTTTAATTTTTCATAGCCATCCAAAGCCAACTTCAAAGCATCTCTATTGATATCTAGGCTACTGGTTAACGTGGTCAACAAGTTATTTGTTGTTGTAGGCTTTGACAACACAACCGAATTACTTCTTGTGTGTATACTCAAAACGATACATAAAACGAGTATGGAAATCTGTTTAAACATATTATAAGGGGTGCAAAGGTACAACAAGCTCCCTTTTTAATATGTTAAAATTACACTTTGAATTAAATAAAATTATTATTTAATTGATTATTAATATTTTATATATTTAATATAAATCTTTTATTACAAACTTTCTCATTTTCATAAAGGCATTTCTAGCTTTTTCAGCGGTTTCAGGCTGACTCATTAACTCATTTAATACAGTAGGTATAATTTGCCAGGAAACCCCAAACTTATCTTTTAACCAACCACATTGCCCCTCATGCCCTCCTTCAGTTAATTGGTCCCAATAATAATCCACCTCTTCTTGATCCTTGCATTCAACAACAAAGGAGACGCCTTCGTTAAATGAAAACTTATGTTCACCTGGCCCATCCATTGCTGCAAACTGCGATTGATTTAAAGTAAAACTTCCAAATTTTAAACTTCCTACTGGTTGCCCTTCCCCTTGTTCATATAAAGAGTTACTGGTTATTTTTCCTTCTTTAAAAATACCTGTATAAAATTTCATTGCTTCAAAGCCTTTCCCAAATACTTCTTTAGTAAATAATAAACTAGGAATTATTTTTTGTTCATTTGCTTCAAGTGTTCCCAAAAATAACTGCCAAGACATTCCGTACTTATCCTCTACCCAAGTATAATATTCACACCATGGATAACTACCTAATGGAATCATCACTTTGCCACCATCCATAAATGCATTACAAAGTTTTTGAATTTCGACTTTAGTCTCACACTTTACAAAAAATGAAATGGACGCATTTTTTGTAAATAAAGACCCTCCATTTAACAACTTAATAGTAGTGCCTTGAATTTCAAATTTTGTTACAATTTCGTTGTTTGCATGTATTAAAGAATTTTCAAATAAAGAACAATAAAAAGATGTAGCTTCTTTAATATTTCCGTTGAACCACAAACAGGGATATAAATGTTTAGACATTTGTTATAATTTAGCCAAATGTAATTTATTATAATTATTATGTTTACCTTGAGATAGATTTAAAACTACTCCAGAGAATTGCTCATTTTGATTTATCATTTTTCTCTCCTGCTATTTTAATTGCACACTATATGGCATAAAGGCCATAAAAAATGATGGCATATTTGCCATTGAAAAGGCGAAGATAATATTCCAAATTGCATCATGTCTCACAACAAAGATACTGTGGTAAAGCTAATTGGGGAAAGAGTTAGGAAACTAAGAATAGACAAACATCTTACATTAGAAAATTTGGCATTTCAAGCAGACATGGATTACACACAACTTAGCAGAATTGAATTAGGAAAAATAAACACAAGTCTTTTTCAAATACATAAAATTGCAATTGCTTTAGGTATTAGTAGTAGTGAGATTTTAAACGCTCTTGATAATTAATGTTTAGTATGATTTCTAATATTAAAATACTTGATAACGATTGTGAAAATGCATTAATTGATTTTCCATTTCATGAAAATACCGAAACTTGGTTAAGTGATCACCAGCTTTTATTTAATAGTTGTTCAAATATTACTAAGGAAATAAATATAGACTCTATTCTCAATGAGCATAAAGCATATATAGATAAGTTTGTAGCGATTTATCTAATGCATTGTAAAAAGTAGATACTTACTTTTTATTGTAAATATTTTTATAGAATTTTAATCCACCTTCGTTATCAAAATCTACCAAGGAATACCAAATAATTACTTGAGTAGGTATATTAACCTTTACGTATTGAGGCTTTTTGTATTTCCCAGGATTTTTAAAATCAAAGCTGTCAATTTCTTTAGTATCATCTTGTAATAACCATTTACCTGCGTCTATTGGTTTCTCTAATCTTACGCAACCGTGACTATAAAATCTATTCTCGTTTTTAAAAAGTTTTTTCTCAGGAGAATCATGCAAATAAATAGCAGAAGGGCTATCAAATTCAATTTTCAATAAACCTAGTGAATTGCCCGCTCCTGTTCCTTGTCTAATTGAAAAAGGGAAATTGCTTGAAGAATAAGCACTCGCATCTACCGAACTTAAATCAACTACTTTTCCTGCACCGTCAATTACAGTATAATTATGCTTTGAAAAATAAGCTTGGTCATTTTTGAATTTAGGAATCATCTCATTTCTAATGATGCTTCCAGGAACATGCCAATATGGATTTAATACCACACGCTTTATGAGGGAAGATAAAGTATTGGTTTGTGTCCATGACTTACCCACCACTACACGCATTGACATGACAAGTTTATTGCTGTCATAGGCTTTAAAAAATGCAGCGGGAATATTCACCAATATAATTCGATTATTTTTTTTAATCACACTTAACCACCTAAACTCATTGGCTGCTTTTTCAAGCAGTGCCACTTTATCTTTATTGGCATGGGCAGGGTCAGCATAATAATGTAAGGAATCTAAAATGTTTGCAACCTCTTTGGATTGACCCGTAATATAATTGGTTAAAGCTGTCAAATTATTTTGTTCAGCATATGAATTCACTAAAGATGGAATATCATAAGCATTCATATTAAACTTAGCGCCCTCATATTGTAATTTTGGGACTCTGTTTCCATATGCTAAATCATTAAAGAATTTATACGCTACTTTTTGCATTAATGAATCTGACTGATTATTTGCATTGATTGCTTTTTGAAAATTTTCTTGATAATCCGCTTTGTTTAATGCGAAATTGCTTGCATTGGTTATTAAACTATCCAATTCATGGATTCGATTTGGATAACCAACAAAAAGTGATTTTTGCGTAGTTTCCATTTCTTGGGCATGACCATGCATACTTAATGAAACTAGTAGTAATATTGTAAATAGTATTTTCATGTGTAGATTTAAAGATAAATATTTTATTTTTATTATATATCAATATTTAATATGAATTTTAAAAATATTTGCTTTGTGCTCCTGTGCTTTGTCGCCCAATCACTTAAAGCTCAAGGTATTCCGGCAAAAGGCGGATTTAAAGTAATGCCCTTAGGCGTAAAAGGGGGACTTGATGAAGCAAATTTATCTGCATATATGGTTGCAGCGAGTTCCGATAGTAATTATATATGTTTAGATGCAGGCACCCTTCACGCCGGATTGCAAAAATTAGCGGCACAACATATATTTAATGCAAGTTTGGCCGAAGAAATTCAAAAAAAATACATAAAAGCCTATTTTATTTCACATGGTCATTTGGATCATTTAGCCGGCCTAATTCTTAATTCACCCAACGATATAGCGAAACCTATTTACGCCTTACCCTCTGTGATAGATGTTTTAAGAAATAATTATTTTACTTGGAATAGTTGGGCAAATTTTGCAAGTGAAGGAGATAAACCAGTTTTAAATAAGTATAATTATCAAAGATTAGAAATAAACAAAGAAATTAATATTCCAAATACCAGTTTACACCTAACCGCATTTTCTTTAAGTCATGTAAAGCCCTATGAAAGCAGTGCTTTTTTAGTTCGTAACAATGAAGATTATCTTTTATATCTTGGAGATACAGGTGCCGATACTGTTGAACAATCAGATAAACTAAATACACTATGGAAAGCAATAGCACCATTGGTTTATAACAAAAAGCTAAAAGGTATTTTTATTGAAGTTTCATTTGACAATAGTATACCAGACAAGGCATTGTTTGGGCATTTAACACCTAAATTATTAATGCTTGAATTAAATAAATTAAATACACTGTCCGAAAATAATTTGAAAAATGTTCAAATAGTTGTAACACACATCAAGCCCTGCAATGGTTGTGAACTAAATATTAAAAATGAAATTAAAACAGCGAATCAATTAGGGTTAAATATAACTTATCCTACACAGGGAATACCTATGCACATAAATTAACACTTAGTTGCTCTTTTTATTTAACCAATAATATACAGGAATGCCTGTTGCCATTAAACTCAAACCCCAAAATGCCGCATAGGGCTGATTTATAATTGTACTAATAAAGAGACTTATACAAAATATACAAAAGATTGCTGGTACAAATGGATACCCAATTACTTTATATTTTCTTTCAATTTCGGGATGTTTAATTCTTAAAATAATAACACCCAACGCCGTACTTCCATAAAATAAGAAGGATGCAAATACCAACATATCGGTAAGCTGATCAAAAGTGCCAGAAAATACAAGCATTATAGCCCAAAAAGCTTGTATAAATAATGCCATATCAGGCGTATTGTATTTAGGATGCACCGATGCTGCCTTACTAAAAAACATTTTATCCCTTGCCATAGCATACAAAATCCGCGCCGACATGAGTATGGAACTGTTGGTAGAATTTAAAGTAGTTAAAACAATTAAGCTTGCAATTAAAGTCATGCCAATAGCTCCACTTATTTGTCCTGCTACTTCAACTGCTGCGATTTTATTACTGTCAGTACTTAAACCAATAAAAAATTCGATGGGTAATATGTATACAAATAATACATTTAACAACACATAAGAAACAATCACAATAATGGTACCTACCCCTAAAGCCAATGGTAAGTTTCTTTTTGGCTGCTTTACCTCTTCGCCAATATAGGCGATATTGTTCCAACCTTCGTATCCCCAAAATGCGCCCAAACTTGCTACAAATAAGGCTTTTATAAGATCCCATCCTTCAGGAGCTAAGTGATTTGCTATAGTACTGTTATGGGTAATATTTTGATAATTACCTTTTCCTGAAGAAAATCCAAATACAATAAAAACAACTATACCAATTAACATTAAATAGGTAAGTAGGCTGCTTAATTTTTCGGCAAATTGTACGCCTCTGTAGTTTAAGAGTGTTAACAAAATAATTAAAACAGATGCTAGTATTTTAATGGACAAATTTTGAAAAAGTGCTATCCCCAAAAAGGTATCATCATTCCCTGTAATTGGTAAAGGAAATAAACTGTTTAAAGACTGAGCAAAAATATAGGATAGCGCCGAGATCGCTGCTGTTTTAATAACAGTAAAACTTGACCATCCGTAAATGAAAGAAAAAAAACGGCCGTATACTTTTTGAAAATAAAAATATTCTCCGCCAGAATTAGGAAACATACTTACCATCTCCGCAGTTGATAAGGCGCCAGCCAAACTAATAAAACCCGCTAATACCCAACATAAAATAATTAGCCATGGACTGCCTAGCTCCTGCGCCATAGGCGCAATTTTTTTAAATACCCCCGATCCTATAATTACACTCACCACTAAAAATGTGGCAGCACGTAATCCAATTTTTGGCTTTAGCGATTCGGTTGTACTCATAAATTTATTATATAAATGCTATTTATTTAAGGTATAATTGAAAAGCCAAATCCTGGAGAATGATTAATCTGCATTTCACCGTCAACAATTTTAAAACCACCAGTGACTAAATCTTCCGCCAAATCAAGGCTTCCATCTAAATCAATATATTTAGTATTAGAGCAGGCATAAGCAACGTGTAAAGCGGCCGTAATACTTATGATACTTTCATCATTACATCCCCAAAACAAATCAATAGCAGCATGCTGAGCAATATTGGCAATGCCCAATGCGCCTACAAGACCTCCACATTTCATTAATTTAATATTATAAATTCCAAATGGCTTTTTATTGGAAGCCAATTGCAGCGCTGCTTGTGGATCTTTTAATGACTCATCAGCTGCTAATAACTTTCGTTCAGACCAACTTAAGTTTAACAATTCTTTTTCGCTGCCCACGGGCATGGGTTGTTCAATGAGCTCTAAATCCATTCCTTGGGTAGCAGTAATAAATTGTTGCAAGTGCTGTAAAGTATACCCCTGATTTGCATCTACCCTTATTTTAAAATGTGTTCCAAATGCTTCTTTTAATTTTACAACTCTTTCAATATCCTCTTGAACATCTAATCCAGTTTTTACTTTTAAAATTTTAAATCCTAGTGCTTTATAATCCTTTGCTTCTGCAACTGTTTCTTCTACATTTTTAATCCCAATAGTAACCGAAGTGGGTAATGCTTTTATTTTTTGTCCATAAAATTCAGTGACCGAAATTCCTATTAGTTTTGCAAAAGCATCATGTAAAGCAATGTCAATGGCAGCCTGTGTTCCAGGTAAATGCGGAAAATGATGAATGGTTTCAAAAATAATTTGCTGAAACTGTCTAATGTCCCTACCAACCAAGTTTTGCACAAATGCAGTTTGAAGATTTTTAACAGTTTGTTGAGTAGTTTCTCCCACCACATCCTCGGCAGGACTACCTGAACCATAGCCAATAATTCCATTTTCTAATTCCACTTCAAAAAATGCAAGGCTTACATCCGAAAATGTATTGTAGGCAATTGTGTATGGCTTTGTTAAAGCCATGTTTTTTAAATAAGAGCGTACAGCAGTAATTTTCATATTTATTTTTTTAACCCTTTTAATACGGGTATTAATTTAGCAACTCCTTCTTGGATAGGCAGCAATACGGGTATATTTAATTTTTGTTCATATTGCTTTTGATAATCAAATGCCTCCTGGGTGGTACAATCTTCCGTATTAATTGCCACCGCAATTACTTTGGATCCCAATTTTTCAATGATTTCAATCTCGGATTCTACTGTTGGTATGACTCCCCAATGTTCATCATTATCAAAATATTTTCTTTTTGGAGCAAACAGCAATACAACATGTTTAGCATTACCCGATATAAGCAATTCAATTCCACATGGACCACTTGGATTTCTAAGTGATGATTGTCCCTCTAAAAAAATATAGTCAGCATTGGTTTCTTTCCAGCAACTTACAATTGCATGTTCAAGTTCGCCTGAAACAAAATCATTTAATGTAGAATCAAAAACAAATCCATATTTCCCTCCTTGTAGCCAACCCGTTTGTCCCGTATATATCATTTGACCATTTAAGCCATTGGCTTCACATGCTTGTCTTAGCATTCTGGCCGTAGTTCTTTTACCCATTGCACAATCCATTCCTATAACGGCAATAATAGGGGCGGTCACTTTAAATATTTCTCCCGTCCAAAAATGTAAATCTTCTCTTTGTTTAGGTTTTCGAACATCAATTAATTGAACACCTTTTAATTTTGCCAATGCAACAACTTCCGGCTTTTCATTTAAATACTCATGTAATCCATTTACAATGGACAACCCTGCATCAATTGCTTTAATGACCACCTCCAACATATTGCCAGGCAACTTACCTCCCACAGTTGCTACACCAATTACTAAATAATGTATGTTTTTAAATTGAGCAATTGCAGATTCGAAATTTTCAAAAACTGGAATATTTCTGTGCATACCATCCAGTAATTCACCTGCATCCTTACCTGCTGTATTTATACAGTCTACGATACCAATGATATTAAACCTTTCTGTTCCTCTAATTAAGCCGTGAGCAGTTTTAGCATCTGCTGAAGTAAGTAATCCATTGGTAAGTACAATGGCATTGTTATTCGAATTATTCATTACCTTTTTTGAATTTGTATTTAAAGTGATTGAAATTAAATCATAGAGCGCATAAATTAACGCTTAATAAGTTTTCCTGGTTTCAAACCTGTGGGACTTTGATCCTTATAAATAAGTTGTCCATTTACCCATACCATTTCAATGCCTGTTGAAAGTGCATTACTATTGCCAATCACTGCATGATCTATAACTGTTTCCGGATTCAATAATACTAAATCTGCTTTTTTACCAACTGCAATTACGCCCCTGTCTTTGATACCTAAATATTGAGCGGTTTGTGCAGTCATTTTATGAATTGCATTTTCTAAAGTCAATATTTTCTCTGTTCTAACATACTTTCCCAAAACTCTCGTAAAAGAACCATATCCTCTAGGATGTCCGCCACCATTTCCGTCGGAACAAATTACAGCATAAGGCCATTGTATAAAATTTGAAACATCTGATTCGCTCATCGATTTTGCTGCAATAGCTTCGATACTTCCATTGTATCCAGGGTTCTTTTCTTTAAAGTCAGCCGCAATGGAAACTAAACTCATTAAGGTTTGTGCTTCTGACTCATTTCTTTCTTTTGCAATTGCCGATAAAGTTTTCCCAACATAACTAGGTTGAGGCGCATATTGTACAATATACGATGCGGAAGGATCAAATAATTGAGTAACTGCCAATTGAGCACTCTCCATATTTGTATAGTCTCTCGAAGGGAATAAAACGCGTAAAGTAGAATTCCAAAATGTATAAGGATATACATCTGCTGTAATTTGCACTCCTTCGGTTCTTGCTTTTTCTAATTGTGCAATGATTTTAGCAGCTGTATTCCAATCTGATTTTTTAGCCAATTTTATGTGTGAGATTTGTACCGGCATTTTAGTGATCTTACCAATTTGTATGATCTCGTCTAAAGCATCTGCCATAGTTACATCCTCGCTTCTTATATGACTTATATATCGAGTATTTGCTTTAGCTGCTACTTTTGCAAGTTGCAACACTTCGTCTCTGCTTGAATAAAATGCTTGCTCATATTCAAGGCCTGTTGAAATACCCAACGCACCTTTCGATAATTCGCGCGATAAAATTTCTTTCATTTTATTTACTTCCTCCTGCGTTGCTTGCCTTAATACATTTTTTTCTCCCATTACTTCTTCTCTCAAACTAGAATGACCAGTATAACTTGCAACATTGGCCACTACAGGAATAGTTTGCATATCTTTTTCCAAAGAGTCCATTGGATAACTTTCCCCATCCTGACCAATTACAATGGTAGTTATGCCTTGATTTGAAGTTGATAATCCTGATGGCTTTTTTTGTAAGTCCCCCAAATGATGACTATGGGCGTCAATAAAACCTGGTGCCAATACCAATCCTTTTCCATCAATTACATTGTCCGTTGCTGTTACATTTAAATTGCCGACTTCTACAATGATGTCATTATTTATTTTCACTGATCCCATTTTTCCAGCAACTCCAGTGCCATCAATTATTTTTACATTGGTAATGATGGTGCTAACATTTTTCTCCAACTTGGCTGCTTTTTTTAATTGTGCATCAACATTAATTTGTACAATTAAAGCAATGACCATAAAAAATAAATTTCTTTTCTGCATACTTTAAATTTTACCAAAAACGAATATACAACCCAGCAACAACTATTAAAATGACAACAATCATTGCAATATGGGCATTTGTTAATTTATACCTTGTTGTATCCTCTTGTAATGAATTGGCGTGTACTTGTCCTTTTATATCTATTAAACTTACCAATACCATAATGATACAGGTAAATAAAAACACCCAGCCCATTTGAATTAAATAAGGAATTTCAAATCCACCATGTCCATTAGGAAGTGCTGTATATAATAAAGTTTCATTGCCTAACATGCTTGGTAAGAACTTGTCAAACAAAATGGCGAGTAACAATCCGAGTATAATGCCCGTAATCGCTGCTTTAGAAGTTGTTTTTTTCCAGAAGAAACCTAATAAGAAAACAGGAAAGATGGCTGGTGATATATAGCCTGTGTACTTTTGTATAAACTCAAAACCACCTTTACCTCCAATACCTAATGTATCGTTCCAGTTTATTGCTATTGCAATAATTAAAGAAATTACAATTATGATTCGTCCAGTATACACTGTTTTTGTATCAGACGCCTCTTTGTTTACATATTTTTTATAAATATCTAAAGAATAAATAGTTGAAATACTATTTGCCTTTCCCGCTAAAGATGCAACTATAGCAGCTGTTAAAGCAGCCATGGATAAGCCTTTTAAACCCATTGGTAAGAACCCGATCACAGAAGAATAAGCATTATCTTGAATGAGTTCTCCATTTACAATCATTTGACTTTGCAATTCACCATTATTAAATAAAACATAAGCTGCTATACCCGGAATAACAACAAGCAAGGGCATAAATAATTTTAGAAACGCAGCAAAAAAGATTCCCGATCTTGCGGTATTTAAATCTGCCCCCAATGCTCTTTGTGTAATGTATTGATTACATCCCCAATAATTTAAATTGGCTATCCACATCCCTGCAGCCATCATCGCAAGGCCAGGTAATGATGAGTAATCGTCTATTTGTTTTTGTGAAGCGCCAGCTCCTGGTTTGTCAAATATCATTTTAAAATGATCGGGTGCTACATGGATTAAATGATTTAATCCCGCGATTGCATTTTTACCAAAACCAAATTTTTGGCCTACTACTGTTAACGCAATATAGGATGTAATTAAACCACCTACCGTTAATACCAGTACCTGAATCACATCGGTGTATCCTATAACTTTCATACCACCGAGTGTAATAATTAATGCGAATAAGGCTAAGCCAATCATAATTAAATGAAAATGCGCGCCTCCTGTAAGATTGTTAATAGCAATAGATCCTAAATATAAAATAGAAGTTAAGTTTACAAAAATGTATAAGAACAACCAAAAAATGGCCATCATCATTGCTACAGTTTCATTATACCTTGTTTTTAAAAACTGCGGCATCGTGTATATTTTGTTTTTTAAATATACCGGCATAAAAAATATACCCACTACCACAAGTGAAATAGCAGCCAACCATTCATAAGCTGAAATGGCTAATCCCAACCTAAACCCATTCCCACTCATGCCAATAAACTGCTCTGCCGAAATGTTAGATGCAATTAAAGACGCTCCAATGGCCCACCAGGTTAACTGACCTTCTGCTAAAAAAAAGTCGGTGGTATTAACTGTAGCTACTTGCTTACGTTTATAAATCCAAAAACCATAACTAGCTATAATAATAAAATACAATACAAATACGAGATAGTCATAAGATTGAAGTCCTTGTGGCATATTACTTTTGTTTAGTCCCTAAATTTAAGGTTTATATGCTATAAATAAAGGCAAAAATTTGAAATCTAATCTGTATTTTCATTGGGAAATTTTAAACTATGAATAGTCATTTCAAAATTTTTGTACAAAAAATAAGTTCCCCCATTCGTTTTGGATTTTTTTTGGCAACAAAATTACCAGCTGCATTCTTTGTTGGTCTTAAACTTAAAAGTATTAACGAACAAGCATGCACCATTTTGGTTAAGCATAGTTGGTTTAGCAAAAATCCGTTTAAATCAGTATACTTTGCAGCAGAAGCTATGGCTGCCGAAATGAGCACTGGCTTACTTGCATTTGGTCATATATATAATAGATCCCCTAAAGTAAGCATGTTGGTAATAAAAATGGAGGCCGAGTATTTAAAAAAGGGAACAGGTAAATTATGTTTTACCTGTAACGACGGAATAAAGGTAGAAGAAGCCATTAATCGAGCCATTGAAACAGGTGAAGGGCAAACACTTGTTTGTAAATCTGAAGGAAAGAATGAAAATGGTGAAATTGTTGCCAAATTCCATTTTACCTGGAGTTTTAAAGCAAAAAAATAATTTCAGAAATATAAAAAGAGGGGCGTTTTAAAAACGCTCCTCTTTTTTAAAGATACTTTTTAATATTTACTTAAAAAGTTTTGCTCCCGTTGGGTTGGAAA
>JBANFX010000004.1:0-35047 GCA_037975805.1 Bacteroidota bacterium | reverse complement strand
CCCATACATCCGTATCTTTTGATTTATCGAAGTTTACAAATTCGCCGGTTAACCAAAAATATTTCTTTCCATAAGGATCCTTTCGCTCCACATATTTCTCCTCATATTTAGCATAAGACTGTTTACATATTTTAATGCCTTTAATGAGTTTGGTTTCTAATTTTGGAATATTGACATTTAAACATAAATGCTTATCCGAGTTTTTATCGGCCAATACTTTTTCAATGATGATGCCTGCAAAATGAGCCGCTGCGGTAAAGTCTGCATCAATACTTAAGTCCAATAAACTAAATCCAATACTTGGAATACTTTCGATAGATGCTTCCAATGCGGCCGACATGGTGCCAGAATAAATTACATTAATAGAATGGTTGGCGCCATGGTTTATGCCACTCAAACAAATAGTGGGTTTACGATGCATTACTTTATCTACTGCTAATTTAACACAGTCCACAGGGGTGCCACTGCATGCATAGGCATCCACGCCTTCCATATAATCAACTTTTGTTAACCTTAGATGGTGTCCAAGGGTGATTGCATGTCCCATTCCACTTTGTGGTTTATCGGGAGCAACAACTACGACTTTACCAAATGGGAGGGCAGCCTGAACCAGGGCTTTAATACCTGGGGCCGTGATGCCATCGTCGTTGGTGATTAAAATAAGGGGTTTTTCGGATTTAGTTTTAGCCATACTGCAAGTTAATCAAGGGGCACTGAAAAAAAAATACTAAAAAAATTTGGAAATACTAAATAAATTAGTAAATTGCACTAAAATCATTAGTTATGTCATACGCAGGTAAGAATTTAAAGTACATCAGAAAGCAGCGCGCATGGACACAGGAGGAAATGGCCAATCAATTACAAATTAAGCGTTCCTTAGTGGGTGCTTATGAGGAAGAAAGGGCCGAGCCTCGACTAGAAGTACAGGAAGCCATTTGTGCTTTATTTAATATTAGTTTGGAAGAATTCCTGTTTCAGGATCTTTCACAAAAAGGCTCATCTGTTGACGATACAGGTGCTGGAATGTCCTATTTAGACCGTCGTCGTTCCATGAAAATGGATAAGTCAAGTTCAGCAGCCCCAATCGTGCCTTTTGTGCCGGTTAAAGCCGCTGCAGGATATTTGGCAGGATATGCTGATCCTGAGTTTCTAGACGAGCTAAATACCTTTACATTGCCAATGTTGGCACCAGGTGATTACCGCGCTTTTGAAATCATCGGGGACAGTATGTTGCCTACGCCTAGCGGTTCAGTGATTGTTGGGGAGAAAGTGGATAGTATTAAGGACGTAAAGAACTCCAATACTTACATAGTTGTTTCCAATGCAGACGGGGTTGTATATAAAAGAATTATTACCAATGACGACAATAAAGAAAAGCTTACTTTATTGAGTGACAATCCATTATATGAGCCATATCAAGTAAATAGTCAAGATATAGTAGAGGTTTGGAAGGCAGTATATATCATTCACAAAGCAGGGAGTCAGCCTATGTGGGATGTGGACCAGTTAGCTGGGGTAGTTAACAGCCTTCAGGATAAAATAAGCAACCTAAGAAGGACTATGAACTAATTATTATTCCCATTCTATGGTTGCTGGAGGTTTGCTGCTAATATCATAAACAACTCGGTTTATACCGCGTACTTCATTGATAATTGCATTGCTCACATGGGCTAGGAACTCATAAGGCAAGTGCGCCCAATCGGCAGTCATTCCGTCTACCGAGGTAACCGCCCTTAAGGCTACTGTATACTCATAGGTTCTTTCGTCACCCATTACACCCACACTTTTAACAGGTAAAAGAATTGTGCCGGCCTGCCAAACTTTAGTATAGAGGTCAAATTCTTTAAGTGATCTCATGTATATGTCGTCTGCACGTTGCAATAAATTCACTTTTTCGGGGGTAATCTCACCTAAAATACGAATGGCTAAACCTGGGCCTGGGAAAGGGTGTCTATTAATAAGGTCTGCAGGAATGCCTAGTTCAAGGCCTACTTTACGAACCTCATCCTTAAATAAGTATCTTAATGGCTCCACTAAGCTTAGGTGTAAGGTATCGGGTAAGCCTCCAACATTATGGTGTGATTTGATGGTTTGAGAAGGTCCATGAACACTTACACTTTCAATCACGTCAGGATAAATAGTTCCTTGTCCTAAAAATTTGGCTTCCAACATATTAGATGATTCTATTTGAAATACATCTATAAATAGTTTACCTATAATTTTTCGCTTTTCTTCAGGGTCCGACTTACCTGCTAAGGCATCATAAAACATTTGTTTAGCGTCTATGCCTTTTACGTTTAATCCTACAGATTTGTATATATCCAAAACATTTTGGAACTCATCTTTTCTTAGAACCCCATTGTCTACGAATATCCCATGAAGGCGCGCGCCAATTGCTTTATGAATTAAAGTAGCTGCTACCGTGCTATCCACCCCGCCACTTAATGCCATTATCACATGACCGTCTCCAATTTGTGCTTTTAGCTTTTCTACGGTCTCATTTACAAAGGAAGCTGGTGTCCAATTTTGGCTACATCCGCAAATGTCCACCAAAAAGTTTTTGATCATAGTTTTACCCTCAGTAGAGTGGTATACCTCCGGGTGGAACTGAAAACCATGTAAACTATTTCCAGCATCAGCACTTTTTCTAAAAGCAGCCACCGGAATACTGTCTGTATCGGCTAATAGTTCAAAATTTTCAGGTAATTGGGTAATGGAATCGCTATGGCTCATCCATACCTGGCTATTATTGGCGATGTTCTTAAAAATAATGTCGTCTTTTAGAATACGTAATTGTGCACGTCCGTATTCTCTTTTATTTGACTTCTCTACTTTGCCCCCAAAGTTCTTAGCGCTTAATTGAGCTCCATAACAAACGGTTAAAACAGGAAGCTTGTCCAACATGGCTTGAATATCCACATTTGGGGCATCTGTTTCGTTAACGCTGGCAGGAGATCCACTTAAAATGATCCCTTTTAGCGTTGCATCGAATTCAACAGGGGAGTTGAAGGGCTTAATTTCACAATATACATTGGCTTCTCTTACTGCGCGTGCAATAAGTTGGGTGTATTGACTCCCGAAATCGAGGATAAGTATTTTTTCAGTCATGGGGCAAAGCTACAAAAAAAAATCCCGCCGGTAAGGCAGGATTTCTATATTGTAAAAGCAGTTCGCTTGTAAATTACTTCTTTTTAGAAACTGGAGCAACAGCAGTGTGTCTAGTCAATTTGCTCTTTAAATTAGCCGCTTTATTTTTATGGATAATTCCACGCTTTGCTAATTTATCAATTTGAGAAATGATATTTGGTAATTTCTCATTGTAAGTAGCTTGCTCGCCAATTGTCTTTAATTCACGAATTGCATTACGCGTTGTTTTACCGTAATAACGATTTCTATCGCGACGCTTTGTTGCTTGTCTTACATCTTTTTTGGTAGCCGAATGATTTGCCATGTACTAATTAATTTTCAGGAGGGCAAAGGTAAGGGAAGAAGGCTAATTATTAAAATTAAAATGAAAAAAAATATAAAATCATTGTAAAATGTTGATATTCAATTATTTAAGTGATAATTAAGAATATCTAAGAACCCTTCAAAGAAATTGTTCTTTTCTACCTGTTTTTGAATTTAGAAAACAATAAAATTCTGTATTGTTTTTGCTGAAATTTTCCTTTTAAATCAATGAATTGCGCGATATTTGCGCTCCTAGAATTTCAAATAAAGCAAGTAATCTAAATGAAGGATTTTTCTTACATAACCAATTCTCACCCTTCTTTCATTGAGGGGATGTATCAACAGTTTTTACAGGATCCCAATTCAATTGATACTGAATTAAAAAAGTTTTTTGAAGGTTTTGATTTTGCCATGCAAAATGGTACAAGTCAATCAGTTGTAAATGCATCTGCAAATCAAACTGTAACTTCTTCAAGTTTATCTCATTCAAATACAAGTAGTGATCTTAGTTCAATTGACTGGGCAAAAGAAATTAATGTATATCGTTTAATATTGGGTTACCGAAATAAAGGCCATTTAATTGCGAAGACCAATCCAATTAGAGCTAGAAAAGATAGGCACGCTAATTTAGAATTAAATTTCTTTGGATTAAGTGAATCCGATTTAACCACTACATTTTTTGCAGGTAATTTATTGGGATTAGGTGCTACTAGCTTACAAAACATTATTGCGCATTTACAAAATGCATATGCAAAAAATATTGGTATTGAGTTTAAATATATTTCAGATCAAGAGAAAGTAGATTGGTTAACCAATGAGATGGAGCATTCTTTTTCAGAACCCATTGCTATAGATCAAAAAAGACGCATTCTAGAGAAATTAAATCAGGGTGTGATTTTTGAAAAGTTTTTACACACAAAATATATTGGTCAGAAAAGATTTTCTCTTGAAGGCGGAGAGTCTACAATTGCAGCATTAGATGCGATAATTAATGTTGGTGCCGATAATGGTGTACAAGAAGTAGTGATTGGTATGGCGCATCGCGGTCGTTTAAATGTGCTAGCGAATATCATGGGCAAAACTTATGAACAAATATTTAGTGAATTTGAAGGTACAGCAGTATTGGATCAAACTATGGGAAGTGGTGATGTGAAATATCATATGGGTTATAGCTCTGAAGTAACAACAAATGCAAATAAAAGTGTGCATTTAAAATTAATGCAAAATCCATCGCATTTAGAAGCGGTGGATCCAGTTGTTTTAGGATTTGCGCGCGCAAAGGCAGATGTTTTGTATGGGAAAGATTTTAAGAAAGTATTGCCTATTTTAATTCATGGTGATGCTTCAGTTGCAGGACAAGGTATCGTGTATGAAATTTTACAAATGTGTGATTTGCATGGATATAGAACGGGTGGAACCATACATTTTGTAATTAATAATCAAATTGGATTTACAACGGACTTTGATGATGCTAGAAGTGCGAACTATTGTACATCGGTTGCAGCCATGGTGCAGGCACCTGTATTGCATGTGAATGGGGATGACGCCGAAGCAGTATATAAGGCAGTAGTGATTGCAACAAAATACCGTCAAATTTATCAATCGGATATTTTTGTGGACATGGTATGTTATAGAAAACATGGACATAATGAAGGGGATGATCCTAAATATACCCAACCTCAATTGTATAAATTAATTGAGCAACATAAAAATCCAAGAGAAACTTATGTGGAGTTTCTTTTACAAAATGGAACTGCTGATGCTAAAAATTTAGCAAAAGAAATGGAACAAAAATTTTGGTCCGACTTGCAAGCACGCCTGGATGAGGTAAAGCAAAATCCACTGCCTTACAAATATCAAGCGCCAGAATTGGCATGGAAGGCAATGCAAAAAGCTACACCTGCCGATTTTGAATCTTCACCAGACACTTCGATAAGTGCCGATAAAGCAAAATACATTTTTAACGCATTAATGCGATGGCCTGAAGGTTTTACTCCATTAAAAAAAGTGGAGAAATTAATTCAGGAGAAAGTGAAATTATTTGAGACTGAAAATAAAATTGACTGGGCAACGGGTGAGTTAATGGCCTATGCATCTTTGTTGGCAGAAGGTAAAACAGTGAGAATGAGTGGTCAGGATGTGAAGCGTGGTACATTCAGTCATAGACATGCTGTATTATTTGATGAAAATACAAACCAGCAATATTGTCGATTAGATCATATTGCCCAAAGCCAACAACCTTTTAGAGTTTACAATTCTTTGTTAAGTGAGTATGGTGTATTGGGTTTTGAATATGGATATGCATTAGCCAATGCACAAGCCTTGGTTATTTGGGAAGCGCAATTTGGAGACTTCTCTAATGGTGCACAAACTATCATTGATCAATTTATTGCTGCAGGTGAACAAAAATGGCAAAGACAAAATGGAGTAGTGATGTTATTGCCACATGGATATGAGGGACAAGGGCCTGAACATAGTAGTGCAAGATTGGAAAGATATTTACAATTATGTGCTGAGTGCAATATGGTAATTACAAATATTACTACTGCTGCAAACTTCTTCCATGCATTGCGTCGTCAATTAACATGGAATTTCCGTAAGCCAATGATTAACTTCTCTCCAAAAGCGAATTTGAGAAGTCCATGGACTTTTAGTGATATTAAAGATTTCACAGAGGGCGGATTTAAAGAAGTATTAGATGATACTTTTGTTAAGGATCCTACGCAAGTAAAAAAAGTATTGTTCTGCTCAGGTAAAATTTCATATGAATTAGCAGAAAAACAAAAATCTGAGAACAGAAACGATATTGCTATTGTGCGTTTAGAGCAATTGTATCCATTGCCAGTGAATCAAATAAAAGCATTGCAACAGAAGTACGACAAAGCAGTGTGGTTCTGGGTACAGGAAGAGCCTCAAAATATGGGTGCAGCTAGCTTTTTGCAAATGAATTTAAAAGCCATTAAGTTTGGTGTTATTAGCAGACAGGCAAGTGCATCTACTGCAACAGGCTATATGAAAATTCATGCTAAAGAACAAGCGGACATTTTAACAACCGCATTTTCGATTTAAATATTAATTAGTTTCAATTATGATTTCTATAAAAGTACCAACAGTAGGAGAGTCAATCACAGAAGTAACTTTGTTAAAATGGACAATGGCCGAAGGAGCATGGGTAGACCGTGATGAAGTGATTGCAGAATTAGAAAGTGAGAAAGCCACTTTTGAAGTGAATGCTGAACAAGCCGGTGTGTTATTTCACAAAGCAAAGGAAGGAGATAGTATATTAATTGGAGATGTATTAGCAGATATCGACGAGACAGCTCCTAAGCCAGCTCATGCGGAAGCGCCAGTTGCAGCAGCTACTACTCCTGCTCCTGTACAAAATAGTCAAGCGCCTGTGACAGCAGTTCCTAATAATGTGAAAGCAACACCAGTAGCAGCAGCTATTATTGCGGATAAAAAGGTTGATACTACTCAAATTAAAGCAAGTGGATATGCTGGAAAGATTACTAAAATTGATGTGTTAGATGCATTGAATAATCCTGGTAAAATTCAATTTAATGGACAAGATTTATTTTCTCGCAATGTGCGTCCTGAGAAAATGAGCAATATAAGAAAAACAATTAGCCGTCGTTTAGTGGAAGCAAAAAACACCACAGCTATGTTAACTACTTTTAATGAAGTAGACATGACGGCGATTATGCAAATAAGAAAACAATTCAAAGATAAATTTAAGGAAGCACATGGCGTGAATTTAGGTTTCATGAGTTTCTTTGCTAAAGCTTGTGCGATTGCTTTAACTGAATGGCCAAGTGTAAATGCATTTATTGACGGAGATCAAATTTTGTATCACGATTATGCCGATATTAGTATAGCAGTTAGTACTCCAAGAGGGTTAACGGTGCCTGTAATTAGAAATGTAGAAAGCTTAAGCATGGCAGAGATTGAAAAGAGTGTGCTTGTTTTAGCTGGAAAGGCGAGAGACTCAAAATTAACCACCGAAGATTTAACGGGAGGGACTTTTACCATTACTAATGGAGGTGTTTTTGGTAGTTTAATGAGTACACCCATTATTAATATTCCACAGTCTGCAATTTTAGGAATGCACAAAATTCAAGAGCGTCCAATGGCCGTAAATGGGGAGGTGAAAATATTACCAATGATGTATTTGGCATTAAGTTACGACCACCGTATCATTGATGGTCGTGAAAGTGTTGGATTCTTAGTAAGGGTAAAAGAGTTATTAGAAAATCCTTCTTTATTATTAATTGGAAAAGATCCAGTTGCCAGCTTATTAGAATTGTAATGCATTATGCAGTTCATAAAGATATTGCCAAAAAATTATTAGCAGCTTATCATGGGGAAGAGCCGCTTGCCAATTATTTGAAAAAATATTTTGCAGCCAACAAAAAACATGGTAGTAAGGATCGTAAAAATATAAGTGCACTTTGTTATGCGCATTTTAGGAAGGAAGTAAAATCCTTTCCTTTGGCCAATAAAATTTCCAATAAAATAGATTCGGATAAATTTGTGCAGTCGCATCAAACACAGCCTTTATTATTCATTCGTATTCGTCCTTGGCAAAAGGATAAAGTGGTTCAAAAATTACATGCTGCTCAAATTGAATATAAAGAAGTTGCAGAAAATGCATTTGCTTTTGCAAATACTACTTCATTGCAAAATATTTTAGAACTTAATAAGGAAGTAGTAATACAGGATTTAAATTCACAAGCACTTGCAGAACTTTTGTTATTAGTGCCCACGAGTGTAGAACATCCCATACAAGTTTGGGATGCCTGTGCAGCGAGTGGGGGAAAAACCATTTTAATGTTTGATACTATGTCCAATATAAGGATGCATGTGTCGGATATTAGAGAAAGTATTTTATTTAATGCAGATAAACGTTTGCAAGAGGCTGGTATACGTCCTGCAAGTGTGCAAGAAATTGATTTAACGCAGTCTTTTGATATTAAGAAACCGTTTGATTTTGTTTTTGCCGATGTGCCTTGTTCTGGAAGTGGTACCTGGGGTAGAACGCCGGAACAGTTAGCTTATTTTACAGAGACTCAATTGAATAAGTATACCAAATTGCAATCTCAAATTTTGCATAATATTATTCCTACTGTAAAATTGCATGGACATTTATTATTTGCTACTTGTTCTGTGTATAAAGACGAAAACGAAAATAATGTAGAAGCATTGTTAGCTTCTGGTAAATTCAAAGTGGTGAAGCAACAATATTATACCGGATACACCCAACAAGCAGATACTTTATTCGGCGCTTTATTAGAAAAAATTGCTGAGTAAATATAATTAAGACAAACTTGGTATTAAGGCCCCGCTTTGAATAATGCCGCCAGCAACCACATCATCTCCTTCATAAAATACTGCACTTTGACCTGGCGCAATACTTTTTACATTTTGATAAAATCTTGCTTGAACACCATTATCGGTGTGAGATAGTGTACATAACGCACCGCTGTCATGGTATCTTATCTTGGCCATTAAATCGGTAGGACCTTCTAAATGGTCATATTTAATCCAGTTAATTTTAGAAACCAACATATCGTTAGAATCTAAATCTTTCTCTTCGCCAATAACAACAATATTTTTTTCGGGATCAATGGCTGTTACATAAGCAGGTTTGCCCAAAGCAATTTCCAATCCCTTTCTTTGTCCAATCGTATAAAAAGGATACCCTTTATGTTTGCCCAATCTTTTTCCTTTTGTATCTACAAACCATCCTCCGTTAACTTTTTCTTCTAAACCTTCTATACGTCTTTTTAAAAATCCACGGTAATCATTATCTGGAACAAAACAAATTTCGTAGCTCTCACTTTTTTTAGCCAACTCGGGGTAGCCCATATCAATGGCCATTTGACGAATAGCTGTTTTATGCATACCGCCTAAAGGCAATATGGTTCTACTTAATAAATCCTGATCTACACCCCATAATACATAACTCTGGTCCTTGGTTTCATCCAAGCCTTTTGATATCACATAACGCCCATTGGAATGTTGACGCACTTTTGCATAGTGGCCAGTTGCAATAAAATCGCAACCCAAAGCATCGGCACGTTTTAACAATGCTCTCCACTTTATATGGGTGTTGCACATTACGCAGGGGTTGGGAGTGCGACCAGCTAAATATTCTTCAACAAAGTTTTCAATTACAAAATCCCCAAACTCATCTCTAATATCTAATATATAATGGGGGAATCCATTGTTCACGGCAGCTAATCGCGCATCATTAAAGGAATCAATATTACAACATCCTGTTTCTTTGCCGTTGGTATTGCTGGTAGAGTAGTCCCAGGTTTTCATGGTGATACCCACCACTTCGTAACCTTCATTATGCAGCATAAGGGCTGCGACTGTACTGTCAATTCCGCCGCTCATAGCGACTAAAACCTTACCTTTTTTACTCATAGTCTTTGGCCAGTTAAAAGTTGGCTTGGCACAAAAGTAACTCATTTACCGAAAAATACTATCTTCACTGCCATATAACGACAAAATTTAAGAAAATGATCAAGTTACAAGTAATCGGAAATTTGGGCAAAGATGCCCAAGTAAACAATGTGAATGGAAAGTCTGTAATCAACTTTAATGTTGCACATACAGAAAGGTACAAAGATGCGCAAGGCAATCAAAAAGACAGAACAACCTGGGTAGATTGTTCTTATTGGACAGATCGAACTGCGGTAGCGCCTTATTTAAAGAAAGGGACACAAGTGTATGTTGAAGGTACACCAGATGTAAGAACGTATACCACTGCGGATGGTCGTAATGGTGCTTCATTAACTTTACGTATCGCTTCTGTACAATTATTAGGAAGTAGAGGAAATGGTGGAGATAGTCCAGCGCCCGATCAAAGTGCGGGTGCAACTTATACACCAAATGCTGCGTCAACTGGTGATGAAAATATGGCAGATGATTTGCCATTTTAGTGCAATCAACTAAATTTATAAAGGTGTGCTTCGGTACACCTTTTTTTATGTGTAAATTTGCATCATTAAAATAGTAATTGTTGATAGTTGAATTTGACTTCAAACTCTCACAAAGAAATATTTATCGAAAAATAATTTATGAGCAATTCCATATATACTTACCAACAATTATATTCCTTTGTTTTACATGTTTTTTTAAAGATGGGTTGTTCAAATGAGGATGCGCATTTGGCAAGTACTGTTTTATTATCTGCAGATTTAAGAGGGATTGATAGTCATGGTATTGCTCGTTTGGTGGGGTATGTTCGTTTATGGGAGGCCGGTAGAATAAATCTTACACCCAATATTAAAATTGTGCATGAAACTCCATCTACGGCAGTGGTGGACGGGGATAAAGGTTTGGGATTAGTCGTTGCTCCTAAAGCCATGCAAATTGCAATGAATAAAGCAAAGCAGGTTGGCACGGGATGGGTGAGTGTAAAAAATAGTAATCATTTTGGCATAGCTGGGTATCATGCAATGATGGCTTTGTCTCAGGATATGATTGGCATGGCAATGACCAATGCGAGTGCATTAGTAGCACCTACTTATGCAGCCGAAAAAATGTTAGGCACCAACCCTATAGCTGTTGCAGTTCCTGCTGGTAATGAATTTCCATTTGTAGCTGACTTTGCAACTACCACAGCGGCGAATGGTAAACTAGAAATTGCACAAAGAAATAACGAGCCTATTCCAACAGGTTGGGCACAGGATGCGGAAGGTAATCCAAGTAATGATGCACATATTTTAAAAAAAGGGGGAGCATTACTGCCATTGGGATCAGAGAAAGAATTAGGAAGCCATAAAGGATATGCCTTAGGAAGCATTGTAGATATATTTAGTGCTGTTTTGAGCGGAGCAAGTTTTGGTCCATGGGCACCGCCTTTCCCTGCATATGTACCAATGCCTGATAATATGCCAGGTGAAGGTTTAGGTCATTTTTTAGGAGCTATGCGTATAGATGCATTTAGACCTGCTCAGGATTTTAAATCTAATATGGACATTTGGTTAAACAGATTCCGCAATGCAAAGCCTTCGGAAGGTCATGAAAGAGTTTATGTAGCCGGAGATATGGAAAGAAATATGGAGATTGTGCGTATGAAAGAGGGTATTCCATTGGTTAAGGATGTAGTGTCAGATTTATTATCATTATCCAATAAGTTTTCAATTGCTTTATAATTTCAATTTATTTGCGAAGTCCTTATTTTAATTAAGACTAACGCCTGTTTTCGGATTTCCTTTTTACATTTGCACCTCTAATTAAGAATGATTATGAAAATAATGAAGTTTGGAGGAACCAGTGTGGGGAAGCCAGAGCGCATGCACCAGGTATCTCAGTTAATTACAAAAGATACAGAACCTACAATTGTTGTATTAAGTGCCTTAAGTGGAACAACAAATGCGTTAGTTGGTATTAGTGATTTTTTAGCAAATTCGGATAAAGCCGGCGCCACAGTTCAAATTGAAACTTTAGAAAAACATTATCGAGCTTTTATTTTGGATTTATTAAAATCGGAAGTGTTAAGAGAAAAAGCAAATGCAATTATTGATGAGCATTTTGAATTTCTAAAAATTACACAACGCATTTCATTAAGTGACGCTTTAAATAGAGATATACTTGCGCAAGGAGAATTAATGAGTACAAAATTATTCTCATTGTATTTAGAGCAAGAAAATATAGATCATGCATTAATACCAGCATTAGAATTTATGCGTTTAGATGCAAATGAAGAACCAGATTTAGTATTGATTAGAGAAAAACTAGAAACTGTATTATCAGCGCATCCTTCTAAGAAACTATTTATTACGCAAGGGTATATATGCAGAAATGCAAAAGGGGAAGTAGATAATTTAAAAAGAGGAGGAAGTGATTATACAGCCTCCTTAATCGCTGCTGCTGTAAAAGCTTCTGTTTGTGAAATTTGGACTGATATAGATGGCATGCATAATAATGATCCGCGCGTTGTGGACAAAACCGTTGCCATTGAACAATTGAGTTTTGATGAGGCTGCAGAGTTAGCTTATTTTGGTGCAAAAATTTTACATCCAACTTGTATTTGGCCAGCACAACAAGAAAATGTTCCAGTGAAATTATTAAACACCATGCAGCCTTCAGCAGCTGGTACGGTCATTAAAAAAGAAGCGGGTACAGTTGGTGTAAAAGCAGTTGCTGCAAAGGATGGTATTATTGCAGTGAAAATTAAGAGTAGTAGAATGTTGCTTGCTTATGGTTTTTTAAGAAAAATATTTGAGGTTTTTGAAAAGTATAAGACACCTATTGATATGATTACAACTTCGGAGGTAGCCGTATCCGTAACTATTGATACCGATGAGCACTTAACAGAAATTATTAACGAGCTTTCTAACTTTGCTTCTATTGAAGTAGAAAAAGAGCAAACTATTGTTTCCATTGTTGGTAATCAAATTGCAAAGACAGATTCAATATTAAAGAACTTGTTTGATGCAATTAATGAAGTACCAGTAACAATGGTAAGCTACGGAGGAAGCCCTCATAACATTTCTTTATTATTACCAAGTGCTTATAAAACGAAAACATTGCAACTGGTGAACAAAGGACTTTTCAATTTATAAGCGTTTTTTAACATTTTCCATTGCTCTCAGCAGTGAATGACGCTAAAAATAACTTTGTTCATCTAAAATTGTGAACTCGCTGCGCTCAGACATGCACAATTTTTAAACGATGAACTTAAGTCATTTTCTTAACGCTATTCACAAATGTTTGCGATTATAAAATGTTAAAAAAAACGATATTAAATTTTCACTATAGCCAATAAAAAAGAGCCAAATATAGCATTTGGCTCTTTTTATGTGTAGCACTAGTAAAGTTTAGATAAATAATAATGCATCTCCGTAAGAGAAGAAACGATATTTATCTTTAATTGCTTTTTTGTATGCTTCCATTGCTAATTCATAACCTGCAAAAGCACAAGTCATAATTAATAAACTTGTTTTAGGTAAATGGAAGTTGGTTACTAAACTGTCTGCAATATTAAAATTATAAGGAGGGTGTATAAAGTGGTTGGTCCAACCTTCTGCTGGCTTTAATAAACGTTGAGCAGTAACGCTACTTTCCATTGCACGCATTGCAGTGGTGCCAATTGAACAAACACGACGTCCATTTTCTTTGGCAGTATTAATAATGCGACAAGCATCGTCATTAATATTAAAGTATTCTGCGTCCATTTTATGTTTACTCAAATCTTCCACTTCAATAGGGCGAAAAGTACTTAAACCAGTATGTAATGTAACTTCAGCAAAACGAATTCCAATAATTTCGGCGCGCTTCACTAATTCCTTACTAAAGTGTAAACCTGCAGTAGGAGCGGCAACCGCACCTTCATGCTTAGCATAAACAGTTTGGTATCTATCCTTATCTTCTTCGTCTGGTTTACGCTTTATGTATTTAGGTAAAGGGGTCTCTCCTAAAAATTCTAACATTTTTTTAAAGCTCGCATCGTCATCGTCCCATAAAAAACGAATGGTACGTCCACGGCTAGTAGTATTGTCAATAACTTCTGCTACTAGTTCCTCGTTGTCACCAAAATAAAGTTTGTTGCCTACGCGAATTTTTCTTGCGGGATCAACAATTACGTCCCATAAACGGTTAGGCTTATTTAATTCTCTTAATAAGAAAACTTCAATTTTAGCGCCCGTCTTTTCCTTACGACCATACATTCTAGCAGGGAAAACCTTTGTATTATTTACTACAAAAACGTCCTTGTCATCATAATACTCTAATAAATCGGAGAAATTACGATTTTCCATATGACCATTTTGGCGGTTCACCACCATGAGTCTACTGTCTTCTCTACGCTTTGTTGGATGTTGTGCGATCAAATTTAAAGGAAGATCGTACCTAAATTGTGAAAGTTTCATTGTGTCTATGATTTTAAGATGATAGCCACATTAAGTTTACTACAGCCTTACGGGGCAGTTCGCTTCATGTTACGGCATGAAAATTATGGACGCAAATGTACAACTTTAGCAGTAATTTTGTGTTAGAAGTATTTGTCCCAAAACTTACCATTTTATGCAAAAATTAGTATGTTTGCAAACAATTGTTAGTTTAAGGGTTACTTGGTTTAAAAACAATTAATTATGCTTAGAGCTAAATGGTGGAAGCTGCTGTCTTTTGTGTTGTTATTGTACACCTGTACTTATGGGTTTTTAGTGAAAGTTCCCCGATTAGATGATCGAATGAAGGAGTCCATCCGTAATTTCTTTTTCCACGTACCCATGTGGTTTGGCATGATGATTTTACTATTGGTTTCTCTAATATATGCCATCAAATATTTGAAGTCAGGAAATTTAGTGCATGATGTTTATTCTTTTGCATTTGCTTCAATGGGTTTAGTATTTGGCACCTTAGGAATTATTACGGGTGCCGTTTGGGCAAATTATCAATGGGGAAGTCCTTGGGTGGGTGATCCAAAACAAAATGGTGCAGCCATTGCATTGCTTATTTACTTCGCTTATTTTGTTTTAAGAGGCAGCTTATTAGATATTGAAAAACGCGCGCGTTTATCTTCGGTATATAATATTTTTTCCTTCTTCATGTTGTTCCCTACACTTTGGATTTTGCCAAGACTTACTGAGTCCTTGCATCCTGGAGGTCAGGGTAGTGAGGGCAATCCAGGTTTGAATGGCAAAGATATGTCTGCTAGTATGCGATTTGTTTTTTATCCTGCAGTTATTGGATGGACCTTATTAGGCGTTTGGATTAGTACCATTCGCATTCGTATACAATTATTGCATTTAAAAAAAGAGGGCCTTTTGTAACCCATTTTTCAAAAAAATAAAACATTTATATGATACATTTATTAGAAACGCAAATAGCAAACAGTGAAGGATTTATGGTTCAGGATGGCAAAATATTTTTAGTCATGACCATTGTTTCCATAATTCTTATTGGTTTATTTGTTTACGTTGCAAGCATTGATAAAAAAATAAGTCAGCTAGAAAAAAAATAAAATTCATCAATTAAAACATATGTTATGTCAGAAAATATGGAATATAGTTTTTTTCAGAGTGTAGAAAGAAGTTTTGATAAAGCTTCAAAATTTACAAAATGGGAAACTGGTATTTTAGAACAAATTAAAGCATGTAATAGTATCTATAGTATGCGTTTTCCAGTAAAGATGGATGACGGTCGTATTGAAGTTATTGAAGCGTATAGGGTTCAGCATTCACAGCATAAGTCGCCTTGTAAAGGAGGTATTCGTTTTAGCCTTGCTGTAAATCAGGATGAAGTGATGGCATTGGCAGCTTTAATGACTTACAAATGCGCCATAGTAAATGTGCCATTTGGAGGTGCCAAAGGTGGGATTAAAATTAGTCCGAGATCTTTGAGTACTTATGAGTTGGAAAAAATCACAAGAAGATATACTTCTGAATTAGTAAAGAAGAATTTTATAGGTCCTGGTATTGACGTTCCAGCTCCAGATTATGGAACCGGCGAAAGAGAGATGGCTTGGATCGTGGATACATACCAATCTTTAAAGCCAGGTGAAATTGATGCAGCGGGTTGTGTTACAGGTAAGCCCATTTCATTAGGTGGGGTAAGAGGAAGAAAAGAAGCAACTGGCCTAGGTGTATTTTATGGTGTAAGAGAGGTTTGCTTAATGCCGGATGTGATGGCTAAAGTAGGGTTAACGGTAGGTATTGAAAATAAAAATGTGATTGTACAAGGGTTAGGTAATGTGGGATATTATACTGCAAAGTTCTTTAGAGAGCATGGTGCTAAAGTAATTGCGATTGCAGAATATGAGGGTGCTATTTATTGTAAAGATGGATTAAATGAAGAGGCTGTTTTTCAACATCGCAAATCAACTGGAAGTATTTTAAATTTTCCTGGTGCAACGAATATTGAAAAGAGTGCTGAAGCTTTAGAAATGGAATGTGATATTTTAATACCTGCTGCTTTAGAAAATGTAATTGATGGTAACAATGCACCACGAATTAAAGCTAAAATTATTGGAGAAGCGGCGAATGGTCCTTTAACCCCCGAAGCAGATGATATTTTCGCTAAAAAAGGGGTTTTAGTAATTCCAGATATGTATTTAAATGCTGGTGGTGTAACGGTATCTTACTTTGAGTGGCTAAAGAACTTAAGCCATGTGCGTTATGGTCGTTTGGAAAAAAGATTCACCGAAAATGCCAATATCAAAATTTTAAATCAAATTGAAGAGTTAACTGGTAAAAAAGTGACTGATGTTGAAAAGGAATTTATTGCACATGGTCCTGATGAAATTGATTTAGTGCATAGTGGTTTGGAAGAAACAATGATCACAGCAACCAGAGAAATCATGGATATATGGAAAGAAAATCCATCCATACCAGATATGCGTACTGCAGCTTATGTATGTGCTATTAATAAGGTTGGAACTTCTTATGCGGAATTAGGGATTTTCCCATAGTAGGGAATCAATTATAGTAAGTAGTGTTATACATACTCGGGGAAGTTTTGCAATGCTTGCAGTTTCCCCGATTTTATTTCAGCACCTACTGTTTCATGACCGTTGCTTGCAACTAAAATTTCGGCTGCCAACACTTGTTGATATTGAAATAACTGTGAAATAGTTTTATCCGAAATAGTTTCTTTTGCCTCCTTACATTCTATAATCATCCAAGGGGCATCATTTTTATATACTACAATATCGAATCGTTTAGTAAGTTCACCCAATTGAATGGATTTTTCCACTGCAATGAGTGAGGCTGGATAGTGTTTTATTTGCACTAGGTACTGTAAAATATTTTGTCGCACCCATTCTTCGGGTGTGAGTGCTACCCATTTTTTTCGGAATGGATCGAATATTTGATCTTTAACTTGTCCGTCTCTACTGGCTTCTTCGTTGGCACGAATTTTAAAGGGATAAGATGGATAATGTAAGGAGATCATACAATGTGCGATAAAATTTGTAATTTTATATATTAAATTTAAACAGATTCACTCAAAGATAAGCTTATGAAAACGAAAGAAGAAATTGTAGATAACTGGTTGCCTAGATATACGGGTGCTAGTTTAGACCAATTTGGGAAATATATCTTATTGACCAATTTTAGTAATTATGTAAATATGTTTGCTGAGTGGAATGGTGTTCAAGTAATTGGTAAAGACCGACCAATGCAGTGCGCAACAGCCGAAGGCATAACGATTATTAATTTTGGGATGGGTAGTCCAGGTGCCGCTACCATTATGGATTTATTAACTGCGATTCAACCTGAAGCAGTTTTATTTTTAGGAAAGTGTGGGGGGTTGAAGAAAAGAAATACAATTGGCGATTTAATTTTACCAATTGCTGCTATAAGAGGAGAGGGAACTTCTAATGACTATTTCCCAGCCGAAGTACCTGCACTACCTGCATTCGCCTTACAAAAAGCAATTTCAACAACTATTCGTGACAATAATGTAGATTATTGGACAGGTACAGTATATACAACCAACCGTCGCGTTTGGGAGCATGATGATGATTTTAAGGAATATCTAACTAAGATTCGCGCCTATGCCATAGACATGGAAACGGCAACTATTTTTACAGTTGGATTTTACAATAAAATTCCAACAGGGGCATTGCTATTAGTGAGTGATTCTCCAATGATACCAGAAGGGGTAAAAACAGAAGTAAGTGATAGTAAAGTAACTGCTCAATTTGTTGAACAACATTTAAGAATAGGCGTAGAGTCCTTAAAGCAATTAATTAATAACGGGCAAACTGTGAGACACCTTCAGTTTTAATTGTATCAAAATAAAATAAAGGCTAGTCCTTCCACAAAAAAGGAAAAAGGATATAAGCGAGTGCAATTATCATGATATCAAATCCAATTAGCATTCCAATTAATTGAGGAAGTCCGTTTTGCACAATATCAGCAAATGCAATATTTGCAATGCGCATTAATAAAAGAATTTGTGGAATAATTAATGGGAAACCCAGTATAGCCATTATTGCAGAAGGTTGTTGTGCTTTAGCGGCAATGGCAGCCAAGAAACTAAATACTAAACTTAAACTAATACCCCCTAAACAGCTCAAGCCAAAAAATAATAGTCTATGTTGTAATGGGTTGCCTAATAATAAGGTAAAAAGAAATAAACTTAGACCGCTCATTAGCACCATAAGGATACTATTGTAAATGAGCTTTGAAAAAATAAAATCAATAGGACTAGCTATGGTATAAAAATATAGCATGCGTCCACGACCTTCTTGTAAAAAACTCCTGGCAACTGCGTTTATGCATATGAACAAAAGAATTACCCAGTATAAACCATTCCACACTTTATCCTCTGGTTGCCCCATCGTTAAATAAATAACAAAAGTAGTAGAAGCGATATACAATAGAATACCAAAAAAAGTATACTGCTGACGAAACTCAAGCAGTAAGTCTTTTTTTAAAAGTGTAAAAATATTGTTTACTTGCTTGCGCATATTCTACATCTGGGTTCGTAATTATTTTTCTCTCCCAATACAACCGTGCCTGCTTCCTCGCTGGTGCGATAGGATATGTTTGCTAAATGACCACATTGAACACAAATAGCATGAAGCTTTGTAATAAAATCTGCAATAGATAATAATTGAGGCATTGGTCCAAATGGTTTACCTAAATAATCCATATCCAATCCTGCGACAATCACCCTTTTACCTTGCATTGCTAATTGTTCAGCTACACGAATTACATCCTCGTCAAAAAATTGTGCTTCATCTATTCCAACAACGTCGGCATGCTCGGCAAGCAATAATATTTTGCTAGAATGATCGACAGGATTAGAAGCTATTGAGTTGGCATCATGACTCACCACTTTATTTTGATCATATCTAACATCAATGGTGGGCTTATAAATTTCTACATTTAAATTTGCGATTTTAGCACGTTTTAATCTTCTGATTAACTCTTCTGTTTTACCACTAAACATACTTCCGCAAATCACTTCGATAAAACCTCTTTTTTCTCCTCTAATATTTTGTTCAATAAACATAATTCAAATTAAAATGTAATTCTTATGATAACGGCTCAAAAGTAAACAATCCTTGCTATTAAGCCTCCAAATATTTTACTAATTCATTCATTGTTTTTTGTGTTGCGCCGGCGTTTAATTTAATGAATTGAGCTGCATTGGCACCTACTTTTTCATATAAATTAGTGTTTTGCAATAACTCGTTTAAATGCATTACCAATGCTGCTTCGTTTTTAACCAGGTAACCCCCTAAAGCATTTCTTAATCCAATGGCTTCTTTGAATTTTACATCATTGGGACCCCATATAACCGGAGCACCAAAAGCAGCCGGCTCTAAAACGTTATGGACACCATCATTGCTAAATCCGCCGCCAACATAACTTACAAATGCATATTTATATAGCATGCGTAATAAACCAATGCGATCAATAATTAAAATAATAGGCTTAGTTTGTTGTGTCCCTGATGCTAATAGTTGACTTAATGTAATCGAAGTAGGGAAAATGTTTTTGCAGGCTTCAATATTTTTCTCATCTACATGATGTGGTACAATAATCCAATTGAGTTGTGTAAAATGTGCTGTAGTTTTTGTTAAAAGTAAATCGTCTTCTTTCCAAGTACTTCCTGCAATTATTTTTTTATCACCACTTAATAATTGCATCCATTCAATGTTCGTTTCATTTTGTGCCGTTTGAAAAACCCTATCAAATCGGGTATCTCCAGTAATAAATATTTTTTTATTGGTAATAATGGGAGCAATTAAATTATAATCATCTTTGCTTTGAACAAGTACGCGGGTAAATAATCCCAGCATATTTCGGTAAAATCCGCCATACCATTTAAAGAAAATTTGGTTGGGTCTAAAGATAGCAGAGGCCAAAATTGTTGGAATGTTTTTGGATTTCGCTACGGCTAAATAATAATACCAAAATTCATATTTTATAAATACAATTAACTTTGGATTTACTTTTTCTAAAAACGCAATTGCATTTTCAGAATTATCTAGTGGTAGATAGGTAACAATATCAACCGCAGGGTCATTTTTTCGATGGATATATCCTGAAGGGGAGAAAAAAGTTAACCAAATTTTATATTTGGGAAATTGATTTCTTATGGCTTCGATAATGGGCAATCCTTGTTCAAATTCACCATAAGATGCAGCATGAATCCAAATAATTGATTGCCCCTCTAATTTATTGGCTTGCTCATTTATCTCATTCCATACTTCTGCTTGCCCCAACGACCATTGTTTGGCTTTTAGATTGATAAATCCGAGTAGTTTGGCTATTTTGGGATAGCAGAATAAGAATAACTTATACAATAGCATGGAATGTGGTTCTTAGGGCAAAAATCAGTCTTTTTATTGTAATTTTGCTAAAATTTATAGGATGAGAAAAATTCAGATGGTGGATACCAAAACGCAGTATTTAGCCATTAAGGAACAGGTGGATACGGCTATACATGCTGTTTTGGATTCTGCTGCATACATTAATGGTAAAGCGGTAAAGGATTTTGCTCAAAATTTGAGTACCTATTTAGGCGTAGAGCATGTTATTCCCTGTGCCAATGGAACCGATGCGCTTCAAATTGCCATGATGGCTTTGGATTTAAAACCTGGGGACGAAGTAATCACTCCATCATTCACTTATATAGCAACAACCGAAGTAGTAGCATTGCTTAATTTAACACCTGTTTTTGTAGATGTAGATCCGGTTACTTATTGTATGAAAATTGAAAGTTTAAAAAAAGCGATTACACCAAAAACAAAAGCAATTGTACCGGTGCATTTATACGGGCAAGCTGCTCCAATGGAGGAGATTATGGAAATTGCTAAACAGTATAACTTATATGTAATTGAAGATAATGCGCAAGCAATTGGTTGCGAATATACTTTTTCGGATGGCACCAAAAAGAAAACAGGGACCATTGGTCATATTGGTGCAACTTCATTTTATCCAAGCAAAAACTTAGGGGCTTTTGGAGATGGCGGTGCATTATTTACAAACGATAAAAGTTTGGCAAACAAAATGACAATGATTGCCAATCATGGTCAATCAGAAAGATATTATCATGATGTAGTAGGATGTAATTCAAGATTAGATTCCATTCAAGCAGCTATTTTAAATATTAAATTAGCACATTTGGATGCTTATAATAAAGCGAGACAGGCCGTTGCTAAATTTTATTCAAATGCATTTGTTGGGATTGCTGAAATTGTTACACCTGCAACCGGTAAATATACAACGCATGTGTTTCATCAATATACCATGCAATTAAATGGGGTAGATAGAGATGACTTTATTGCGCATTTAAATGCAAAAGAAATTCCTTGTATGATTTATTATCCAGTGCCTGGTCATTTGCAAAAGATGTTTGGCAATCAAGCGAATCAACATTTAGATTTACCTATAACCAATGCATTGACCCCGTGTGTTTGTTCATTGCCAATACATACGGAAATGGATGAGGAACAATTATCTTATATTGTGGAAGGTGTTAAATCTTATTTCAAATAATAAACGCTAAGTAAACAAAGAACTTTAACTAAATCTAACTAAATGAAAATAGCAGTTATAGGTACGGGCTATGTGGGCTTGGTAACAGGCACTTGTTTTGCGGAGACGGGCAACAAGGTTACTTGCGTGGACGTTGACAAAGCGAAGGTGGAAAAATTAAGTGCTGGTCAAATTACGATTTACGAACCAGGATTAGAGAAGATTTTTTTAAGAAATATTAAAGAAAGCCGTTTAAAATTCACAACGCAGTTAGATGAAGCTGTTGAGGATGCAGAGATTATATTTTTAGCATTACCAACACCTCCTGGAGCAGACGGCAACGCTGATTTAAAATATGTATTGGGAGTTGCGGATCATTTAGGAAAGATTTTAAAAGGGTATAAAGTAATTGTAAATAAAAGTACAGTGCCAGTTGGTACTGCGGATAAAGTAAGTGCAGCGATAGCAGCCAACTATAATGGCGAGTATGATGTGGTAAGTAACCCCGAGTTTTTAAGAGAAGGTGTTGCGGTGGATGATTTTATGAAACCCGACCGTGTAGTAGTGGGAACAAGATCAGAAAGAGCAAAAAAGTTAATGAGTGATTTATATGCCCCATTTGTAAGACAGGGTAATCCAGTGATTTTTATGGATGAGCGTAGTTCGGAGTTAACGAAGTATGCAGCGAACAGTTTCCTTGCTACTAAAATTTCTTTCATGAACGAAATTGCTCAGTTGTGTGAAAGAATGGGAGCAGATGTGGATATGGTTAGAAGAGGCATAGGATCGGATGACAGAATAGGTAAGCGTTTCTTATTTCCAGGTATTGGATATGGTGGATCCTGTTTTCCTAAGGATGTTCAAGCATTGGTAAAATCCTCGGACGAAGTAAATTATGCATTTGAGATTTTAAAAGCAGTAGAAAAAGTTAACGCCAATCAAAAACTACATTTAGTTGAAAAGATAAAGGCGTATTACAATAATAATTTACAAGGCAAACATTTTGCATTATGGGGATTAGCGTTTAAACCTAATACCGATGATATAAGGGAAGCGCCAGCTTTAAGTATTATTGAAGCGCTCACAAATGCAGGCGCAAGAGTTACTGCTTATGATCCTGAGGCAATGCCTAATGTAAGAGCACAAATTGGAGATAAGATTAAATATGCCGAAAACCAATATGAGGCATTAAATGGAGCAGCTGCTTTAATTATTGCAACAGAGTGGAGTGAGTTTAGAACACCCGATTTTGAATTAATGGATGAGGCATTACAACAAAACAAGATTGTATTTGACGGAAGAAACTTATTTGATGTAGCCAAGATGAAGGAGTTGGGATACCATTATGAAAGTATAGGAAGAGCAAACGCGTAAAAACAAAACATGAGTCAAAAAAGAATATTAATTACAGGCGCTGCAGGATTTTTAGGATCGCATTTATGTGATCGTTTTATCAATGAAGGTTACTATGTAATTGCCATGGATAATTTAATCACGGGCGATTTACAAAACATAGCACATTTAAGAAGCAACGCCAATTTTGAATTCATTCATCACGACGTAACTAAGTATGTTGACATCGCAGGCGACCTTGATTATATTTTACATTTTGCATCACCCGCAAGTCCGATAGATTATTTAAAAATTCCTATCCAAACTTTAAAAGTGGGAGCGATGGGTACGCATAATTGTTTGGGACTAGCCAAAGCGAAAGGCGCAAGAATTTTAGTGGCAAGTACAAGCGAGGTATATGGTGATCCTTTGGTACATCCTCAAACCGAAGAATATTGGGGCAATGTAAATCCTGTGGGTCCAAGAGGCGTGTATGACGAAGCAAAGCGATATATGGAAAGCATTACTATGGCTTACCATACTTTCCATCATGTTGAAACAAGAATCATCAGAATTTTTAATACCTATGGACCAAGAATGCGCCTGAATGATGGAAGAGCATTGCCTGCATTTATTGGACAAGCATTAAGAGGCGAGGACATGACGGTATTTGGTGATGGTTCACAAACAAGAAGCTTCTGCTATGTGGATGATTTAGTAGAGGGCATTTATAGATTATTATTAAGCGACTATTCAAGTCCTGTGAATATTGGCAATCCGAATGAAATTAGTTTAAAGGATTTTGCGGAAGAGGTATTGAAATTAACAGGCGCTACTGTGAAAATTGTGTACAAGGATTTACCAGTAGACGATCCAAAGCAAAGACAACCAGATATCACCAAGGCAAAAACTATTTTAGGATGGGAGCCAAAAGTGGATAGGGCCGAAGGATTAAAAAGAACCTACGAATACTTTAAAGCATTGCCACCAAGCGAGTGGACTAAGCTTCCTAAAGAGTTTACCTCTAAATAAAAGATACATCTCATCAAATAGCAACTTTAATTTCACAATATGGCCATTCATAAAATATTAGTTACTGGATCAAATGGACAATTGGGATGGGAGTTAGCACAGGCCGCAAAAGCGTTTCCTCAATTTGAGTTTGTATTTGTAGATCGAAATGCGATTGATTTATCTAAACCCAAAGAATTTGAAAGTGCAATTCAATTATTTGCACCGGACGCCATCATTAATACTGCTGCATACACGGCAGTTGATAAAGCTGAAACTGAGAAAGATCTAGCACATACTGTTAATGCGGAAGCGGTTGCTTCATTAGCGGGGATTGCAAAAAAAAGAAATATTCCATTTATCACTTTTTCTACCGATTATGTTTTTAGCGGAGATGCAACGCATCCCTATTTGCCAGACACAAAATTAGCACCTATTAATTATTATGGCCAAACTAAAGCGGATGGTGAACAATTGGCTTTAGCAGCAAACGAAAACGCCATAATCATAAGAACTTCCTGGGTGTTTAGTAGTCATGGTAATAATTTTGTGAAAACCATGATGCGTTTAATGAAAGAAAGAGATGCATTAAATATAGTTGGGGACCAAAAAGGAAGACCAACCTATGCAAAAGATTTGGCATTAGCAACAATTCAAATTTTAATTTCCATTAATTCAGGGAAATCAATTAAAGGAATTTATCACTATGCCAATGCTGGAGAAACTACTTGGTTTGATTTTGCTAGAAAAATAAAAGAGTTGGCTAAACTTGAATGCAACTTAACTGCAATCAATTCTAATCAATTTCCAACACCTGCAAAAAGGCCAGGCTATTCGGTTTTAGATACACATAAAATTGAAAAGGATTTGGAGATACAAATTCCGCATTGGGAAATTGCACTAAATGATTGTATCGAAAAATTACAAGCATTCTAATTAAACTGCAATGACAAAGGAAGCCCTCTTAAAAGATTTACAAAAGGACACCTATGTGATGATTAAACCATCTCCTTTACATGGTATTGGCGTTTTTGCCATAAGAGATATTCCAAAAGGTACCCGCGACATATTCTCACAAGGCGTGGGAGAGTGGATAAAATTAACCATAACCGAAGTGGAGGCATTGCCAAATCATTCAAGAGTCTTGGTGGAGAATCATTGTTTATTTGATGAGGGGTATTATTATGTTCCTGATTATGGGTTTAAATTAGTAGACTTAGTTATTTATTTAAATCATTCCGAAACGCCCAATGTAATATCAATTAATGAGGGTGAATTCTTTGAGGCTATAAGGGATATAGCTACAGGCGAGGAGCTATTGGTGGACTATGGCACCATTGTTGATTGCGGTGAATAAATTACAGCATTACCCATAATTTCTATCTAAATTTTATTGAAGCACTGATTTTCATTGTGTTATATAGAATGATATTTTCCTGCGTTTAATATGAAAAAAATTATATATTTGAACCAAATAATTTTTTATGAAAAAACTAATATTCGCAGTTGCATTTTTAGTATTTGCTCAATTTTCAAATGCACAGTTTAATGCATCAGGTTACGATTTAAAAGGTAGTGTAAAATTTGTTGAAGAATCGGTGTTTGCATATGTAGAAAAGTTTGGTGAAACTGAAGTGGGTGATTTTTATGGAAGAAAATGTATGCATTTTAATGAAAACGGGTTAATTATTAAAAAGTATACAATAAGAGGAGAAAGAAATTCGAGAGACACTTCGGAAATCACAACATTTGAATACATATCTAATGAAAAAGGGCTTATTAAAGAAGTGAATGAATATAGACATGGATACAGAGGACAAAAATCACTTAAGTATAAAACAAAGTATAAGTTTAATGAGGAAGGCAAAGTAATTCAAGGAATTAAATATAATGGCTATGATGGATCATTCCACAATGGCTATAAATATTTATATACCAATGGAGAATATACCTCATCACAAGCTATAAATAGTGATGGTTCAGATAGAGATTATGAATATAATGACGACAGTGACAATAATGATTTTTATGATGGCTTCGACTATGATGATGAAGAAGTTAGTAATAAAGATGTTGTTGACGAACAAGGGAACTGGATAAAAAGAGTTGTGTTTAGATCAGAAAAACAAGAAAGAGGCTTGGAAAGAAAAATCATTTATTATTAATTCATAGTAAATGAAAAAAACTATACTCCTTATACTTTCGATATTCTGTTTTTATTTTACCAAGGCACAAATGATATTAACCAATGAAACTGTTTTTAGTGGTTTTGTTGGTAAATATGAGATTAGAATGAAATTAGCCGTGCCCTATGGCGGCGCTACTAGTTGCTTATCAATTGGAGAATACTTTTATACGAAAAATAAGGGCAAAATTGATTTGTGTACCGATATTGATGGTAGAATCGTAGAGAGCGTAAAAGGAAAAGAATCTGGTTATTTTATTCTCAATGAAGCATGGAATAAAAGAGTTGGACAAACCATTTCAGGTACATGGTATTCCATGTTAAACGATAACACTTATCCGGTTGTGCTTAAAGTAATTGCTAAGGGGAGGAATTAAAGAACCCTCAAATTTTAAATAATTATGAAAAAAATATTTTGCACGTTTTTAATTTGTTTATTTGTCAAGTTTTCAGGTTATGCTCAAGCCGTTACACTGCTATTAAGAGATCCGGATACGAAGGCTGCAACAAATATTAGGTCAAAACCAGGTGGAGAGATTGTTGGAACCATTGATGGGAGAGAAGCAGATTTTGAAGTTCAAGTTATCTCAAAAGAAGGTAACTACTTTTTGGTTAAATCATATGTAAGTTGTGAAATGGATGAGCCAGTTACCTTAGATCAGCCCGGATATATTCATTATAGTGTTTTAGGTACAGTTATTTCCAATTATGCAAAGAATGCAATTCCTTTATATGCATCAAGCAATAAAACAGGTCTAGTAGAGAGAGCAAGAATTTCTGAAGTATTTGTAAATGTGTTGGACTACAACAAAGACATGTACTATGTTTTTTATAAAAAGCTGAATAAAAAGTTTTGGATAGAGTCAAAATATTTGTGTAATTCAGCTTGTACTACTTGTAATTAAAGATTAGTTTAAAAAAAACAACGGATTGTCCTCACTACATTCGGACATCCTTTTATTTTGGGAAATCCCAACATGAAAAAAGTAAACCTTAGTAGTAAGTTCTGCGAACTTCCCACTAAGGTTTTTTTATTGTTCTCATAGCTCGAATCAAGCAAGCTTGATCTCGCCATTCGATCAATAAAAAAACCGCAACTTACGTTGCGGCTTCTTTTTTCTTTGGTTGCCTGACCTGGATTCGAACCAAGACAAACTGCACCAAAAACAGTCGTGCTACCGTTACACAATCAGGCAATCCCTATGCCATTCTTTGAATGGATTGCAAAAATAGGGGTCAAGGCAAAATTTTCCAAATTTTTATCTCTTTTTAGGGCATTATTATCATTTTGTATTAACTTAAGATGCGATTTATATTTTAAAACTTAAACGTTGCCTATTATGAACAGTAAATTGATGCTTTTAACCGCTTTTATTGGTTGTTTGTTCCTGCTTTCTTTTAAAGGGGAAAAGAAGAAAAAAATTGTGTTTTTTGGAGATTCTATAACCGAAGCGGGTGTAAATAAAGGTGGATACATTGATGTACTTAATCAAGAAATAAATAAAAAGGGGTTATCCGATAAATATGAATTGGTAGGCGCAGGAGTGAGTGGAAATAAAATTTATGATTTATACCTGCGTTTGGAAAAAGATGTATTAGAACAACATCCAGATGTGGTAGTTATTTGGGTAGGAGTGAATGATGTTTGGCATAAAGCGGATTTTGGAACGGGTACCGATTATGATAAGTATGGTAAATTTTATGATGCAGTAGTTAAAAAAATACAGGCAACCGGCGCAAAAGTTGTTGTGGTTACACCTGCTGCCATAGGAGAACGCACCGACTATTCTAATAGTCAGGATGGCGATTTAAATATGTATAGCAACTGGATTCGTAAGTATGCGGCTGATAATAATTTGGGATTAGTTGATTTGAGAAAGTCATTCCATGAATATAGTGTTGCAAATAATCCTAAGAATGCAGATAGGGGAATTTTAACCACTGATAGAGTGCACTTAAATGCAAAAGGCAACGCTTTTGTAGCAGATGAAATGTGGAAAGCCATCCAATAAAAGTAGGTGCTAAAATATTTAAAAAAAGCCTCCAAATTATTGGAGGCTTTTTTTAAATATTTTGTGAAATAAATTAACTCGCAATTACTAAGTAATAATTTTTCTTTCCTTTTTGTAATAGCATGTACTTACCTTGTAATAACTGTGCTTTTGTGACTGTTGCAAACTCAGCACTAATTTTTTCTTTATTAATACTTAAGCCGCCTGCTTGCCACATTTTACGTGCTTCGCCTTTGCTTGGGAATATTTGTGTGTCTGCCAATAAGCTTACTAAATCATATCCTTCATTTAATTGAGCAAGGGTAACATTTACAGTAGGTACACCCTCCATTACTTGCAATAGTTGTTCTTCGCTTAAGGATTGTAATACTTCAGTGGTGGCATTGCCAAATAAAATTTCAGTGGCACTAATTGCAAATTTTAAATCTTCTTCACTATGAACAAATTTAGTTAGTTCTGCAGCCAAAGCCTTTTGTAAAATTCTTAATTGAGGAGCAGATGCGTGTTCTGCAATTAATGAATCAATTGTTGCTGGATCTAATAGTGTAAATATTTTAATCCATTTAGTGGCATCTTCATCACTGGCATTTAACCAGAATTGATAAAACTGATAAGGAGATGTTTTCTTAGCATCTAACCAAACATTTCCTTTTTCTGTTTTGCCAAATTTACCACCGTCGGCTTTGGTAATTAAGGGACAAGTGAAAGCAAATGCTTCGCCACCTGTCTTGCGACGAATTAATTCTGTACCTGTTGTAATATTTCCCCATTGATCACTACCGCCCATTTGAACTTTGCAGTTCTTGTTTTTATTCAACCAATAAAAATCATATCCTTGTACTAGTTGATAAGTGAATTCAGTAAAGCTCATTCCGGTATCACCCTCAATTCTTTTTTTCACACTGTCCTTAGCCATCATGTAGTTAACGGTGATGTGCTTTCCTACATCTCTAATAAAATCTAAGAATGTAAAATCTTTAAACCAGTCATAATTATTTACAAGCTCTGCTGCATTTTTAGCACCACTATTGAAATCTAAAAAATGAGACAATTGTTTTTTTACGCCAGCAATATTAAAAGCCAATGTTTCTTCACTTAATAAATTTCTTTCTTCACTTTTTCCACTGGGATCACCAACCATTCCCGTGGCACCACCTACTAAAGCAAAAGGTTTATGACCTGCTTTTTGTAGATGAACCAATAATAAAATTGGTACCAAGCTTCCAATATGTAAACTATCCGAGGTTGGATCAAATCCTATATAGCCAGAAACCATTTCTTTTTCAAACAATTCCTCAGTGCCTGGCATAATATCTTGAATCATACCTCTCCAGCGTAGTTCTTGAACTAATGTCATATTCTAATACTTTCGGCAAATTTAACTACTAAAAAGCAATATTTTTGCATCATGAACCCAACAACGCCCACAATTGGTGAAGGAACGAGAATAATGCACTTTTTTCTGGATACCATTATCGTATGTTTTTTGAGCTATTTTATATATCAGTGGTATAATTTTAATGTGTATAATTGGGCGTATACCCCCTATAGGTATGGTTATTTTTTCTTTGCTACCATCTTTGCCTATACGTTTCTAATGGAATTGCTTTTTTGCCAAACCTTTGCTAAAATGATAACTAAAACAAAAGTGGTTACAGAAAATGGCAAGCGTCCAAATCCTCTTCAAATTTTTATAAGGGCAATATTAAGAACAAGTTTAGTAACCATGTTTGGCATGGCATGGAACGACAAGCCATTACACGACACTTTTTCTAAAACCCATTTAGTAAGTAAACGTAAATAAATCATTCCTTAATTCGCAACCTTAGATTATAGGGGTGCATGTACATTTGTAAAATTTTTTGAATGGCTAAGATTGGTATTAATATTGCAACGGGTAGTTTACAACAAGCGGAAATGATTGTTGGTATTGATTTAGGTACCACCAATAGTTTGGTTGCAATTATTCATCCGGACACAAAACAGCCAACTGCTTTGAAGGAATTTGACGGTTCAAGTACTGTTCCCAGTGTAGTGCATTTTGATGTATATGGAAATGTGGAAGTAGGGGAATCTGCAAAACCATTTTTAGAATCTGACCCAAAGAATACCATTTTTAGTGCAAAACGTTTAATGGGAAAAAGTTATAAAGACATTCAAACCCATCAAGATTTTTTTGCCTATAAAGTTATTGACGACAATGCCGAAAGTTTAGTGAAAGTTCAAGTAGGTAATAAATTTTATTCTCCTATTGAATTAAGCGCCTTTATTTTAGATGAATTAAAAAAACGCGCCGAACATATCTTAAAAACGCCGGTTACCAAAGCGGTAATAACAGTGCCTGCCTACTTTAATGATGCGCAAAGGCAAGCAACACGCGATGCGGGAAAGTTAGCGGGTTTAGATGTGTTGAGAATTATCAACGAGCCCACTGCTGCGAGTCTTGCATATGGATTGGGGTTGAATCAAACGGAAGAAAAAACAATTGCGGTTTATGATTTAGGAGGAGGAACATTTGATATTTCAATTTTAAGAATTGCCGGTGGCATATTTGAAGTTTTAAGTACCAATGGTGATACTTATTTAGGAGGTGATGATTTAGACAGAGCCATTATTGAATATTGGATGAAACAATGGTCGATAGAAAATTTAAATCAACACAAGGAATTAAAACAACAATTAAGATTAGAAGCTGAGAAAGCAAAAATTCATTTATCAAAAAATGAAGTATTTGAAACGGCATTTGCAGGTGAAAAGTTATCTATAACAAAAGAAACCTTTGAATCATTAATACAACCTATTGTAAGTAAAACAATGGATTGTTGCATGAACGCTATGAAGGATGCGGGTTTGCAAGTTGCTGATATTAATACAGTTTTGATGGTAGGAGGAAGTACTAGAGTACCTTTAGTAAAACAAACTGTAGCAAAATTCTTTAACCAAGAGGTGAATGATTCAGTAAATCCAGATGAAGTAGTTGCATTAGGTGCCGCAGTGCAGGCCGATATTTTAGCAGGAAACAATCAATCTATGTTGTTATTGGATATTACACCTTTAAGTTTGGGTATTGAAACGATGGGTGGACTCATGGATGTATTGCTCCCAAGAAATTCAAAAATTCCAACAAAGGCAGGAAGGCAATATACAACACAAAAAGATGGTCAATCTGGAATACAAATTGCAGTTTACCAAGGTGAGCGTGATTTGGTAAAAGACAATCGAAAATTGGGAGAGTTTACATTAACTGGAATACCTGCAATGCCTGCAGGACTTCCCAAAGTGGATGTGAGTTTTTTAATTAATGCAGATGGCATTTTACAAGTAAGTGCAAAAGAATTGAGAAGTGGTGTGACACAGAGTATAGATATTAAACCTCAATATGGCTTAACCGACGAGGAAGTAGAGCAAAGATTATTGGATAGCATTACACATGCAAAAGAGGATATTGCTACAAGAGCCTTAGTAGAAGCCAGAACTGAAGCAGAGCAAATGCTTTCTGTAACCGAAAAGTTCTTAACCAAGAATGCATCAATTTTAACCAAGGAAGAGCTCACTGCTTCTGCAAATGCTATGCAGGCCCTTCAGTTGGCTATTACGATGGAAGACAAGCACTTAATACAAACAAAAACCGAGGAATTAAACGATGTTACTCGTCCATTTGCTGAGCGTGCCATGGATCAGGCCATATCGGGTGCCTTAAAAGGGAAGGATATCCAAACAGGGCTGTAATTAGGTTCAGATAAAAAATAGTAGAAATTTGGTTATTTCAATTGGATTGCTATCTTTGCAGTCCGATTTTCCTTCACCTTTAATAAAATATAAAGGTTTGGAAAGTTAAATTTTAATTTTTTTCAAAACGCCTGAGGAGGTATATATTATGTTAATTATTGATTCAAAAGACTGCGAGAACATCGACAAAGCGCTTAAAAAGTACAAGAAGAAATTCGAAAAAAGTAAGACTTTAGTGAACTTACGTGCACGTCAAGCATTTGTGAAACCATCTGTTAAACGTCGTTTCGAAGTATTGAAAGCGATTTACAAGCAACAGATTTTCTCTGGTAAGATTGAGGGATAGTATATCATCTTCGCTTAAACATATTATAAGACTCAACTTTTGTTGGGTCTTTTTTTTGTACTTTTAGGTAGCAATGATTTCCCAAACACGCTATACACCACTCAATGCCTTCTTGGCTTACCTTCAATTTGAGAAGCGTTACTCTGTGCATACCATTACTGCTTATTCAAACGATCTAATACAATTTTTTGATTTCATTGAAACCCAATATGAGGGCATTTCATTTACCCAAATAACGGGCACTATGGTACGTTCCTGGTTGGCGGGCATGAAAGAGGGGGAGATGACTGGAAAAACCTTAAATCGGAAAATATCATCTCTTAAATCCTTTTTTAAATATCAAATTCAACAAGGGCAATTAACAAAAAGTCCAATGGACACTGTAATTAGCCCCAAAGTAACCAAGCGTTTGCCTGCATTTGTTGCCGAAAATGATATGGAACAATTACTAACTAATTTGAATTTCGCAGAAGGGTGGAAGGGTTACACCGAAAAAATGGTAATACAACTATTTTATGCAACCGGTATGCGTTTAAGCGAGCTCATTCAATGCAAAGAAACACAGTTAGATATACCAAAGCGAATTATCAAAGTATTGGGAAAAGGCAATAAGGAAAGAATACTTCCCATTAGCCCTGAATTAGCTCTGGATCTTAAAAAATACATTGCCGAAAAACCATCAGCAGCAAAAGGCAATCCTCATTTATTTGTCACAGAAAAAGGTAAAGCATTGCAGCCCAGGGCAGTATATACTTTCGTTAAATTTTATTTATCCCAGGTAACAACATTGCAAAAGAAAAGCCCACACGTTTTAAGACATAGTTTTGCTACACACCTTATGAACAATGGTGCCGATTTAAATGCGGTCAAAGAGTTGCTGGGGCACGCAAGCCTTGCTGCGACTCAGGTATATACACATAATACCATTGAAAAGTTAAAAGAGGTTTTTGCAAAAGCACATCCTAAAGCCTAATAATGCTCACTCAAATCCCTAGGCAGGAATAATCAATATCATAGGGACTCCTAAAGTTTTCTTAAAATAAAATAATTGTTTTTGTTCATTGTTTAATGTCGTAACTTAAAGGTGCAGGAGGAGATGAAATTCCTGATCAGTTCTTTTATTAGTTTATCATTTTAAAAAATTAATTATGAACATTAACATTCACACTGTGCATTTTGATGCAGACGAAAAGCTTTTAGATTTTGTAGGGAAAAAAATTGAGAAACTGGCTACATTTCACGATCGAATAACAAGGGTAGACGTATTCTTAAAACTTGATAATTTAGTACATGCGATAAAGGACAAAGTAGTTGAAATAAATATTCATGTTCCCAAACAAAACTGTTTTGTAAAATCAAGTTCAAAATCTTTTGAAGAATCATTTGAGCAAGCATTTGAGTCGGTAACCAATCAATTAAAAAAGAAAAAGGAGAAGATGGCTGCATAAATGCCATGTATGTTTATACATCACTCAAAATTAAAAGGGGCCCAAGTGGCCCTTTTTTTAGCTATAGAAATGGGGTAGAATCGCTATTTCTTCGAATTTCTCCACAAATCATTAAAAAATAGGATAAAAAAACGTTCTAAAATTTTGATAAATAAAGAATTCCATTACCTTTGCCATCCAAAAAATTGGGAGTGCTCTTTTGTGGAATTTAGATAAGCCGGAATAGCTCAGTTGGTAGAGCAGCTGATTTGTAATCAGCAGGTCGCGGGTTCGAGTCCCATTTCCGGCTCAGTTTATTGGGCAGATGGCCGAGTGGTTAAAGGCGACAGACTGTAAATCTGTTCTCTCACGAGTACGTAGGTTCGAACCCTACTCTGCCCACAAAATTTTATGTAGATTTGCACTTCGCGGGTGGTGCAAAGGTTAGGAAGGCATAAAAACAGTTCTTTTAAGATCTTTAAAAAAAAGGTCAAAAAATGCGGGAGTAGCTCATTTGGTAGAGCGATAGCCTTCCAAGCTATAGGTGGCGAGTTCGAGCCTCGTCTCCCGCTCCAGTAAGTTGATGAGTTGGAAGAGAAGGGAAGGAAGCCGGTGTTGATAATTGCCGTTGTGGCTCAGTGGTAGAGCACTTCCTTGGTAAGGAAGAGGTCGTGAGTTCAATTCTCATCAACGGCTCAAAGGGTTGATATAAAAACAGAAAGCTATGGTCGATGGACTCGGTGGTCTATTGACAGCGATTATAAAAAAAACAAAAATTAATAAAGATGTCTAAAGAGACCTTTAAGAGGGAGAAACCTCACGTAAACGTTGGTACCATTGGCCACGTTGACCATGGTAAAACAACATTGACAGCTGCCATCACAGACGTATTGTCTAAAAGAGGGTTAGCTGCGAAGAAAAACTACGATGAAATTGATGGTGCGCCAGAAGAAAAAGAGCGTGGTATCACTATCAATACTGCACACGTAGAATACCAAACTGACACTCGTCACTATGCGCACGTTGACTGTCCAGGTCACGCTGACTATGTGAAGAACATGATCACTGGTGCTGCTCAAATGGACGGTGCTATCTTAGTAGTTGCT
>JBANFX010000055.1:0-32277 GCA_037975805.1 Bacteroidota bacterium | reverse complement strand
TTATCAATTAATTCATTAGGTGTATTAATGGCAATAATTTCACCACTATCTACAATTGCCACTCTATCGCAAAGCATCTCTGCTTCGTCCATATAATGGGTGGTAATAATTACAGTTGTTCCATTGTCTCTTATCTCCTTTATTAAATCCCACAAATTTCTTCTTGCCTGAGGATCTAATCCCGTGGTGGGTTCATCCAAAAAGATAATTTTTGGCTTATTTATCAATGTAGTTGCAATGGAGAATCTTTGTTTTTGGCCTCCACTCATTTCCTTATACTTGGCTTTTGCTTTGTCTTCCAGGTTCACTTTCTTTAACAAAGCCGTTGGATCCACATCACTTTGGTATAAGCCAACAAATAAGTGAATGAGTTCAGTTAAGTTTAAATTTGGATAAAATCCGGAGGTTTGCAATTGTACACCTATTATTTTTTTAATGGACTCGGGGTGCGTATCTAAGTTAAATCCATCCACTATTACTTCACCACTTGTTTTTTCCCTTAAAGTTTCAATAATTTCTAGCGTAGTGGATTTACCTGCACCGTTAGGCCCTAATAAACCAAAAATTTCACCTTCAAAAACATCAAAGCTTATTCCTTTAACTGCATCAAACTCACCATAGCTTTTCACTAGTTGTTTAACAGAAATAATTGCGTTGGCCTGCATATTCTTTGAATTGATCTTTACAAATTTAGTTTCTTTTAGTCTTATCTTTGATAAAATAAATTGGAACTTATGAAAGTGGGTATATTAGGCGGAGGACAGTTGGGGAGAATGCTTTTACAAGCTGCAGCTAACTATGATGTTACCACATTTGTTTTAGAAAATGACCCCCATTGCCCAGCAGCCCACTTATGCCATTATTTCACAAAAGGTGATATTAACAATTATGATGCCGTATACAATTTTGGAAAAGATCTTGATGCACTCACTATAGAAATTGAATCGGTAAATGTAGATGCATTAGAACAGCTGGAAAAAGAAGGCGTAAAAGTTTACCCCACCCCTGCTGCGATACGCATTATCAAAAACAAAATTTTACAAAAGCAATTTTATACCAAAAACGAAATACCCACATCCGAATATCATATAACACAAACTAAATTGGATGTATTCAATCATATTTCATTTTTACCTGCAGTGCATAAATTAGGCGAAGGAGGTTATGATGGCAAAGGCGTTCAAGTGATTCATAATGAAAGTGCATTAGAATTGGCATTTAATGCCCCTTCTGTTTTGGAGAAGAAAATAGATATTCAAAAGGAAATAGCCATTATTGTTGCCATGAATGCAAAAGGAGAAACCATTATTTATCCTCCTGCCGAAATGATTTTTGATCCGGTTTATAATTTATTGGATTACCAACTAAGCCCTGCAAAACTTGAAGAAAAACAATTGTGGAAAGCGGAAGCCATTGCAAGGAAAGTGGTGAATGGTCTAAAAAGTCCAGGTTTATTCGCTATTGAATTATTTATTGATAAACAGGGAGATGTTTGGGTAAATGAGGCTGCCCCACGCGTACATAATAGTGGGCATCATACCATTGAAGCAAATTACAGCAGCCAATATGATATGCTTTGGAGAATTCTACTCAACTATCCATTAGGAAATCCTACCGAGATCTTACCTTCTGCAATTGTAAATATTATTGGTGCCGAAGGTTATCATGGAAACGTATTCTATGAAGGTTTAGATGAAGTACTTAAAATGGATAATGTATTTGTTCATTTATACGGGAAGCTGCAAACCAAACCTGGCAGGAAAATGGGACATGTAACCATTATGAGTAGTGACTATCAAGATTTAACACATAAGGCTAATAAAATAAAACACACCCTTAAAGCAATTGCAAAATAAACCCTTTATTTATTGGAAGTAGCACCCGTATTTGTAGTAGGAGTTGCAACCATTTTAGGTTTATTAATAGTCTTTTTAATAGGGATGGGTTTTACATATCCTATCCCAACTATGCTTTTCACCTGAAGCCCTGGCGAAGTTTTATTAGGGCCAAAAATTCTAATTTTATCATCGTATATTAAGTCTAAACTATACGTAGCTGAAAAGTTTTTATGCAATTTGAATGTAAAGAAATTGGTCATGTACACATTTACATTCTCAGGCTTTTGATAATAGTTTGAGAAAAAATCGGCCCTTCCTCTGTAAGCAATTGTTGGTGTTAAATTGTTGGTATAGTTTACGGTAACAAATAAACCTGTTTCTCGCACAAAATACTTTCCAGTATCTACCCCATATTTTCCTTGATTAGACAAAGCCCTATTTAATACCAAAGTGCTACGAGAAGTTAAGGGTGAAAAGAAAACTGAAAGTTTATTATTGGGTTTATAATCCACCCCTGCCGATAAAATAATATATGCGGGTGACAATAAACTAGAAATAAAACTAGCCTTGGTACCGCTATAGGCATAACCATCAAAAATTTGTGAACGAACGTTTAATAAACCAGAAACATATAATTGACCAACAGAATCAATTTTATAACCATACTTGCTCAATAAATCAATACGGTCATCATTTTTTCGTCCTCCTAAATTACTGGACTGCATAAAACCTAAATTCAAATCAAAATTATTGTCCCAACTATGTCTTGGTCTTTGATAGTAAGCAAAATAGTTAAAGTAGCTAGTAAAAGCCATATTAAAATTATCTCCTCCAGCAGCCCAATTGCTTAGTGAACTTTGCGATAAATTAAAATTGTACATTCCTCCTCTTTTCCAATTCCAAGTGCTAGTATCTACCTCTTTCTTAATGTTTCGAGAGGTTTCATTACGCAATTTGGCAACAGCCACCTCCTGCGCAAAGGAATTGTTTAGCAATAGGCTACAAAAAACAAACACAAGCCATTTCTTCATCAACAACTGATTTTATCAAATATACTAATTTATCTAAATCATTGATTTTAAGCAAAGTATAAAAATTACATAATAAATTCTTAACTCTTTAAACAGTTCATTTTCAAATAATTAGCATTCATTGTATGACAAGATGGCACTAACCAAATATTTTAACTAAATTTGCAGACTCAATAAACAGCATTTAGTATTCATGGAATTATACGCGAACGATACCAAAACGCAGGATGAAGCAAGACAAGGTGAAGCCTTTGAATCCACTGGCCCAAAAAAGCATTTTGAAAAGTTCTTTTATGTAGAAAGTTATGGTTGTGCCATGAACTTTGCGGACAGCGAAGTGGTAGCATCTATTTTGGAAAACAATGGATATGGAAGTACCCGTAATGCAGAAATTGCCGATTTAATTTTGGTAAACACCTGCTCGGTAAGAGAAAAAGCGGAGCAAACCGTTCGTAAACGTCTAACTGAATTTAAAAAACTAAAGACTCTAAAGCCAGGATTATTAGTAGGCATCTTGGGTTGTATGGCGGAAAGATTAAAATCTCAATTATTGGAGGAAGAAAAATTAGTAGATATTGTAGTGGGTCCGGATGCCTATCGTACCCTACCCAATTTAATTTTAGAAGCAGGTACGGGCCAAAAGGCTGTGAATGTGATTTTAAGTAGGGATGAAACCTATGGTGATATTGCACCTGTGCGTTTGGACAGTAATGGCATCAGTGGATTTGTTTCTATTATGCGTGGCTGTAATAATATGTGTAGCTTTTGTGTGGTTCCATTTACACGCGGTCGTGAAAGAAGCCGTGATGCATTTAGTATAGTTGCAGAGTGTAGAGATTTATTTGAAAAAGGATACAAGGAAATTACTTTATTGGGGCAAAATGTAGACAGTTATTATTGGAATAATCCCGAAACAAATATTTCTGTAACCTTTGCGCAATTGCTAGAAAGCGTTGCCCAAATAGATATTAGTTTACGTGTACGCTTTAGCACTTCACATCCTAAGGACATTACCGACGAGGTTTTATTTACTATGGCCAAGTACCATAATATTTGCAAATACATTCACCTACCTGTTCAAAGTGGAAGCACTAGAATGTTACAATTAATGAATAGAACTTATACCAGAGAATGGTATTTAGCAAAAGTAGCGCGCATTAAAGAAATTATGCCAGATTGTAGTATTTCGGCAGATATCATTGCAGGATTTTGTACCGAAACGGAGGACGATCATCAAGATACCATTAGCATAATGAAAGAGGCTAATTACGATTATAGTTATATGTATTTTTATTCAGAGCGTCCCGGAACCCTTGCTGCTAAAAGATATGAGGATGATATACCTGAAGAAGTTAAAAAAAGAAGATTACAAGAAATTGTAGATGTACAATGGGTACTTTCCAATGAAAGCAATAAACGTGATGTGGGTAAAACATTTGAAGTACTCATTGAAGGCAATAGTAAAAAAAGTGATCAAGAGTGGATGGGTCGCAATAGTCAAAACAAAGTGATTGTTTTCCCAAAAGCAAATCACGGATTTAAAAAAGGTGATTATGTAAATGTATTGGTAACCGATTTTACAAAAGGTACGTTACTTGGAAAAGCAAGCATATAATTTAGTTAAGTAAACATAAACTATGGAATTACAATCTTTAAAAAACCGATTTAGTATTATAGGCAATACGCCTTCGCTAAACCACGCACTCAATACCGCCGAGCAGGTTGCTGCCACGGATTTAACGGTATTAATTGTTGGTGAATCAGGTGTTGGTAAGGAAGTATTTTCTCAAATTATACATAGCTTATCGGCACGAAAGCACAACCCATTTATTGCTGTAAACTGTGGAGCCATTCCCGAGGGCACCATTGACTCTGAATTATTTGGTCATGAAAAAGGTTCTTTCACCGGTGCAGTTGAAAGCCGTAAAGGTTATTTTGAAACTGTAAATGGTGGAACTATATTTTTAGATGAGATTGGTGAAATGCCATTAGGTACTCAAGCAAGACTATTACGTGTACTTGAAACAGGTGAATTTATAAGAGTGGGTTCTTCTAAGGTTCAAAAAACCGATGTACGTGTAATTGCTGCAACGAATAGGGAGCTAATGGAGTTTACACAAAAAGGAAAATTTAGAGAGGACTTGTATTATCGTTTAAATACCGTACCTATTCGCGTTCCTAGTTTGAGAGATCGTAAGGAAGACATTCCATTATTATTTAGAAAGTTTGTGGTGGACTTTGCCGAAAAATATAAAACCAAGCCCATTTTTTTAGACGAGGAAGCACGTAATTTACTTACCACATATAGCTGGCCAGGAAATGTGCGAGAATTAAAAAACATTGCAGAACAAATTTCTGTGCTCAGTAAAACCGATCATATTAACGCCCAAGTGATGGCTGGTTTTTTACCTGAAGCCTCAAAGCAAAATATGCCAATGGTGACAGGCGCCCCAGTGGGTGAATTTGCCAACGAAAGAGAAATTTTATACAAACTTTTCTTTGACATGAAAAAGGATGTAAATGAGTTAAAGAAAATGTTCTTTGAAATTTTACAAAATCCTTCCATTGCTGGTCAAGCAGGCAACTTTACTAGAGAATCCATTATGAATGAATTAAAAGAGGATATTATACCTACCACCCTTCATAATAATAACATCCCTGCAGCAGCAAGCCTACCACAGCACATGCCTTCGGTTCAAATTAACAGCAATCAACCCTTAATCATTGATAACGATGTTCAAACACATTTTGAAGTGGATGAATCTTTGAATATCATGGATAAAGAAAAAGAGTTAATTTTAAAGGCATTAAAAAAACACCGTGGAAGAAGAAAAGATGCTTCAACCGATTTAGGTATTAGCGAAAGAACACTTTATCGAAAAATTAAAGAATACGACATTGAAGAATAAGCATTATTTATCTTTTTTAACAAATAAACTTACCTATGCCATTGTAGCAATGAGCATGCTTGTAAGTTTATCGGCTTGCGGAATTTACAGTTTTAGAGATGCTGTAATCCCCGATAATATTAAGACTGTTAAAATAGGTTTTATTGAAAACAAAGCTAGGTATGTGAACCCTCAATTGGCGCCACTGCTCACCGATAAATTATTACAAAAAATAATTAATCAAACAAAACTTACCAGAACCAATAGTGACGATGCGCATTATCAAATATTTGCAACCATCACTAACTACGATCCTACTCAAACAGTTGGAGTAAGTGCACAACAAGCAACTACCAACCGTTTAACCGTAACAGTTCATGTTGTATTAAAAAAGACTTTGGACAATAAAGAACAAGAATTTGATGTGTCACGCAACTTTGACTTTTCGGCCAATTTAACTTTAAACCAAGCCGAAGGACAATTAATGGAGGACATTGTGCGAAATATTACGGATGATATTTTTAATCAAATTTTTTCAAATTGGTAATTATGTCACAAAGCAATATAAACTCCATTTTATTCCAGTGGTCAGGCCATGAAAGTTTAGAAAGTATTTCCATTGCCGAACTTGAGGCTTTGGTGCATGAAAATACATATAGCCCCAGCTTGCAATTGTTACTTTCCAAAAAATATGCGCTTGAAGGTGCTGAGCAATACACTGATCAAATTCAAAAAGCGGTTAGTTATTTTCCGTCAGCATTGCATTTACACCAATGGTTAGGAAATGAAGCAACAGATGATGTTATTGCACCTAACGAGGAAAAACTAAATACGCTTATTTCGGAGCAATTGGCTCAATTTCAAGAACCGTTAAAGTCCGAGGAACTTGAATTTGAAAAAGAAACCCCTAAAATCGTAAAAGACTATTTTGAGGCCCAAGGTATTGAAATTGACCTTACTACCCTTCCTCAGGATAAATTTACAAAGCAATTAAGGAGCTTCACCGCTTGGCTTAAAGTATTAAAGCATCATGAGGGAAACTCCCAAAATTTGGCTGAAATGGGCGAAGAACAGGAAAAAATGATAGCAATTATAGCCGAAAAGGCCAATAATGCCACTGAGGTTATCACAGAAGCAATGGCTGAAATTTGGATAAAACAAGGCAATAATCGCAAGGCAATAGATATCTATTCTAAATTAAGTTTTATTTTTCCTGAAAAATCCGTTTATTTTGCGTCTCAAATAGAACTTTTAAAACAAAAATAATATGGTTACATTATTTATAATCTTGATGATTACGGCTTGTGTAGGTTTAGGATTTATTGTATTAATTCAAAACCCAAAAGGTGGCGGTTTAAACGCTAACGTTGGTGGTTTGTCAAATAACTTTATGGGTGTTAAGCAAACAACAGATGTACTTGAAAAAGGTACTTGGATATTTGCTGGTGTAATTGCTATTTTGGCAATAACATCTACTTTATTCTTAACTAAAGGCGATAGCAACGGCAGTAGCAAAAATGTATTTGACAAATTAAATACTACCCCAGTTTCAGCACCTGCAGCTCCTGCAACTCAACAAAACGCAACTCCAAATCAAGCTGCACCTGCTACGCAAGCTCCACCTCCAGCTCCAGTAGAGAAAAAATAATTGCAATTATAACATAAAACAATATTTTTCCCCATCTCCAAAAGATGGGGATTTTTATTGTATTTTGAAATATGAAAAAGATATTCACTTTATTACTTAGTGGATTGCTCATTTATGAAGCAATAAATGTTTTTATCATTACAACTCATTTTGGCAAGGACAAAACAAGTTTTGAATACAAAAATCAAGGACTCTCGCATTTAGCGGATAGCCTAGTAGCCAAAAAAATTATTTTAGATAAGCCTAGCTTTATAGTATTAGCTAAAATATTAAATGTGGAAGACCGCATTAAGCCTGGTAAATTTTTAGTCACTAAAAATACGAGCTTACTAAGTCTTATACGTATGTTACGCAATAACAAACAAGCAACTGTTAATTTAGTTATTAATAAAATAAGAACAAGGGCTGAACTTGCTAAATTCATAGGCAATAACCTTTCTTCAGACAGTTTAACCGCTGCCACTTTTTTAAACAGCAATGATTCACTAGCACCTTATGGAGTGGATACTACTTCCTTGCTTACTTTATTTATTCCCAATACCTATACCATGTATTGGACTACCTCTCTACCAGGTTTAATGCAAAAAATGAAAAGTCAGAAAACAACATTTTGGAATGCAAAAAACCGCATTGAAAAAGCAAAGCAAAAAGGGATGACACCAAATGAAGTATACATATTAGCCTCTATAGTGGACGAGGAAACAAACTATGATTCAGACAAGTCACTCATAGCAAGCGTATATCAAAACAGATTAAACCAAAATATGCTTTTACAAGCCTGCCCAACTATTAAATTTGCCATGCAGGACTTTACACTCACACGCATATATGACAAATACCTAACAAACCCATCACCATATAATACATATAAATTTAAAGGTTTGCCTCCTGGACCTATTTGCACCCCAAGTCCAAAAACCATTGATCTAGTTCTTGATGCCCCAAAAACCAATTACTTGTATTTTGTAGCCAAGTCCGATTTTAAAGGATATCATCATTTTAGTGCTACTTACGAAGAACATAGTAAATTTGCAAAGGAATACCAGCAAAAATTAGATGAATACCAGCAAAGGAAAAAAAAGTAATGTATTAAAATTCATATTTAATATCATACGGGCACTTTTAAAAACCGTATTGGGCCCTACTATACAATTTTTAAAACAAAAAGCCAAAGGCATTTATGTTCCTGGATTTCAAGGAATTAATTTATACCAGGTAGTAAAGTTTTTATCTAAACAATTAAATACCATTGGACTTTATGATCGCGCTTCGGCCATATCATTCAATTTGTTGATGGCGCTCCCAGCTGGATTTTTATTTTTGTTTTCAATCATTCCCTATTTTCCCAAGGCATTTAAAATAAAAAAACAAATACTTACTTTGTTTAAGGACATCGCTCCCAATTCATCCACATACCGTTTTATCGTTGATATCATCAACGACTTATTAAGTCAACATGTAGGTATTTTTTCATTTGGATTTTTATTACTTCTATTTTACGCATCCAATGCAATGACGGGTATTATTCGAAGTTTTGACAAATCCATCATGCAAAACAAACCATTTTTCTTACATCAAAGAATGCGTGCCATCCGATTAACAATCATTTTAATTCTTTTGGTTTTTGCCAGCTTAATTGTACTCATTGGACAAGAACAACTTGCTAGTTTATTGAGAAATGGATTTGATATTGAACAAAGCACCATACTGCCATATTGGAATACGTTAAGATGGTTAATAATTATGATGTTATTATTTATGGGAAATGCATTTATATACCGATATGCTCCTCACATAAAAGAAAAATGGCCTTTGGTTTCTCCTGGCTCAATTATGTCAACAGCATTAATGTTATTAACGACTGTAGGATTCTCCTATTGGGTAAATCATTTTAGTAGTTATAACAAAATTTACGGCTCAATTGGTACTGTATTGGTTGTAATGACAATCATATACATGAACGCGCTCATTCTATTAATTGGATTTGAATTAAATGTAAGCATCGAAGTGCTTAAAAACGAAGCTTCAATAACGGAACAATAATCTTTATTTATTAGCCATATCAGGGATTTCAGTAACCTTATAAGCACCTGCATCCAATTTAGCCTTAGTCTCACTAAATGCTTTCAAAGTTAAATCAATCTCTTCCTGTGTATGAACCGCTGTTGGGATTAAACGGTAAATGATATGTCCTTTAGGAATTACAGGATACACTACAATAGAACAAAATATTTTATAATTTTCTCTAATGTCCATTACCATTGCAGTAGCTTCTTCTACTCCTCCTTTCATATAAATAGGAGTCACAACCGAATCGGTTTTACCAATATCAAAGCCACGCTCTTTTAATCCATTTTGTAAAGCCAATGCGTTCTTCCACAATGTGTCTTTTAAGATAGGTTGTGTACGTAGTAATTCCAAGCGCTTTAAGTTTCCTACTACAAATGGCATTGGTAAACTTTTTGCAAAAATTTGAGAACGAATATTATAACGGATATAATCTATGATGGTTCTTGGCCCTGCCATGAAAGCCCCAATAGATGCCATACTCTTAGCAAAAGTTGAAAAATATAAATCAATTTGATCCTGACAACCTTGTTCCTCACCAGCTCCAGCACCTGTTTTACCTAAAGTACCAAAACCATGCGCATCATCCACTAATAATCTAAATGGAACTTTTGTTTTTAAAGCTGCGATTTCTTTTAATTTACCCTGATCACCTGCCATTCCAAAAACACCCTCAGTAATTACTAAAATACCGCCAGACTGTTGTTTGTCTACCAATGCTTGAGCACGGTTTAATTGTTTTTCACAATCTTCCACATCGTTATGTTTGAATACAAAACGATGACCAGGAAGCATTCTTAATCCGTCAATAATACAAGCATGGCATTCAGCATCATAAACAACCACGTCATGTCTTCCACAAATAGCATCAATGGCACTCATAATTCCTTGGTAGCCATAATTCATTAAAATTGAATCTTCTTTATGAACAAATTCCGCTAATTCTTTTTCTAGTTGCTCATGCAAATCACTGTTTCCACTCATCATTCTAGCGCCCATTGGTAATGCTAACCCGTATTTTGCAGAGGCGTCGGCGTCCGCTTTACGAATCTCGGGATGGTTAGCCAAGCCCAAATAGTTATTCAAACTCCATACAATCATTTCCTGACCTCTAAACTTCATCTTAGCGCTAATTTCACCTTCTAACTTTGGAAATGCAAAATATCCATGCGCTCTTTCACGATGTTGACCAATGGGTCCGTAGTTTTTGATAAGTCTTTCGAAAATGTCTGCCATATTGTATTAATTATTAATGCAAATTTAATCAATTTTTGTCTTTTAAAGCGCTAATAATTAGCTTAAATTGCAGGGGAATAAAATAAATAGTTATGCGTTTTTTAACATTGGCGTCATTTTTTTTATGGACTGTCACGGCAAATGCCCAAAAAGTACAAAACAATAAAGTTGGTAATGCAAAGCCTAAATTAGTGGTGGGAATTGTGGTAGATCAAATGCGATGGGATTATGTAAATAAGTTCAAACCTTTTTTCAAATCACAAAACGGATTTATGCACTTTATTAACGAGGGTGCGACTTGTGAAAATACGATGATACCTTATGTACCCACTGTCACTGCTTGTGGCCATACATGTGCTTATACAGGTAGTGTTCCTGCTTTGCATGGTATAGCGGGAAATATGTGGTACGATAACGTGAAACAAAGACAAGTATATTGTGTGGAAGACCCAACTGTGCAAACCGTAGGTTCATCTAACAATGCTGCAGGCCAAATGAGTCCAGTTAATGTTTGGACCACAACTATTGGCGATGAATTAAAATTAGCAACCAATTTTAAGAGTAAAGTAATTGGTGTTTCACTAAAAGACAGAGGGGCTATAATTCCTGCAGGACATGCCGCAGATGCTGCTTATTGGTATGATTCAAAATCGGGCAATTTTATTAGCTCAACCTATTATGCTCCTTCATTACCTACCTGGCTTACAAACTATAATAATGAACATCATGTAGATAGTTTTTATAAAAAGGGATGGACATTAAGTTTAGCGAAATCGGTATATGAAGAAAACTGTGATGGAGATGAAAACGCATATGAAGCAACGCCTTTTGGAAAAGAAGCAAAGCAATTCCCATATGATTTTAATGGTTTTATAGGCAAAGATTATGGTAAAATTTCAACCACCCCTTATGGTAATAATTTAGTGTTAGACATTGCTAAACAAGCTTTAGTGAATGAAAAAATGGGTGCCGATCAAATTACCGATTTATTAGCAATTAGTTTTTCTTCACCTGATTATATAGGACATTCTTTTGGACCGAACGCTTGGGAAACCTTGGATGGTTATATTAAATTAGACGAATTATTGGCCGATTTTTTTAGCTTTTTAGATAAACAAGTAGGTAAAGATAATTACACTGTATTTCTCACAGCCGATCATGCTGTAGCAAATGTTCCTGGCTATTTAAAAAAGCACAAACTACCTGGTGAAGTATATGGTGATGCAGAAATTAAAAATGAAATTACTGCTTGTTTAAATACCAATAAATTAGACCCTAAATTAGTTTCTTTTGTAGCTGAATACAATGTTTACTATAATCACCCATTAATGGATAGCTTACATATTAGCAATGAAAGTTTAACCAGTTTAATAACCAATTACCTCGAAAAAAAGCCACTCGTATTACAAGTTGTTGAGAGCAGAAAGGCCGCATTTGCACCTTTACCTCAAAAAGCTAGAGAAAAAATTGTGAACGGTTACAATGCACAAAGAGGCGGCGATTTAATGATACTAACAAAATCTGGTGCAGTAGCTGGTTTCCCAACAGGAACCAGTCATGGAGTATTATACAATTACGATGCGCACATACCTTTCCTACTTGTGGGTAATGGGATCAAAAAAGGAGCCATACATACACCAACCTATATGACAGATATTGCCCCTACCATAACCACTCTTTTGGGCATCCAAATGCCGAGTGGAAGTATTGGAAACCCGGTATTAGAAGTGTTAAAATGATAAAACTTATTACTACATAATCGTTTTTTATCTAATTTTGAACTTTAAAATAACAACTATGAAAAAAATATCAATTTTATTTTTAGGTCTTGCATTAAGTTTATCAGCTATGGCAAATTGTGATGGTAAATGCAAAGACAAATCTAAATGTGCTGACTGTAAAAAAGAAGCTAAAGCTAAACACAAGTGTACGAAAGAGTGCATGAAGGATGGCAAATGTGCTGAAATGAAAAAGAAGTAATGGAGTCTGTATCTATTTAACAACTAGTGACAATAAAAAACCCGATAGTTAATTACTATCGGGTTTTTAGTTTTATTGAGCCAGCTTAACGCTAATTTCTTTAAGCTAGTTTCTTTTCCAATTTATTTTTCAAAATAAATAAAATCATAAGAGATTCAAAAGAGACTAGCTAATTTCGTTAAGCTAGTTTCTTTTCCAATTTATTTTTCAAAATAAATAAAATCATAAGAGATTCAAAAGAGACTAGTTAATTTCTTTAAGCTAGTTTCTTTTGAAGATTCGCATCCAACGCATCCAAGAACTCTTCCGTATAAACATAATGTTCGCCATGTTTCACTTTATTTCCATGCACACAAACTGCTAAATCCTTAGTCATAATTCCAGACTCAACAGTCTCCACACAAACTTCTTCTAAAGCCTTAGAGAAACGAATTAATTCTTGATTGTTATCCAATTGCCCTCTGAATTCTAATCCTCTAGTCCATGCAAAAATAGATGCAATAGGGTTTGTAGAAGTTCTGTTGCCTTTTTGATGCTCACGGTAGTGACGTGTTACCGTTCCGTGTGCAGCTTCTGCTTCCATTACTTTACCATCTGGCGTGATTAATGTAGAAGTCATTAAACCTAAAGAACCAAAACCTTGAGCCACGGTGTCAGATTGAACATCACCATCATAGTTTTTACAAGCCCAAACAAAGTTACCATTCCACTTTAAAGCACTTGCAACCATATCATCAATTAAGCGATGCTCATAAGTAATACCTGCTTCAGCGTATTTTGCTTTGAATTCATTTTGATAAACGTCTTCAAAGATATCTTTGAAACGACCATCATATTTCTTTAAAATGGTATTTTTTGTAGATAAATATAAAGGCCATTTTTTTGCCAAAGCTTGATTGAAACATGCACGTGCAAAACCATAAATACTTTCGTCGGTATTGTACATTGCCATAGCAACGCCATCTCCTTTAAAATTAAACACTTCAAATTCCTGAACGGTTCCATCCTCTCCTTCAAACTTAACCGTTAATTTCCCCTTGCCTTTTGTTACAAAGTCAGTTGCACGATATTGATCACCAAATGCATGACGACCAATACAAATAGGTGCTGTCCAGTTGGGTACTAAACGTGGCACATTTGAACATACAATGGGCTCACGGAATACGGTACCATCCAAAATATTACGGATGGTTCCATTAGGACTCTTCCACATTTGTTTTAACTTAAACTCTTCTACTCTTTGTTCGTCGGGAGTGATTGTTGCACATTTGATTCCAACTCCATATTGTTTAATCGCATTAGCAGCATCAATAGTCACTTGGTCATTCGTCTCATCACGATATTCCATTCCCAAGTCATAGTATTTAATATCAATGTCTAAATAAGGCAAAATCAATTTGTCCTTAATAAATTTCCAAATAATTCTGGTCATTTCATCACCATCCAATTCAACCACTGGATTGGCCACTTTAATTTTTTGTCCCATAATTTAAATTTTGTCCGCAAATGTACAAAATGTATCAAGAAAATGAATGAATATACTCAGTAATTGAGGTATTCCTTAATCATTAACAATTAAAACGGGGATGGAAACACTATGTCTAACTGCCTCTATGGTTTCACCAAAAAAATAGTCTTTCCATCCCTTATGCTGGTGCGCACCCATGACTAACAACTGTGCGTCTTTTTCTTTAACAATTCTAACAATTTCTTTAACTCTATTTTGATATCCAATGGTTGAAATAGCATTATACCCTTTTTGGGTTAAGGCATTAACATAGGCATCTAACCGTTCTTGGTCTTTTCTTGATTCTTCGTCATCACTGGCTTCTAATAAATAATTAGCGGTAACACTTTCCACTACATGAATAAAAATAAACTGAGTTTCATTTGTTTTATCTGGAGCAACTTGTTGTATCCCGTGTGCGATGGCGGTTTTTATTAATTTTTGATCACTTAAGGAAAAATCAACTGCAATGGCAATTCTCCTTACTGGAGCAACCTGTGTCCAATCCAATTCAATCGCATCTCCATGTAAATCTGTGATACTTTTCTTTTTATGAGATTTTAGTAAAGGATAAACAACAATATAACACAATAAAATAATGAAAAATAAAACGCTAACAATGAGCAATACTTTAAGCAAAATATTTTCTGATGCATGAAAAAAATCAACAACAAAATCCAATACTAAATTACTATTTAAGAACACCAAAATTGCTGCAACTATCCATGCGAGTGATTTAACTTTCCAGCCAATAGCAAATTCGCCCATTGTACTTTTATCACTCACAAAATGAATAAGGGGTATCACGGCAAACCCTAATTGCAAACTCAAAATTACCTGACTAAAAATAAGCAAGGCATCTACTCTATCCTCTCCCATATACCCAATTACTAAAATGGCAGGAACAATGGCAACCAATCTGGTTAGCAAACGTCTTATCCAAGGATTTAATCTAATTTTCAAATAACCCTCCATTACAATTTGACCAGCTAAAGTGCCTGTTACAGTAGAGCTTTGGCCAGCAGCAATTAAAGCAATGGCAAATAAAATAGGGGCTAATTTGGAGCCCAGTAATGGCGCCAATAAAGAATGTGCTTCCTCAATTTTGGCAACTTCTTTATGTCCCGTTGCATAAAAAGCCGTAGCAGCTAAAATTAAAATGGAAGCATTCACAAAAAATGCAGCGTTTAAAGCAACTACACTATCTATGAAATTATAAAAAATAGATTTTTTTATACCTGGTACGTTACGATCAATTTTACGTGTTTGCACCAATGCTGAATGTAAATATAAATTATGTGGCATCACGGTTGCCCCAATAATACCAACCGCAATATATAAAGCTTCTGGTGATAATTTAGAAGGTACAAATCCCTTAATTGCATATGACAAATCGGGCTTAGCAATAAACAATTGAATAAAAAAGCTAAAACCAATGGTGGCTACTAATAAAATGATAAATGCCTCCATTTTACGAATACCATATCGTTGCAAAAACAAGAATAAAAAAGTATCTGTTACCGTAATAATGGTCCCATACATTAATGGCAACCCTGTTAATAATTTAATACCAATTGCCATACCTAAAACTTCGGCTAAATCGGTGGCAGCTATTGCCAATTCAGCTAAAACGTATAAACAAAAATTAACAACGGGTGGGTAGGTTTCTCTGTTTACTTGGGCTAAATCCAACCGCCTTACAATACCTAATCTAGCACTTAAACTTTGCAGTAAAACTGCCATTAAATTACTCAATAATAACACCCATATAAGTTGATATCCAAAAGCGGCACCGCCTGCCAAGTCGGTAGCCCAATTGCCTGGGTCCATATAACCCACACTTACTAAATATGCAGGCCCAATAAAAGCCAAAAATTTACGCCACCCTGTTTTTTGGCTGGTTGGCACCGATTCGTGTAAAGTATCTAATGATTTTTCGGGTCTCATTGTACGTAAAATTAATCATAAAGGCTTGTATAACTGAAATTGATAGTCTATTTTTATAAAAAATCCCATGCGTAAATTGTTGCTCATTGGTCTTATTTGCTTTGTATATGCTTGCGGAGACAAACCTACCGACTTGTCGGGTGATGCACCAATAAAAATAAATGATCTTGTAAAGGTATTTAATGACGCAAAGCTTCCAGTAAACTTGTCGGATACAAGTATAACAAAGTATAAAGACAGTATTGAAATTGGCCGTAAAGCTTTGAGTCAAATTGTTCCAGATACTACACTTGAAAAAATCATCGCTTCCAAAAATAAGAAAGCAACTATTCACCCCCTATTTAAAATTGAAAAAGAAACTGAATATTATTTATTGATTAAAATAAAACAATCGAAAAAAGAAGAAATTGGAATTTTGGTTTTTAATAAGGAAAATAAATTCTTAGACTATAAATCAATTATTGAATTTAATAAAGATAAAGGCAGTAACAATGAAAAGTCATTGTATATTAACAATGAGCCCTCGTTTTTATTAGAAGAAAATAAATACAATAAAAACAATGTATTAGTAAATGAGAAAAAGGCGTGGGCCTTTTCCGAAGGGGTATTTAAATTAATATATTTCGATAATGTTATTAAGTTAGAAAATAAGAATATCATTAATCCCATTGATACATTGCCTAGCAATAATGTTTTTAGTGGCGATTTTGAAAGTAACTCAAAAAACTTTATAACAATACGCGATAATGGCGCTAGTGATAAGTACCAATTTTTCTTACATACCGAGAAAACAGAGGGTTGTGTTGGAGAGTTAAAAGGAATGCTTCAATTCAAAAACAATGTGGCCAATTTTTCAGAAAAAGGAGATGCCTGCCATATACAATTTACTATCCAAGGCAATAATATATCCATAAAAGAGGATGGCAATTGTGGTAATCACAGGGGCTTAAATTGCAGTTTTGACGAAAATTTTAACCGTAAAAAGAGGATAAAAAGGAAGAAATAATCCACAAAAAAAGGCTAAAATTAGTAGGTTATGCACACCTTAATGTGTAAAAAGTACATTTTAGGTAAATACCATTATATTGCAGTCAAATTAACAAACGACCTAACCTATGAGTTTTAGAAATTATCAGGTGCCTTACAAAATAAACGAACAGTTTAAGAAAAAGGCAGCCTACTTTTCTATGGAATTTGCAATTCACCAACCATTGAAGATTTATAGTGGTGGATTAGGCTTTTTAGCCGGTTCTCATTTAAGAAGTGCCTATGAATTAAATCAAAATATGATTGGCATAGGAATATTGTGGAAATATGGATACTATGACCAAGCCCGTAATCAGGATCAAACATTACAGGTAACTTTCATGGAGAAAATTTATAGCTTTTTGGAAGATACAGGCATTAAGTACCAAATTATGATCCATGATCATCCAGTATGGGTAAAAGCATATTATTTGGCACCCAATACTTTTTGTAGCGCCCCTCTCTTTTTATTAAGTACCGATCTGCCCGAGAACGATTACGTTTCCCAAACCATTACACACCGTTTATATGATGCCAATGTTGCTACTAAAGTAGCTCAATTTATATTATTGGGTGTAGGAGGTGCTAAATTGATTGATGAAATTAATTTTGAACCAGAAGTTTATCATTTAAATGAAGCTCATGGTTTTTCAAGTGCCTTTTATTTATTAAACAAATACAAATCATTAGACGAAGTAAAAAAACGTTTAGTATTTACAACACATACCCCTGAGGAAGCTGGTAATGAAAAGCATGATATTTATTTATGTCATAAAATGGGTTATTTCTGTGGTTTAAGCATTGATGAAGTAAGAAAATTAACAGGGATACATGACGAACAATTTAATCATTCATTGGCTGCTTTACGTTTTGCACGAAAAGCAAATGGTGTTTCAGAATTACATGGTCATGTAAGTCGTGATATGTGGGGAAAATATGAAGGTATTTGTCCAATTGACCATATTACCAATGCACAAAACTGGCGTTATTGGGCCGATAAACAATTGTACAAATTCTCGGAAGCCAATGATGATGCTGGATTTGATGATAGAAAAATGTATTTAAAAAAGCGTGCTTTTGAAATTGTAGCAGATCAAACAGGTAAAGTGTTTGATCCTAATGTTTTAACGATTGTATGGGCAAGACGTTTTGCTGGATACAAGCGCGCCGATTTCCTTTCTTGGGATTTAGAACGCTTTGAAAAATTATTAGGCAATTTAAAACATCCGGTACAAATTATATTTGCTGGAAAACCCTACCCTGTTGATTATCCAGCTATTTCTCAATTTAATAATTTAGTACACCTAAGTAAAAATTATAAAAACGTTGCTGTATTAATTGGATATGAATTAGCATTAAGCAAACGTTTAAAACAAGCTTCAGATGTTTGGTTAAATAACCCACGTGTTCCAAGAGAAGCATCGGGTACATCAGGCATGACCGCAGCAATGAACGGAGCTGTTAATTTTTCAACCGACGATGGATGGATTCCTGAATTTGTGAATCATGGTCATAATGGATTTGTTGTACCTAAGGCCGATTATAGTAACATGAGCACACAGGAACAGGATGATTACGATTTAGAAGCATTGTATAAAATATTAGAAAACGAAATTGTACCTATGTATTACGAAAAACGTGATACTTGGCGCTCTATTACAAAAAATGGTATGCGTGATGTACGTTTCCAGTTTGATAGTAACAGAATGGCTGAAGAGTACTATGAAAAAATGTACAAGACGAATTAAATAATAAAGCCCTTACTTATAGTAAAGGGCTTTATTATTTAGATAAAGTAACTCATAGCACCCCTTTATGGGATGCTATGAAAAATCAGCCTTAATAAAATTTAATTATACTTAAATTTTATTAAGGCTATTAAATTAACAACAATTCCTACCTAATTTTGTTATTATATATATGAACAAAATTATCGTATCCATTACCGGCGCAAGTGGCGCTATTTACGCCAAATGCTTATTGGACTGCTTAGTGCAAATGAAGGATCAATATGAAGCTGTAGGCGTTGTGATGAGCGATAATGCTAAGATAGTATGGGAAACCGAGTTGGGAAATAAAGAATACAGCAACTACCCTTTTACCTTTTACGCAAAAAACGATTTTAACGCACCCTTTGCTTCGGGATCGGCACAATACAATATAATGATTGCCGTGCCTTGTAGTATGGGCATGTTGGGCCGCATTGCTAGTGGAGTGAGTGACGACTTAAGCACCCGTGCTGCAGATGTGATTTTAAAAGAACGCCGTAAATTAATTTTAGTGGCACGTGAAACTCCCTATAATTTAATTCATATAAAAAATATGGAGACCGTGACTTTGGCAGGAGGTATTATTTGCCCAGCCACCCCTAGTTTTTATAGCAAACCTCAAACTATTGAGGAAGTAGCATACACCGTGGTACATCGCATTTTAGACCTTGCAGGATTAAACGCAAAAGGATACCGTTGGGGAAGCAAGTAGCATTACAAAAAGGCCTCCAACATTTTACTGTCAGAGGCCTTCTATTTTTCCGATTGTAAATTAGTTCATTATTCAGCTTTGGGTTCCTTCGGTGCTTTTGGCTCCTTAGCCTCTTTAATTGCTTTTTCCTTTTTTTGCAATGTAAAAGTTAAGCTGGTCTTTTCGGCGTTTAAATCACCTACTAATACATCCCCCTCTTTTACACTGGCATTTAAGATTTCTTCTGCCAATGGGTCCTCAATGTATTTTTGAATAGCTCTGTGTAATGGCCTTGCACCAAATTGCACATCGTATCCTTTGTCTGCAATGAAATCTTTTGCGGATTCACTCAATACTAAATTCAATCCTAGATTTACCAATCGGCTCAATACATTTTTCATTATAATATCTATAATTAAATAGATATTCTCTTTTGTTAATGAATTAAACACAATCACATCGTCAATTCTATTCAAGAACTCAGGAGAGAATGTACGCTTTAAAGCTTTTTCTATAACAGAGCGATTGTTCTCTTCGGTTTGTTGCACCCTTGTTGCAGTTGCGAAACCTACACCATCACCAAACTCTTTTAATTGACGAGCGCCAATATTGGAAGTCATAATAATCATGGTGTTTTTAAAATCAATCTTACGACCTAAACCGTCAGTTAAAATACCATCATCTAAAACTTGCAATAAAATATTATAAATATCTGGATGCGCTTTTTCAATTTCATCTAATAAAATTACACAGTATGGTTTACGACGCACTTTTTCTGTTAACTGTCCACCTTCTTCATAACCTACATACCCTGGAGGCGCTCCAATTAAACGAGACACAGCAAATTTTTCCATGTATTCACTCATGTCAATGCGAATTAAAGCTTCCTCTGAGTCAAACATATTTCTTGCGAGTGCGCGCGCTAATTCAGTTTTACCAACGCCTGTTGGACCAAGGAATATAAAAGTACCAATTGGTTTTTTAGGATCTTTTAAACCTACTCTATTACGTTGAATGGCTTTCACCACCTTGCTAATGGCATCATCTTGTCCAATTACCATTCCTTTCATATCGTCGGCCATCTTGCGTAGCTTTGTAGTTTCCGCTTCTACCATACGTTTTACAGGAATACCTGTCATCATGCTAATTACTTCGGCAATATTTTCTTCATTAATTGGGAAGCGTGCTGTTTTACTTTCTTCCTCCCAGTTTAATTTTGCTTTCTCTAAAGCCTCCCCTAATTTCTTTTCGGTATCTCTTAAGCTTGCAGCTTCTTCGAAGCGTTGGCTTTTCACTACTTTATTTTTTTCTTCCTTAACTTCTTCAATTTGTTTTTCTAATTCCACAATATCCTGTGGTACACTAATGTTTTTTAAATGCACTCTAGCACCTACTTCATCTAAAACGTCAATGGCTTTGTCCGGCAATAACCTGTCGGTCATATAACGGTCACTTAATTTCACGCAGGCTTCAATGGCCTCTTGATCATACACTACGCTATGGTAATCCTCGTATTTGGATTTGATATTGTTTAGTATCGTAATGGCATCCTCAACACTTGGTGGTTCAATAATTACTTTTTGGAAACGACGATCTAATGCACCGTCTTTCTCAATATGCATTCTATATTCATCTAAAGTAGAAGCACCAATACATTGCAACTCTCCACGTGCTAATGCAGGTTTAAATATATTGGAAGCATCAAGAGAACCACTTGCTCCACCCGCTCCAACAATCGTATGAATTTCGTCAATGAATAAAATAACGTCTCTGTTTTTTTCAAGCTCATTCATAATGGCTTTCATACGCTCTTCAAATTGACCACGGTATTTAGTACCGGCAACCAATGCAGCCAAATCCAATGATATAACACGCTTATCAAATAAAACGCGACTTACTTTTCTTTGTACAATTCTTAATGCCAATCCTTCCACAATGGCTGTCTTACCCACACCAGGTTCTCCAATTAAAATAGGATTGTTCTTTTTACGACGACTTAAAATTTGACTTACCCTCTCAATTTCTGCTTCACGACCAACTATTGGATCTAATGCATCTTGCTCAGCCAACTTTGTAATATCTCTACCAAAATTATCTAAAACTGGTGTTTTAGATTTATTAGGTGTGCTTGATTTTCCTTTCGTGCTTTGACCAAATGGTCCTTTCTTATCCTCATCAAATTCATCATCTGCATCATCCGAAAATTCCGATCTTGTAGATTCTGAAGAACGTCCAGTTCTGCTAGAACGGTCAACATCATCCATCCCTGATGGTGAAGATCCAACCATGCCTAACTCATTGCGGAATAAATCATAATCTACATCAAATTGATTTAAAATTTGAGTAGCGATATTTTCTTTATTCTTTAAAATGCTTAATAATAAATGTTCTGTCTCCACCATTGGGCTTTTTAAGGCCTTTGCTTCTAAAACTGTTACCCTAATTACTTTTTCGGCTTGCTTTGTAAGTGGTAGGCTATTAATATTAGCAACATTTTTACCCGACTTATCCTTTACAGCCAATTCTATCTCTTTTCTTAAATCGGTTAAATTCACATTTAACTGTCTTAACACTCTAATGGCAGTATTTTCCTGATCTCTTATTAAACCTAGCATCAAGTGCTCGGCCCCAATAAAATCGTTACCTAATCTTAGTGCTTCCTCTCGGCTATAAGAAATGATTTCCTTAACTTGTGTTGAAAAATTATTATCCATAAATTTATATTGGAGCTATTACAAGAATAACGAATATTTTTGACCTAAAGTATGTGGTAGTTCACTTGTTAATAACCTTTTTATTATGAGCCAAATTCAATACCAAACCGTCACCAAGGAAAAATTTACCGTTATTACTATTCTCAATAACCATCTTAATTCAAATCTCGTGCCAGAATTGGCCGAATTGACGTCGAAATGGGGAAATACTGCCCCTAAAAATCTTGTTTTAAACCTAAAAAACGTGGAATCCTGGGATGAGGCGGTAATTGAACAAATTGCCAGTGATCAGGGTCAGTTTTATGATAAAAATACCTCATTTGTGGTTTGTTCAATGTCGGATGGCCTTTTTGACACCTTAGACAAGACGGATTATGCCGAATTGCTGAATATGACCCCTACCGAGTCTGAAGCCTGGGATATTGTACAAATGGAAGAAATTGAACGCGAATTATTAGACAGCGATGATATGGAATTTGAGGTTTCTAAAGAGGAATAACCCCTAATATTAGTTATTTTCGCTACCATGATTACCTCGCAAACCATTCAACAAATTACCAGCCGCATTGACATTATTGATGTAGTGGGTGAATTTGTAAAATTAAAAAAGCGAGGTACGAATTACATAGGCAACTGCCCTTTTCACAACGAAAAATCTCCCTCTTTTACCGTTTCCCCTGCTAAAGAAATTTACAAGTGTTTTGGCTGTGGCAAAAGCGGCAACACCATCACTTTTTTGATGGAACACGAGAAGTATAGTTATGTGGAGGCTTTAAGATGGTTGGCGGCTAGGTATAATATAGAAATTGAGGAAACCGAAACCAGCCCTGCGCAAAAAATGGCGCAGCAGGTGGCTGATAGTATATATGCCATTAACCATTTTGCTATGGAATGGTTTACCAAACAATATTGGGAAACAGAACTTGGTGAAACCATCGCTCAAAGCTATATGCAACATCGTGGGTTTTTAAAACCTATTGTAGAAAAGTTTAAAATAGGATATAACCCTGCTGATAGAGACGGATTGGCAAAAGCCTTAATTCAAAATCAATTTAACCCAGAGTTATTTGCAAGAACAGGATTGGTGGTAGAAAGAAATGGAGAATGGCAGGACAATTATAGAGATAGAATCATTTTCCCTATTCACAATACTACAGGAAAAATTATTGGATTTGGCGCAAGACAAATTGCAAAGAACGATCGTTCCCCTAAATACATTAATACCCCTGAAAATGAAATTTATGTAAAAAGTAAAATCTTATATGGATCCTACTTTGCGCGTAATTCCATTAACAGCAATGATGAATGTTTACTGGTGGAAGGTTATACAGACGTAGTAAGTTTACATCAGGCAGGCATTGAAAACGTAGTAGCTAGTGGTGGCACTTCCCTCACCATGGATCAGCTAAGGCTTATTAAAAAATATACCCAAAACTTAACCATTATTTATGATGGTGATAGTGCTGGCGTAAAAGCTGCGTTGCGCGGATTGGACATGGCTTTGGAAGAGGGACTCAATGTTCAGTTGGTATTAATCCCCGACAATGAGGATCCGGATAGTTACGTAAATAAAGTAGGTCCCGATGCATTTAGAGCATTCGTACAAGCCAATAAAAAGGATTTTGTTCTGTTTCAATTAGAGGTGCAATTACAAGATGTAGGAAGCGACTTAAACAAGAAAAATATATTAGTAAACCAAATCGCTGAAACACTAAGTAAAATTAACAAGGCCGAGGACTTTACTAAATTACAAGAATATGTAAGAAAGTGTAGCTCCCTTTTACGCATAGACGAAACGGGTTTAACGCAATTGGTAAATAAGTTTAAGCGTGATAAAATAGTAAAGGAAGAAAAGAAAATGTCTTATGACGAAGCAGCGATACTCATGCCTAGCTTCCCAACTACAGAAAGCGATGACAACAACCTTGGACTCTTTGCCGACAATGATTTAGCCCAAGAAAAGCATTTAATAAAACTACTCATTGAAAACGGAATTGAGCAAAATGAAGAAGGTAAGTTTATAGCACAATATATATTTGATGAAATTGAGGGTTTCCCATTGGAGCAATCTGATATGATTTATTTAATGGAGGCTTATAAAAAATGGTTTTATGAAGGCAAGATGCCCAATGGAAAAACAATGCAATACCATGAGGATGAGCGCGTACAGCATTGGGTAGTAAGTTTATTTGAACCAGAGCAGGAATTAAGTTCCCGATGGAATGAAAAATTGGGCATTAAAGTTAAGGAGGTAGAAAAAGATATAATGTTAGAGATTAATAAAAGCCTACTCTATTTTAAGCTTCGAAAAATCAAAAAGATGATTCTTTTAAATCAATCTGATTTAGAAAATGCTAAAGACGCCGACCAGCTTCAGCTTTTACAAATACATAAGCATTTAAAAGATATAGAAAAGGAACTAACTGCTACACTAGGAACAGTTATTTATAAATAATCACAATAATTTAGCATATAAAAAAGCCACTACTTTCATAGTGGCTTTAGTTATACTTACTAACTAATCATATGCATATTTGAAACCAAATTGAGGTCTACTTTTCAGAAGGGTTATTCTTCCCTGCTAACAACTTTTGCAAGGTAGCTTCCAAACGCTTTTGTTTTGTTTCCTCTTTTTTAGCTCCTTGAATCCAACTTAAGTATTCTTTTTGGTTGATTACCGAAAGAGTACTAAAAAAATCTCTGGCCTCGTCATGAGCCGCTAAAATTTTATCTAACTCAATAGGTAAAGCAATGATTCTTTTTTCAAAATCATCCACTTTAATATCTGCTGCCTTAAATTCAACAAAGGTTCTATTTTTATTAGGCAATTGATCTACTTTCTTAAAACGCATTGCAGTCCAAACATGATCCAAAGTAACTTGGCGTATGGCTTCATATTCATTTTTAGATAGAATTTCCCAACTTGCGTCTCTATTTAAATCAGATACAATCTTGGAACTTGTTTTAGGATAAGCGATCCATAATTTACTATCGTCGTGTAAGGCAGAAAAAACTTCCTTTAAAATGTTATTTAACTGAAGTTGATTAATTGCAAAAATTAAGGCGTAATCTATCTTCCTTGTTTTTAATAAAGGAGTGATGTTCTTATTGTAATTTAATTTTGCGAACTGCTTTTCAATTGAAGAAGGCAACCCTTGAATCAGTAAATTTTTCTCTTCTTTCAACTGCAACTTCTCTAAAATATGCTGAGGACCTGTCATAATAAAAATATTAAGGGAGGACAAAGTTACTAAATTCTAACTTAGTATAAATAATAAACCAATAAAAAGATACAAATAATTGAAAATCAATACATTAAGTCTGCTGAGACTTATTTCTATTTTTGAATAAAGGCACTTTATTTTCAGTTCCTTTTAAAAGGCGGCCAATGTTCTTTTGGTGCGTAATAATCACCATTAAAGCCACAATGATAGCAAATAGTCGATACATGGTTTCTCTTTCATTAAAAATGAATAAGATTAATACCATAAAAGCAATACCCGCCAGCATTGAACTTAAGGAAACAAAACGTGTAGTAATTAAAGTAAGGGCAAAAACCACTAAACATAAAACAGCAACCAGAGGTTGAATGGCAATGGCCATACCCAATAAGGTTGCAACTCCTTTTCCACCTTTAAATTCAGCCCAAATTGGGAAAATATGCCCTATTACCGAAGCTAAACCTAGAATAATCATAAAGTTAGTTCTTGCTAGCTCATTGGTTAAATAGTAAGGCGTCAAAATATATAGTGAAGTGGCAATAATTCCTTTTGCCACATCTACAAGCATTACAAAGCTGCCCCATTTAGAACCCAAAACCCTAAAAGTATTGGTGGCACCAGCGTTTCCACTTCCATAATGTCTAATATCAATGTTAAAAACAGACTTACTTACCCATACCGAAGTAGGTATAGATCCAATTAAATATGCTATAATAACTAAAATTGATTCATTCATAGTTTCCTGGTTGGGACATACAAATATACGCCCAAAAAGTTTAATGATTTGATAACATAAGCATTTCAATAGACTAATTCCTATTAAAATACATACTTATCCAGCCATTCATTAATTTATGAGTTTGATAACTCCAGCCATATTGTTGGGCTAAATGTATCATATCAGTTCTATCTTCAATTAATAAACCACTCAAAATCAATTCACTATGTGGCTTACCTGCCAAAGACAATTCCTTCATATTGGCTTCAATAATATGCCTATTTACATTAGCAATGACAATATCAAATTGCTGGTCTTGTTTAGCGGTTTCCACTTTTTGTAATTTAATCAACTTAGCCTCATTATCTTGAATATTTTCTAAGGCATTTTCAATACACCAATCATCATTATCCACTGCAATAATATGAGAAGCACCTAATTTTTCGGCTAGAATGGCTAAAATGCCAGTTCCAGTTCCAAAATCATATACCGACTTCCCCTTGAAATCCATATTACCCATTAACTGCATTATCGAAAAAGTGGTTCCGTGGTGGCCCGTACCAAAGCTCATTTTAGGGTTAATAGTTATCTCATAAGCAACTGCAGGATTAAAACTTGGATGAAAATGGGCACGAATTCCAACAAAATCATCCACCCTTACTGGCTCAAAATTAGACTCCCAAATAGCATTCCAATTTTCTTCTTTAATTACTGATTTTGAATATGTTAAATTATATTGTTTAAATATTATTTCTAATTCAATTTCCAATTCCTGCGCATCATACACAGTACTTAATATAAATGCTTTACAATGTCCTGAACCCTCCCCAAATCCAGCCGTGGTTCCTAACACGCTACTCATACCTACTCCATTATTAATGCCTGTAGCAGCTTCCTCCTCGTTAAAACCTTCAAAACCTAGGCTGGATAATTGTGCTACCAATAGCTCAAATTGGTCCTGGTTTTCAAAGTCAAAGGCAATCTGAATGAATTCTTTAGGCATAAATAGATGGTTACAATGTGTTGAGATAATTCATCATTTTGGTAATTTGCTCCTCATTTTTGAAGTTCACTTTATTATCTCTTATATAATTAGTAAAATAATCGGCTTTATCCATATATAAGGCCGAAAAGAATGCTTGATCTTTTTTAACCCTTTTCATTGTTCCATTTTGAAATATATACCAATTTTCTCTGGTCACAAATTCTTTTGACTTCTCACCAGACAACTCATTATTTCGTTCTTCCATTACCTTATTTATTGATTTCAACAAAGTGATGCTACCAGTACATAGTACTTGGTAAAAATGAATGAAACTTTGATTGTCAACACTTGGAAAGCCAGATTGAAAAGTATATTTTTTGATATCTTGCTTTACTGTATCATTAAAACTAATAATCGAAACAAGCCCCTTTCCAATATAACCTTCTTTGGAGGTGGCTGAAATAAACTCAACCTCGTGCTCCACTATATTTAATCTTGATTGGATATCCATATATTTTCTGCCATCACTTAGTTCTATGGTTGAATATTTAAAAGCAGGAAAAAAATAAGCGCTTCCCGTTACGTCGGCGTACTTATTTTCAAATGGCTTACCATTTGCATCGCTCAAAAAAATTTGAGTACCCCATTTCCCTGTAGTTGTAAGTGTATTTTGTTGTGCAATAATGTTATTTGTACTAAAAAATAATATTATTAAAAAGCTAATTAACTTTTGCATCATTAATATTTTTTATAAATATACGAAGGGTAAAAAACAAAACAAGACCCCAAAGGGTCTTGTTTTTTAAAACCAAGCAAAGAGAAAAAAACACTATTGTTTTGGATTCTTTGTTGGAGCAGCTCCAGCAGCTGGCGGATTGTAGGCCAACTCATTATCTGGAACATCCCAATAATCTAAGAAACCATATACGATAGTAGCATTTGTATTCACTGCGCCAGTTGATGAAATAACTACTGCGCCAGTGCGAGACTTGTCTGGGCCAATAATATCCCAACGACGTGCATCATAAAAAGATAAGCCTTTAAATGCTAAAGCAATTCTACGCTCTCTTCTTAATTGCTCATAAGCAACCGCTTGAGTTAAACCCTTAGCAATTGCTGGTAAACCAGCACCTTGATAAGTTCTCACTGCATCGATAGAAGCAACGCCTAAGTCAATTTGACCAGTCATAATTAAAGCTTCCGCTTTCATTAATTCGTTTTCTTCATAGGTAGCAGCAATGGTAATTTCATTAGCACCTATTGCATTGTTTGCATAAGTATATACACCAGCTAAGCCATTACCCGCATACTTTAAGCTATAACGTGTATTAAATGAGTTACCACGGTCTGTATTAAATAAACCAACTGAAGACAAAGTAATCACATTTTGATCACGGCGTTTATCACCTGCTACGAAATCCTGAACCCAACGTTCACTTAATTTATAAGTATTGGTTGAACCTGTAGTAGATGCTTGACCTATTTTATCTGCAACTGTAGACTCAATAAAGCTTCCATTAGCGTCGGTACGTGCTGTGAAAATTAAATCTGTAGATCTAACGCCATCATTCACTAAAGTCAAAATAGTAGACCATTGTGCTTGAGTCATGTCAGATCTTAATGTATTTACAAGAATATTTCTTGCTTTCATAGTATTGATACTTCTTTTCCACATATCAATGGTTAATACACCACCTTTCCCTTTTTGTAAGTAAGCTGGAATTAACTTAGATAATGTAGAAGTATAATCCGCTGCAGATGTTGCTTCTCCTAAAGCAGTAACTGCTTTATCAAAATTGGAAGCTGCTTCTGTAATGATTGCTTCTTTAGTTACATAGTTACCATTAGTAGCTGCATCAGCTGTAGTAGCATTTTGAATTAAACCAGCATAGTATGTTGATCCAATTCTACTGTACGCATATCCTTTCCACCAATAAGCCCAAGCTTTAATGGTTGCTTTTTTAGTAGCAGCACCTGAACCAGTGAAAGTTGTTTTTTCAGCTAACTCCAAAATAGAGTTGGATGCAGTAATCAAATTGTACATGTAGGCCCACTCATAAAAAGTAGTATTGCTACCACCTTGTGCATTTTGGTTTGCATAACGAACCAATTCATACTGTGTTTTAGGGTTACTAGGATTTAAAACTACTGTTCCGTTATCCAAGGTAACCTTATTAGGACAACCAATTTGGTTCATAAACGCATTGGCAGCTTCCGCACCAATCACGTCTCCCATGATTTCTGAAAATCCAATTGCTCCGGCCCAAAAACGACCATATACACCATCGGAATATTTCAAGTTGTAAAAACCATTTAAGTATACAGTACCTTGAGCCAATGCAATAGCACCAGTTTCGGTTTGTGCACTATTTGGTGTTGGTGAGTTTACGTTGGTAATATCAAGATCTTTCTTACAAGCAGTTAAGCTTAAAGTAACCCCTAATATTCCAACCAAAATTTTATTATTCTTCATTGCTAATAATTTAATTGATTAAGGTTTAAAATCCTACGTTCAAACCAACAGTATAGGATTTTGTGTTAGGAATAGTATTGTGGTCAAGACCGCGATCAAACGCTGAGTTCGTAGAATAATTCACCTCAGGGTCCATACCAGAATATGGAGTGAAAGTTAATAAGTTACGACCTGATAATACTAACTGTAAACGATTCGCAAATTTGATTTTAGTCAATTTAGCTAAATCAACCCCTACAGATAGATTTCTTAAACGCCAGAATGAAGCGTCTTCATAGAAATAGTTTTTTGTACCATTTGCAGCACCACCAGCATACATACTACGATAGAATGAAGTAAAGGCTTGTGTTTCACCATTGATTGTAACAGGTAAGTCATAATCAGAGTGGATACCATCACGATACATCCATTGCTTAGTTTGGTTGTATAAATGTGCGCCAGCAACCCAATCCCATTGCATGCTAAACGTTAAAGTATTTTTATATTGTAAGTTGTTAATGAAACTCATATTAAACTTTGGGTTTGGATCACCAAGGCTATATTGACCTGGCAATGCCACCGCTTGTCTTGTAGCTTTATTTACAACCCAGTCACCTCCTACTTGAGATTTTACAACTTCATATAAGCCACGGTTTGCTTCAGGAATCATTGGCAAACCGGTTTGTGGATTAATTTCATCTAATGACTTCATCATCTTAAATCCAAAGAACTGACCAATCTTATATCCTTGTTGTAATGTAATACCAACGCTACCCGCAGAAGATAATAAAATTACTGGAGGTCCTTTTACATAAGAGATCTCTGAATTTTGTTGAGAATAGTTAGTAATGAAATCCCAAGTTAAATCCTTACCAGAATAAACATTCAAGTTTAAAGAAGCTTGAATACCATTTGATTTTAATCCAAAGGCATTATCCAATTTTCCACCCACACCTGTTGAAGGTGCCGCGTCAACTCTGTAAATTGCGTTTCTTGTTTCTCTTTCCCATAAAGTTGCAGAGACATTAGCTGTTTTAAACCAATTTCCTTTACCTAATGTTAAAGTGAAATCTGTACCATATTCTGTTTCTTTAGATAATTCCACTGATAAGTTTGGATTTGGGTTTGTAGTAGGGAAAGTAAATACACTTGTACCACCTAAGTTAGCAGCGCCCAATACAGTAAAACGTTGGAACGCTCCAGGTTGAATACCCGCTTCACCATAACCTGCTCTAAATTTAACTTCAGATAAGAAATTTGAAAGTTTCAAATCCTGATAAAATTTTAAATTAGATAAAGTAAAGTAAAAGTCTCCTCTAGGGAATGTTTGTGCAGTTGCACCCGAACCGAATGCAGAAGAATAGTCACTTCTAACACCCACAGAGAAACCTGTAAAGTTAGCATACTCAAATCTTTGGTTCGCTAAAATACCATAAGTAATGAATGGCTCAATATAGTCACTTAATACTCTGTAAGTTGCTGCTTGAGACATATTCCATGGTGCATATCCTGGACCATCAAAACCCGCTGCAGCAAATGACTTTCTTTGATTACGACGGTAATCAAATGCAGCTGTAGTGAAAGTTTTTAAAGGTATTTTAATATTGAAATCCTTTTCAAAATCGGTACGGAAGTTAACAGTTCCAATAAAGTTTTGGAAAGTAGTTCTGTCTACAAAATTGTTAATCTCACCTGTTGTAAAAGCAGTAGGTGCAGGAGAATAATTATACATGTAACGATTCTGTAACACTCTATTTTTATTATTCCATTGCTCATCAAAATAATAAGTTGTATTGTTATTATTATAGTTTAATGCGTATTTAGCATCAAATTCTAAAAACTTAGGCAACTTATAATTTAAATTAAAGCTTTGTATTACATCAACAGTTGCAATTAAAGTTCTAGACTCTTGGTTTGTAGAGAAGGGGTTGGAGTGATTCACACCACCCGCAGCACCAAAATATGTTGCATATTTACCATCTTCGTTCTTTTGATCAAACGGCAAGAATGGACGCGCATTGTTGATTGCAAATACAACTCCACGACCTGTTTGGTCGTTCATCGTATTCTTTGTGTAAATCAATTGGGTAGTAGAAGTGAACTTCAAACCTTTCGCAATTTCAAATCCTAATTTAGAAGTTAAGTTTGAACGAGCAAAATCTCCATTATTAATGAAGTTTGAATTTTGTTGGTTATTTGAAACAGAGAATAAGAAATCAAACTTATCCTTAGCACCAGACATTGTAATTGAGTTGTTTAATGCATATCCTTGTTGTAAGAACATTTTGTAATGATCAATATACTTTAAGTTTGCATTGTATGGTTTGTTTTGGTAACTCGTTAAACCTAAAGAGTTATATTGAACGTCACCATTGTAAACTAATGTAGAAGGATCTAAAGTCATAATTGCACCAGAACCAGTTAATACATTATTATTCGCATCTGTTACGAACGCATGATTTTTAGCTTTTGACAAACCACCAATATTTAATAATTCATTTGTGGTTGCACTTGAACTAAACTCAATGTTTACTTTGCCAGCCTTACCTTTCTTGGTAA
>JBANFX010000015.1:0-17453 GCA_037975805.1 Bacteroidota bacterium | reverse complement strand
GGGTAGGTCTAATCCAGCCTAATACTTGTTTGTTTTAACAATTTGCTTATTTTTATTGCATGCAAAGAATCTGTTTATTTCCTGGCACTTTTGATCCAGTTACTTTAGGCCATATTGATATTATTAATAGGGCACTTCCGCTATTTGATAAAGTGATTGTGGGAATTGGTATGAATGCTGCAAAAAATCCAATGTTCTCTGCAGACCAAAGAAGAATTTGGTTTGAGGAAATATATAAAGATATGCCAAAGGTGGAAGCTGCAATTTATGATGGATTAACAGTAAAATATTGTCAAGAAATAGGCGCGCAGTTCATTTTAAGAGGCATTCGCTATGTAAGTGATTTCGAATATGAAAAAACAATTGCTGATGCCAATAGAACAATGGATAGAAATATTGAAACCATCTTTTTAACTGGAGAGCCAAAATACACTTCAGTGGCTTCAACAATTGTTAGAGATATAATCCGAAATGGTGGAGATGCATCACCTTTCTTACCGCAGGAAGTAATTAATACAATAAGTAATAAGTAATTTTTTACTTATTCTATTCCATATTATTGAGCTTAATTCTGTATTGCTCAACAACTTCTAAAATGTTGGGATAGGTATGATCTAAACAATGTCTTGCTTTTCCTAAGGAATGCCATTCAATTTTTTCAATATCTTCTGTTGTTTGTGGAATTCCATCTTGCAAGGTTGGTATAGACATGTGAAACCAATAAGTACGTTTAACTACTTCTTCATTTAGATATTTATCAAAATAAGTGTGATTGGTAAAACACAACATACCATGTAATTGAATATTTTTTAACCCGGTTTCTTCTTGAACCTCTCTTACTGCACAGGTTTGTATGGTTTCGCCTTCATCTAATTTTCCTTTTGGTAAATCCCAAAAACCACGTCTATAAATCCATAAAATTTCACCTTGAGGGTTGGTTACCAATCCACCAGCGGCAATTATTTGTGTTGGCATAAAAATGTGTATAGTATTTAGTAACTATTCACGTAAAATTAGCAATATGCTATTAATTTCGTGCTAATTATATTGGATATTATGACAAACGAAAAAGCAGTAGCCGAAAAATTACTACAAGTTGGAGCCGTAAAATTAAGTCCGAAAGAACCTTTCACATGGGCGAGTGGTTGGAAAAGTCCTATTTATTGCGATAACCGAAAAGTATTATCTTTTCCCTACGTTCGCGATTTTATTAAGAGTGAAATGTGTAATGTAATTTTTGAAAAATTTGAAGGAGCCGATATGCTTGCAGGTGTTGCAACTGCTGGAATTCCTTGGGGAGCAATGGCTGCTGATCAATTAAAACTACCCTATATTTATGTTCGTCCAAAACCAAAAGAACATGGATTAGGCAATCAAATTGAAGGAGCTTATGCAACAACCAATAAAATTCTTGTGATTGAAGATTTAATTTCTACTGGTAAAAGTAGTTTACAAGTAGTTGATGTTTTAAGAAACGCTGGATTGGAAGTAGTGGGTATGGTTTCTATTTTTAACTATGGATTTAATATAGCAGATGAAGCATTTAAAGCCGCTGGAGTGCCTTTTCATTCTTTAACCAATTATGCAAGTTTAATTGATTTGGCAGTAGAAAAAGGAGATGTTGATGCGAGCACACAAGAAACATTAATGCAATGGAGAGAAAGTCCTTCCACTTGGATGCAATAAGGTAAATTAATTAATTTGGTTCTGAATTGTTTTAATGATATCTCTAACCGCCGCTTCTTTTAAATTGAAAGTTTTAGTAGTAGTATAGTTAATTGCAATTTCCTTTGTGAAAAATCCTTTGGAAACGGTTGCATTTCCTTTAACAACAATTTTAAAAGGCTTATTAAACATCAAGTCTACACTGTGGTTTAAAATAGAAGACAACGCAATTTCCATTTTAGCGGGTAGCATAAAATTTGCGGCAGCTGGCACTTCAATATTCGTTTCCAATAAGTAGTGCGTTAATTTTTGGTCATTTACGAATATGTCACAGTCAATTTTTTTAACTACTACACTAAAATTATTAGGATTAAAACATTCTAATTGAGCGTTAAATACATTTTCTTTAATGCCCAATTTTTCTACTTTCAAGGATTTTACACTCTTAATTTCAAATGATTTAGGTTCCGTGCAACTTGAAATGATAAATACAATGGCTAAACAAATTATATGAAATGAACGCATTTTTTAAATTTTGTTAAAAATAGTAGGTATTTGGAGAATGTAAAAATATATTTACATAAGTTTTTGTTAAGCATGTATATAACCGATTTACAATATTTTGGAACTATCCAATACATTCAATCATTAATGATTGAAAAAGATATAGTTTTTGACAATGCTAATGCGTTTACAAAAATGAGTTTTAAGAATAGAACAATCATTGCTACTGCGCAAGGTCCCTTATCACTTTCTATCCCAATTATAGGAGGGAGAGCTCAAAAAAAACCTTTACAGGACATTAAAATAGATTACCAAACAGCCTGGCATAAACAACATTTCAAATCATTGGCTTCAAATTACATGCGATCTCCCTATTTTGAGTATTATGAAAGTGATTTACAAGCGATGTATCAAAAACAAACTATTTATTTACTTGATTTTTTATTGACAACAAATAGTTGGGTAAAAAAACAATTGAGAACCCATTGGAATGTGGTTGAAAATTTAACGTCTATTGAAAATAGGACCTATGATGCTTGGCTCCCTAAAAATTATGATCAAATTCCTGATCCAATAGTTTATCAACAAGTATTTGAGGAAAAGACGGGGTTCTTACCCAATTTATCAATATTGGATTTGTTGTTTTGTTGTGGGGGACGACAAGCCAATGCTTTGTTGATGCCTTCCTAAGTACTCTTCGGCCCATTTTTCATACTCAACAATATCAGCCCATTCCTTACTATTCATGATATAATCAAATGCTTCGTTTTTATCCTGAGCTTTTGCAAGCTTTTGAGCAATAATGGTTCTTTTTAACTGGTAGCTTTTTATAATAGAAGATATTAATAATCGCTCTGCTATTATATTATCCAAAGAATCTATTTCATTAGAATAATTAACAAATTGAACAGGGTTTTCACGTTGTTTGATCCAAGACCTAGTTTCTTTTATTAATTGATCATATTCTGTTTTTATTTTTTCTGAATTTAGTTCAGAGTTGAATGTATATTGCTCGTTTGCTTTTAATGCAATATTAGAATTTGACTTCTTTATTTTTTTAATTATCAAAGGAGCTTTATTATTCTTTTTTTCTATTATAGCATTACTTTTGGTTGAAATAGATTGATTTAAAATAGTATTAGCTGTTATTTTATTTGCATTATTTTGTTTTGAAGATTGACCTATAAATACAATTCCTAACAAAGCAGTCATCAAAAAAATAAATAGGCTGAATGTAACCTTAAAATAACTTACTGAGTTTTGTGATAGCTTATTAATGTTTTTGATACGGGTTATTAATTCATGTTCCTCATTACCAATTGCGCCTATAGCAAAAACAGACCTTTTAAGATGAGCATGTAAACCTAATTGATACAATGCTTTTGAATAAATAATAGTTGCATTTGTGTGCTCTATTACAAAGTCATCACAAGCCAGTTCCCTTAATAAAACTAATTTATTAGATAGGAGGTAGCTAAATGGGTTAAACCACATTATCATTTTAGATACCCCCGCTACTAAATTAATTAAGTAATCATTTCTAATAATGTGAGCAATTTCATGAATTAAGATAAGTTTTATCTGCTCATTGCTTAATTGGTTGCATATAGCTATTGGTAATAAAATAATGGGTTCTATATAACCAAAAACCATGGGGGAATTTATTTTATTACTCAAGCCAATTTTTAAATTTGATGGAATTTCAATTTTAGTATTCGCTAAGATATTTTCCCATTGATTTTGTAATTCAAAATTTCCGGATCTCTTTAAAATATTGATTTGTCTTAATTGAAATACAAAATGAATCAAATAAATAAAAAGTCCTAAAAAATAAATAATTCCTACATCAAACAAAAAGTCCTGATTGGGTAATAATATGAACTGATTAATCATTTCAGAACCAGCATAAAGTATGGAATGAGATGAAAACAAATCAACTAAAAAAGCAGTAGCAGCAAATAGTTGGAAAAAAGCAGCTATGCTAAAAAGATGTTTTGATTTTAACTTAAAAAAACGATCAATTAGTAGATAGATTATCCATAATACACCCATTAATAAAATATTATTAAAAATGGAGTGGGGTATGTTGGATATAAACGACATATTCAGAATATGTTATTTAGATTTTTGAATTTATTTGGACTCATTTTTTTCTAATTGCGCTATAAGGTCCTTAATTTCTTTTAAATCAGCACTACTTGGTTGATGATTTCCCAAAGCCTGCATTACCAATTGAGCTGTATTGCCACTAAATAGGGTTTTAATCATTTTACCTACATATTGCTCCTGCGCTTTAGATTGCTCAAAATTGGGCGTGTAAATATGTGTCTTAGCGGATTCATCGCGTATTACCATTCCCTTCTCATGCATTATTTGCATTAATTTAAGAGTAGTGGTATAACCCACTTCCTTGGTCTGGAAAATTATATTATGAACATCTCTAACGGTAGCACTTTCTTTCTCCCATAAAATGCTCAAAATTTCTAATTCACTTTCGGTTGGTTTAAAGGCTTTGCTCATATTATTACGATTGAATTCGTAAGCAATCTACTTTAACCCAATGAAAAAACAAAAAAATCCCCCCGAAAATTCGGAGGGATCCTGTTAAAATATATTTAAAGCACAATTACTTCTTTTGAAGCAAATTGCTATACTTAGCGTTTTGTTCATCTGTTAAAGCTTGACCATTAACAATGATTTTACCATTATTAACTTCTAGATTTACTTTATCAGTGCTTTTTAAAATACCATCCTTTTTTAAAGCTTCAATTAAAACTTTAGGATCAGCTGAAATGGTAACTGTGTTTGCAGTAGCACTTGAAGTTGAAGTACTTGAACTTGTTTCTACTACCTTCATTTCTACTGTTTGAGATTTTGTTTCAACCTTAGCTTCAGAAGGATGCATTTTTGCTAATGTTGGGGCCAATACCAAGGAAACAATCGACATTAACTTAATCAAGATATTCATAGAAGGACCTGATGTATCTTTAAAAGGATCTCCCACAGTATCACCTGTTACAGATGCCTTATGTGGTTCAGATTTTTTATAGAACATCTCTCCGTTAATTTCAACCCCTTTTTCGAATGATTTTTTAGCATTATCCCAAGCACCACCTGCGTTGTTTTGGAATATACCCATTAACACACCACTTACAGTAGCACCCGCTAAGAATCCACCTAAAGCTTCTGGCCCTAATGTGAAACCAATTAAGATAGGAGATATAATAGTGATGGCACCTGGCAACATCATTTTCTTTAAAGATGCTTCTGTAGAAATAGCCACACATTTATCATACTCTGGTTTACCTGTTCCTTCCATGATACCAGGAATGGTACGGAACTGACGACGAACTTCTTCTACCATTGACATAGCAGCTTCACCCACGGCGCGAATAGCAAGTGAAGAGAAGATGAATGGAATCATTCCACCTACAAATAAAGCAGCTAACACATCGGCTTTATAAATATCAATATGTTGATTGTTTGGCATCGCAACACCTACAAAGGCAGCGAATAATGCTAATGAAGTTAAAGCAGCAGAAGCAATGGCAAAACCTTTTCCACTCGCTGCGGTTGTATTACCCACTGCATCCAAAATATCTGTTTTTTCACGAATTTCAGCTGGTAATTCACTCATTTCAGCAATACCACCTGCGTTATCTGCAATAGGACCAAAGGCGTCAATTGCTAATTGCATTGCTGTTGTAGCCATCATACCTGCAGCAGCAATAGCAACACCGTATAAACCAGCACAAGCAAATGAACTATATATACCTGCAGCTAAAACTAAAATTGGATAGAAAGTAGATTCCATTCCAATAGCTAGTCCTCCAATAATATTTGTTGCGTGACCAGTGCTAGATTGTTTAATAATACTTAAAACTGGACGCTTACCCATTGCGGTATAAAATTCAGTAATAATGCTCATTAAAGTTCCTACAACTAAACCTACGGCAATAGCACCAATTACTCCATTTCTAGAGAATTCTAAACCTCTTAAAAACATAGTTTCTGGTAAAACATTGGATACTAAAAAGTAACAAGCAATTGCAGTTAAAATCATTGAACCATAATTACCCATGTTCAATGCTTTTTGAACAGTCGCAGTATTTAAACCAGCAGTCTCACTAATTCTTACAAAGAAAGTACCAACGATTGATAATAATATACCCACTCCGGCAATTAACATTGGTAATAAAATAGGAGATAAACCACCAAAGTCATCCACTAATTTTGCACCCGCTGCAGCGGTAACTTCTTGACCTAAAACCATTGTAGCCAATACAGTTGCTACGTATGAGCCAAATAAATCGGCACCCATTCCGGCAACGTCACCTACGTTATCACCTACGTTATCTGCGATAGTTGCAGGGTTACGAGGGTCATCTTCAGGTATACCAGCCTCAACTTTTCCTACTAAATCGGCGCCAACGTCTGCTGCTTTGGTATAGATACCACCACCTACACGCGCAAATAAAGCAATAGATTCAGCACCTAGGGAAAAACCTGTTAATACTTCTATAGTTTTTAGCATTTCTTTTGGGTCACCTGTAACAAAGAAATACTGTTCCAATACTAAAAATAATCCACCTAAACCTAAAACTGCTAATCCTGATACGCCTAAGCCCATCACAGAACCACCAGTAAAAGATACTTTTAAAGCGCGCGCTAAACTTGTTTTTGCAGCCTCGGCAGTTCTAACGTTCGCTTTGGTTGCAATTTTCATACCAATATAACCAGCAGTAGCACTAAATACAGCGCCAATAATGAAAGAAATTGCAATGCTCCAGTGACTTCCTTCTGGATTTTGTTGCGCCATAAAACCTAATAATAAGGCAACGATTACCACAAAATAGCCCAATATTTTCCACTCTGCTTTCAAGAAAGCCATCGCACCTTCCGCTATATATGTGCTAATTTCTTTCATACGTGCGTTACCAGCATCTTGTTTAGATACCCAGTTGAATTTTAAAAGAGTATATAGTAAACCTACAATACCCATTGCCGGAACGGCATAAAATAGAAGATCTTTCATAAGAATTTACTTAATTCAGTTATTGGTTTAGTTTCAATTAAGGTTTGCAAAAATAGGGTGAAAAGGCCAAAAAAAGGCAAAAAAAGGCAACTTTACTCTTCAACAAGAGTGCTATCTGATTTACCTGTAAATACATTGGCAAATTGCTTGCCTTTGTAGATGGTTTTGTTGTATTTATTTCCCAAAATAATGATGGTAGCGTCGTCTTTAATGAGTCTTGTAAAAACAGTGTTATTTCCATGCCACCAACCGTTATGAAATATTAATTTATCCTCATTAGGGTTTGCTATCATGCGCCATCCAAAGCCATAATTGTAAAAATCCTTTGTTATTGGACTTTTTGGTTCATAGGCCATTTGAAGTGTGGCTTGCGTTAAAAAACTAGTTCCTCTTAAAGCTTTATCCCACAAAAGTAGGTCCTTAGCGGTACTATATACACTTTTATCACCATATATAAGATCGTATTTTTCAATTTTATATGGAATAGATTTATCAGTATAGGAAGGTAGATATTTATCTATATTTTGTTGGCAAAATATGAAACTATGTTCCATTTTTAAAGGCTTGAATATGGTTTCCTGTATGTAAGTTGGAAAGTCTTTACCTGTTATTTTTTCAATAATTAAGGCAAGAATTACATAGTTCGTATTGCAATATTTGAAAACTTTGTCTGGGTTTGCTTGTGGAGCTGGTCTTTTATCTGCTAAAAAGTCCAATACATCCTGGTTATTATAATTGGTTTCCTTGTAGTTTTTAGCTTTGGGGTCAATTTGTAACTTGCTAACCCATTTACCACGTTTTGTTTTCGTCTTTACCGTTATATATTTTGGTGGGTCCATTAAATACGTATAATCGGGTAGACCACTGCGATGACTCAAAAGCTGTTCTATGTTTACAGATGTGTATGGAAACTTAGGAAGGTATTTAGTTACTGGATCTTTCAAATCAATTTGTTTATTCTCCCATAGTTTTAAAATAGACATAGCCGTAAAGGTTTTTGAAATAGAAGCTAAATGAATTGGGGTCTCTGCATTCATTAAAGTCTTTTCAGCCATATTTGCATAACCTTTATATTCTTCAAAAACAATTTGTCCATTTTTAGCAACTACAATTTGACCACTAAATTGGTTCTTAAATAATTGCTCATATTTAGTTTTTAATTGTGATGCATATTGTTCCTTTAATGCAGGAGTAAGGACTTTGGATAATGAATCAATGTTACTGTTGTTGTGTTGGCTAGTACCACAAGCACATGTAAACAAGAAAATTCCAAGCAAAAATGACATTCTCACAATCATCTGTTAGTTTTATAGCGTCAGTAAATTTTATGTATAACGTTTAAAATTACATTTTATTGTCATGCATGTATGTAGCAATATATTTTTTACCTTTGTTGTATGAGCAATCTAGATCACACCAGTTATCCCAAAGCAAAAATCAAGGTATTATTCTTGGAAAATATTAGCGAAAAAGCAGTTCAATATTTTAAAATACAGGGCTATACTGATGTGAAAAAAATGGCTGGGGCTTTAAGTGAGGAAGAATTAATCAAAGTGATTAAAGATGTACATATTTTAGGAATTCGTTCTAAAACATTTATATCTAAAAAAGTTTTGGATAGTGCAAAAAAATTACAAGCTATAGGATGCTTTTGTATTGGCACGAATCAAGTTGATATTAAAGCATGTAAACAAAAAGGGGTAGCTGTATTTAATGCTCCTTACAGTAATACAAGAAGTGTTGCCGAGTTAGTGATTGGGGCTTCTATTATGCTTATTCGTAAAATAGTGGATAAAAACAAAGCTGCACATGAGGGTATTTGGAATAAAGAAGCCAAAGGCAGTTTTGAATTGAGAGGAAAAACATTGGGTATTATAGGTTATGGCAACATAGGTACTCAAACTGGAATCATGGCAGAGGCCATGGGAATGAAAGTAAAATTTTATGATGTTGAAACTAAGTTGCCATTAGGAAATGCGGTTTCCGTAAAATCAATAAAAGAATTAGTAAGTAGCTCGGATATTATTTCCGTTCATGTTCCCGAAACACAACAAACCAAAAATTTAATCAACAAAGATGTAATCAAGCAATGCAAGTCAGGTGCTATTTTGATAAATTATGCACGTGGCGAAGTGGTTGATTTAGATGCATTGACTGCGGCATTAAAATCAAAACATTTGTCTGGCGCAGCAATTGATGTTTATCCTTGGGAGCCAGAAAAAAATGGGGATAAATTTAAAACACCTTTGCAGGGTTTGTCAAATGTAATTTTAACTCCGCACATAGGAGGTTCAACCGAAGAAGCGCAGGAAAATATTGGTGAAGACGTAAGTATTAAATTGTATCAATACTTAGAACGCGGCGTTTCCAATGGATCTCATTCTATACCATCTATAAGTTTACCTCCAGTAGATGGGGCGCATCGTATATTACATATTCACCGAAATGTACCTGGTGTCTTAAGTGCAATTAATACGGTAATGTCTAAAAACAAAATTAATATTGTTGGACAATATTTAAAGACCAATGAAGAAGTTGGATATGTTGTATTAGATGTAGATTCTAAATTATCTAAAAAAGCAATTGATCTTTTAAGAGATGTTAAAGAAACGATTAGAGTAAGAATGTTATATTAAAGGCTAGCATCTAATTTTGCGCTTAATTTAGTGCTACTAACATTTTTTTAATTTCTGCTTCATCTACACCCATTGAAATCATATTTTCTTGCATGCTTGCAGCATGGTATGTCATTTTAGATGCTATCGCTTTTCTTGCAGAACTATGTATTTCACTAGCACCCGTTTCCTTAATTATATGTTGACAGTTATTTGCTCTAACGCCACTGCCAGGTAAAATAATAATTCGTCCAGCAGCTTTATCTACCAATTGTTTAACCAGAGGAATTGCATCACCAACATTGGGTACCTGACCACTTGTAAGAATTCTTTTACAACCAGTTTCTATAATATCTTCTAATCCTTTAAAAGGGTCTTTGCATCTATCAAAAGCACGGTGAAATGTAATTTGCATGGGTCCTGCCAATGCTACTAATTCCTTTGTTCTTTTTTTGTCAATGGTTCCATCTGCGTTTAATAATCCAATAACTGCACCAGGATAACCTAGTTCTTTGGCCAATAATAAATCCGCTTTAATACATTCAAATTCTGCTTGTGTATAAAAAAAATCTCCTCCTCTTGGTCGAATGATAGGGAATGCTGGTTTGTTAATTTGTTGAATGAGTGTTTTTAAACTGCCATAAGATGGGGTAGTGCCTCCTTCATTTGGATTCTCACAAAATTCAATTCTATCTGCACCGGCATTGAATGCTGAAATCGCTGCTTCCAAAGAAAAAACAGCAACTTCTAAGATAATTTTTTGATTACTCATTATTTTCAAATCCTTTGTTAATAATATTACAATGTTCTAAACGCTAAATGGTGATTCAATTAACTTGTTGCCTTCTGTTGTATGAACAGCATAATTAAAACCTGTATGAAGGGCGTAACTTCCATATTCGCCATTTTTATTTAATGCAATAAAACAAACTTGAATATCTGCTGCTTTTTCTTTTTTGATGCGCCTTACTCTTTCAATTACCAATCTGCAAGCTTCTTGTGGTGATTTACCCTGACGCATGAACTCTACAACAGCACTTGATCCTGCAACACGAATCACATCCTCTCCTTGACCAGTTGCAACTACTGCACCCACTTCATTATCTACATATAATCCCGCACCAATAATAGGAGAGTCTCCCACACGACCTCTTAATTTAAATCCAGCACCACTAGTAGTACAGCTTCCACTTAAATTTCCATTTGCATCTAAGGCTACCATACCAATGGTATCATGGTTCCATTCACCATTACTTAAACGAGCTGGTGCTTTAAATTGATCATCAAGTTGACTTGTAGCCTTTTTAGGGTTTTGTCTTTCAACATTAATAACTGGTTGATAAGTAGATTTTTTCAACCATTGTTTATATGCTTTATCAGCGGACTCTGATAAATTACCTGATTCTAATGTAAAGCCTTCTGCAATAGCAAATTGTTGCGCACCTTCACCTACTAGCATTACATGGGGAGTTTTTTCCATTACTCTTCTAGCAACTGAAATGGGATGTTTTATTCTTTCTAAAAAGGCAACGCTACCACAATTAAATTGATGATCCATAATTGAGGCATCTAAAGTTACAAATCCATCACGGTCGGGGTTTGCACCCAAACCCACGCAACAATTAATTTCATCTTCGGTGACCATTACACCTTTTTCTACAGCGTCTAAAGCGGAACCACCTTTACTCAAAATTTCCCATGCTCCTTTATTTGCATTTAAGCCTGCATCCCAGGTTGAAATAACGATTGGTTTTAAACCTACAGTATTTTTTTTATTTACAAAACCTTGTAAAGTAAAACCTGCAATACCTAAACTTGATAAATTGATAAAGTGCCTTCTATTAATACTCATGTTATAAATTTCGTTTGAACTTTGAATTTACGAAAATTGACTGTATTTAAGTACTTTTAGTATACAAATATGAAAAGCATTTTTAGTCAATACGGATGGGAAGTGATTGATTGCAAACAATTGCATCAAGGGCTTATTAATAGTACCTATGAAGTGACCACAAGCAAGGGGACTTTCATACTTCAAACAATCAACCATTTAGTTTTTAAAGAACCCAGGTTGATAGATTTCAATATTAATAAAATAGGTGAATTTTTAAAAGAGAATACTCCCGATTATTTGTATACCCATTTAGAACGAACAATTACGGGTGTTACATTAATTGAATGGGAGGACAAATTTTATAGAGCGTTTAAAAAAATTGATGGGTATGCATTGTCGGTATTAGACAATGCAAAACAAGCATTTGAGGCAGCAAAACAATTTGGTCAATTCACAAAAATACTTTCCCAATATGATGCTAAAAGTTTAAAAATTACCTTGCCAGATTTTCATAATTTAACTTTAAGGTATGATCAGTTTAAAGCATCTTTAAAAAATGGCAATGCCAATAGAATCCAAGAAGCGGAAGCAGCTATTTCATTTTTACAAGCCCATCAATCCTATGTGCAACAATATGAAAAATTCATTCAACATAAGGATGTAAAATTAAGGGTTACCCACCATGATACTAAAATAAGTAATGTGCTGTTTAAAAGGATAAATGATGAAGAAAAAGGCATTTGTGTAATTGATTTAGACACGGTAATGCCTGGATATTTTATTAGTGATGTTGGAGATATGTGTCGTACCTGTTTATGCAATGTGTCCGAGGAAGAGGCAAATTTGGAAATTTTAAAAATAGATGCTACAAAGTGGGAGGGCATTCAAAATGGATATTTGAATGCAATGAATTCAGAACTTTCAAACTTTGAAATGGATCATTTTTTCTTTGCAGGTCAGTTTATGATATACATGCAAGCCCTACGATTCTTAACCGATCATTTAAATATGGATGTTTATTATGGGGCAAAAAAAGAGGGCCAAAACTATGTTCGGGCCCTCAATCAAATTAGACTTTTGGAATTGTATAACGCACTACATTAAACAACTAGATGAATATCTACTATTGATACATTTATCTAAAATTGATCATCCAATGCAAAATCAGGTTTTCTAGTTTTCCATTTTCCTCTTGTAAAGTCTGGAATTACTTGTACTTGTCCTTGTTCAGCTATAGACTTTTCAGAAAGGGGAGTGATAGCATACCAAGTAGCTAAATCATATACGTCTAAAGGGAAGGGGACGTTTCTTTTAATACATTCTATAAATGCATTTATAACAAAAAAGTCCATGCCTCCATGCCCAGCTCCAACTGCATCTTTTTCAAAACGTTTCCAAAGAGGGTGGTCATTTTCCTTTAAATAAGGTTCTGGATTTTCCCAAGTATGTGCTTTTTTAGAAACGCCCTCAATATATATATGGCCTGCATTAAATGCACCGGAGCTGTAATCCTGCCACAAACCTTGGGTTCCCTGAACACGGAATCCTAAATTATAAGGTCGTGGTGAATTCGTGTCATGTGTTAATATAATTGTCTCCCCATTATGGGTTTGTATTTGTGTAGTTACAATATCACCTAATTTAAAATTTAATTTCGCATTTGGGTGATTTTCACCACCTTGTGGATGGTTAACTATATATTTATGTAAACCTCTTGCTTTAGTAGCGACGGAAGAAAGTCTTGTTAATAGGTTGCCTCTATTTGCATCAATCATCATTGCTACGGGGCCCAATCCGTGCGTAGGGTAAAGCTCACCGTTTCTATATAAAGAATGATTTGTTCTCCATTTTGCCTCACTAAGGCCTTTTTCCCCAAATTCAACACCCGAATTGTAAGCAGTTTTACCATCATTGAATTTAACACCTCTTAAATCATGCTCATAGCCACCTTGTAAGTGCAGTAATTCACCAAACATGCCTTTTCTTACCATATTATATACTGCCAATACATCACGTCTATAACATACGTTTTCTAAACACATAACAGGTACACCGGATTTTTCACTGGCATTAACGATGTCCCAACAATCGGTTAGTTTAATGGCACCACAAACTTCTACACCTGGTATAATGCCATGTTTAATTGCTTCTAAAGCTTGTGGAATATGCCATTCCCATGGTGTGGCAATTATAACTGCATCAATATCAGTACGTTGTAAGAGTTGTTTGTAATTTTCTTTTCCATCACTATATTCTACAGCTGCAGTACGCCCAGCGTCTTTAAGTAGCTTTTGAGCATCTGCTAACATTTGCTTATCGGGATCGGCAAAAGCCACAATTACCGTATCATTTCGCTGAATAAGCATTTCAATATGACTTTGGCCACGATATCCAGTACCTATAATACCCAATCTAACGGAATCTTTTTTAGCACTTGAATGTGCTTTAATAAACTGCGGACTTAATCCTAAAGCCATTGTGGTAAGGCCTGCTTCTTGTACAAATTTTCGTCTACTTACTGGGTTACTCATGTGCTAATTGTTTAGAAATACAAAATAGCAATAATTATCTATATAATCAATACCATCCTTAGTTACAGCCTATAATGCCTCATATTTAAAGCATTACTATTTTCCTATAATTAACATTATGTTAAGTAAATTATTGCAAGATAACCCCCGATTGCTCGAGGGTTAATATTTCTAATGTTTAATGTTAGTTGTACTTATCATGAAGTTTATCATATGTGTTATATAAAACATCGTAAGCATCTGAAGCTTTTTGATCTTTTCCTCTTGCTTTATCTCGTTTAAATGCATATAAAGTTGTTAGAAAATCCACTGATCTACCCGCAACATTTCTTTCCGCTCTAACCAGGGTTTCTTTATCCTTAATCACATTAAATGCTTTAGTTATCCACTCAATGGCATTGTCCACTTTTTCCTGAATTGGGCCTTCTAAGGCAATATTTAATTTCTTAATACTGTCCTGTTGTGCCTTGAAAGCTTTTTCAAATTCGGCTTTCTTTTTTGGATCCTTAGGGGCAGCTGGTTTATTAGCATTCAAATTTTGTAAGGCACGTATATTCTTTGATGTTTGTTCATCTAATATTATATATTGATTGTAATAAGCAATACCAATATTGAAAGCTGAAGCAAAGTTCTTAGGATTTAGTTCAAAGGCTTTTTTATACGCTTCAGCAGCTTTAGCAACATACTTTTCACTTGCAGCAGCATCCTCATTTTTACCCGCCATGAACATATCTCCATACATTTGATATTCTACCTCGCTTAAAGTTCCTGAAGCAGTCATTTGGTCGTAAAGTGCAACTTTTTCATCTATTGAATAGCTTTTGTCGATAAATTCAGTTTTGAACTCACCCCATCCTTCTGTTGGATATACTGATTCAGCGATAGCTAGATATTTGTCGAAAGATGCCTTGTCCTTCTTAGTAGTTAATTGAATTAAAACGTATCTGTAAACGTCTAATAAATCGGCTGTGTTCACTTTTGCGTCCATTAATCGTTTATAAAACACAAGGGTTTGATCTACATTACCTGCATTTTGATTACCATAACCAGCATAAATGATAGCGGTAGTATCAAATGGTTGTTTAGAAGTAGACCATCCATTAGCATAAATAATATCACTTATGGCCACTGCTGTTGCAAAATTTTCAGCAGCTTCTTTCCATGATTTTGTGTTAAAGCCATTCGCGCCATCTTTAAAACTTTGAATGTATACATCAAAAAATGGATCCTGACCATTCTCCTTAGCAATAGCAAAGGTTGGGTCTAAAGCTATATAACTATTTAAACTCTTTTTTAATTCTGCAAAAGCTGTTGGATTTTTAGCAGGGTCTTTATGTAAGCCACTAAAAATTCTTGCAGACCAGTATACGCCTTCAGCACTGTTTGCCATTGCTTGTTTTTTTGCAATTACTTTATCATATTCTGCTTTTGCATTTTCAAATTGCGAAAGCAAAACATTGGCTTGTACTTTTTTAAAGTCTTGTGCAAATGATGAAGTAACAAACATCATCACTGCTAAAACTCCTATGAATTTTTTCATAATTTATGAATTTTACTTTGTGTTTATTTTTATGGTTTATGCTTCTGGTGAATTATCTTCAGTGTTATCAATGGTGTCATTAATTGAAGATGCTGTTCCTGAATCAGACGAATTTGGATCGCTTACTTCTCCTTCAGCTAATTCATTTTCAACGTCGTCACCCTGATCTCCAATTTTTGAGGTTGCTGCAATCTCATCACCCTCGTCTAATCGAATTAATTTTACACCTTGTGTTGCTCTACCCGCTTCACGAATTTCATTAATGCTTGTGCGAATAGTAACACCCGATTTACAAGTAATAATTAAATCATCGGATTCAAGCACATCCATTAATCCTACCAAACTTCCGGTTTTCTCTGTCACGTTAATTGTTTTAACACCTTTTCCACCTCGGTTTGTGATACGGTATTCATCAATTGGTGTACGTTTACCAAAACCTTGTTGACTTACTACTAAGATTGTGCGGTCCTTATCTTCTCTGCTAACGCAAACCAATCCAACTACTTCGTCTGTTTCATCATCTACTTCAATACCCGCAACACCAATAGCTCCACGTCCAGTTGGTCTTACTTTTTCTTCAGGGAAACGAATGGCCCTACCCGATTTCACTGCCATCATCACTTCATTGTTACCATCTGTTAATCGTGCAGCTAATAATTCATCGCCTTCATTAATAGTAATCGCATTTACACCGCTTACTCTAGGACGACTAAATTCTTCCAAACATGTTTTCTTGATAATTCCTTTCTTGGTACATAAAATAATGTAATGATTATTTACATATTCTTTGTCGTCCAATTTGCGTACTTCAATAATTGCTTTTACTTTATCGTCTGGAGGTAATTGAATTAGGTTTTGAATTGCTCTACCCTTACTTGTTTTTTCGCCCTCAGGAATTTCATATACACGCATCCAGAAACAACGTCCTTTTTCGGTAAAGAATAACATCGTGTCATGTGTAGATGCAATAAATAAATGCTCTACATAATCCTCTTCACGGGTTTTGGATCCAATGGCTCCTCGACCACCGCGTTTTTGTTGACGATACTCTGAAACAGATGTACGTTTAATATAACCAAGATGTGAAATGGTAATAACCACATCCTCTTCTTCAATTAAATCTTCAATACGCATTTCATCCGCTAAATATTGGATTTCAGTTTTACGTTCGTCACCGAATTTTTCTTTTACTTCTAATAGTTCGGTTTTTATTAATTCAAAACGTAAATGTTCGCTACCTAGTAATTCTTTTAAAGATGCAATCAATTTCATTAATTGATCAAATTCTTCTTTAATTTTCTCACGCTCCATCCCCGTTAAACGTTGCAATCTTAATTCTAATATTGCTTTCGCTTGAATTTCTGTAATGCCCCAACCTGCTGTGATTAAGGCTTCTTTGGCTGCATCTGGATTTGCAGAATTTCTAATTAAACGAATGACTTCATCTAAATGATCTAATGCAATTAAATAACCTTCTAATATATGAGCGCGCTCCTCGGCTTTTCTTAATTCAAATTTTGCACGACGAATTACCACTTCCATTCTAAACTCAATGAACTCAGAAATTAAATCCTTTAAGTTCATGATTTTAGGACGACCTTTTGTTAATGCAACATTGTTAATACCATAACTTGTTTGAAGCTCCGTGTATTTATACAATTGATTTATAATCACCTGTGCAACTGCATCCTTTTTAAGTTCAATAACAATACGCGTTCCTTCACGTTTG
>JBANFX010000011.1:0-23735 GCA_037975805.1 Bacteroidota bacterium | reverse complement strand
TCAATTAAAGCGTCAGAAATCTGATCCGCTACTTTGTCTGGATGTCCCTCAGAAACACTCTCAGATGTAAATAAATAAGGCATATTCTTTTATTTAGATGATTGTTGTAAAATGCAAATATATTAATAAATCTTAATGATTATAAATCGGAATAATAAACATGTAAACGCATTCTAAATCTTGAATGCCTTCCTCCTCCAAGTCTTACACGTCCCATTGCAGGTTGATTACCCAATGAAGTATTTAGATAATCTGTGCCCGATTGTAGATTATTGGGATAAGCTGGAACATATTTAAGTGAGTCATTCACAGGAGCAAATAATCTTAAATCAAAAATGGTGTCTTTCCTAGATACAACACCTTGCATATATCTACTCAAATCAAAATTGTAACTCGCTACATTATTATAACCCTGAATTGACTTATAAATAAGTCGTCCTCCAAATTTTATAAACTGAGAGGAGTTAACTGTTCCTTGATAATCATTAGGTACATTTCTAATTAAATTGGCGGCGCTATCGTAAGCTGCTAAAAACAAATAATTAGGCGGTGTAAATTGAGATTCTAATAAACTAGGTGTCTCTGCTGGAACCTGCTCAGCAACTAGTTCTGCTCTATGAATAATTTTATTTGCGAATGTTTTTAAACCTGGTATTTTTATTTTTACAACAGTACCGGGACTAGTTTGTACATATACTAAAGAATCTTTAGCAACACCTATATGTCTTGCTGCTTCAGAACCAGTACGATTACGTTTCACAAAATTGGCATAACCATTACCGTAAAGTGAGAATTTGAAATAATCAACAATCGTATCTCTTGTTCCAGGAAATGATGTTGAATTTGTTCTATAGTATAATCCTAGCTTGGTATTTGTATCCAACAAACTAATTCGTATTAAAGCATTTACACCCCCAGCAGAACTTGCACTTAATGAAAAGCCTGGGAAATAGGTTCTTAAGGCGGTATCACTCCTGTAGGCTGTAGTAGAATCATAAATTTTCATGAAAAGATCGGTGAAAGTTTGATTCAATGGAATACGAATTTGATTTTTAGTAGCCTCATATCTATTGATAACCGAGTCACGAATTTTTGTAAAATTCAATGTATATGGACTTGCCATACTTGCATCGGTTTTTAAATTATAAGCTTCCGGATAGTTGCTTGCAACCAATGTATCGCGGTTAATAGGTGTTGATGAACTTACTCTTTTCAAGTTTAAGACAACTGGCGTAGTAGAATCTCCGTAATATCCTTTGTAAGCCAACATTAAAACCGCTGAATCAATTACGATACTGTCTTTAGAGCCTCTTAGATAAAATGGGAAGTAACTTGGGCTTAACTGAAAATACATGCTAGCTGTTGTAGCACCAAACAATGGGTCATTATTAATGACACCAACTACTTGTTCATCCTGCCCGTAAATTCTTAGTGAGTCAGGGCGGTCAACCGTTTCAGTTTCTACATCCAAAATAGTATCCTTGGTATTAAAAGCATCCATTGAAGGAAGTAATCCTAACCCCATTTCGGTAGTACCAATTCGGGTACAAGCTGTAAAAAGGAAACTTATAAATAAAACCGTCGCAATTCTTTTCACTAAAATATTTGATGCCATGAATTAATTTGTCTTTACTTGCCTGCAAGTTCGTTGTATAAATCTAAATACTCTGTTAAATCAGAATCCCACCCATTAAAAGGAACCACTTTTTTACCTTTTACAGATGAAAATTCCGTCACCAACTTTTTATCTATAACATCCGAGCCAAAACTAATAGCATCAGCATAGGAAGCACCGCCTCTAAATAAAGCCGCATTATTTAAGTCTTTGAATGGTTCCAAATCCTTGTCTTTAATATTAGCATTAATCAAAGCTTTCGCTAAAAAGTCTTTACTAAATTTTTCGTCGAATGTATTTGCTCCAATAGTGAAAATGACTTTTGAGTTGGAGAAAACCGGCTCTTTTTTAAAGGCCGTTTTAATATATGCTGGAATTAAACCTGTCATCCACCCACTACAATGAATAATGTCTGGAGGCCAACCAAATTTCTTAACGGTTTCTAAAGCACCTCTACAAAAGAATACAGTTCTTAATGCATTATCGTCAAACCAAGTTTCATTTTCGTCATGAAAAATTTGCTTGCGTTTGAAAAAATCTTCGTTTTCTAAAAAATAAACTTGTAAACGTGCATTGGGTAAAGATGCCACTTTAATTTGTAAAGGGTAATCATCACTGTCCACTTGAACATTGATCCCCGAAAGTCTAACAACTTCATGTAAGCGATGTCTTCTTTCATTGATCACGCCAAATCTTGGCATAATACAACGAACTTCTAGCCCACTATCATTACTCTTGATTGCCAATTTATTAATAATCTCGGCAAATTCTGTCAACTCTAAATAAGGTGACATTTCGGTCGCGATGTATAATATTCGTTTTTTTTCAGACATTCTTTTGGGTTTAACTCAAAACCATCTATGAGTTTGCGAAGGTACGAAATAGTACGCACTTTAAGAAACCCCTAAAAAAGAGGAATAAATAGCCCCCCAAATACCTTATTTATCACACAATTGATAGTAAATTGCGATACATAATAAAATCGTCCAGAAATGGGTAAATTCCTAAAAATAGCCTTCTTTTTCTTTATAGGCATCTTGCTGATTTGGTGGAGTTTGCATCAAATACCCCCCCAGGAATGGGAGAAATTTACTGTTGCGATAAAAACAACCAAGTACTGGGTCTTATTCCCAGTTTTTATAATCCTTACTTTCTCCCACTTTTTAAGGGCGTTAAGATGGAGACTTATAATGGAGCCATTAGGATACAAACCCTCTATTGCCAATACTTTTTTAGCCGTACTCATAGGCTATCTTGCCAATTTAGCAGTGCCTCGTTTAGGTGAGGTATTAAAATGCACCTTACTTTCTAAATATGAAAAGGTGCCTGCCGAAAAAATTGTAGGCACCATTGTAGCTGAACGTGCTTTCGACGTTTTAAGTTTAGGAATTGTTTTTGTTTTAGCTCTCACCCTTCAATTTAATGTTATTCAAACGGGATGGAATGAGTTAAACGCTCAAAGTGCAACGCAAGCAAATGCTCCTAGTAACCATTACCTTCTTTATTCCGTGATTGGCCTTATTGTAATTGCGCTGATTTTAATGATCGTTTTTAAAGATAAGCTGCAAAAAACAATTCAAAGCATTAAGCATATTTTAACGGGCATTTGGGAAGGCGTCATCAGTGCTACCAAATTAAAAAAGCATAATTTATTTTTTCTGTACAGCTTTGGGATATGGTTCATGTATTTATTAGCAACGTATATTGGATTGTTTGGAACCGAGGGTACAGGAAGTTCATTTGCCACTGCTATTAGTTGTCTTGCATTTGCTAGCATTGGTATGATTATTACACCTGGAGGAATTGGCGCTTATGCTTTATTTATGGCGATGGTTTTAAAACTAAACGGAGTTAGCTATACATTAGGGCTTGCCAACGGAACCGTTCAATGGTTTGCACAATTTATTATCTTATTAATACTAGGTGGCGCAAGTTTAATTTTACTGCCTATCATCAACAAAAAAGAAATTTAGTATGCGATTTGTGGATGGATTCGAAAAAAAAATAATGAATATTGACCATGCAAAATCCTTGATGCATGCATGGAAAATTACAGGCAAGACTGTATCATTTACCAATGGGTGTTTTGACATACTGCATCCAGGACATATATTCTCTATTGCACAAGCAGCAAAAGAGGCCGATTATTTAATTGTTGGTTTGAATAGCGACGCCAGCATCAAAAGATTAAAAGGAGCTGACCGACCTATTAATGATACTGCAAGCCGAGCAATTATAATTGCAAACTTAGCCATGGTAGACGCAGTAATTGTATTTGAAGAAGATACTCCTTATGAATTAATTACTCAAATTTTACCAGACGTTTTGGTAAAAGGAGGCGACTATACTATTGACACGATTGTAGGTGCTAAAGAAGTAATTGCGAATGGTGGGAAAGTAATTATTAACCCAATTGTTGAGGGATATTCAACAACTAATATCATAGAGAAAATAAAAAAATAAGTTATGGAATTTTTGAAAACATTGAAGTTGCAAAAAGAAAACGAAGGCACTTCAACGGGTATCACATTTTTAAAAAGCAAAGGTGAAATAATAAATAGTAATTCTCCTGTGGATGGAAATTTAATTGGAAGCGTTCATGCAACAGATAAAGAGGCTTATGAAAAAGTAATTGGCAGTGCGCAATGTGCATTTTTAGCATGGCGAAAATGGCCAGCACCGAAACGTGGTGAGGTAGTGCGACAATTAGGTGATGCTTTACGTGACCAAAAACATGCCCTAGGGCAATTGGTAAGTTATGAAATGGGAAAAAGTTTACAGGAAGGTTTGGGCGAGGTGCAAGAAATGATTGATATATGTGATTTCGCGGTTGGCTTATCACGTCAACTATATGGCTTAACCATGCATAGTGAAAGACCTTCGCACAGAATGTATGAACAATGGCACCCCATGGGTATTGTAGGTATTATTTCCGCATTTAATTTTCCTGTTGCTGTATGGAGTTGGAATGCGGCATTGGCATGGGTATGTGGAAATGTAACTATATGGAAACCTAGTGAGAAAACACCACTATGTGGCAATGCTGTTCAAAATATTGTTGCTAAAGTATTCGCAGAAAATCAAGTTCCTGAAGGCGTAAACAATTTAATTCAAGGAGGCCGTGAAGTGGGTGAATGGATGAGCCATGATGTTCGCATTCCATTAGTTTCTGCTACTGGATCTACAAGAATGGGAAAAGAATTAAATAAAGCCGTTGCGGGTAGATTGGGTAAAACAATTTTAGAATTGGGCGGCAACAATGCAATTATCATCACCGAAAATGCCGATTTAGACATGTCTTTAATTGGTGCTGTTTTTGGTGCAGTTGGCACTGCAGGTCAAAGATGCACAAGCACAAGACGATTAATTATTCATGAAAAAGTATATGATAGTTTTGTAGCAAAATTAACAAAAGCGTATCAACAAATTAAAATTGGGGATCCTCTTGACAGCAATAATCATATGGGTCCATTAATTGACAAAGATGCTGTTCAATTATATTTGAACAGTATTGAAGCATGTAAAAAAGAAGGAGGTAAATTTTTAGTAGAAGGAGGTGTCATTGAGGGAGCGAGTTACGAAAGTGGATGTTACGTTAAACCATGTATAGCAGCCGTAAATCCAAACTATGCTATTGTTCAACATGAAACATTTGCTCCTATTTTATATGTAATGAAATATAAAACCATTGAGGAGGCTATTGAAATTCAAAATAACGTTCCCCAAGGATTGTCTTCGGCAATCATGACTTTAAACATGAGAGAGTCTGAGTTATTTTTATCTGCGCAAGGAAGCGATTGTGGAATTGCCAATGTTAATATAGGAACAAGTGGTGCAGAAATTGGAGGGGCTTTTGGAGGAGAGAAAGAAACTGGTGGTGGAAGAGAGAGCGGAAGCGATGCATGGAAAGCATATATGCGTCGTCAAACCAATACCATTAATTGGAGCACAAATTTACCACTTGCTCAAGGCATTCAATTTGATTTATAGTTTTATGAAAAGAATCTTACTTGCAATTTTAATTATTTGCAATCACATAATTGTTTTAGGACAAGCTGCCAGTCCAAATCAAAATTGGCATTGGAAAGATTATACTGAACAAAAAGTACATGGGATTAGTTTATTTCAAGCATATCAAAAATTAGCGGGGCTTTCAAAAAAGCCTAGTCCAATAATTGTTGCCGTAATGGATGGTGGCATTGATACGAGTAATGTAGAAATAAAACCATTGTTATGGGAAAACACAAAAGAGATTGCTGGCAATGGAATAGATGATGATCGTAATGGATATACAGATGACATTCATGGCTGGAATTTTTTAGGTGGAAAAGATGGACGTAATATTGATAAAGCAGCCGACGAAAAATCAAGAGTATACCACCGATTTAAGCATAAATATGAAGGAAAAGAATTTGATGAGGACACCCTAACGCCTAATCAAAAAAAAGAATATGCAAATTGGAAACAAGCTGCGCTTGAAATAGAATTCTCAGATGAGGATGCAGCCAATTTGCGATACATATCTATGGCAACGAATGCCATTCAAAAAATGGGTAATACCATTTTAAAAGAAATGGTAGATACTAATTTTACGGTAGCACAATTGCAGTCTTTTCAGCCCATGGGCCGAAACACATTAGAAGCAAAAATGGCTTACTTAAAAACCTTTAAAATGATAGGCTTTGAAGAAGAGACTCCATATGCCGAAATGATTAAGGATTTAAAAGATTATGTAGAAGGCAAAGAAAAAGCATCCAATGCCAAATTAATCCCACCTGCACCAATACGTGGTGATATCATAAAAGACAATTATGAAAATTTGAATGATCGCTTTTATGGCAATAACAATATAACAGGCCCCAATGCAAGGCACGGCACCCATGTTGCAGGGTTGGTAGCAAGTGTACCTGATGAACAATGGAATGTTAACGCTTTATACCCGAATATTAAAATCATGGGTATCCGCGTGGTACCAGATGGTGACGAATATGACAAAGACATTGCTTTGGGTATCAAATATGCAGTAGACAATGGTGCGAAAGTAATAAATATGAGTTTTGGTAAATCCTTTTCACCAGAACAACAATGGGTGGATAATGCAATAAGATATGCTGCATCTAAAGACGTGCTTATTGTGCATGCTGCTGGAAATGAATATTATGATTTAGAAACTAAATCGGTTTATCCTAACCCCTATTCTAGTTATTTAAATGATACCGCAAAAAATATAATAACTGTTGCCGCTAGTAGTGATGAATTCATCAATAATTCTTTATTAACCGACTTCAGTAATTATGGACCAAGTATTGTGGACGTTTTAGCACCTGGCATTAAAATTTACTCTACCCTGCCTGGCAAAACAAATCATGGTTACTTACAAGGCACTAGTATGGCTGCTCCAATCGTGAGCCACATTGCTGCTATGATTCGTTCTTATTTTCCAAATTTAACTGCAGTAGAAGTTAAAAAGATAATTTTGCAAAGTGTATGGAAGCCAACCAACACAAATACTTCATATGAAGTTCCTCAAAAAGATACCACAAAAAAATTATCAGAAATTGCTTCCACCGGTGGTATCGTAAATGCCGCCAATGCAATACAATTAGCCAAAATATATAGTACCAATAAATCAAAAAAATAAAATGCCAAGACCCAGCGCCACCGAATACGGTAGTTTTTACCAAACCTATATTAATTATACAAGCGGAAAAGATTATTCTATTTTAGTTCAACAATATCATGATCGTATCACAGAATCCTGGGCTGCCATACCAGCTGAAAAAGCAAATTATGCCTACGCAGAAGGCAAATGGACAATCAAACAAATGTTTCAGCATGTAATTGATACGGAAAGAATATTTGCATACCGTGCATTAGCTATCGCCAGAAAAGAACCTGGTGCCTTATTGGGGTTTGATGAAAATGAATATGCAAAAAATGGAACAGCTTCCAATAGAAACTGGAAAGATATGTTAACTGAATGGAGAGTTGTAAGACAGTCCACTAATTTATTGTTTGCCTCATTTTCAGAAGAACAAATTAAAAGTATGGGCACTGCGAGTGGCCTGCCTATTTCTGTTAATGCATTAGGTTTTATCATATTTGGACATGCATTACATCATTTACACATTCTAAAAGAGCGCTATGATGTTTAATTGTATAGGGTTCTAGAATAAAAAAAAGCCTCCATTTGGAGGCTTTTTTTTATTCTATTCAAGAAATATTATTTATTGCCGTAAATATGAATTGCTAATTGAACATCTGAATCAATATTACCTACGCCGTAGTTAATACCAAATAAGGTTCTATCAAATGGGAAAAAAGCTTCAGCAAAAAATCCTTTGTCATCTGCATTTCTAATATTTGCATTAAAGGTAACAGGAGCACTTATACCATGTAATGAAAGGTCACCAGTAATTGTAGCTTTATCTGATTTAGTATAAGCAACCTTCGTAATTGTGAAAGTAGCTTCACCAAATTTTGCAATATCAAAAAATTCAGCAGAAGATAAATGTCCTTGTAATCTCTCTCCAGCAGCGTCCGTAACCTTAATGCCAGCAATATTAATCACAAAGCTTCCGCCAACTAATTTACCCCCATCAACTTGTATAGAACCCGATTTTAAAGGGAAAAAACCAGTATGAAAATCATTCTTTTTTGAACCCGTCCAATCAATTTTGCTTTTAGCTGCGTCTACAGTAAAACTAGTACCCGCTAATTTTGTTGATTTAGGAGCAAATGATAAAATAGCAATTGTTGTAAAGGCAAATGCTGCAAACATTAATTTTTTCATATTCAGTTGTTTATTGATTTAATAATTAAATATCCTATAATAATTTTAGACAACAAAGTTACAATTCAATGTTTAAACAACAAAATAATTTATTTAGTCTCTTTTAGACCAATTTTAGACTAAAAATCTGCTGTTTATCTAGTATCTTCGCCAAAATTTTATTTGTATGAATTTGCATGAATACCAAGCTAAAGAGCTTTTAAAAAAGTACAATGTTCCCGTTCAAGAAGGCGTTGCTGTAAAAAATGTAGCTGACGCAGTAGCTGCTTACCAAAAAATTGCAACTGAAACCAATAATAAGTTCGCAGTTGTTAAAGCTCAAATTCATGCAGGTGGTAGAGGTAAAGGTACCATTGTTGGAACCGACCAACGAGGTGTAGCAGTTGGAAAATCTGCAGACGATATTGAAAAATTCGCAAAAAATATATTAGGTGGAACTTTAGTTACTATTCAAACTGGACCAGCTGGTAAAGTAGTAAACCAAATTTTAGTTGCACAGGATGTTTATTATGATGGACCTCAACCAACAAAAGAATTTTACTTATCTATTTTATTAGATCGTACCAAGGGTATGAATGTGATTATGTATAGTACTGAAGGGGGTATGAACATTGAAGATGTAGCACATGATACACCAGAAAAAATATTTAAAGAGTGGGTACATCCAGGGGGTGGATTACAAGGTTTCCAAGCAAGAAAAATAGCTTTTAACTTAGGTTTAAGTGGCGATGCTTTAAAAAACTGTGTAAAATTTGTAACCAATTTATACAATGCATATGTTGGCTTGGATTGTTCAATGTTAGAGATTAATCCTTTGTTCAAAACTTCTGACGATAAAATTATTGCAGTAGACTGTAAAATGAATTTAGATGACAACGCATTAATGCGTCATCCCGATTTATTAGCAATGCGCGATGTAACTGAAGAAGATCCTACCGAAGTAGAAGCAGGTGAATTTAACTTGAACTTTGTTAAATTAGATGGTAATGTAGGATGTATGGTGAATGGTGCGGGTTTAGCAATGGCTACTATGGACATGATTAAATTAAGTGGTGGTGAACCAGCAAACTTTCTAGACGTGGGTGGAACAGCGAATGCACAAACCGTAGAAGCTGGTTTTAGAATTATTATGAAAGACCCGAATGTAAAAGCAATATTAATTAACATATTTGGCGGTATCGTTCGTTGTGATCGTGTAGCCGCAGGTGTAATTGAAGCTTTCAACAAATTAGGCAATATTAATATTCCTATCATTGTTCGTTTACAAGGAACCAATGCAGTAGAAGCGAAGAAATTAATTGATGAGAGTGGATTAAAAGTACAATCAGCAATCTTATTGAGTGAAGCAGCTGACCTAGTGAAACAAGCAGTCGCGTAGTTTTATATTCTATAAAACACTTACTTTAACTCGCATATGATTTTAAAGCCATGAATTTTTGAGGCTTTTTTTAATTTAACTAGGCTTGGATGATTTTCACTTCGGTCAGCGCACTGAAAGAATACATCTGACCCGTGGCTACTTCCACACACTCAATCCTTATACGTCTTTTTTTACCTCGCTTAAAAATGCGCCCTTTTAGTGATTCAAATAAAGCCCCTTCTGGCAAATGCGCAACAAAGCTATAACCTTCCTTTTTTATTTCGTTGTACTTTCTTAAAACCAATAAAAGCTTCGTTTCTCCATTTGCAGTAGCAGCAGGATTTATTAATGTTTTTTGTAAACTTTTATGAATGTCATTTGGAAAAATAGACAGCTGCATAAATTGCTGCAACAATCCACTATAAATGTTTTTCCATTCTTTTCCATGTGGCTCTACTCTGTTTTTAAACTCCTCAAAACAAAGTAAATGTGCCAACTCATGTAATAGTGTAATTAAAAACTCGTACTTATTTAAATTTCCATTTACTGAAATTTTGTGATTGGACCCAAGACCCCCATGACGGTAATCTCCTAATACCGACTTTCGTTCTTTAGTAACCGTTAAATGTACTTTGTAAAGATTAATTAAATGAACAACAGGTTCAAAAGCACCTTCAGGAAGAAAGTTTTTTAATGCCGCTAAAGGGTGTTCAACTTTCGCCATTTATAAAACTTATTTTTTAATTTTTGTCCAACCAATTTCAATCCAAGTATACACTAAATAAAGTCCCATACTAGCTAATAACGTAGGATACCCCACTGGCGATTTTTTTTGTGACGCATAACCTAAAGCAGCCCCAGCAAAAATGACCATTTTTAGCAAAGTGCCTGTCATTACGGAGCGTACCATTGCATTTGGATTACTATTATCCATTTTTCTTAAACGAAAATAATTATATACCGACATCCCAAAAAGCATTAAATTAACTACCATCACAAATTTAAAATTGAACTTCGTTGCCATTCCAAAGTAGGTATTAGCGAATAATAAAATTGTATTAGCCAATACAAACAAAAATAAAATAGGGCTTAAATATTTACGCATGCTTGAATTAAAAAATGATTATGACTTTGAATTTGTCTTCTTAATAACATCAATTAATGAAAAAATGATAAAAATAAAAGGCAAAACCCAAATAAACAAAGGACTATTAATCTTAAAAAAATCTTTTTTATCCAAATATTTACCAAGTAACAAGAGTAAAATTAAAGCAATTGACCACTGTGATGCTAGGCCTGCAAATTTAGACCATTGAAAATTGGATGATGGTTTTGAAGATGGCTTCAAAGTAAAATTAGTTTGTATTGTTAGTTTGCTCTGGAACAACGAGTGTAGCAGTATCTAATTGTTGCAAATTCCCTTCAGATAATACTTTTTTTAATCCTTGCAAGTATTGATCCTTATACTGAATAGATCTTTCTAAAGAGTCCGTTCTAATTTTTAGCAGCTGTAATGATGTTCTACTCTCTTTTGTACCATATCCAGGGATATAATACTTTAAGGGTGTATATGCAATTAAGGCTATAGTTAACCCAATCAATAAAATAAAACTAATACTAATCCACAAATAAACCGATCTTCTGGTTAATCTAAACGCAATCACTTCATCATAAGTGTCATCATTGGAGACAACTAACCTATAGGTATTACTCGTTCTTTTAAAGGTATTATTAATGTCCAAATTTGCCATAACATAAATTGCTAGTTAAAGATACGTTGTGATTACAATTTTTGCTAAAATAATAGGGATTAATTGTATTTTTAAGGAGTTTTTGACCCTATTATGTTGCTAAAAACAAAACCAATTAAATTTAAAAGTTTCCGCTTTTTGGCAATATGCCTATTAGCTGTTCTTACTATCCCATCTTTTGCCCAGGACACAAGCACTAAAATGCTTGATTTGAACCAAAATAAAATCATAAAAAAAATTAACCAGGTTTTAGACTCTACACAACAGAAAATTAAAAATGAAATATATAATAAAGCCAATAGCCTCAATCAAGGAATAAATAACACTGTCAATAATACTATAAATAGAGTAATGCCAGTTGAGGAAGAAAGGCCTTTACCCTATGAAAAACTTTTGAATAAAAAATATACTTTAGGCAGAAGGGCTTATCAAAATACAGTTGCTCAATACAATTACTTGTTTCATGCAGATGATGAATTAAATGAGCTAATTCAAAAAGCCAAAAATAAATATCAGGAGGATTACAGTTCCTTACTTAGCTTTTATGATTACGACTTGTCTGATATTTCAAAAGCCAGTATCGATTCTATTATATACAGATGTAACGCAAATATTGTTTTGCATGATTTAAGAAGCAACTGGGTAGATGATTCCTACTTGCTTTTAGCAAAAGCCTACTTATTTCATAAAAATTTTGATACAGCAGGTAGCATTTTACAATTTATTAATTATTCATTTGATGAAAAAATAGATGGATTGGAACTTCCTATAGGAAGCAATATGAGACAAATAAATGGAAAATTCAGTATAGCCAATAAGGAAACCAATCGAATTTGGGAGAACGCCAATATTAGAAATGAGAGCATGGTTTGGCAGGCAAGAAATTACTTAGAATCTAATGCTTTAAATGAAGGCTTAAGTTTATTGCAATTACTAAAAGGAGACGCACTTTTTCCTAGCAGGTTGCAGCCTTTTTTAAATGAACAATTGGCTTACGCTTATTATTTAATGGAATCATATGAAAATGCTTCCGAACATTTAATTGAAGCACTCCCAAATGCTACAGATAATTATACCAAGAGTAGATGGTATTACCTCATTGCACAAATGTATCAAAAGGCAAATAAATTAGAACAAGCATACCAATGGTATAAAAAAGCGAACGAGTTCTCCCCTAACCCAATTATTGGAGTATATGCTAAAATAAATATGGTTCGTATTCAGGCAAAAAAATCAAACCAATCCTGGGAATTATTAGCCAACGACTTATTAAAATTACTTCGTAAAGAAAAATATAAGCCTTATGTAGATATTGTATATTTTGAAATGGCAAAGCTCGCTATTCAAAACAATGCATTTGACAAAGCAAATCAATGGCTTATTACTTCAATTAAAAGCAACCACACAAACACTCAGCAAAATCAACAATCGTTTGAATTATTGGGTCAGATTAATTATCAAAATAATAATTATGCAATTGCAAAAATTGCTTATGACAGCTTAAATAATATTTTAAAATCAAACCCACAATACGAAACTATCCAATTGCGAAAAAAATGGCTGAGTACAATAAGTGAACAATCCAATATATATCAAAACGAAGATAGTCTTCAATTAATTTATCAGCTTCCAAAAGAGTATCAACAGTATAGAGCCACTAACTATCAAGCGCGAAAACAACAAAGAGAAAAAATCATCAATAATCTCTTTGCTGATAATTATGAAATTGCAAAATCATCATCGGGCCAAAATATTAGCGCAAATGCGAGTTACACACAAAATAACAGCACAGGAACTGATTTCTACTTTTTAAACACTTACAATGTAACTCAAGGCAAACAACAGTTTATTCAAAAATGGGGAGATAGACCTAATGTTGACATGTGGCGAAGAAAAACAAGCCCATCAATGATTAATGCATCTAATAAAACATTTAATAGCAATAATCTTACTATAAAAAATGATAGCACCCAGTCATCAATTACAAAGGAACAAGTTTTGGATACCAATAAAATAGAACTATTATTTACACCCATTGATTTTGCAAATTCTCAATTAAAATGGAATAAAGCAGCATTGTCCGTTGCCCAAACTTTTCTTTTACAATTAAATGATTTTGCAAAGGCGAAACCAATTTACGAAAAAATTATTGCCAAAAATTTAGATACTACGATTACAGAACGTGTACTACTCGATTTAGCAAGTGAATATTTGCATACGGGGAATAACAAAAGTTCAGACAGTATCATACAGATAGTGACAAAAAAATTCCCCAATGGCTTTTACATTAAAAAGAAAAATGAAAGTGATAACAAAAAGAATAACAACAAAGAAATTGTAAACAGTTATAACGAATTTTATTTCTTAAGTCAAATTGGCGATTGGTCAAAAATGAATGAAATGGTACCCAAACTAAATACCTTTTTGGTATCGACCAAATGGAATACCCCTTTTCAATTTTTGAAAGTAAAAATGTATGCCAAACAGAATCAGGATAATCTAGCTTTTCAATTACTTGATTCAATTATTGCCAAAAATAAAAATGATATTATTATTGAAAAGGCAAGAAATATTCGAAATGAGTTAATTAATCGTAAAAAGACTGAAAATTATTTAAGCAGTTTGCGAATCGTCAATGATACTATCATTCTAGATTCCGCCAATTTCAAGCCCATCAATATCATTTTCACAAATGATTCTTTACAACAACACTATGCTGCTATTGCCGTAATGAATTCAAATTCAGCAACTATGGATAGAATTCAAACCGCAATTCAACAATATCACAAAAACGAAAAAAGCACCAACCTTCTAACCGCAACTTATACAGAATTAGACAAGGCACAATATTTACTTTGGATTGGGCCATTTGACAATGTAAATCAATCAATTAAGTACTTAAATACGCTTAAAGGGAAGTTAAGCAGCCAGATATTGCCTTTTATTCCTCAACAACAGTATGAAATTTATATATTTGGTAAGTCAAATATATCTACAATACAAAACAGTATGGACCTTAAAGCATATAAGGATTTCATGATTAACAATTATAAACTTTAAATAGTCATTCGTGGCAATCGATTTCAATAAAACAGATAACAAATCCAATTTTTCACAAAATAGCAAGCCTAAAAACTGGGTACGTTTATTTTGGAAATATTATTTTATATCTATGGGGATTTTCGCCCTATTTCTATTGGGTATTAATTTTGGACTACTCGGAGACATGCCCGATTTAAGCGATATCGAAAACCCAACTGCTTCTCTTGCCAGTCAGGTTTATGCTCAGGATGGAACACCCATGGGAAAATATTATTTAGAAGACAGAACCAGTGTTAAGTATCGTGATATTAGCCCTTACCTTATTCAAGCATTAGTAGCTACAGAGGATAAGAGATTCTACGAACACTCAGGAGTAGATGGCGAAGGACTTATAAGAGCTATTGCATTCTTTGGAACACAGGGTGGAGCTTCTACCATAACCATGCAAACTGCAAAAAATTTATTTACCGATAACTGGAGTACCAAGAATAAATTTTTACGCCTCATTCAAAAAATAAAGGAAAGTATTATTGCAATTAAATTAGAAAGTAAATTTACCAAGCAAGAAATATTAACTATTTATTTAAATACCGTTCCCTTTAGCGAAAATATATTTGGAATTGGCAATGCATCTAGAAGCTTCTTTCAAAAAGAACCAGACAGAATTAATATCGAAGAGGCGGCGTTATTAGTAGGAATGGTAAATGCTCCTACAAAATACAACCCCAATAGAAATCCTAAATTGGCATTAGAACGTAGAAACCTTGTTTTAAACAGAATGGCTGGTCAAAAATATATTACAAACGACCAAGCTGAGCAACTTAAAAGTTTACCCGTTGTTACCAATTTTAAGAAGCTAGATGAAAACAATGGCTTAGGTCCCTACTTCAGAAGTAACCTTGGGGAATTTATGAAAAAGTGGTGCAAGGAACATAAAAAGAGCAATGGCGACAATTATAATTTATTTAAAGATGGTTTGAGAATTTATACCACTATAAATCCTAGAATGCAGCTATATGCTGAAGAAGCGGTTGCAAAACATATGGCAGCATTGCAAAAAGAATTTAGCAGGCAACCAAAAATAAAATCTGGTGAAATTTGGAAGGAGTACAACAATCAATTAGAATCTGCTATCAAGCAAACTGATAGATGGAAGAATTTGAAGAAAGAAGATGTAAGTGACATAGATATCCGTAAATCTTTTGATGAAGAAGTGCCAATGCGCATTTTCGCTTGGAATAAAAATAGATATATTGATACTACAATGACTCCCTTGGATTCATTAAAATATCACAAACAAGTGCTTCAAACTGGTTTCTTAGCAGTAGATCCTTTTACAGGTGAAGTAAAAGCATGGGTGGGTGGTGTTGATTTTAAAACATTCAAATACGACCACGTAAACGTAAATACAAGGCGCCAAGTAGGTAGTACCATGAAGCCCTTATTATATTCATTAGCCATTGAAAAAGCAGGATTCACTCCTGGTACCCCAGTGCAGGATCAACAACAAATGTTCGATGGATATGGCATGGTACCCAATACAAGTAGAACCTGCACAGGAGCTACAATGCCAATGGCGCAGGCTTTAGCTGAATCAAGAAACTGTGCTTCTGCTTATATTATGAAGCAAATTAATGGAACAGGTAATGAAGCTGCAAAAGAATTAGTTGAATACTTAAAGCAATGTAATGTTCAATCTGAAATTCAACCATACCCTTCTATTGCCTTAGGATCTTGTGAAATTTCGTTATTTGAAATGGTACAAGCTTATACTATGTTCCCTGGGGCTGGGTATAATGCTGAACCCTTTTTTATTAATAGAATAGAAGACAAAAACGGTAATGTGTTGGAAAGCTTTGCTCCTAAAAGAAAAAGAATTATCGAAGAAGTTACTGCCTATTCAGTCGTAAATATGATGCAAGGTGTTATTTCTAGTGGTACGGCACAAAGCATGAGTAATTATAACGTAAGATCCAACGGCATTGCAGGTAAAACTGGAACGACCAATGACAATAGTGATTTATGGTTTATGGGTTATACGCCACAAATATTAGCAGGCGCTTGGGTAGGTTGCGATGATCGCTTTTTACGCTTTACCGATAACTATTTTGGCCAGGGTGCACGTGCTGCATTGCCAATTTGGGGCTATTTTATGGAAAAAGTTACCAATGACCCCCTATGCAATTTAGACCAAAATGCAAACTTCCAAAAGCCTGCGAACATGAGTTCCGATTTTGATATTCAATTCATTGCAAGAGACAGTACAATACTTGATGATAATCTTCAAAATATAGAAAACATTGAAGATATAGGTGCCGAATCAGATTATCAAATCTCAAATAACAACCCATCTGTATATAGCACTCCTAAAAACAATAGTGCTAAAGTACCCAACAATATATCAAAGGAATCTACTAAGGAACCAAAAGCTCCTTCAAAAGAAACAAAAAATACAAAAGTAAATAAAGAAGCAACTAAGCCAAAAGCAGTAATGCTCCCACCAAAAAAGAGATAATTGTTACATATATTTTTTTTAGAAAAATTATTATCTTTTAAGCTGGTATGTCAGTGAGAAATGATGGTACAAATTTGTTTGAAAAAACGAATTTCCATACTGAAGGCGTACTTTATCTATTTTTAATCCCAAGCCTGCACTAAATCCATTTAATCCATTAGATTGATTGTAAACATTTAAATCATACCTTCTAATAAAATGATATCCGACATTTAGATCCACTTGTTCCCCAATATATAATTCAGTCCCAAGTGTTAAATGATTGAATACATTTTGTAAACCACTCGCTGGTTTCTTTCCAAATATATCTACATAATTTGGATCAAAATAAGAAGCATTCCAAACCGATAATCTATCTGCTGTCACTGAAAACTGCAAAGGTGCATACTCCAACTTTTTAGACCACCCAAGAATTAAATTAAAAGGCAAATCCTGCTTAGCTCCAGAACTTGCTAACTGTACACCCACATTACTAACTAAAATACTTGCTTGTGTCAAGCCATTAGGTGATAAATAAGTTAACCCAATATCCATTGCAATGCCACTAGAAATATACATGCCATAATTTGATTTTATATACTTAAGTGAACTTCCAATTCTAAAATTTTGAATATAATTAGTAGCCGCAGAATACTGAATTACATAATCATTGGGACGCATATTACCTAATTCATTACCGGCTATATCGGTCATTGGAATGGTTCCGTAATCCAAATAATGAACGCCCCACCCCATTGTTACATTTTTCTTTTCCGAATGCAACACGCCTATCATATCATATTGTTGAATACCTGCAAAATAAGGCTTTACACTTACTTGCAAATGCTCATCCATTTCACTAGTTAATAAAGAAGGATTAAACATGGCTAAACCCAAATCATTTCCCATGGAACTAATATTAAGTCCTCCTAAGGAAGTTGCTTTTGCGCTATAGGGTAAGGATAAAAATTGAAAACTGGCATTGCCTGCTGTTGTTTGAGATTGTGAAGTATTTGCATACAAAACAAATAAGGGCATAAAAAACCCTAGCTTTTGTAAAAAATGTAAATACTTAATCATATTACAAAGCTAGGGTTTTAAGTAAATATTATTTCATTAAACCAACGCAAGATCTAAGACCTGCTGCATATTTTTCACGTAATGGAAACTTACTCCTTTAATAAAGGTTTGATCTATATCATTTACGTCTTTTTCATTTTGCCAACATAAAATAATTTCCTTCATACCTGCACGTTTTGCTGCTAATATTTTTTCTTTAATGCCACCAACGGGCAAAACCTGACCACGTAAAGTAATTTCACCCGTCATAGCTAGATATGGTTTTACTTTTCTACCTGTAAAAGCCGATGACAATGCAGTTAACATGGTAATGCCGGCACTAGGTCCATCTTTAGGTACAGCGCCTTCGGGTACATGTATATGAATTGACTTTGTGGTAAATAAAGTTGGATCAACACCAATTTTTTTGGCATTGGCTTGTAAATAGGTTAAAGCTGTGGAAGCACTTTCTTTCATCACATTACCTAAGTTACCTGTGAGTTTTAATTCACCCTTACCCTCTGAAAGTAATGCTTCAATAAATAAAATGTCGCCACCAACATAAGTCCAAGCCAACCCTACGGCCACACCCGGCATGTTCACTGTTTTATACAATTCATTGCTATAACGTGCTTGACCTAAAATTTTATGTAAATCTAACTTACTTACAGTTGGTTTTACCTTATGTTTATAGGCCAACTCTTTTGCTTGATATCGCATAATAGAAGCCAGCTGACGATCCAACTCTCTAACACCACTTTCTCTGGTATAATCCTCAATCACTTTCTCTAACACATTGTCCTGAATTTTAAAATTCACTTTATCCAACCCATGTGCTTCTTTTTGTTTTGGCAATAAATGTCTTTTCGCAATCTCAACTTTCTCTTCCACAGCGTATCCACTTAAGTCAATAATTTCTAATCGATCTCTTAAAGCAGGTTGAATTTGACTAATATCATTTGCTGTTGCAATAAATAAGGTTTTACTTAAATCGTATTCTGATTCTAAATAATTATCATAAAAACTATTATTTTGTTCTGGATCCAACACCTCCAATAGTGCACTGGATGGATCGCCTCTGTGATCACTGCCAATTTTATCAATCTCATCTAATATCATTACCGGATTAGATGTTTTTACTTTTCGAATGCTCTGAATAATTCTACCCGGCATGGCGCCAATATAAGTTTTACGGTGTCCTCTAATTTCACTTTCATCATGTAACCCGCCTAAACTTACTCTTACATACTTTCTACCAATAGCATGTGCTATGGATTTACCTAAACTTGTTTTACCAATACCTGGAGGACCTAAAAAACAAAGAATCGGACTTTTCATGTCACCTTTTAATTTCAAAACCGCAAGATATTCAATGATTCTATTTTTGATTTTACCCATGCCATAATGATCGGCATCTAACACTTTCTTGGCATTTTTTAAATCATAATTGTCATCGGTATATTCTTCCCATGGCAAATCCAATAATAAATCCAAATGATTGTAAACAACCGAATAATCCGGGGTTGAAGGGTGCATTCTTTCTAATTTCTCCAAGCCTGTTTGAAATAATTTCTTAGCAGCTTCTGGCCATTTCTTACCCTCCGCTTTTTTCTTCATGTCGGCAACTTCCCTTTCATTAGGATCTCCCCCTAGTTCGTCCTTAATACTCTTAAGCTGTTGTTGTAAAAAATAATCTCTTTGTTGCTTATCTATTTCTGTCCTTGTCTTTGTGGTAACTTTATTTTTCAACTCCACAAATTGTAGCTCTTGTTGTAAGAATTGGATTAATTTTTCGGCACGTAAACTAATATTATGTTCAGCCAATAAACCTTGTTTTTCTGGTAGCTCTACATTCAGGTTAGAACTCACGAAATTAATGAGGAATAAAGGACTCTCTATATTTTTTAAAATTAAAGCGGCTTCTGATGGAAAATTGGGCGACAACTGAATTATTTGTGTAGCTAAATCTTTTATAGTAGATAAATATGCCTGAAAATTTTGATCCGCCGGGCTTACTTTATCTTCCACTAAAACTTTAATTTCGGCTTTGAAAAAAGGATCCTCCTCTTTAATTTTAACCAATTCAAATCTTTTCTTACCCTGTATAATAATAGTGGTACCTCCATCCTGCATCTTAATCATTTTCACAATCTTGGCAACCGTTCCTATCTCACATAAATCTGCTGGTGTAGGATCTTCTATATTCCCATTTTTTTGAGCCACCACTCCAATATATTTATCAGTATTATAAGCAGCTTTAACTGCCTGAATACTTTTATCTCTTCCAACTGTTATTGGCAAAACAACACCAGGAAATAAAACCGTATTTTTTAAAGGCAAAATGGGAATCAAGGATGGCAATTCTAAATCAGGTTCATTTTCCACATCCTGTTCATTAAATGAAAATAAAGGGATCACTTCATTATCCTCTTCCTCTCTAAATAAAAATTTGTTCACAGTTACATTTTTTTAATAATCGTCAAAATGACAAAATTCTAATCATCTCCTAAGCTATGACTTGTCACTAACAATTATGCAATATTGATGCCAAAAACTATAATTAAGCTATTATTTTTCACATAGGGACAAAAAAAATCCCTCCGTATTACGGAGGGACCTTCTTGCAAGAAGTTTATATACTTCTAATTACTTTGCTTTCTTTTCAGCAGCTGGAGCTTTCGCGTCAGCAGCAGGAGTTGCAGTTGTTGCAGCTGGAGTTGCAGCTGTTGCTTCTGGAGTTGCAGTTGTTGCTTCTGGAGTAGCAGTTGTTGCTTCTGGAGTTGCAGTTGCTTCTGGAGTTGCTTCACCACATGCTGTTAAAGCTGCGATAGCGAAAATTGCGAATACTTTTTTCATTTTCAAATTTTTAGTTTGGTTAAAATTATGTAAGCGAAGATATTGGTCTATGCTTGGATTTCCAAATTTTAACAATATTTTTTTATCATATATATCAAATCTGAGGAAATTCTACTTTTTTCTAAAGTAAATCCTAACCGGCACCCCTGTAAACTTGAAATTAGCCCTTACTTGATTTTCAAGGTAATTTCGATATGGGGTCTTAATATCATCAGGAAAATTGGTAAAAAAGGCAAAGGAAGGCACCCTGGTTGGCAGCTGTTGTACAAACTTAATTTTGATCACATGCCCCCTTACAACCGGCGCTTGATAATTAGCTATTGCCTTGAGCATCACCTCGTTAAGCTTAGAAGTAGCTATTTTTCGGTGCTTATTCTCAAATACATCCAAAGCCATCTCAATAGCTTTGAAAATCCTAGTTTTCTCTATTGCGGATATAAATAAGATGGGCACGTCGGTAAAAGGTGCCAGTTTGTCTCTCAATACTTTCTCATAATCACGGGCTGTATTGGTCTCTTTGGGAATTAAATCCCATTTATTCACCAAAACCACAATACCCTTCCCTTTTTTAGCAGCAAGGCTAAATATACTAAGGTCTTGTGCAGTAATGCCTTTTACAGCATCAATAACCATTAGGCAAACATCTGCTTCATCCATTGCTTTAATGGCACGAATTACTGAATAAAACTCCAAATCGTCCTTTTCCTTGTTTTTTCGACGTATCCCAGCAGTATCAATTAAAATAAATTCCTTCTGAAACATGTTATAGTGCGTATGAATGGTATCACGAGTAGTTCCCGCAATATCGCTTACGATTGTTCGATCTTGACCAATCATTGCATTTAATAAACTAGACTTTCCAACATTGGGCTGGCCAATAATGGCAATTTTAGGTACAGCTGGCGCTTCCTCTGGTTCTTCTCCATCAGGTAACTCAGCAGCTTTTGAAATTGCTTTTCTGTTGGGTTCTTCCTTCATATCGGCAATGACTGCGTCCAATAATTCGCCGGTTCCACTACCCGAAATAGCACTTACAAAATAATTATGCTCAAATCCCATCCCATAAAATTCTGTGGCTTCCAATGCTCTATTTGAGTTATCTACCTTATTTACACAAACATAAACAGGCTTAGTAGTTCTTCTGAGCAAATCTGCCATGGCAGCATCCAAATCGGTCATTCCAACCGCGGCATCCACCATAAAAATCATTGCATTGGCTTCATCAATTGCTATTCTCACCTGTTTACGAATTTCCGTCTCAAACATATCTTTTGAATCAGGCACAAAACCCCCTGTATCAATTACATTAAAATGCTTGCCACCCCATTCAGTTTCACCATATTGACGGTCTCTTGTTACCCCACTAATATCATCAACAATAGCTTTACGTTCTTCCAATAAGCGATTAAACAAGGTACTCTTGCCCACGTTTGGCCTTCCAACTATCGCAACTGTATAACTCATAATAATTCAATTTAATATTCATATATATTACCATTAATAATTGTATTTCAATCTTTTAGTTAAGATTAAATATATTATTATTGATATCCAAATTCTTTTAACTTCGTATCATTATCCCTCCACTTAGGCTTTACCTTCACAAACAATTCCAAATATACTTTGGATCCAATAAAGTCTTCAATATCCTTTCTTGCCAAAGTACCAATCTCTTTAATCATTTTTCCACCTTGTCCAATGATTATGGACTTTTGGGTTTCTCTGTTCACTATGATATCAGCCTGAATTTTTACCAATAAAGGTTGCTCCTTAAATGAATTAACCAAAACAGCTGTATGGTATGGAATTTCCTCTCCAAATAACTGGTAAATCTTCTCTCTAATAATCTCACTCACGAAGAACTTAGTGGGCATGTCACTCAAATCCTCCTGGTCATAGAAAGGGTGTCCTCCCTCAGGCATAAGCTCTAGTATAACTTTCAATAACCTATCTATATCACTGATATTCAATGCACTTATTGAAATAATTTTTTTACAATACGGCTTTACACTAAAATAAGCATTTGCTTCTTTTACACGTCCACCAACAGCCAAATCAGACTTGTTCATGACAACAATACAAGGCACTTTTAATTTTAATGCCGTGAACATAGCATCAATCTCATCAAAATCATCCCTAACATCTACCATTAACAAAGCAATATCTGCATCCTCTAGGGCGCTTTTTACTGCCCCCATCATCTTTTCGTGTAGCTTATATTTAGGATCAATAATTCCTGGTGTATCTGAAAATATGATCTGGTATTCGTCAGGCTTATTCAAAAAGGCCTTAATTCTATGGCGTGTGGTTTGCACTTTGGAGGAGACAATAGCCATCTTCTCGCCCATTATGGCGTTGAGCAAAGTGCTCTTTCCGGCGTTTGGCTTACCAAATATGTTTACAAACCCTACTTTCATGACTTTTCTTTCTTTACCCTTTTTTATACAAAGTTACTACAAAAAAAATCCGCTCTCGACTGGTATCGGGAGCGGGTTATTATGTTGCGAGGGAAGGGATCGAACCTCCGACCTTCGGGTTATGAGCCCGACGAGCTACCGCTGCTCTACCTCGCGATGTTTGGAAGGCAAAGATAGGCCAATATTAGTTCTTAAACAAGTTTATTGGGAAGAAACTGAAATTAGCGCAGAATAGGAAAATGTGGGGTTTTTGACGGATTAGTTAGCGCAAGTTTTAACACATTTAGGTACTCAACTTCCTGTAAAGTTAAAGGATGTAGATTAGGTAAATGAATTTTCATAGATTTG
>JBANFX010000003.1:0-2560 GCA_037975805.1 Bacteroidota bacterium | reverse complement strand
TTAAAATGTCAGACTGTTCGTATGGATATCAACTGAACACGAACTCGGGCATTACGTACGATTTCAATCCTGAAAAATTTTCCTTAGATATTAGAGTCCCTGTTGATGCATTTGAATTAAGCGTTTTTGCAAAAAAAGAATCCATTAAACTTAAGCCTGAAAACACTGGCAAGGGAGTTTTCACAAACTATCAATTATATGCAACTCAAACAAAAACGAATGATAGTTTTTCTGGTGTATTAGATGTTACTGGATTTAATAAATTAGGCTCATTAACAACTGGAGCGTTAATTAACAAGGACTCTCGAGAAGCCAATATCGTAAGAACCTCAACTTATTTTCAAAAAGATCTTCCTGATAAGATGCAGTCATTTGTCATAGGAGATACCGTAAACAGCGATGGTAACTGGAGTCGTTCAGCAAATTACTTTGGAGTTAGATGGTCTAGAAATTTTTCAACTCAACCTGGCTATATTTATACGCCAAACCCAATCATTTCAGGATCTGCTGCTCTACCTTCAGTTGTGGATGTATATGTTAATAACCAAAAAACCTTTTCACAAAAGATAAATCCTGGACCCTTTGACATTACTCACCTGCCAGTGCCAGGAAATGGTGTAGGCCAAGTTAACTTGGTGGTAAAAGATATTTTGGGAAACGAGCAAATTATTACTAAAAATTTTTACCAATCCCCAATATTGTTAGCTAAAGGTGAAAATGATTTTTCACTCGAATCTGGTTTTTTAAGAAAAAATTATGGAACAAAAAGCAATGATTACCAAGATGGATTTGCTGCCGGAACCTATGTTCATGGTATTACAAACTCAATAACAGCTCGTGGACGTTTTGAATTGCAGCCTGACAGGCAAGCAGCGGGGGGCGATATTGCCTTAACATTAGGTAATTTTGCTCTTGTTCAGGCATCAGTTGCTTCATCTAATGATGGGATTAGAGGAACGGGGAATCAATATGGAGCAAATATTGAGAATATAGGACAATTTTTAAAAACTAGTATCGGTGTTAAAAGATTTGATAAAGACTTTTCTCAATTTGCCTCAACCAGCGATGAAACAAAACCAAAAACCAGAACGAACGCATTTGTTTCATTTCCAATTCCAATTATTAATAACAACATTTCTTTAGGTTACATAAGTCAAACCAATTGGGACTCTGATCCGTTTAAGAATGCCTACATAAGTTCAGGTTATGCATTACCTTATGGAGCCAATATTTCTTTTTCTTATAACAAAAGATTAGACACGGCAAATAACTGGGGAGCTTCTGTAGTTTTTAGTTTACCGCTTGGGGACTACAATACAAGATTTGATCACACAATCGATCCTAGTGGAAAAATTACCGATAGCTACTCTGTATCAACAAATGTCCCTGCGGGACCAGGAATGGGTTGGAGTGTAATTAATGAAGATCTTAAAAAAAATATAAAAACTAATGTCACTTTAAATTCAAATACAGCTCAATACACTGGTCAAATTAATGTGCAAGATGGAATAACCACGGGGAAACGTTTGGGAGTTAACGGTACAATAGGTTTATTAGATAAAGAGTTTTTTACGTCAAGAAATGTCTACAATTCAAGTTTTGCAGTTGTAAAAACTGAGGGCCTGAAAGATATAAAAATTTATAACCAAAACAACATGGTTGCAATTACCAATAATAAAGGAACAGCAGCTTTTCCTATAAGACCTTATGAAAAAACAAAAATTGAAATAAAAGATAACGAGATACCTCTTGAAGCTACTGCAGATATTTTGGAAATGTACCCTGTTGCTTATGCAAGAAGTGGTTTATTGGTAAAATTCCCAATTCAAATTTCAAAAAATGCTCTAGTCAGAATTCACTTACCTGATGACACTCCTATTCCAGCAGGCGCAACTGTAACTATGACATCGAGTAAAGAAAATTATATTGCTGGCAGAAATGGTGAAGTTTATCTTACAAACTTATCCCAAAAAAATCAGATAATTGTTAGTTGGTTAGAAAATAAATGTGAACTAAATCTTGAAATTGACATGACACAACAACAAGAGCAAATCATCGGACCTATAAAGTGTGCACTGACTAATTAAATTTAGTAAATTAGTTTTACCATCGGCGGGTTTGAGTGACTTGTATACTCTCCAGAGGTCATATTATTTTTATTTCTTAAAATCACCTCACCATACATAGGCTTTACATCCATACCGCTACCATTAATATTTTTCACCGTTCCAGTGATTAAATTAGTTTCATTCCACAAGGAAGTATAATTGGCTGAGGTATATAAATTGTAATACAACAATCCTCCCTTTCCATTGGATATGCTTAATTTATTATTAGTTAAAGCTAAACTATACTTAACATCACCCGTCATATTTGAGCAAACAACTGTAATTTCACCAACCGTCTTTGCAGAAGCATCTGATGCAAAATTATCATATTTACCAAAATTTAATCTTCCTTCTGCTATTCGGCACGAAGAGGCTAGTAAATTCGATGTGAAAATTAACCCTATCGTAAAGATGTATATAAATAATTTTTTAAAATAATTTAATTTCATAAA
>JBANFX010000023.1:0-46550 GCA_037975805.1 Bacteroidota bacterium | reverse complement strand
TCAAATCCTATAATAGAAAAATCGATCAAATCATTTTTGGCAGCGGAATCAGATGTGATCTCATATTCTTCAGACAATGATTTTTCAATAATACTATTGGCAGTATATTCTTCAATGAGTGCAATGAGGGCTGCGCCCGCCACATTCTTTTCAGGATTGGTGGGTAAATTATAATCGTCTATATTAATAATGGTGATAGCCGCTTGTCCAGCTGAACGCTGAATCAATCGCATTTCCATTTCATCATATGGATTGTTCACAGCAAAGCCCAGGATATCAAATCCACATACCATATTGGCTACGGTAGCGGGGGCTTTTATTTTAATCCATTGATTTACTGGAACCATTGTTATTATAATTTATACCTACAATTATTGACTTCAAATTAAACTCTTGCTGCTCTTATAATATCTGCAAATACGCCCGATGCAGTTACATCCGCTCCTGCTCCAGCTCCCTTTATCACCAATGGCAATTCAGGATATCGCATACTATAAAATAACACCAAATTATCTTTTCCATATAAATGATAAAAATCTGAGCTTGGTTGAATATGTTGTAATCCCACTTTTGCATTGGTATTACCGTTACCATCACTTTCAAACTTCGCCACAAATTTTAATTTACAACCTTCGGCCGTTGCAGCATCATATAATTTCTTAAAATGTGCTTCCTGCTTTTCCATCTCTGCATAAAAATCTTCAACCGACCCATTAAAACAACTTGCTGGCAAGAAAGATTCATTTATAATATCACTCATTTCCACTTTAGTTCCAGCTTCACGGGCTAATATCATTATTTTACGCATCACATCGGTGCCTCCTAAATCCAATCTTGGATCAGGCTCGGTGTATCCCTCGGCCTGTGCTTGTCTTACCACAGCAGAGAAAGTTTTTCCATCGGTACCACCTGCATAATTATTAAATACAAAATTTAAAGTGCCCGATAATACTGCTTCAATTTTATTGATGCTATCACCACTACGTATTAAATCATTTAAGGTCCCAATAATAGGTAAGCTTGCCCCCACATTGGTTTCAAATAAGAAGGAGGCATTAAATTCACGTGCTAAGCTTTTTAGCTTTGCATAATTTTCATAAGGTGAAGAACAGGCAATTTTATTACATGCAACCACCGACACCGCTTTCTCTAATAATTGTGCATATACATTGGCAACGGTATCATGAGCAGTAACGTCTACAAAAATAGAATTGCGTAAATTATTTTCAGTAATAGCGGCAACATAATTAGCTGTAGTTCCCGTTGGCGCAGCAAGCAATTGTTCTTTCCAATTGGTTAAATTAATGCCGTCAACATTTATTAATTGACGCTTACTATTCGCAATGCCCACAATATTAATTTGTAAACGCAAGGCTTTTTTCAAATACGCTACCTGCTTATTAATTTGATCAATTAATTTTCCACCCACATTACCCGCACCTGCTATATATACGTTTACTTGTTTATAGGATGTTTCAAAAAATTCTTCATGTAAAACGTTGATTGCTTTTTTAACATCCGTAGTAGCAATGACTGCAGTGATATTTTTTTCGGAAGATCCCTGTGCAATAGCACGTACATTAATACCATTGCGTCCCAACACACCAAACATTTTACCACTTACACCCGGATGATTTTTCATTTGCTCACCCACCAATGCAATTATGGCAACCTCCTTTTCTACAATAAGTGGCTCCACTTTTTGGGTATTAATTTCTTGCTCAAACTCAATATCCACAGCCAACTTTGCTTGATATGCATCATTTGCGTTAATTCCAACACAAATAGAATGCTCCGATGAACTTTGTGTTATTAATATGATATTAATTTGCTTTTTAGCTAAGGCTTCAAACAAACGTTTTGAGAATCCTGGAATGCCTACCATACCGCTTCCCTCCAAGCTTAACAAACAAATATCTTTTATGGAAGAAATCCCTCTAATAAAATTTGTATCGCTTGGTGACTCATTCTTTATAATGGTACCTGGGTGATTGGGCTCAAAAGTATTTTTAATCCATACTGGAATATTTTGATGCATCACAGGTTGGATGGTTGGAGGATAAATAACTTTGGCACCAAAATGCGATAACTCCATTGCTTCCTGATAAGAAATTTGTGGAATCTCTTTTGCATTTTGCACAATGCGCGGATCGGCTGTCATCATCCCACTTACATCGGTCCATATTTCTAAAGCCGTTGCTTTTAAAGCAGCAGCAAAAATAGCACCTGTATAATCCGAGCCCCCTCTGCCCAGTGTAGTGGTATTGCCTTCTGCGTCGGATGCAATAAATCCGGGCGCCATGAAAACATCATACTGAATGTTTTCTGCGCTTGCGAAATAGGTTTGAATGGTTTTAGCAGATACCTCTTTATCAACTACTGCATTCAAATAATTGGAATTCGTTTTTATAAGCAATCTTGAATCCACCCATTGTTGGCGAATGCCTTTTGATGCAAATGTGGCTGCGATAATTTTAGAAGATAATATTTCACCAAAACTTACTATTCTATCCTGCATTCTGTTAGACAACTCTTTTAACATGAAAAGTCCTTCACAATTAGATTCTAATTCATTGATAGTTTGTTTCACCAAACTTAAGGTTGCCGACTGAGCTTGAATAGGTAATAATGCACGTACTGTATCCAAATGTTTTTGTTCAATATTTTGAATAATGGTTTTGTATGCCTCATTTCCTTGTGATGCACTTTGCGCCAACATTAACAATTGATCCGTTACGCCACTCATTGCAGAAACTACAACAATAGCGGGTTCTTTCTTTATTAATTCGCTTACAATATCCACTACTTTAGCAATTGCTTCGGCACTTCCAACTGAACTTCCTCCAAACTTTAAAACTTGCATATCCTTTTTATTTTATAAGCGTGATAATTAATTTCACGCACTCAATTATATGAATACAACTATATTAAATAGCCGTATAAATTATCTTCATTATTTATTTCGTTATAATTAATTTGATAGTGCTTCATATTTTCAATAAGCACTTTATAATCTTTATTTGATTTTAATTCCAACCCCACTAATGCAGGACCCGCTTCCTTATTATGTTTTTGAATGTATTCAAATCGAGTAATATCATCCTCAGGACCTAACACTTTATTTACAAAATCTTTTAGCGCACCTGGTCTTTGTGCAAATCGAATTAAGAAATAATGTTTCAAACCTTCATATATCAAGGATCTTTCTTTTATCTCTTGCATACGATCAATATCATTATTACTGCCACTTACTATACATACAATGGTTTTGCCTTTTATTTGATTGGCATAATCATCTAATACTGCAATACTCATTGCACCTGCAGGTTCAACCACAATCGCTTCTTCATTATACATTTGTAATATAGTAGAACATATTTTTCCTTCTGGTACCAAATGCATATCATCAATCACATCCTTACAAATAGCGAATGTGTGATCGCCAATTCGTTTTACGGCTGCACCGTCTACAAACTTATCTATCTGTTCTAATTCTACAGGATGCCCTTCTTTTAATGCAGTGAGCATACTTGGCGCACCCTCTGGCTCTAATCCAACAATTTTTGTGGTTGGTGAATGTTGTTTGAAGTAAGTTCCAACACCTGCACTTAATCCTCCACCTCCCACGGGAATAAACATATAATCAATAGGAGCAGCTTCTAGCTTATTGTAATCTTCTAAAATTTCAACACCTACCGTTGCTTGACCAGCCATAATAAGTGGATGATCAAATGGTGGTATAAAAGTCATACCGTTTGCCAAAGTGTATTCCTTTGCAGCTTTAGCTGTATCGTCAAATGTGTCTCCCACTAATTTTACTTCTACAAAATTTTCACCAAACATTTTTGTTTGAGTTACTTTTTGTTGAGGCGAAGGAATAGGCATAAATACCACACCCTTCACATTTAGCTTTTTACAACTATATGCAAAGCCCTGCGCATGGTTACCTGCACTTGCACATACAACGCCCTTTGCCAATTGATTGGGTGCCAACTGACTCATCATATTGTATGCGCCTCTTAATTTATAAGAACGAACAATTTGTAAATCCTCTCTTTTTAAATAAACCCTGCACTGATATTTTCGGGATAAATTGGCATTGTATAAAAGGGGCGTATGTTTTACAACCGGTTTTAATCTAATGGCCGCTCCTTCAATATCAAGTGCAGGCTTATCTACTAATTTGTCATAAATCATCTATAATTATTTTCCTGACTGATTCTCTGGACGTAAGCTTCTCACTGTACGACCAGCTTGCCACATTTCACTATTGTGTAATTCTGCTAATTCTATTTCTAATTTTTCACGATAATCTGCTTTACTGTTTAAATCAATTGAGCGTGCCGCTTCTGCTCCAGTTGCTACACTATTGTATAAATCAGAAAATACAGGTAAAGTTGCATCACGGAATTTTTTCCACCAATCCAAAGCACCTCTTTGTGCAGTAGTTGAACAGTTGGCATACATCCAGTCCATACCGTTTTCTGCTACCAATGGCATTAATGACTGTGTTAATTCCTCAACTGTTTCATTAAATGATTCAGAAGGTGAATGACCATTTTTACGCAAAACTTCATATTGTGCTGCAAAAATTCCTTGAATGGCACCCATTAAAGTTCCACGCTCACCAGTTAAATCGGAGTATACTTCTTTTTTGAAATCCGTTTCAAACAAATAACCAGAACCTACTGCAATACCTAATGCAATAACTCTATCATGTGCTTTTCCTGTTGCATCTTGGAAGATAGCAAAGCTACTGTTTAATCCTCGCCCTTGTAAAAACATTCTTCTTAATGAAGTACCAGAACCTTTTGGTGCTACTAAAATTACATCCACATCGGCTGGAGGTATAATTCCTGTTTGTTCTTTATACGTAATACCAAATCCATGAGAAAAATACAATGCCTTACCTGGTGTTAAATGTTTTTTCACCGTTGGCCACATTGCAATTTGAGCGGCATCACTTAATAAATAACAAATTATGGTTCCTTTTTCTAAAGCTTCTTCTATTTCAAATAAAGTTTCACCAGGTACAAAACCATCCGCTACCGCTTTATCCCAAGATTTTGAGTTTTTTCTTTGACCTACAATTACATTAATGCCATTTTCTTTTTGGTTCAATGCCTGTCCCGGTCCTTGTACGCCGTAACCAATTACAGCTACTGTTTCGTTTTTTAATACTTCCTGTGCTTTTGCTAATGGAAACTCTTCACGAGTTACTACATTTTCTTCGGTACCTCCGAAATTTAACTTTGCCATTTTTTATTTTTTTAGTGTTTGTTTAATTAAGATTTAAGTTTTGTTGCTTATTTATAAATAATTATTGGGTTGAGTTTTTATTTTACATGGTAAATACCGCTTCGCGTTTTCCCAAATATTCATTTTCTATTAGTTCCTCACCTGGTTCGCGCTTTTCAAAATCTTTTAGTTTTTCATGGAAGCCAGCACTTTCTTTTATAATAGCCACTCTCGCACTTCTTACAAATTCAACCAACCCAAACGGCGCCAAGGCTTCCATGAGTTTATTGGTTTCTTCTCTATGTCCAGTAGTTTCAAATACAATAAAGTCTTTTCTAATAGCAACTGCCCTTGCACCAAACTCTCTTAATAATCTTTCTACTTTTACTTTCTCAGTAATCTCATCACTTAATACTTTATACAATGCTAATTCCTGCCATACAATTTCATCATTGGTGTTAAAGTAGGCTTTTAATACCTCTACTTGTTTTTCAATTTGACGCACTACTTTTAATACCACATCACGCGACTCCATTACCACAATTGTAAAGCGGTGTATGCCCTGCACTTCCGAAGGAGATGTGTTTAAACTTTCCACATTAATTTTTCTTCTTGAAAAAATAATGGCAATACGATTTAACAAACCCACTTGGTTTTCGGTATACACTGTTATCGTATATTCTTGTTTTTCGCCTGCTGTTGTCATACAATATTTTTTTATACGTTCCTTTTCAACTTCGTTAAATGATTTGAGCTCGGCTCTCGCCTCGCTCGAATAAGATTGAAAACTATTTCAATCTTATTTCACTTACACTGCAACCCTGTGGCACCATTGGGAATACATTGTTTTCCTTTCCTACCATCACCTCCAACAAGTAAGACCCCTTATGTGCTAACATTGTTTTCACCGCTTCCACTAAATCTTTCCTGTGTTCTACTTTAGCGCCCTCTACTCCATATGATTTTGCAAGCATTACATAATTAGGACTCGCAATGTCTACAAACGAGTAGCGCTTATCCATAAATAATTCCTGCCACTGGCGCACCATCCCTAAAAACTGATTATTTAATATCATAATTTTTACATCCACACCAGTTTGCATAATGGTTCCCAATTCTTGTAAAGTCATTTGAAAACCGCCATCACCAATTACTGCAATCACAGCTCTATCGGGTGCACCAAACTTTGCACCTATGGCTGCTGGCAAACCAAAGCCCATTGTGCCTAGGCCTCCAGAAGTAATATTGCATCTTGAATGATTAAACTTTGCATAGCGACAAGTAACCATTTGATGTTGTCCAACATCTGTTACCATAATTGCATTGCCCTCGGTAATTTCATTTACGTTTCGAATTACTTCGGCCATTGTCATTTCTTCCTTGCTTGGATACATTTCAGGTTGAATGCACTGATCATATTCTTCCTTTGCATATTTTGCAAAAACATTCAACCAATCAGTTCTATCTTTTTGATCTATTCCTAAAGTAAGCAGTGGTAAAGTTTCTTTGCAGTCACCCCATACGCCTACATCGGCTTTTACATTTTTATCAATCTCTGATGGATCAATATCTAAATGAATAATCTTTGCTTGCTTTGCATATTTATCTAAACGTCCTGTAACTCGATCATCAAAACGCATACCCACAGCAATTAAAACATCACATTCATTTGTGAGTACATTGGGTCCATAGTTTCCATGCATTCCTAACATCCCAACATTTTGTGGATGATCTGTAGGCAATGCACTTAAACCTAATATCGTCCATGCCGCTGGCATTCCCGATTTTTCTATAAACTTTTTAAATTCTTTTTCTGCTTTACCTAATATCACCCCTTGTCCAAAAATTACCAATGGTTTTTTTGCATTATTAATTAACGCAACCGCTTCGTCTATGAATTCTTTTCGAATCACTGGTTTTGGACGATAGGATCTTATATGATTACAAGGCGTATACCCTGAAAAATTGAATAATTGTAATTGTGCATTTTTGGAAATATCAATTAATACAGGTCCTGGTCTTCCACTACGTGCTAAATAAAAAGCTTTTGCCATCACACTCGGAATTTCTTCGGCATCTGTAATTTGATAATTCCATTTCGTAACCGGCATGGTAATATTAATTACATCCGTTTCCTGAAATGCGTCGGTTCCTAATAAATGAGCAAATACCTGTCCCGTAATACAAACCAATGGCGTACTATCAATCATGGCATCTGCAAGTCCAGTAACTAAATTAGTTGCACCTGGTCCACTGGTTGCAAATACCACCCCCACATTACCCGAACTACGCGCATATCCTTGACCAGCATGAATTCCACCTTGCTCGTGTCGAACAAGAATATGATTTAATTTTTCTTTATAATCATACAAGGCATCATAAATAGGCATGATTGCACCACCTGGATATCCAAAAATGGTATCCACTCCTTCTGCAATACAAGCTTCCAATACTGCTTGTGATCCTGATAATTGTTTTTGCTCCATAAAAATTTTTTTATTCCGAGTCCGTTACACATCCTTCACTTGCATCCTTCACCAACTTTGCATATTTAAATAATACACCATTGGTTACTTTTAATTTTGGTGCGGGTTGCGCTGCTCTTCTTTTTGCTATGGTTGCTTCGTCTACTTTTAAAGTCATTGTTCTTTTAGGAACATTTAATTCAATTATGTCGCCATCTTCTACAACACCAATCAATCCACCTTTGTAGGCTTCTGGTGTAATATGACCTATTACAAATCCGTGTGTACCACCACTAAATCTTCCGTCTGTGATAAGTGCTACCGATTTTCCTAAGCCTGCGCCAATAATAGCAGATGTTGGTTTTAACATCTCTGGCATACCTGGAGCACCCACTGGGCCTACATTTTTTATAACTACCACATCACCTGGTTGAATCTTTTTTGAATTAATGCCTTCTATTAATGCATGCTCTCCATCAAATACGCGCGCTGGGCCTTCAAACATATCTCCTTCTTTACCTGAGATTTTTGCTACACTTCCGCCCGTAGCTAAATTGCCATACATAATTTGTAAATGACCTGTAGCCTTAATAGGATTTTCTTTGGGAAGTATGATTTTTTGTTCATCAAAATCTAAATCAGGTGCAGATGCTAAATTTTCTGCAATGGTTTTTCCTGTTACTGTTAAACAATCACCATGCAACCATCCTTGTGCCAACATATATTTCATCACAGCAGGTACACCACCGTATTGATGTAAGTCCTGCATTAAATATTTACCCGATGGTTTAAAATCAGCAAGTACTGGAATTTTATCACTAATGATTTGGAAATCGTCCTGCGTAAATTCAACACCTACTGCCTTTGCCATTGCAATCATATGCAATACCGCATTCGTACTTCCACCCAATACCATAATCACAGCTACTGCATTTTCAAATGCTTTGCGTGTCATAATATCACGTGGCTTTATATCACGCTCTAATAATAAACGAATAGCTGCACCAGCATCCTTACACTCTTGTTGCTTTTCTTTACTCAATGCAGGGTTAGAAGATGAATAAGGTAAACTCATGCCCAATGCTTCAATTGCAGACGCCATAGTATTAGCGGTGTACATACCACCACAAGCACCAGCACCTGGACAAGCATGTTGAACAATACCTTTAAAATCTGCATCGTCTAACTGACCAGCAATTTTTTGTCCTAATGCTTCAAATGCAGAAACAATATTTAAGTCCTGTCCTTTATAATGTCCTGGTGCAATAGTGCCACCATACAACATTAAAGAAGGTCTGTTTAATCGGCCCATTGCAATTAAAGAGCCGGGCATATTTTTATCACAACCAGGAACAGTAATCACAGCATCATAATATTGTGCACCACAAACTGTTTCAATACTATCTGCAATTACATCACGGCTTACCAATGAATAACGCATGCCATCGGTACCATTACTCATACCATCACTTACGCCAATAGTATGAAATGTTAATCCTACTAAATCATTTTCCCAAACACTCTTTTTTACATCGGCAGCCAATGCATTTAAATGCATATTACAAGTATTGCCATCATAACCCATACTTACAATGCCTACTTGTGCTTTATGTAAATCGGCATCTGTTAATCCAATGCCATAAAACATAGCTTGCGCAGCGGGCTGCGTGGGATCAAGGGTAATTGTTTTTGAATATTTATTTAATTCCATAATGTTTTTTGTCTTTTTATAAAGCCACTATAAAGCTGTTACTAAATGATGGTTGATTTATGCAAACGCTCATGGATAGGATGCGTTTCTCCTTTTGCATGACGCTCAATAAATTCACAAATCAAATCTCCAATAGCCGTAGTGGTATAACTATTCATTGGATCAATATCCTTTGTTACAAAACCGCTATTTAAGCACCATGCAGCTGCTTCTCTTACAATTGTCGCTTCGCTGGTTAATCCAAAATGCTCTAACATCATAGCAGCCGATAAAATTGAACCTAGTGGATTGGCAATGTCTTTTCCTTTTGCTTGCGGATAGGATCCGTGAATGGGTTCAAATAAAGCCACTGTATTACCAACAGATGCAGAAGGCAATAGTCCTAATGAGCCTGCTAATACAGAAGCTTCATCACTAATAATGTCTCCAAATAAATTTTCGGTTAATACCACATCAAACTGTGCAGGGTTTAAAATAATTTGCATGGCAGCATTGTCTACAAATAAATAATCCACTGCAACATCACTATACTCTTTTGCAATTGCTTGTACTACTTTTCTCCATAATCTTGAAGTTTCTAATACGTTGGCTTTATCAACGAGGGTTAATTTTTTTCTTCTAATTTGTGCATGCTTAAATGCCAAATGTGCAATACGTTCGATTTCGGCAACTGAGTAAGAACAATCATCTTTAGCTACCGTGCCATCCTCACTTACACTTTTTGCGCCAAAATAAATTCCCCCCGTTAACTCTCTATAAATTACAAAATCAACATTTTCTAACAACTTTGGTTTTAAGGGTGTTAAATGTTGTAATGCAGCATAGGTAGTTACAGGACGGATATTGGCAAATAATTGCAATTCCTTTCTTAGTTTTAATAAGCCTTGCTCTGGTCTCACTTTTGCAGTTGGATCATTATCATATTTTGGATCACCAATGGCACCAAATAAAATAGCATCGCTGTTTAAACAAATTTTAATGGTCTCGTCGGGCAATGGATTTCCAGTTGCGTCAATCGCACATGCGCCCATTAATGCATTTTCATAACTAAAGCTATGATTGTAATACTTAGCAATAGTATTTAATACTTTAATAGATTGTTGGGTTACTTCTGGTCCAATGCCATCTCCAAGGATGACCGCTATTTTCTTTTGCATAACTCTATATTTTTTCGCTTCATCAATTTATTTTTCGACTTGGCGTTGTGGTTTTATTGATTTGCTTTTTCGTATGCCTCTATTTCCGATTTCATGTTTAACAAATAATCAATGTCATCATATCCATTTAACATACATGTTTTTTTGTATGCATTGATTTCAAAGGTCTCTTTTGCACCAGTGGCATCAATGGTTATGGTTTGTGCTTCCAAATCCACCGTTAATGTATCATTCGTACCCTGCGCAAATATTTGTTGTAAGAAGGCGTCTGAAACGGTTACGGGTAATACACCATTATTCAAGGCATTGTTTTTAAAGATATCTGCAAAAAAACTAGACACCACTACTTTAAAGCCATAATCCTGAATACTCCAAGCAGCGTGTTCACGAGAAGATCCACATCCAAAGTTTTTTGCCGCTACTAAAATTTCACCACTGTATTGTTTTTGATTCAATACAAAATCTGCTTTAGGTTTTGTTTCATCATCGTTTTCGTATCTCCAGTCTCTGAATAAATTTTTTCCAAAACCATCTTTTGTGGTTGCCTTTAAAAAACGGGCAGGTATAATTTGATCTGTATCTACGTTTTCGATGCGTAAAGGAATAAATCTGCTTCTTATTTTTTGTAATGATTGCATATCCTATAATTTCATTGAGCGCCAAAGCAACTCGTTATCTTTTTAATTTGTGTTACGATTTAATTAGCAGCTTAATTTAATATATCTCTGATGTCAGTAATTTTTCCAGTTAACAATGCAGCAGCTGCTGTTAAAGGGCTTGCTAGCAAGGTTCTTGCTCCTGCCCCCTGACGTCCTTCAAAGTTTCTATTGCTGGTACTAATACAATATTCACCTGCTGGAATTTTATCTTCATTCATTCCTAAACAAGCACTACATCCAGCTTGTCTTATTTCCACCCCCGCATCGGCAAATATTTTATCCAAACCTTCTGCTTTTATTTGTTTTGCTACTTCTTGTGAACCGGGCACAATTAATGTTTTAATATTCGGATCCTTTTGCTTGCCTTTAATAATACTTGCTACCAAACGGAAATCTTCAATTCTTGAATTGGTACAAGAACCAATAAATACATTTTGAACCGGCATGCCTAATAAACTTTGTCCTGCTTTTAATCCCATATATGCCAATGCCTTCTCATAGTTTTGCTTTTCGGTAGCATCTGTAAAACTTTCAACAGTGGGTAGGGTTCCTCTTACGCTTAAGCCCATGCCAGGATTGGTTCCGTAAGTAATCATGGGATCAATATCTTCTGCTTTGATATTTATTTCAACATCAAATTTTGCATCTGCATCGGTAAACAATTCCTTCCATGCAGCTAATTTTTTATCCCAATCTGCACCCTTTGGTGCAAACAAGCGTCCTTTGATATAATCGAATGTTATTTGATCTGGTGCAATCATTCCGCCGCGAGCACCCATCTCAATACTCATATTACAAATGGTCATTCTTGCCTCCATACTCAATGCACGAATCGCAGAACCTGCATACTCTACAAAATAGCCAGTGGCTCCACTTGCAGAAATTTGAGCAATGATGTATAAAATAATATCTTTGGATACCACTCCATTTTTTAAGTCCCCGTCAATATTAATGCGCATTACTTTTGGCTTGCTTTGCATGATACATTGTGAAGCAAAAACCATTTCCACTTCACTTGTTCCAATACCAAAAGCAATACTTCCAAAAGCACCATGGGTGGAGGTGTGACTATCACCGCAAACAATGGTCATACCCGGTTGTGTAATCCCTAACTCTGGCCCAATGACATGCACAATGCCTTGATACTTGTGGCCTAATCCGTATAATTCAACACCATGTTTTTTACAATTCTCAATTAAAGTGTCTACCTGAAATTTAGATAAAGCATCCTTAATGGGTAACTCCTGATGCATGGTAGGTACATTGTGATCGGCTGTAGCTACTATTTGTTGAGGACGAAAAATTTGCGCACCTCTTTTTTCAATTCCACTAAATGCTTGCGGGCTCGTTACCTCGTGTATAAAATGTTTGTCGATGTAAACAACCGAAGGACCATCCTCAATTTGTTTCACCACATGCTTGTCCCAAATTTTTTCAAATAATGTTTTTCCCATTGTTCGATTATTATTCGTTTGTCTTTCTTAATTATTTTTTATACGCTGATGCCATTGATTGTAAATCAGCTTCTAAAACTTCTTTTTTCTTATCCGCGATTTCTAAAAACATTGGATACAAATCATCAATTTCATTTCTTGTAAACTGATGGCCTATTTTATGTAAACGATGCGCTAAAGCACTTCTTCCGCTTCTTGCAGTTAATACAATTTTACTATCCTCGGCTCCTACTTCGGCAGGATTAATAATTTCATAGGTTTGCGCTTCCTTTAAAAATCCATCCTGATGAATGCCCGATGAATGTGAAAATGCATTTGCACCTACTATGGCTTTATTGGGTTGTACCATCATGCGCATGATCTCTGAAACCTCACGGCTTACTGCATTTAAGAGCTTTGGATTAATACTGGTATAAAATCCTAAGTCCTTGTGTTGATTTAAAATCATCACTACTTCTTCTAATGCAGTATTGCCTGCACGCTCTCCTAAACCATTAATGGTACATTCAATTTGTCTTGCACCACCAATCACACCTGCAATAGAATTTGCTGTTGCCAATCCTAAATCGTTATGGCAATGACAGGATAAAACTGCTTTGTCAATATTAGGTACATTGTTGTATAGGTAATTCATTTTTTCTTGATACTGTTGTGGCAAACAATATCCAGTGGTATCAGGAATATTTAATGTAGTAGCACCTGCTTTTACCACAGCTTCAATAACTCTTGCTAAATATTCATTGTCGGTTCTACCCGCGTCTTCTGCATAAAATTCAACATCATCGGTAAAGTTTCTTGCAATGGTTACCGCTTTAATAGCACGCTCAATTATTTCTTCTCTTGTAGAATTGAATTTATGTTTAATATGCAAGTCCGATGTACCAATACCCGTATGAATTCTAAAACGTTTTGCTGGCTTCAATGCTTGTGCAGCTACCTCTATATCATTTTGAACAGCTCTGGTTAATCCGCAAACCACCGTTTTGGTTAAGGTCTTTGCAATTTGATTCACCGACTCAAAATCACCAGGGCTGGAAACCGGGAAACCCGCCTCTAAAATGTCCACTCCCAACTCCTCCAACCTTACAGCTAGCTCTAATTTTTCCTTCGTATTAAGCTTACAACCCGGTACCTGCTCTCCGTCTCTTAATGTGGTATCAAAAATGAATACTTTTTGGCTCATATAATTGATTTTCAATCTGTTATAGATAAAAAAAGGGCTTCGAGCCCCTTTCTTATTTAAAAATACCCCATATTAACAAGTAATTCACATCAAAATTATGCCTATTTTACAATGTATAAGGACCTTATTTTTTCATCAATTGATTGATTTTCAATAACTTGAACTAAATTCAGCTACGATGCCCAACCTTAGCACCGACGCCCTATTTATTTTGGTTAAATCCCTGGAGAAGGGGGAAAAGCGCAATTTTAAATTGTATGCTGCCCGCAACTCTGCGTCGGCGGATTTAAAGATTGTTCAGTTATTTGATGCTTTGGACAAAATGAAGGACTATGATGAGGAGGAATTATTGCGTAAAAACGAGTCCATTCAAAAGCAACAGTTGTCCAACTTAAAGGCACATTTATACGACCAAATTTTGTCGAGCCTACGAATTCTAAAGCAAAATGAAAATATTGATTTGCAAATTCATGAGCAATTAGATCATGCTAAAATTTTATACAACAAGGGTTTGTATTTACAAAGTCTTCGTTTATTAGATAAAATTAAAACACTCACCAAACAAAACAACCAGGTTACTTTTTTATTGCAGGTATTATTTTTAGAAAAGAAAATAGAATCATTGCATATTACAAGAAGTATGCAAGACCGCGCGCAACAATTAAGTGAAGAAATTGACGAAGTAAATGAACGTTTAGAATTGATTGCAAAAACCTCTAATCTTAGTTTACAATTATACAGTTGGTATATTCAACATGGACACGCGCGCAATGAGGAAGACCGAAAAACCTTGGATGCGCTCATGCAGGATCCAATTTTAGAAAGCGTGCAATCGGTTAAGGGATTTTATGAAAGATTATACCGCTATCAATGTCATTGTTGGTATGGTTTTATTACGCAGGATTTTTTAATGCATTATAGATACGCTCAAAAATGGGTAGACTTATTTGAGAAGGAAGAAGGCATGAAACAAATTGAATCGGCCCAGTATATTAAAGGCTTGCATAATTTAATTAGCGCCCACTTTGATTTAAAAAATATTGATAAGTTTAAAGAGACTATTTGCTTGTTAGAGCAGTTTAGCGAAACACCTATTGTACTTAACAATAAAAATAATTTAATTCAATCCTTTGTTTATTTATACATAGCTAAAATTAATCAGCATTTTCTGGAAGGCACGTTTAGCGAGGGTTTGGTCATGATTCCAAGTATGGAAGAAAAGCTTAAGGAAATTGAAATGTACATGGATAGTCATCGTGTTTTAGTTTTTTATTATAAAATTGCTTGTTTACATTTTGGGGCGGGCAATGCAGCTAAAACCATCGACTATTTAAATAGTATCATTCACTGGAAAGTAAACCTACGAGACGACTTACAATGTTATGCTCGTTTACTCCATTTAATTGCACATTATGAATTAGGCAATATGGAAGTTGTGGCATACTTGTCCAAATCGGTATATCGTTTCATGTCAAAAATGAAAAACCTAGGCGCAGTAGAAGAAGTATTATTTAATTTTTTAAAATCAGCCATCCAATCCGGTAAGCAGGCATCTTTTGAAGATTTATTAACTACACTTCAGCCCCTGGAAAAAAATAAATTAGAGAGTAGAGCCTTTATGTACTTAGATATAATTTCTTGGTTAGAAAGTAAAATTCAAAACAAAGACGTTCAAACCATTATCAAAGAAAAATTTTTACAAAACAATAAATAAAAAAAGCCTTCCAGATGGAAGGCTTTTTTTATTAGCTAGTAGGTGCTAAGATGCATACATTGCGTCAATTTCTTTTTCAAAATTGGCGAGCACTTGTTTTCTTCTAATACTTAACTTAGGTGTCATTTCCCCTTTGTCAATGGTTAACTCTCTAGGCAACAAAGTAAACTTTTTAACCTGTTCTACTTGATTAAAGAGTTGATTGTATTCGGCAACCACCGAATCAATAGTAGCCATCACCATGGGATGTTTAACAATGGCTTCATTGCTCGTATATTCAATGCCATGTTGCTTTGCCCACTCTTTTAATTTTGAGAATCCAGGTACAATTAAAGCACTCACAAATCTTTTATTGTCTCCTACTAAAACAATTTGTTCAATGAAAGGACTCTCCTTCATTTTATTTTCTATAGGCTGAGGTGCAACATATTTACCGCCACTTGTTTTAAATAATTCTTTTTTGCGATCGGTAATTTTTAAATACTTACCGTCTTCAATCACACCTATATCGCCCGTGTGCAACCATCCATTAATAATAGTTTCAGCAGTCAATTCAGGTAACTTATAATATCCTTTCATTACACTTGGACCCGCTACACAAATTTCACCGTCTTCTTCTAGTTTTAATTGAACGCCGTCAATTGGTAAACCAACAGTTCCAAATTTAGTATCTCCTGGTGTTCTAAAATTAATACTTATAATAGGGCTGTTTTCGGTTGGTCCATATCCTTCATAAACAGGAATTTGTGCTGCATTAAAAATGCGCAACAATTTTACCTGACAAGCAGCACCACCCGTTACTATAAATTTTACATTGCCACCAAGTCCCTCTCTCCACTTACTAAAAATTAATTTATTCGCAAGCTTTAATTGAATACGATACCATAATGAACCCGGTTTTAAGTTATCATACTTTTCACCCAAGGCCACTGCCCAAAAAAATAATTTTCTTTTTAGGCCCGTCAATTCCTCGCCTTTTATCATTATTTTTTCAAATACCTTTTCTAATAATCTTGGTACCGTGGAAAATCCATCTGGGCACACTTCTTTTAAGTTGTCTCCAATGGTTTCCAAAGATTCTGCATAGTAAATACTCATTCCACTATACATATATATGTAGGAAGCTACTTTTTCAAAAATATGATTCAAAGGCAAAAAGCTTAACACTTTTTGATCTGGAGCATCTGGAAATGGAAAACTCTTTTTACCCGATTGTAAATTAAAATAAACGCTATGATGCGTTAACATCACTCCTTTAGGCGTGCCAGTAGTACCCGAAGTATAAATAAAGGTAGCCACCTGTTCTACAGGAATTGTTTTTTTAATAACCTCTACTTGTTGTAATAAATCAACATCTGTTAAACATAATTCACTCCAATGCTTTGCACCTGGGATATGATCAAATGTGTATACTTCTTTTAAACAAGGTACATTGTCTTTAATAGACATCACCTTGTTGTATAATTCTTGATTGCTTGCAAACATATATTTTACAGAAGCATCATTCAAAATAAAAGTTAACTCCAAAGGATTGGTTGTTGGATAAACGGGTACCCATATCACACCAATTTGTTGAGTCGCCAAATCGGCCATTAACCACTCTGGTCGGTTGCTACTTATAATGGCAATTTTATCGGAACCTTCTGGTGTAAAATCATTTCCACTCAAACCCAAACTCAATAATCCTGCACTTAAAGAATTCACCGTTGCGGCTACTTCCTTTGTGGAATATGTTCTCCAACTACCATTTTCTTTACCGGCCAACATGACGTCCTGAGGAAAATTATCTAATTGATGTTGGATACAATCAAAGAGTCTTTTTGGTTCCATATAGCAAACAATTTGTGTAACAAAATACAAAAAAAACCAGTCTTTTGACTGGTTTTAGATCGGAAAATTCATTGAATATATTTCGAAAAAAGATATTAATTATTTGCTTCGTAAATCAAATGTGTTAGTAAGCCGTCTCTTAATTTTGGTTCGAACCAAGTGCTTTTGGGAGGCATTACCTCTCCCGCATCTGCGATATTAAACAACTGGTCAATGGTCACTGGATATAAGCTTATCGCCAATTGCATTTCACCACTATCTACTCTTTTTTCTAATTCACCTAAACCTCTTATACCGCCCACAAAATCAATGCGTTTGTCGGTGCGTTGATCAACAATACCCAACAACTTAGCTAATATATTATTGGATAAGATGGTTACGTCCAATACACCAATAGGGTCGTTGTCATTATAGGTACCCGGTTTTGCTTTTAATACATACCACTTACCCGCTATGTACATTCCAAAACTGTGGATTACTGTAGGTTTATAAGCACCCTCATGTTCAAAAATGTCGAATTCATTTTCCAATGCAGCCATAAAAGTTTCAACAGAATGTCCATTTAAATCTTTTACAACACGGTTGTAGTCCATGATATGTAATTGATTTGAGGGAAATAAAGTAGTTAAAAAGTAATCTGCAGCGGGCGTAGCGCTGTCCCCAAGGGCTAATTTCACTTTTGCAGCAGATGCAGCACGGTGATGTCCGTCGGCTATATATGTGCAGGGCACTTCGGTTGCAAATAAATGCGTGATTTGTTCAATGATGGTGGTATCCGTTACCGCCCAAACAGAATGTTGGATTCCATCTTCGGTAATGAAATCATAAACAGGGGTTTTAGCTGTTTTCCATTTTTCAATAACCGTATCAATAGATGCCTGATTGCGATATGCTAAAAAAACATTGCCCGTTTGTGCGCCTGATGTTTTAATGTGATTAATTCTATCCTGTTCTTTTTCTGGTCTTGTGAACTCGTGCTTTTTAATAATATCATTATTATAATCTTCGATGCTGCTCACACAAACCAAACCAGTTTGTGCACGTCCATCCATAATTAATTGATAGATATAATAACATGGTTTTGACTCCTTAAATAAAACATCTCTTTGAATAAATGCATTTAAATTTTCTAATGCCAAATCATAAACCTGTTGAGCATGTATGTCAACAGATTCTGGTAAATCAATTTCACTTTTTGTAATATGTAAAAATGAATAAGCATTGCCTACTGCTTCGGCTTTTGCTTCTGCACTATTTAAAACATCGTATGGTTTACTTGCTACTTGCTTCGCTAATTGAGGCTGAGGGCGAAGCGCTTCAAAGGGTCTAATATTTGCCATGAGTGCAAATATCGGTATTTTTTTGGAGGAAAAGATTTTTATTGAAGCCGTTTAAATAAAAATTATTTTAAGAAAACTTTTGCATTAAATCACAAAATGCTTGTACACTGCTCATTGGCAATGCATTATACATACTAACTCTAATGCCTCCAACTGTTCTATATCCTTTAACACCAATCATGCCTTCTTTTTTACACAATGCTAAAAAAGATTCCTCTTTATTTGGATCCGTTAAAAAGAAAACCGCATTCATAATACTACGATCTTCTTTTTGAATAGGACAATAAAATGCAGGATGTTCATCAATAGTTTTATATAATAATGTTGCTTTTGCTTTATTTCGTTTTCCCATCTCAACTAATCCACCTTCTTTTTCAATCCACCTTAAGGTTAACAAACTAACATAAATCGAAAATACAGGAGGCGTATTTAATAAACTACCTGCTTCAATGTGTTTTTGATAATCTAAAATGGCAGGAACTTTTCTGTTTACTTTACCTAGTATTGATTTTTTTACAACCACCATGGTAACACCAGCGGCACCCATATTTTTTTGTGCACCTGCATATATTAAATCAAACTTTTTAAATGCTGTAGGTCTGCAAAATATATCGGAACTCATATCACCCACTAAGGGTACATTCACTTGTGGGTATTGATGCCATTGTGTTCCCTCTACTGTATTGTTGGTAGTAATATGTAAATAGCTAGTGCCTTCAGGTAATTGTAAATCCTTTTTTAAATAAGTATGTTTTTTATCTGAGCTATCCGCTACCACTGTGACAGGTCCAAATATTTTTGCCTCTTTTACGGCTTTATTCCCCCAAACACCGTTATCACAAATTGCTGCCATTCCATTTTCATCCAATAAATTCATGGGCACTTGCATAAACTGCATGGTGGCACCTCCTTGCAAAAAAAGCACTTCATATGCATCATCTAAATCCATTAAACGCTTCACTGTTGCTTTTGCTTCTTCCACTACTTCAACAAAAAAAGAAGTACGGTGTCCAATTTCTAAAATAGACAGCCCTGTATTATTAAAATTATGGATTGCCTCCGCTGCCCGATCTAACACTTCCTTTGGTAAAATTGCGGGCCCTGAATTAAAATTGTGCAATTGCATTATGAATAATTAATTTAAAATCTACTTTTTTATTATCGCTTATTTGAAGTGTTTATTTATTTACAAATTTATTGAACGCATGTAACCCTTATATATATTAGGTTTCAGGATCATCGTCAACATCGGTAACACCTCCCGATACCACATATTTCATTGCTTCAGATGCACTCACTCCATCAGGCAATCTTTTAATTCTTGATAGTGGCACCATATAAGTAATTCCGGAAATGGCATAAGAATGCGGTACATATACAGTAACATGTTCATGCAAACCAAAATGTTCGGTTGAATCCTGCGTAATAAATCCTACCCTCCAAACATCAACAGCATCTACATTCACTAAAACGGGTTGATCAAATTTTTTCTTATTCCCCGCAAAGGCTTCTAAAAAATCTTTTACCGATGAATATATAATTTTAATACCTGGTGTGCGTTCTAAAATTTTATCAAAAACAGAAACCAATCTTTCTACAAAAAACAAAGACGATAACCAACCAATTATTAATACCAAAGCAATGGCCACCACAAAACCCAATCCAGTTACTTTTGGTATTTTACCATCCACCATGGCAAACTTAACGGGGAAAATGGTATTTAATAAATTAGGTAAAAAGTTGTCTACCCAATTAAATAGGCTAACAATCACCCAAATGGTAACACCAATGGGCGCCAAGAGAATAACCCCCTGAAAGAAAAATTGAGCTAAAATGCTTAAAATCTTCTTCTGTTTAAATTTCTCCCGAATAGACTGCATAAATGGACGTATTTAGGCTCAAATTTCATCCTTTTTTACCATTCAACATAAATAATAAATTATTTGCCTTGGAAACTTTGAATACGAAATTAGTTTCCGTAGTTTTGCGCCTCAATTTGAACTATGGAAAATCGCATTTTATTTAAAGCCAGGGATTTAATGACGCGCCATGGGGTAAAACATGTTACCATGGACGACATTGCCACCCAGTTAGGCATTAGCAAGAAGACCATTTACCAGTTTTACAAGGATAAGGATGCCTTGGTTATGGCAGTGGTGAACTTTGAACTAGAAGAGCAGTCAATTAAGTGTCAAAGAACCCAGGATAATGCAGATAATGCCGTTCATGAAATGTTCATGATTTTAGAAGACATCCAACAGATGTTTAAAAACATGAACCCAATGACCATGAATGAGTTGGCTAAATATTATCCAGAAGCTTTTATGCGTATTCAAAATCATAAAGATGACTTTATGCATAAAATAATTAAGACCAACTTAATCAAAGGCATTGAGCAAGGTGTTTATAGAAAGGAAATTGATCCTGAAATTTTATCTATCTATCGATTAGAAACAAGCTTTGTTCCTTTTAATGCTCAACTATATCCTTTTAGCAAATTTGATATTGGCAAAGTGACTTTACAAATCATTGAAAATTTTATTTATGGTGTAATGTCAATAAAAGGGATAGAATTAATGGAAAAATATAAACTCCAAGAATCTACATCTGCAAATGCACTTGAAGACAATTTGGATCAAAATAAATAAATCAACAATAAACAAGCAATATAACAAATGAAAAAACTAATTTTCTTCATCATGGTTCTTGCCATTACGAGCTTTACACAAGCGCAGGAGGCAGGGATTCCTACACATGCATTTTCTTTGGATCAATGTGTTGAATATGCACAAAAAAATAATGTGCAAGTAAAAAATGCATTATTGGCCATTGAAGTTCAAGCACAAACCAATAGGGAAATTGCGGGCGCTGCTTTACCTACCATTAACACGAATGTAAGCGGTACCGACTATTTAAAAATTCCTACCTCTTTATTACCTGGTCAAATTTTTGGGGGAGCAGCGGGTACTTTTATTCCTGTTCAGTTTGGTACAAAATTTAATGCAAATTTTGGCGCTAGTATTCAACAATTGTTGTTTGATGGTCAAGTATTTATTGCTTTACAAGCAAGAGCAACTTCTATGGATTTGCAAAGAAAAAATGCAGCACTTACGCAAGAAGCTATTAAAGCGAATATTTATAAAATATACTATCAGCTTTCTGCAAGCAAAACACAACTAAATATTTTAGATGCCAATATAAATAGAATTAAAGCATTGGCGCGTGATGCAGAAATTATGTATAAAAATGGTTTCGCTGAAAAATTAGATGTGGATAAAGTGAGTGTTCAATTGAACAATCTTGAAACGGAGAAATTAAAAGCCAACAATAGTGTTGCCATTGGTTATATGGGATTAAAAATGTTAATGGGAATGCCCGTTAAAGACAGTTTAGTGCTAACGGATGTGATTAACGAAAGTAGCTTAACCAATGATGTTTTATCGGATGCCGATTTTCAATATACAGTACGTAAGGATTTTCAATACCTCAACACTGTGAAAAAAATGAATGAGTTTAATATAAAGCGTTATCAGTTAAGCAACCTGCCTACTATTTCAATGTCAGGCTCTTTTTCTAAAAATGCACAAAGAAGCAAGTTTGATTTCTTTGAAGGAGGAAATTGGTTTCCAACCTCTCTTGTAAGTTTAAATATAAACCTACCCATATTTAATGGTTTTGCTACAGACGCGCGTATTAAAAGAACAAAAATTGAATTAAGACAAACGCAAAATCAAATTGAGTCACTTAAGAACAGCATTGACAATGAAATGAACCAAGCTAAGCTTAATTATATGTCTTCAGTAGCTACCGTTCAGTTTCAGAAAAAGAATATGGAATTAGCAGAAAAAGTGTATCAACAAACTAAAAAGAAGTTTGAAGCAGGAACAGGTTCTAATACCGAAATTTCTGCAGCACAAACCGATCTTGTAAGTGCACAAAACAATTATATGAATGCATTATATGCAGCTTTAATTGCGAAAGTAGATTTATTAAAAGCAAGTGGTAAATTATAAAATCAAAAACAATACAATAAAAATATAGAAATGAAAAATAGTATAAAATTATTTACAATGAGCTTAGTGATGATTTCACTTGCTTGTGGAGCTGGAAAAAATTCAATTGAAGCAAAAAAAGCAAGTTTAGAGCAATTAAAAAAACAAGCTTTAGAATTAAACGCTAAAATTTCAACTTTAGAAAAAGAATTGGAACAAGCGGGCGCTAAAGACCAAGCAAAAGCGGTATTAGTGGCTATTGCGCCTATTGCTACTCAGGATTTTAATCATTTTATTGAATTACAAGGGAAGGTGGAATCTGAAAGTGTTTCTTACGTAACGCCACGTGCAGGTGGAGGTCAAGTAAAGGCAATTTATGTGAAAAGAGGAGACCGTGTTAAAAAAGGTCAATTGTTACTACAATTAGACAACAGCCTTATTAAACAAAACGCTGCGGCAATGGCTCAAAATTTAGAAACAGTGAAAGCACAAGCTGCATTGGCTAAATCGGTATATGAAAAACAAAAGAATTTATGGGATCAAAATATTGGAAGTGAAATTCAATTGATGACGGCTAAAACCAATGCCGATGCAAGTGCAAGTCAATTAAAAGCCGCTACAGAGCAATTGGGCATGATGAATCAGCAATTGTCTTATACAAGCGTATATAGTGATGTGGATGGTGTGGCAGAGGAAGTAAATGTGAAAGTGGGTGAACTTTTTGGTGGTGCAGGACAAATTAAAATTGTGAACACCGAAAAATTAAAGTTAACTAGCATGGTGCCTGAAAATTATGCAGGTAAAATTAAAGTAGGTACCGAAGCAACCTTAGTATTCCCAGATATTAATAAAACTATTGATGCAAAATTAGGCGTAGTTGGTAGTGTAATTGATCCTTTAAATAGAAGCTTTTATGTAGAATCGAAATTACCATTGGACAAGGATTTTCGTCCTAATCAATTGGTGCAAGTGAAAATTAAAGATTACACTAAAGCAAATGCTATAATTATTCCTATCAACCTCATACAAAATGATGAAAAAGGAAAATTCATTTATGTTGCTGCTAACGAAAACGGAAAACTTATTGCACGTAAAAGACCAGTAACTATTGGAGAATTTTATGCCAACAATATCGAAATCCTTTCTGGTTTAACAGCAGGCGAACAAATGATTACCGAAGGTTATCAGTCATTATTTGATGGTCAAAATTTGACAACAAAATAGTAGAACACACTCATTATTAAAAGTACAAACCATCAATATGTCGACAATACAAAAAATAAAAGAGAAATTTAAGGAGTTTGGTCCTACCTCTTGGAGCATTACGAATAAAACATCCATATACTTATTAATGTTGTTTATTAGCTTAGGGGGTATTTACCAATTCTTAACCCTACCTAAAGAACAATTTCCGGAAGTAATTATACCTACTATGTTTGTTCAAACAGTATATGTAGGTAACTCGCCAAAGGATATTGAAAATTTAGTAACCAGGCCCATTGAAAAACAAATTAAGAGTATTAGTGGTGTTAAGATAAATAAATTCACATCCTCTTCTCAACAAGATTTTTCATTAATTACTGTTGAGTTTAGCACAGACGTTAAAACCGATGTGGCTTTGCAAAAAGTAAAGGATGCCGTTGATAAAGCAAAAGGTGAATTGCCTAATGACCTTACACAGGAACCCCGTGTAATGGAATTAAATATTAGCGATCAGCCAATTATGTTTGTAAACATAAGTGGTAATTACAGCACCGTTCAACTTAAAAAATATGCCGACGATTTAAAAGATAAATTAGAAGGCATTCCACAAATTAACAGAATTGATTTAGCGGGTGCACCTGAAAGAGAATTTCAAATTAATGTAGATAATTTCCGCATGCAAACTGCGGGTATCACTTTTGATGATATCAGTGCTGCCATTCAAAGAGAAAACCTTGACCTTTCGGGGGGGTTATTGGAAGTAGGTAATATGCAACGCAACTTGCAATTAAAAGGACAATTAAAAAATGCCAATGATATTGCTAATATTATTGTACGCAATACAACTGGTGCACCTATTTATTTAAAGGATGTTGCAAAAATTACGGATACCATTAAAAACACAGAAAGCTTCGCGCGTTTAAATGGAAAAAACGTTTTAACCTTAAATATTATTAAGCGTAATGGTGAAAACCTTATTGCTACTTCTGATGCAGTGAAAGCAATGGTGGAAGATGCAAAAGCAACTTCATTTCCAAAGGATTTAAACGTAGTTATTTCAGGGGATCAAAGTATTAGAACCAGAAGCTCCTTTACCGAACTAGTAAACTCAATTGTAATTGGTTTTATTTTAGTACTTGTGGTATTGATGTTCTTTATGGGCGTTACCAATGCCTTCTTTGTGGCGCTTTCAGTACCATTAAGTATGTTTGTTGCCTTTGTATTCTTACCGGCTGGCGACCTTGTAGTGGGATCTCATATTACCTTAAACTTTATGGTCTTATTTGCTTTACTATTTGGACTTGGTATTATTGTTGATGACGCCATTGTAGTAATTGAAAATACACACCGCATATTTGTTCAGGGCAAAGGAAAGTTAACCGCCACAACATCGGCAAAGATGGCTGCAGGTGAGGTATTTATTCCTGTATTAGCAGGTACTATTACCACTCTTGCCCCTTTCTTCCCATTATTATTCTGGCCTGGTATTATTGGTAAATTCATGGTTTACTTACCAGCGATGTTAATTTTTACATTAGCCGCATCATTGGTTGTAGCATTTATCATGAACCCAGTATTTGCTGTGGACTTTATGAATCACTCAGACGATGAAGTAGCAGATGAGCCTAAATCGGCAATCTTTAAAAAGAAAAGCTTTTGGATACCGATTGCAGTAGGTGCGTTGTTAGATATTGCTGGTTTCACCTTCTTAGGTAACTTATTAATATTTATCATGATTACTGTGGTAGCGAATAAGTACTTCATTAATGATATGATTGTTACATTCCAAACCTCTACCTTACCTAAACTAATGAACTGGTATGAAAATGCATTAAGAAGATCATTAACTGGATGGAGGCCTGTTAAATTATTGATAGGAACATTTTTATTGTTAATTTTCTCCTTTGTTTTATTGGGTATTAGTATTGGAACAGGACGTGTTGGAATTGAGTTTTTCCCTAAAGGAGATCCTAACCAAGTATTTGTTTATTTAAAATTACCTTCTGGTACGAATGTTGGTTATACCGATTCTATTACCAAGGTATTAGAAGCCAAAGTAAATAAAGTATTAGACAATGAGAATGGTAAAAATCCACTAGTAGAAAGTATTATTAGCAATGTGGCTGTGGGTGCTGGTGACCCTATGCGCGGCGACAGAAGTAATCGTGCCGAGCTTGGACGTATACAAGTAAACTTTGTGGAATTTGAAAAGCGTCACGGAAAATCTACAGCACCTTATTTAGAAAACTTGAGAAATGAAATGAAGGGTGTGCCTGGTGCTGAAATTTCAGTGGATCAAGAATCAAGCGGACCGCCAACAGAACCACCTGTGAATATTGAAATTCAAGGAGAAGATTTTGATAAGCTGGTAAAAACAGCCGTGGGTTTAAAAAATTATTTAGACGCAGCACAAATACCGGGTATCAATACCTTAAAAATGGATGTGGACTTGCAAAATCCTGAATTAACTTTAACCATTGACAGAGACCGTGCTTTAGCAGAAGGCGTGAGCAGTGCACAAGTAGGCATGCAAATTAGAACCGCATTATTTGGTAAAGAAGTTTCAAAAATTAAAGAAGGGAAGGATGAATATAAAATTCAATTAAGAAGCCAGGAGTTACAAAGAAATAATTTGGTAGACTTACTCAACATGCGTTTATCTTTTAGAGATATGGCAGCTGGAGGTATGGTTAAAAATATTCCAATTAGTAGTTTAGTAAAAGTAGAACCTACTAGTACTTTTGGTAGCATTAAAAGAAAGGATCAAAAAAGATTGATTCAATTAAGCTCCAATGTATTAATGGACAAAGGCTACAGCCCAACCACTGTGAATGCTGCTATCGCACAATATATATCTAACTTTAAAGGCATTGCAGAAGGGGTTACCGTGAAACAAACAGGCGAAAACGAACAACAACTAGAAACCGTTGCGTTCTTAGGCAAGGCATTAATTATTGCGTTAATGTTAATTTTATTTACATTGGTTTTACAATTTAATTCAATCTCTAAATCGGTAATTATTTTAACTGAGATCCTATTTAGTATCATTGGTGTATTCTTAGGCTTCTCTATTTTTGGAATGAAAATTTCGGGTGTTATGACAGGTTTAGGTATTGTTGGATTGGCTGGTATTGTAGTTAAAAACGGTATCCTAGTAATTGAATTTGCCGACGAGTTAAGATCTAGAGGTATGAAAACTAAAGAAGCTGTTATTCAAGCTGGTAAAACAAGAATTATTCCAGTTATGTTAACGGCTTTAGCTGCCATATTAGGCTTCATCCCTATTGCCATAGGCTTCAACATTAACTTTGTTACCTTATTTAGTGAATTGAATCCACATATCTTCTTTGGAGGTGATAACGTTGCTTTCTGGAAGCCATTAAGTTGGACCTTAATATTTGGTTTAATCTTTGCGTTCTTTATGACCTTGTTTATTGTACCAGGTATGTATTTAATTGCAGAACGCTTAAAACGACCTATGCGCAGACACTTTGGTGGTAAGTGGATTAGCATGTTGGGAATACCTCCATTAACAATCATATTTATTCCATTGGTTTTTGTAACTATGTATTTACACAAGAAAAATGTAAAGCGCAGAATTGCAAACAGAAATGCCAACGGAGATGCTACCTTTAATGGAGCATGGTACTAATTCAATTGGTATCGCTCTAATAGAGTGATGATTATAATTAAAATGCCCTCGAATATTCGAGGGCATTTTTTTGGCTTGGGTTTTACCTTATCTTATAAAAAATAAAAGAGGCGCCACATTCGTGGCGCCTCTTTACTAAACGATTATATTATCCCAAACAAATCTATTGTTTTGTAAATGAGTAAGTATAATATCCAGCATTGCTTAAATTCAATACTACATTATAAGTGCCAGCAGCTAATTTAATATTAGCACCACCACCTTCTAATACACCATCACCGCCATCATCACCAAGGTTAATACCCCAGTCACTGTTGGCTCTGAATTTTAATTCGCTTTCTGCAGACAATACTAAGGTACCAGTCCACTTACCATTGCTGTAAGTTAACTGTGTATCTGGGTTACCACCCCATCCGCTAAATGCACCTACAACACCCCAAGTAGTTCTTGTGATAGAGTAGTCATTGGTAACAGTGTTTGCATTAATTAAATAGTATCCAGCTGAAGCAACACTTAAGTTACCACCACTAGAACTAATTTTTCCTGCTGCACCTGCACCATATGCTGTACCTGCCCAATCTGGTTGGTTGGTTAACTTAAATTCAGAAGCTGCATTAAAGTATACATAACCTGAATAGTTACCATCCTTGCCTGGAGATGCTAAGGTTGGAGCATTACTTGGTGTCCAGTTTTGGTATCCACCTGGAACATATAAGCTTGCGTATTCTTTATCTAAGGTTACAGTGAATTTACCAGCTTGGAAATCAAACTTAATAGTATACATACCTGTTACTGCTGGGCCAGGAAAGTTATCAGATAAATTATATCCAAAATCTCCACCTTTATTCAATCCAAATGCATTGTTATTTGCAACAGAATATTTATTACTCCAATCACCATTTACTGGTAATGCTAAGTATTGTTGACCACCAATTAAATAGAATTTACCTTGATATGTAACAGAATCTACTCTTGTAAATTGTTGTGTAGGCACTGGTACTGGGTTATTCCATCCACCTGCGGTTGCAGATCCAACTAAGAACAATGTCTTAGAAGCTGGAGGCGTAACTTTTGGAGGCACTACGTATGGAGTCATTGTTAAAGTCAACACATTTGATGCAATTAAATCGTTGTTGTTTGCATAAGAACTTACAATACGAACATCTACTTTATAAGCAGTGTTGTATTTAAAACCCAATGATAACAATATTGCATTTAAATCCTTTGCAACAAATGAATAACTTGTTTTATTAGTTAAAACAATAGATGCGGCGTTTGAGAAATTACGACCGCTAGAATCTACTTGTACAACATATTTTACAGTACTTGCATCGGTTGCATATTTTGGATCGGTCCAGGTTAAGGTTAACGCTGTTGTTAAGGAGTCGGCTACTTTTGGAGCAACCGTAGTTGTAGATGCCTGTAAAGTGGCACTTACTCCATTTTTATAAACCGCTAAGGGTCCTACTTTCTCACAAGCAACTAATACCATTGCTAGTAAAGTTGAAAATAAGAACGTTTTTAGTATTTGTTTCATTATTTAATATTTTACGTTTTTACAACTTATTGTTTAGTTACAGTATAAGTGCCGGCTTGGAAGTCAACTACGATTTTGTATCTACCTGCAACTGCTGGCGCATCAAATCCAGGTTCAGCATCTTTTTTCTCAAATGTTCCTGAATAAGCGTCACCAGATACTTTATGGTATTGAGTTCCCCAAACACCTTGTTCTTGGATTAACTTATAATTACCAGAAGACAACATGTCAACTACTAATTCATATTGTGTATCAGAAACTTTTGTGAATTTTTGACTTACATCAAATGGTGACGGTAAAGGATTTGACCAACCTGATGCAAATGCATTACCAGTAGCCCATAATGTTCCTAATGTTGGAACTGGCACTTTTGGTGGAGGTGCATAAGGAAGTACCTTAAAAGTTAATTTATTTGAAACTAAATTAGTTGCGCTAGTGCCTAAAGAAGCAATTACGCGCATTTCTAATTGTGCTACTTTACCTGGTTTAACTTTTAAATCAGAGATTAAAATATTAAACGCTTTTTGAGTATAAGTAATAGATAAGTCTTGGCTAATAGAAACTGTCTTTTTATTAGCGCCATTAAAGTTTGCACCTACCGTATCAATTTCTAAAGTGTAGCTCACATTTTGAGAACTTACACCCGAAGCAAATTGATAGTTAGGATTTGACCAACTAAATGTTACCGCCTTATCATTTTCGGTATTAAAATTTAAAGCGATGCTATCCTTAGAGGAAGCAGTAAATACAGGAGCGGTTCCGCCAACATAAGTATCTCTTGCTTCATCCTTTTCACAGGATGCAAAAAATACTATCGCTATGCTCAAGTATATTAATGATTGAAGAATTTTTTTCATATAATTAATTTTTGTCTTTTAACAATGGTATTAATACCCTGCGTTTTGTTTAAGATTTGTATTGGATGAGATGTCAGCAGAAGGTATTGGATACAATTTTCTGTATGCATCTACACCAGTTCCACCTTTTACGCCTCCTTTCCAAGGCCATAAATAAGTAGACTCAACAAACTTACCGTATCTGATTAAGTCTGTTCTTCTAAATCCTTCCCAATATAATTCTCTACTACGCTCATCTAAAATAAAGTCAGTAGTTAATTGAGCAGCAGTAATGTTACCAGAAGTATTGCCATATGCTCTTTGACGAATGTTATTAATATACCCTAATGCAGTTGTAGCGTCTCCACCAGTACCGCCTCTAGAAACTGCTTCAGCATAAATTAAATACATTTCACTTAATCTAAAAATAGGGAAGTCGATATCGGTCCAAGTTAAACTTGATCCAGCTGTACCGTCTGCTTTGATATTTTTAAACTTAGTAATCGCATAACCATCAGTGAACTTTGTTAAATCATTAATATCAGCTGATTGACCATTGGTATAAATTTGAGCACGCTTATCTGTTGCTCCTGTAATGTCAGCAAACTTATCAGTGAAAGCCTTTGTTGTTCTTAAACCACCCCATCCACCATCAACACCAAATTGTGTAGCATTCATTGAACCACCAATTGGAGCGTGTGTTAAGAAAGTAGTACCACCCCAGTTTTGTGTTTTAACACCATCAAAGTTGATGGTTAAAATAAATTCTGAAGTGTTTAGGTTATTATCAGCTCTCATTAATTTAGTGTAATCACTAATTAAAGCGTAACCAGCATCAATTACTTTTTTAGAGTATGTAATTGCTTCTGTGTTTTTTGCAGTACCTGTATACACACTTGCATTTAAATAAATACGTGCAAGCAATGCCCAAGCTGCAGCTTTATCTGCTCTACCATATTCGTTTTTTCTAGCATCAACCAATTCTGGTTCAATTGCTTTTAATTCAGATTCGATATAAGCAAATAGTTCAGTTCTAGTTTTTTGCTTTGGTAAAGATGCGCCCAATAAATCGGCATCTGTTACAAACGGAACGCTACCAAACAAGTCCATTAAAACTGAATATTGATACGCTCTTAAAAAGCGGGCTTCGGCACGATACTTTTTAATGTTATCAGCATCAGCACCAGTAATTCCTCTAGCAGCTAAGTTTGCATCAGAAGCTTGTCTGATGAAATCATTTGCTAAAGTAATTTGATAAAAAGAACGGTAGTATAAACCTGTTAACATTGGGTTACTAGCTGACCAGTTCATATTGTGGAAGTCTTGAATACCTGGATCACCCCAAGAAACTACCGCTTCATCGGTACTTAACTCCTGTGCCTTCCAATACAATCTTAAAAAGTCGGAAGTACCTTCGTCAATACCTTGAATATCACCATTTCCTGCAGGACCACTGTTTCCTGTTAATGCAAAACTTGCATATACTTTTGCAAAAGCTTGCTTATAGCCAGCTGCATCTTTATAAACCATAGCAGAGGTAACATCATTTGTTGGCAACAAGTCTAATTGCTTAGCGCAAGAAGCCAAAATGAACACCGAGAACGCTGTGGCTATTACTATTTTAAATTTATTATTTTTCATTTTCTTTTATTTATACGAATGAATGAATTAGAAATTAAGATTTAAACCCAAAACAAACGTTCTAGGACGAGGATAAAAATTATTATCTATTCCTCCATTAACTTCTGGATCTAAACCTTGGTATTTAGTAATAATAAATGCATTTTGAATATTTGCGTTAATTTTCAAATTTGCTTTATCATGGAATACTTTTCCAACATTATAACCAAAATTAATATTGTCCATACGCAAGAAAGAAGCATTTTGAACATAATAATCAGATAAATAATAATTAGAACCATTACCACTAAATCCAGTTGTTAAGTAATCTCTTGATCCATTATTGATATAACCAATTGGATTTAAGAAGTTTCTTAATGTACCACTGCTAGATGCAACGTTGTTATACATATAGTTTCCAACATTCGCTCTTAACACAAATCCAGCATTCCATTTTTTGTAAGTTACATTTGAACTTGCACCAAAGAAGAATTCAGGATTGTTGCCTTTGTATTGATACAAATCTTTTTCATTAATGATACCATCTCTGTTTAAATCAGAAAATAAACCATCAATTGGCTTTCCTGCAGCATTGTATACTTGCTTATAAACAAAGTAAGAACCTCTTTGGTATCCTACAGATTGAATTAAGATAGTATTACCTGTACCACCACTAATTCCACCATATCTAGCACCTGCATAAGTAGGATCATCAGAGATCGTTAATTTAGTGATTTCGTTTTTGTTATAAGTAGCGTTTAATGAAACATCCCAAGTAGTTGTTTTAGATCTTACTGGTTGGAAGTTTAAAGTAACCTCAACACCTTTATTTTCCATGCTACCTACGTTCGCAACAATTTTGTTACTAAAGTTGGTACCGGCTGGTTGGTTGATTTCGTTTAATAAATCGGTAGTTGTTCTATTGTATAATTCAATAGTACCGCTGACTCTGTTATCAAATAAACCAAAGTCTAATGCTACGTTGGCAGTAGCTGTTTGCTCCCATTTTCTATTATAGTAATATCCATTTGGACGGAAAATGGAGTAGAAGCTGTTTCCAAATTGATATTGTGCAGAATTAGAACCTAAATTATAATAAGAGATATAATCATAGTAACCAATTCCATCTTGTTGACCTGTTACACCATAACTCGCTCTTAATTTCAAATCAGATACAACTGTTGAAGTTTTTAAGAAGTTTTCTTCTTTCAACTTCCAAGCAATCGCTGCTGAAGGGAATAATGCATAACGGTTGTCTGGATTAAACTTTGAAGATCCGTCCTGACGCACTGAAGCTGTTAATACATACTTATTAAGAATGTTTAAGTTTGCTCTTCCTAAATAAGATACTAAACGATATTCAGGAATATTTGAAGCAAAGTTTGGAGCGTTTACAACAGTTTTGTCGTAAGTTAAATCGCTAAAGTTGTAGTTAGTAGTTTTATACTCTTGATACTCATAACCAGCAACCAATTCTAATCTTGAACCAATCGCTTTAATGTCTTTAGCATAGTTTAAATAAGCATTTAAATAGCTATTGCTTCTTGTTTGACGATATTGATTGTTCACACCACCATGAAACTTATTCGCTGCATCTTTAAAACGCTTATATGTTGAAGCGGCGCTATCATTAATTACACTAGTACCTTTTCCTTCTGCAATATCCACACCTGTGTTCACTACAACATGTAAGTCAGGCAAGAAATGAACTTTGTAATCAAACAAAGCACTAGCAATTTGTCTTGTAACATTACTGTTATCATTGTTTTGCATTAATAATCCTAATGGATTCTTAGGAGATAATGCTTTTAATCCATTTGATGAATTTGGATCCAACCACTCCCAGTAACCACCAAATCTTGCACTATTGCTTTTCACGGCTTGTGTAGGATCAAAGTAAGTAGCTGCACCAATTGCACCTTGGTTTGCAAAACGGCTTTCGCTGCTTGCTAACTTATAGTTTAAGTTAATTGACAAATGATTGTCAAATAATGTTGGCGCCAAATTAACACCTACAGTTGTTCTTTTTAATTCGTCTGTTTTTAATACACCCTTTTGATCTAAGCTACCAATTGATAAACGGTAAGGCATATTTTTTGTTGATCCAGAAAGACTAATATTATTTTCATTGCTTATAGCAGTTTGATAAATTTGGTCTTGCCAATCCGTATTTGATGTACCTAATAAAGATTTTAAAGTAGATGAACCATTTGCATTTACAATAGTTCTAATTTCATTTGCACTTAATACATCTGCTTTTTTAGAAACATTACCAACACTTAATAAAGTAGAGAAGTCAACTTTCATTGCACCTTTCTTTCCTTTCTTAGTAGTAATTAAAATTACACCGTTAGATGCGCGCGCACCATAAATAGCTGCAGCAGACGCGTCTTTTAACACAGAGAAAGATTCAATGTCATTAGGGTTAATTAATGCTAATGGATTTGCTTGTCCAGAAATTCCACCACCATCAATTGGCATACCATCAATAACAATTAAAGGATCGTTGCTTGCATTTAATGAAGCACCACCTCTAATACGAATTGTACTTCCTGCACCAGGAGCACCACTATTACTAATAATAGATACACCCGCAACCTTACCAGCAATCAATTGCTCTGGAGTTGTAATTGCACCTGTATTAAAGTCTTTAGCAGTTACGGTTGATACCGAACCTGATAAATCCTTTTTTCTTACCGAACCGTAACCAATCACAACTACCTCATTTAATTGATCGGTAGTTTGTGTTAAAGCAACGTTCACGATATTCTTGGAATCAAGCACTACTTCTTTAGTGGCATAGTTTAAATACGATATCACTAAAGTAGTTGCATTAGAAGCTACTTTAATAGAAAAAGTACCATCCTTTGCAGTGGCAGTTCCTTGGTTGCTTCCTTTAACTGTAACCGAAGCGGCTACTAAAGGAGCTCCATCTTTTGCGTCAGTCACTTTCCCAGTAACTGTACGTTCTTGGGCAGATACCGAAATGCCTATGATGGCAAACAGTAAAACCACAAGTGTTTTTTTCATGTTCATAGATTTACAATTTCAAGTTTAATAATTGTTAGTTTGTAATTAAAATTTTATGGATTTTTTGTTTTTGGTTTAAAATTATAGATAACAAATAAACACCCGGAGTGTTCATTAAATTATTTCTGTTTATCGAAACTTTTTGAAACCCTTTTTGCTGAAAACCAGTATAAATAATACCAGCATCCTGCCCTTGCATATTATAGGCGTGTATTGACACTTTGCCAGTTTCTGGAAGGCTATACTCTAATACTGAATTGTTTTTCAAGGGGTTGGGATAAAAATGAGTGGGCATGTCCAATACCGGCAATTTCACATCTAAAATATCTGTAATTACCTGTGTTGAAATATTCTTATTTGCATAAACAATATATTCACCCGGTTGTAAAGTAATAGAGGCCGTGCCATTTAATACCCCCTGATATTTATTACTAAATACACTGTACCAAATTCCATCAGCTGGGAAACTTACCGAGCTGGTTTGTGTTGTTAAATCAAAATTCCCAATCACCACCAATTTAATAGAGTCCCCATTAAGTTGAAATGATTTAAATAAACCAGAGGCATTTACACTGTATTTATTTGAAATAAAATCATTGGTATAGCTTGGGTTGTTCCTTAATTTTAAAAATTTTGCATACGCATCAAACAAGCCTTTTCTATTTGCATTGGTATAATAATCCCATCGAATAGGTTTATCAGAAAGTCGGCAATTATTATTTATTGTTAAATCGGTACAAGTATTAATTGAATAGTTATAACCCAATTCACCAAACTGCCACATGGTTTTAGGACCTGGCACCAATGCCCAGAATGCAGCGCCCAATTCAGCTCTCTTTAAAGCAGTTGCCGTATCTCTAACATTATAGGATCCATTAACATTACCATAGTTCAAATTTCTAAACATGATTCTTTCTTCATCATGGCTTTCCATATAAGTAACCAAGTTTTGCTTGGTCCAACCTCTTCCATTTGCAAATGCGCCATTGATTGAAGCGTCTGTTGCATAACCCATTGTAGATTGGTTAAAATTGTAATTGGCATTGCCCCAAAGCAACATGCCATAATTTGCCAATTCAAGTTCTTCGCTATTATCGGCAAAATGCTCTAGTATACAATAACTATTTGGAGATACTTTTTGCATGGTATCATAAATTGTTTTCCAAATAGCAATACGAGAAGCATCATAGTTACCCCAAGCTGCAACATTATTTGGATTATTTTTTTGGGTGAAGCCCTTAGACAAATCCCATCTAAATCCATCAATTTTATAATTCGTTAACCAATGTTTTACAACCCTTGAAACCAATTGCTTGGTAGCTGCTGATTCGTGATTAAGATCATTGCCCACATTAAACGGATGGGTTGCTGCTTGATTTAACCAAGGATTATTTGCAGCTGGAGCCGAAGTAGTTCCATCCCAATACATTTGTGCTAATGGAGAAGAACCAAAAACATGGTTCATTACTATATCCACTACTACTGCAATTCCTTTGGCATGTGCAGAATCAATAAATTCTTTAAACGCCAACTCGGTGCCATAGTATTTATCCAACGCAAAATTGAAATTGGTATTATACCCCCAACTATTATTGCCTTCAAATTCTGCAACCGGCATAAGTTCAATCGTGTTAATGCCTAGTCTTTTAAAGTAATCTAAACTATCACGTAACTCATTAAAGTTTTGCTTTTTTACAAAATCACGAATTAACAATTCGTAAATAATTAAATTGCTTTTATTGGGTCTTACAAAATTATTAGTCTTCCAATTATATTTTGTTTTTGCAGTTTGCAACACACTTACAATGCCCGTAGTTTTTCCGGTAGGATACGCTTTTAAATTTGGATACGTAGTAACTGGAATGTAAATATCGTTATTAGGATCTAATACTTTTTCGGTATTGTAATCTGCTACTTTTAAGGTACCATCTATCACATATTGGTAGGCATATTCAACGCCCGGAGTTAACCCATTTAATTGAATCCAATAACGACTGCTGTCCTTTGTCATTTTCATGGCATTGGATAGTGCAACTGTCCAGTTATTAAAATCACCAATCACATTGATGCTTTTTTTGTTGGGTGCATATAAAACTAAAATAGCCGAAGTGTCTCCTGGCAAATAATTAATTCCATCAGCGGCACCTGTAGGAAGATCTTCTATCACTTGATTTCCATTCACATAAAACTGAGCTGTATCAATATCAATAGTTGAATTTAAAGCGCCGTTTAAAAAAATTCTTTGATTACCTATTCTATTTATCACTTTATAGGCGCTAATGGTAGTACTGTTATTCGCAGAAGCTAATAATGTATCATTAAAGTAGATAGAGAGATTGGCCGCTTGATTTGATTTACCATTAATAAATACAGTATCCCCAATTTTTTTAGTTATGGGTTCAATATTTTTTGAATAAGTAGGTTGAAATAAAGGAGAATCAATTCTTACACGAATGTTATTATCATAAACATTTAAGTACATATCTGAACCATCTGCATTTCTTAAAACGTTGGTGCCAGCAGCATCTCTGAATAAAATTGCAACTTTGACAATTTTCTCATTGACATTGGTGATTCCAAAAAATGTACGAAGATTAGTAGGGATCGTAAATGACCATTTATTGTTTCCTAATGCAACGCATTTAAATTTCGCATCTGCTGTTCCCCAAACTGAGCTAACATACTTCCAATCCGAACCTGTTGAACTTAATGTAGTGATGGCACCAATGTGCACATAAATATCAGCAGTGCTTCCTAATAATTTTTTATTACCAAAGTTCGCATCGGCGATGATAGTAGATGAAGTATTTGTTTCAGTTAAAAAGCTAGGTGTATTAACTAACAACTGTGCATTAGTTTGTAATGACAGTATGATAAGTACAGATAAAAATATCTTCTTTATGTAGCTAGCAATCATTGGGGTGTGTAATTTTTACACACTCCTAAATTACTAATTTTTGCAATTAAATTGTGTAATATTTACATATATTTTAATTATATACATAAATCATTGATAATTAATTGTGAGATTTTTTGCCTATTTTAAAAATGGGTCTAAAGCAACGGTTGGTTTGCCTGAATTATCAAAAGCACCAAGCGAATATCCCTGCCAATTATTATGTGCTTCGGGCTCCCAATAAAATACACCTAATCCATTATTGCCATTCACTGATTTTACTTTTGTAATTAAATCTTGTATAAATAATTTTGCTTCATTGGCGTTATCCCATGGCATACCAATTTCTACCACCATCACTGGAGTATTATATCTAGATACCATATCATTCATATTTTGCAAACACAAATTATTGGTTGCTTGCCATCCGCCTGTTGTATAACTAGGATATAATGACATTCCAATCATATCCCACTTCACTCCATTGTTTTTTAAACCATCAAAGATCCATCTAAATAAAGTATTGTTGTATCCATTTGAAACGTGCACCATTACTTTGGCATTTGGAAAAATACTTTTTGATGCATCATATCCCGCACTAATTAATTGTGCAAAATTTTGCATGTTCAAACTTGCTTTACCATCGGGCCACAAAATACCATCATCGGTCTCGTTACCAATTTGCACCCATGTTGGATTAATACCAGCATTTTTTAATTGTGTTAAAACAAAACTTGTATGATTTTTTAAAGAATCTTTTAATGCAGGAAATGCAGCACCGGCCCAAGCTACAGGCTTAATTTGTTTTCCAGGATCGGCCCAGTTGTCGCTGTAATGAAAGTCAATTAAAAGTTTTAATCCTAAATTTTTTGCTCTTATGCATTTTGCAATAACATCCTCTAGTCCATTCCATTTATTGGCAGGATTTACCCAAACACGAATACGGATTGCATTCATTCCAATTTCTTTCATTAAGGCAAAACACTCGGTTTGTACCCCATTTTTATTGTAAAATTTTATCCCCTTGGATTCCATTTCAGTGACCCAACTAATATCAGCTCCTTTAATAAAAGTAGTATCCGTTCCATTGGGTTCTACAATTGGTGGAACCGGATCTACTATAGCCCCCTCCACACTTGGCTTACAAGCTAAAAATGCAATTGCTGCAATAACTAGTATATATCTTGTAGCCTTTATTTTTAATTTCATAATTTTTAATTTGCGTTTGAAGTTACTATTTATTTAGATTTGAAAAATAAAGTACGCATTCAAAATGAAGAAAATAATATTAAGTTTAGTTCTGCTATTTATTATCAATAGCACATTTGCACAGTCAATCCCTAAGGTTGAAAAAGGAAGTATTACCCGTATTGAAAATTTTAACGCTAAAAATGTAAGTACTCGAAATATTGATATTTGGTTACCCAAGGATTACAATAAAAATGAAAAATATGCTGTTTTGTATATGCATGATGGACAAATGCTATTTGACTCAAATATCACATGGAATAAAAAAAGTTGGGCAATACAAGATGCGATTACTAAACTGATAGATGAAAATAAAATTAAACAAGTTATAGTAGTTGGTATTTGGAATGGAGGAGAAAGAAGACACTCAGAGTATTTTCCAAAAAAACCATTTGAGCAATTAAGTAAAGAACAACAAGAAGTGGTTTTTAATAGTGTAAGAAAAAATAATGTATCTGTGTTTAATAACTATGCACTGAATGCAGACAATTATTTAAAATTTATAGTGGAAGAATTAAAGCCTTATATTGATCAAAATTTTTCTACAAAAACTGATTTTAAAAATACATTTATTGGTGGTAGCAGTATGGGAGGACTAATTTCCATGTATGCTATTTGTGAATATCCTAAAGTGTTTGGTGGCGCTATTTGTATGTCAACACATTGGCCCGGAATATTTGAAATGGAAAACAATCCAATACCAGACGCTTTTATTAATTATTTGACAACCCATTTACCCAAAGCGAAAAATCATAAAATGTATTTTGATTGCGGTGACAAAACCTTGGATGCATTTTATCCTCCTATACAAAATAAAGTAGACGAGCTCATGCAAAAAAAAGGGTATGGCGAAAAAAGCTGGATCACTCAATATTTTCCAGGACAAGAACACAGCGAAGAAGCTTGGAAAGGAAGAGTTCAAATACCACTTGAATTTATGCTGGGTAAATAGTTTTTCTTACACAATATGCGCACCGTCTTCCACATTTACCAAATAGTGCTGTAGTGGTTTACCTGTCTTTTTTTGATAAGCATTGGTAACAGATTCAATAATAGCTTGCGTTTCACTTGTTGTTACAATATTAATAGTGCATCCGCCAAATCCGCCACCCATCATTCTAGCACCCAATACCTGGTTGTTTGGTTTTACTAAATCAACTAATAAATCTAATTCAGGGCAGCTCACCTCATACAAACTTGACAAGCCATTATGGGTGGCAAACATTTTAGCGCCAAACGCCGATAAATTATGCTGTTTTAAATCTTCGGTAGCAGCTTGTGTCCTAGTTATTTCCTCAATTACATATTTACATCTGTTATAAACCAATGGAAATTTATTTGGATTTACCGTTTCATTCAACATTTGTAAGGTAGCAGTTCTTAATGATTGTACCTGTGGAAATTTACTTTGTATAAATTGAATGCCTTGTTCACACTCTTTGCGGCGTGTATTGTATTCGCTGCTAGCCAATGCATGTTTTACTCCTGTATCAAATAATATTATTTGATAGCCCTTCATGTCTAATGGGAAATATTGATATTCCATGCTTTGACAATCTAGTAATACCACTTGGTTTTTTTGACCAAACATACTCGCAAACTGGTCCATAATACCACATTGCACTCCTGCAAAATCATGTTCTGCTTTTTGCGCCATGAATGTTAATTCTAGTTTATCAATCCCAAAATCAAATAATTCATTTAAACCAAATGCAATGCTGCACTCAATCGCGGCCGAACTTGATAAGCCTGCACCAATAGGCACATTGCTTGTAATTGCTATGTCAAAACCAGTAGGAAATTTTCTTTTTTTTACAAACTGTACAATGACGCCAATAATATAATTAGCCCATTGCTTTTCGCTAATTCTTAAATTGGCAAGCGAATCAATAATAAGCGTTTCTGCTAAATCAATTGCAGTTAAATGAATTTCATCATCGGAGCGCTTTGTAATAGTAGCTGTTGCTCCCATTTGTATTGCAGCAGGTAATACAAAACCATCATTATAATCGGTGTGCTCTCCAATTAAATTAATTCTACCTGGTGCTTTTACTTGAATGGACTGCATGTAATTAATTATTTAACTTTTGTAAACAAGCTGCTGCTGCTTCCAAAGTTTCATTTTGTTTTGCAAAACACAAACGAATTACTTTATGATCAGTGCCATCATGATAAAATGCACTCATTGGAATAGTTGCGATTCCATATTGGGTAACTAATTTTTCTGCAAACACTTTATCAGATTCATTAGATATGGAGGCAAAGGAATAAGATTCAAAATAAGAACCTGAGGAAGGAATAGGAACCAGCGGCGTATTATGCAGCAAAGCACGTAAGTAATCTCTTTTCTCTTGATAAAAACTTCCTAAACCTAAATACGCTTCTTTATTACTCATGTATTTTGCTATACCCAGCTGTTTTGGGGTGTCGCAGCTGAATACATTAAACTGATGTACTTTTCTAAACTCTTTACTTAAATTTTCGGGTGCTATACAATATCCTAGTTTCCATCCTGTGCAATGATAGGTTTTACCAAACGAATACACTATAAAGCTACGCTTGTAAAGTTCGGGGTATTTTAAAATTGATGCATGTGGCTTTTGATCATAAATCAAATGCTCATAAACCTCATCACTTATTAAGTATAAATTATTGGCAACAACTATTTCTTGCAACTGCAACACATCGGCATGGGTCATAACCGTGCCTGTTGGATTGTGCGGACTATTTACTAAAATAGCTTTGGTATTTGGTGTAATAGCTGCTTTTACCTTATCCCAGGGAATAGTGTAATTGGGAAATTCCAACGCTATTGGAACTACTACTCCTCCATTAATGGTTATATTAGGTATATAACTATCATACGCAGGCTCAAAAATAATAACCTCATCGCCTGGCTGAATAATGGTAGTAAATGCAGTATATAAAGCGTAAGTGCCACCCGGTGTAATAGTAATATCTGTTTCCGGATTTATATTTACCCGATATAAGTATTGAATTTTTTCTGTCAACGCATTTCTTAATGCCGGTACACCATTGCTGTGCGCATATTGATTGCCTCCCTCTTTCATGGCTCGGTTAACACATTCAATCAATTCAGCGCTCATTGGAAAATCGGGAAAGCCTTGTCCTAAATTAATTGCAGCATGCTTCACCGACAATTGACTCATCACCGTAAAGATGCTCGTACCAATTTGAGGTAACTTTGAATACATTAAGAAATAATATTAAAATGCCAATTGATTGGATAAACGCTTTAATTCAACCTCGGCTACTTTTGCAGTATATAATAAACTTACCAATCTAAATCCAGCTGCTTCAAAGCTTTGCTGTGCTTGCTTAACATCTACAATGGTTGCTTGGCCTAATTGAAATTTTTGCATCACCAGGTTTAACAAAGATTGTGACATTTGGTAATTTTCCGTTTCTGTGTTCAATTGTTTAACACTGGTTTGGTATGCCTGAAATGTTTTAGAAACATTGGTAGACATTTTTGTTACTGCATTTTGATATTGCATATTCGCAGAAGCAGTATTGATTTTTGCGTTGGAGTATGTTTTTTTAGAAGCACTGCCCGCGTACAAAGGAATAGATAAGTTCACACCAAAGAACAAGCCATAAGTTTGATTTAACAAACTAAATCCTGCTTCTGACTGACTACTGTTATAATTATATCCTGTGCTCGCTCTTAAAGTAGGATACATTAAAGCGCGTGTTTCTTTTTCAAGCAACTGATTGATTTTTATTTGCTGTTCGGCGCTTTGTAAACTAGGATTCAACAAGCTTTTGGCTTCAATATCTTTATAGTTTAATTTACCGTCAACCAATATGCTATCTGAAATAATAATGGCTGTACCAGCAGGCATTACCATGGTATTTAATAAATCATCCTTTGCTTGATCAATAACCAACAATTGATTTTGTTTTGCTTGTAACAATGCATTTAAATCTAAATTAGATTGTAATAAGTCGGCCTCATTAGCCACCCCTATTTTTTGTTTGGCTTTTACAATGTCTAATCTTTGTTGGCTTGCTTCAATTGATTTTTCTATCGTTGTTAAATAGGCCTGTTGACGAACAATATTATAATATTGTTGCATCACCGTAGCAGTTGTATTTTGAATTTGTGTTTGTAAAAATGAATTGGATTGATTCTCCAACATGGCTAAACGCTCTTTGGTAGTTTGTATTCTGTAACCATTAAAGATAGTAATGGCTGCTGTTACACCTCCATTTAAAGTATTACCCGAAACACCTGGCTTTGTTGTATTTCGTGTTACATCATTAAATTTTTGTTGTATGGTACTGCTGGTTTTATTATCATTCGCATTGGCAGTAATTGTAGGCAATGCACCTGCTACACCATAGTCGTTATTGTTTTTTGCAATCGTAGCTGAATTTTCTACTAGCTTAATGTCATAACTATTTTTTAATGCATTTTGAATTGCATCTTTTAAAGTAATTTTTTCTTGCGCAGTTGCACTCAAGCAAAGCACTAAAATGATTACAACAGCTATAGAAGAAAATAATTTTTGCATAATTTATATTAATTAACCTACCAATGTACCTACTGCGTCTCCTTTTACCAATTTCATTAAATTACCTGGCTGATTCATATCAAATACAATGATGGGCAATTTGTTTTCCATACATAAAGTAAATGCAGTCATGTCCATTACTTTCAAATTTTTTGCAATGCAATCCTGGAAGCTAATTTTTTCAAACTTCACTGCATTTGGATTTTTTTCTGGATCTGAATCATATACGCCGTCTACTCTAGTACCTTTTAAAATAACATCTGCTTTCATTTCAATGGCTCTTAATGAACCTGCAGTATCGGTGGTGAAATAAGGATTACCTGTACCGGCACCAAATATAACCACACGTCCTTTTTCTAAATGTCTTAATGCTTTGCGGCGTATATATGGCTCTGCTACCTGCTCCATATTAATGGCGGATTGTAATCTTGTATACACACCAATTTTTTCCAACATGGCTTGAATTGCCATTGCATTTATCACGGTTGCCAACATGCCCATATAATCTCCTTGCGCTCTTTCAATCCCACTATCTGCTTCATTCATTCCTCTATAAATATTGCCACCACCAATTACAATTGCCACTTCTACGCCCAATGCCACTACTTCTTTTATCTCATTAGCATACTGCTCAATAATTTTAGGATTAAAAGGATCTCCAGTTCTTTCGGTTCCCAATAAAGCTTCCCCCGAAAGTTTCAATAAAACGCGTTTGTATTTAGGCTGCATAATCGTTAATATTTATACTTGCAAGATACAAATTTTGAATAAGGTTTTGGTGGATTTATATAGACGGCCAGCCAATATTGGACCCATATAAAAAGGGAGCCTTTTTGGGGCCCCCTTTTAGGGAGAATAATTAACTCAAAGCCCCCATAAACGGGGGCTTTGAAAAAATATAAAGAGATAAGAGATTTTAAAAATTAAATTTTATCAATTTTTAAAATCTTAACCTAAAGCTACGCGCTTGAATTCAGTTACTTTAATATCAGCACCTACGCTCTTAACGTGGTCTCCCACTGTTTTAGAACCGTCTTTTACAAAAGACTGTGCCAATAAAGTTTGCTCCTTAAAGAAAGCTGCAATTTTACCTTCGGCAATTTTTGCAATCATATCTTCTGGCTTACCTGCCATCTTAGGATCTGCTTTCATGGTATCAATAATAATCGCTCTTTCACGATCTACTGTTTCAGTGGGTACTGAGTCAGCATCTACTGCTACTGGGTTCATTGCAGCAATTTGCATTGCTAAGTCTTTACCTAATTCAGCCGCTTCCGAAGTTAAAGCAACCAATACACCCATACGATAAGCACCGTGAATATAAGAAGCAACAAATGGTGCATCTACTCTTTCAAATTTAGCTACTGAGATTTTTTCTCCTATTGCAGCTAATTTATCATTAATCATATCTGCAACTGTAGTGCCATTAATAGATACCGCATTTAATTCTTCGGCAGATTTTACATTGTTAACAACTGCAGCGTCAGCAATGCTTTGCGCAAATGCTACGAACTCTGCATTTTTAGAAACGAAATCGGTTTCACATGCAATACAAACAACAAAACCAGATTTGTTATCGGCAGAAGTTTTTGCAATAATGACACCTTCTTTAGCTTCACGATCGCTACGCTTAGCGGCCACTTTCTGTCCTTGCTTACGTAACCAATCAATTGCACCTTCAAAATCACCATTTGTTTCTGTCAATGCTTTACGACAATCCATCATACCGGCACCGGTAGCTTGACGTAACTTATTAATATCTTGTGCTGTTATAGCGCTCATAAAAATATTTTTAAAATGTTCTAATTAAATTGGATAAATACTATCAAATAAATACAATTGGGTCATTGGCGTCTACATGTATAGCAACCAATAACCCAATTGGGATAATATATTATTTTCTTACTGGACCACGAGAACCAGTAGTCGTACGACGCTTAGGAGCACCAGAAGCAGAAGTACCTGCACCGGCACCACGCTTAGCTCTTCCGCCTTCAGCATTTGCTTCAGCTTCCATACGCTTTGCTTTCGCTTCTAATTCGTTGCTACCTTCTTCAGTTGTTTCTTCATCGTCTTTAGAAGCTTGACGCTCTGCTAAACCTTCAGCGATTGCTGCAGTGATATAATTAGTGATGATGGCAATTGATTTTGTAGCATCGTCATTTGCTGGAATAGAGAAGTCCACTTTATTTGGGTCACAGTTTGTATCAACCATACCAAAAGTTTGGATTCCCAAACGCTTAGCTTCTGCTAATGCAATATGCTCGTGACCGATGTCAACTAAGAATAAAGCTGCTGGTAAACGGCCCAATTGAGCGATACCACCTAATACTTTTTCCATTTTATCTTTATCACGTGCTAATGTTAAACGCTCTTTTTTAGTTAAGCTGTCTGCACTACCGTCGTTCAACATTTTTTCAATGCTCTGCATTTTCTTAACGCTCTTACGAACAGTATTGAAGTTAGTTAACATACCACCTAACCAACGCTCAGTTGCATAAGGCATGTTTACTTTCTTTGCACACTCACTTACAATTTCTTTTGCTTGCTTCTTAGTAGCAACAAACATGATCTTCTTACCGCTCTTTGCAATTTGCTTCAAAGCTGCAGCAGTCTCTTGTAAATGATCTACAGTTTTATTTAAATCAATGATGTGGATACCCTTCTTCTCAGCGAAGATATAAGGTAACATCTTTGGATTCCACTTCTTTTTAAGGTGACCAAAGTGTACGCCAGCTTCCAATAGTTGCTGTTGTAGTGAAGTGTTATTTTCCATTTGTATAAGTTGTAATAATGAATTAAAATTTGTTGTCGATTAACGCTTGCTAAATTGGAAGCTTCTACGTGCCTTCTTGTGACCGAACTTCTTACGTTCAACACTTCTTGGATCACGCTTCAATTGACCAGCCGCTTTTAACGTTGGACGAACTTCAGGGTTTAACTCAACCAATACACGAGCAATACCTAATTTGGCTGCTTCTGCTTGACCTTTTAAACCACCGCCTTGCGCGTTGATTACGATATCATATTTACCAAATAAGTTAGTCACTTTTAAAGGTGCTTCTACTTGATTTTGTAAATACACTAAAGGAAAATAGTTTTTATAATCTTTGTCATTCACGGTAATTTTTCCACTACCCTTGCTAACGAAGACGCGTGTCACTGCTTCCTTACGACGACCTACTGCATTTGTTTGCTTTTCCATTTATTTTAATTTGGAAGTTTAAAATTTAAATTCTTTTGGTTG
>JBANFX010000050.1:0-4762 GCA_037975805.1 Bacteroidota bacterium | reverse complement strand
CAAATGGAAGTATAACCAACTCTTTAACCTTATCCTTAACCATTACCATATCCTTGTCCCCTTGCAAGGGGCTATCAAGGGGCTTATAATTGTCTATTTCTTGCTTGTATCTTTCTAAATTTTTAATTACTCCTATATGAGCTTTATTGTTTTCGTTTAAACCTGATGGATATTGAAATTCAATAAAAGATGGTATAAACCACTTACTTCCATTATCTAGTGGTATTATTTTATTCCCAAATAATTGAATCGCTTTTTTACAATCTAATTTTTCGCCAATTCTTATTTCAGCAACTTCAATATCAACTTGCCATATTCCTGAATGGTCGCAATCATCACAAATGTATAACCAAAGGAGCTTGTAAGGAGCTTTTAAAGACCTTATAAATGGTTTTTTCCATTTCTCTGTATCTGTAAATCTTTTAGCCATTATTTTTATTCTTAAGTTTAGTAATTTTTGGATTTAAAATATAATCTTCCGTTTTACCATTTTCAATATGCCTTCTAATTACATTTAAAATTTTATTATAATCTTTACTAGGTATATATTCGTGTAACCAATGACAATCCTCACAAAAAGTAGTTAAATCTTCATTTTTTGATTCCCAAGGATTTCCTGAATTATGATACCTAAAATGATGAATGTGTAAAGTGTGTTTTGTAGTTCCACAATATTGACAAGTCCAATTATCTCTACTTAAAATTTCAAGACGTTTTTTTTGCCATCTAGGGTCTTTTAGTTTTTCAGCGTATGTCATAAATAAAAAAGGGATTTGGAATCCAAGCAAGTCGCATTTGCTTTTCATCCTCCTCCCTAATAAGTTATAATTGGATATGCGACATCCTGATACAAAGATAAGCTATTTTAAGGAATATTGAGCAACTAGCTTTTTGTTTTTTAGCTTAATGCTGGTCGTTATAATATTCATTCCATCATTCCTTAATTCAGCTATTCGTGCTGCTAATCTAAAGCATCCGAACTTGTTTAAAGCATCAATTGGGGTTAGCTTTTTACCTTTATTTAGGTAGTCTGCGATTTGTTTTGTTTGGCTCATAGTTTATTGGATTTAAGATAAATTGATTTTATTTATTTTCTTGATTTTGTGATAATAAGGAAATAACCCTATTTTGTAATTCTTTAAATTCTATTTCGGTGTGTGGACTATTATATGTTTCAAATATAATTTCTCCAACTCTAAATTGGTCTTTAACAACTAGACAATGATATTCTTCATACAATCCTTGTTTTGCTAAAGATTCTGCTGCTGAATTTAAACGTTCATTTTCTACATAATTAGGGAATCTTATAATAAATATTGGTTTACACATATTTAATTTTTAGAATGGTAAATCTTGGATGTCTTCTTCTTCTTGTTGGTTTTGTACAAATTCCTTTTTGTTTTCAGGAGACCACACATATTCTTTGCCGTTTCCGCAATATTCCTTTTTGGCTTTCTCTGCCCTTTGAGTTGCGGTTTGTCCATTGTAAACTGTATGCGTATTTTCGTACTTATCAAGTTCCTTGCGTTTTTCTACTACCAGTGTTGCGTAGTGATTGCCGTTTTTGTGTTTAGTAAACTTAATGTCCTCTTTTTTGATATTTAATACAATCATTGTTATTTTTTTATTTGGTTATATAATTCTTTAATTCCATCATTAATAGATTCTTCTTGGTAACCAGATGCTTTTAAAATAGTTACACATAGTTCTAATACTTCAAAAATATCCTTTTCTTCATCATCTTCAATGGATACTTTTAATCCGCAATGTTCAAATGTCATTTTCATTGTTTTAATTTTCGTGTTTATTAATTTGTTCTTGTTCAATTTGGTTTTCGGTGGCAATATCTTCTTCCAATTCATCTTCATCTTCCCAATCGCAATGTTCTAAACAATCAGGGCAAATGTCAATTTCTTCAAAGTCGGTGTATGCACCGCAGCAGGTACTATATGGCATAATTCTCAAATTTTTCAGTCATATCATCCAATCTAGTGAATGGTTTTGGCTGGGTTAGTAATCTTGTTTGTGGGTAATGTTTAGCACGATAACGCTTTAATTCTTCTTTAGCTTTATTCATTTCATCGTAATATTCCTTTCGCCAAAACTTATGGCAAGATTCATATTTCCACTTGTAATAATTAAAGTTTTCTTCTAGCTTAAATAGTTTATTGTCTAGCATAAAGTAGATTTTTTAGCGGTAAACATTTCGGTTAATTCCTTTGGAAGCGGTGCGTTTAAATTGTAAAGTTGCTTTAATTCATCCAAAGTTTCGCAAAATTCAATGGCTATTTTTAAATCATTTTCGCCTTTGTGCTTTTTAATGTAAGGTGCGACTTCTTTGTTAAAATCCATTTCCTCTGCAGGTGTTGCTTCAAATCCAGCTGCCTTCATTAACCAACCTAAAAGCAATCTATAAGCCTTTCCTTCGGCTCTTGTTTGTGCCATTGATAAAATCGCATATTCATCAAAAGAACGCTTGGAACGCTCTTTATTTGAACATAAAGCGTGTCCTACCGATACTACCTGACCTGTTGCAATGTTTCTAACCTCACAAACGGCTAAATATTTGATTTCGGTTTCTGTTGAAACGTTTTGAACACTTGTGATAATTGGGATAAGACCAATCGCTGCTCCAGCGTAACCCCACCCCTCAACATTGACAAATTGTTTTCCTTGAATGTTTGAACTTAATCCTTTCTCTTTAATAAGCAAGGCAAGTTCATTTGATAGGTTTAAAAGCGAATCTTTGTTGATAAGTTCGTAACTAGGATTCATTTGCATTTCGTTCATAGACTTGTGTTTTGGTTTAATAATACTTAAAATTAATAGTTTTTTGTTAATAAACAAAATAATTATAAACTTCTTTTTATTTCGTTTAATTCATCCTTTAAATCCGTATCGTAATGTAAACTCAACGTATTTTGGATGGTTTGCAAGGAATGGATAACTGTGGTGTGGTCTCTGCCTACAATATCTCCAATGGTCTTAAGTTTTAGCCTTGTGTTGTTTTTAATAAGGTAAAGCGATATAAACCTTGCTTTTACGTTGTTTCTTTTACGGCTTTTGCCCTTGATGTCTTTTATTTCCATTTGGTAATAATCAGCCACCTTTTTGATAATGCCTTCAGCGTAATTAATCATTTCCTTCGTTGTTTGCCTGTTCTCCTTTTGGCTTGGTAGTGTCCAATAATTCATTTAATTCAATTTTTAGTTTTCTAATTTGGTTTCTTAACATTTCGTTCTCCATCTCTAGTATTTGGTTTAACCGCATATATTCATACTTGGATTTGTCTATGTAACTCATAATTTAAAATCTTAAAAGGTTTACAGGTAATACAAATTCTTCGGCAATGATATAAAGGTCAATTACTATCCATTTGTAGCTTCTTAATAGCCTTTTTTCAATGTCGTGCATTCTAGCAATTTTAATAAGGAAATCGTTTTCATTAGAGAATAAACGAATGTTGTCGTAAGGACCAGCTTTCCTGTATAGCCTTAAATCATTCTCAATGGATTCCCTTCTTAATTGTGCCTTTGTGATAAGTTCCAATAGGCAATTGCCTCTTTGCAATAGTTGTCGTTGTTTTTGGTTTTGATGGAGTGTCATAGTTTTAGTTTTTGGGTTCGTAGTTTTTTTGTACAATAATGGAAACTAATTTGCTGGGTGCTAAATACATCTTTTTTGCTTCAGCATCCACTTTCTTTTTGATTGATTCAGGTAATCTGATACACACTACTTCTTGTTTTTCTTTTTTCATATTTTATAGGTTTTGTAAATAAGCACACATAATGAAAGCAACAATTAATACAACGATTGCTTGAAAGCTCTTGTTTTGTTGGTCTGACATAATTAAAGTTTTACGATTGATAAAATGATTTGATTGTTTGCTAAATCAATGGTGCGGAATTTCACTAGAAAAAACCTGTTGCCATCAATTTCATAGTCAAGGAATACGTTATCGCCTCCTTGCGGAATAAACTGCCCATTGTAAGGGTAAAAGTTGTTTTCGTAAGCTAATACTGATTTCATAGTTTTAATTTTTGGTTTATAATTTATTTGATTTTTTAACATCCAATACTTTGATATGTCCTTTATCTTCAATTATACATTGAAATTGATAACCTTCGTTTATAATAGCTAATGCTTTTTTGTATAATGGCATACTAATATGTTTGCCCTTTTTATATCTATTTAATAATTCAATTTCACTTTCTTTTGTTACTGGTTTATTCCAAGATGACCAATCAATTGTAAACATAGTTTTTAGGTTTTGTTTCAACAAAGATACAAACAATTACAATAGTAACCAAAAATTATTTAAATTATTATTGTTAAAATATTGTTAAAATGATATGTATTTGTAAATCAAATAGTTATGCAATAAGTTCACTAAAAGAGAACTTTTGGTAAAATTATAACTTGTATTATATGGGACAAAAGCACATCAAAAAGTGCATTTTATGACACATTACGCATATTTACGAATGCATACGGATAAAAAAAAGCCCCTCAACGTAGAAACGTAAGGGGGTAAAACCATTTTGTCTATAAAACTATGCGTACAAATATAATAAAAAAACCCAGTTTTTACACTGGGTTAAACCAAACTATGAGAAAACCAAACAACCTACTTTGACCCATCCTGTAAAGGTTCATCATTTGTGTCATCCACTCTACGATAACCCTCCTTCCATAAGATGTTAGTCAAAGTTACACTTTTGCGTATAATCGCTTTTTCATCATCCGTTGGGTTCAACAAGTG
>JBANFX010000045.1:0-6891 GCA_037975805.1 Bacteroidota bacterium | reverse complement strand
ACCTTGATATATATCTTAATCTTCTTAAAATATGTAATTAAATAAGCTTAAAATTGTCAGATAACTAATTAAGATAAAAAATCAGTAAAAATTAGCAGCTAAGAATTTTCATTAAGGCTCCATTGCCTTAAATACTTTTTAATTAAAACACAATTCAACTAATGTCATAAATGATTTAGTACATCTATTAACCATTTTTACTATAGACACCCATAAATAATTTCAATATTAGAGTTCTTAAGGCTTTGGAAGTATTATTATTTAATGCATAAAACACAAATACAGACAAACTTAATAAATATAAAATAATCTGCATTGATGTGCTACTATTGTTTATAATTGAATTAAACATATAATTTGAAAAAATAATGAAAATTATTGAACTGAAAAATAACTTCAAATCGTTGTGAGAAATTAAATCCCGTATATTTATTTCTTTGAATTTATGAAATGCACTTAACAATAATACTGCGTGTAAAACTAAAGCTATATTAAATGCAATAACGACACCAATACCTCCAAAATTTAAGCCTAATAAATACCCTAATAAAATATTTGCTAAAAAGCTTATTAAAATTGATTTAACTATCCAATTAAGTTTTCCTTCCCCCATATAATAAAAATAAGCAGGGGAAGAAGAAATATTGAAAAACATTGATGTTGAACTTATAATTAAAATATTTACGAATATACTTTCCAAATGGCCAATCCATACTAAGGAAACAACTGGTGCCGAAACTATAATAAATGTTACCAATAAAATATTCAAATACAAAACAATTGAAAATAGATTAAAGTAAATATTTATAATTTTACTAGGGTTGTTCTCTTTTTCTTCAGCAATTACAGGAATTATCACTTGAATACCACTTACAATTAGACTTCTCAACTGTACGGCAAGTCGAGACGCCATCTCATAATAACCCACCATAGTTAAGCCTCCAAATTTTGCGAGTAGAAATTTTGTTATTGGTTCAAAAGTCATCTCTAATATCGACGCGGCCTGAACTTTTAAACCATAATTGATTATTTCTTTAAAAATTGCACTATCCCAATTCCATCGAAATTTAAGTGAGATTTGAAATAATTTTATATAGAAAAATATTGTTGAAAATAATACAAATATTGACTGGCCAATTTGTGCATAAACCAGTCCTAGTATCCCAAATTTTGCAGTTAATAAAATACTTAGAAATAATAAAATAATTGAGCTTAAAATAATAACATTACTCTTTATATAATTTTTTTGAATTCCATCAATAGCACTATTAAAAACAGAACTTGTCGCATTAAGTATTAATGAAATTAATGAAAAAGGCATTATAGTCATAGCTATATTTATATAATCATCTTCAATAATGAAGTGCAATAGACGTATGCCGAAAAAATATATTATCAATGATATTAACGAGTATGTCGTCAATATGAATATTAGTGAAGTAAAAATTAATTTAATTATTAAATCTTTCCTTTTTCTTACGCTGTATGTTGAAACAAACTTTACAATGCTGGAACCAATTCCAAGATTTGCAAGAGAAGCAACTGATGTGGTGGCTATTATTAGCGACCATACACCAAATAATTTAACTCCAATTTGAGTTAAAACATATTTATAGAGAATTAAATACACTATCCCTACAATTACTACTTGGATAATTGCAGATAAAGCATTAAAAGTAATCTTTGCCTTATTCAAAATTTAACTCATTTATAACTTCTTTAATCGTTTTTTGAACGCCTTTTTGCAAATCATAATAATGCTTCCACCCCAAATCACTTATTTTACTCACGTCAAGAAGTTTCCTTGGTGTTCCATCTGGCTTTGTTGTATCGAATACTAGTTGACCATCATAGCCAACCTCTGCAACTATTAACTCTGCCAATTCTTTAATGGAAATGTCAGTACCACATCCAATATTCACCAAGCCTTTTTTATTATAGTTTTGTAACAAGAAATAGCATGCATCTGCTAAGTCATCAACATGTAAAAACTCTCTTCTAGGCGTTCCAGTACCCCAAATGGTAACAGTTGGTTCACTATTTTTTTTTGCCAAAACAATTCTTCTAATTAATGCCGGCAAAACATGTGAATTTTCTGGGTGATAATTATCGTTTGTTCCATATAAATTGGTAGGCATTGCTGAAATGAAATTACAGCCATATTGTGACCTGTAGCTTTCACACATTTCAATACCTGCAATTTTTGCAATGGCATAAGGTTGATTTGTTGGCTCTAAATAGCCACTTAATAAATATTCTTCTTTCAATGGCTGCGGTGCCATTTTAGGGTAAATACAAGATGAACCTAAAAATAATAATTTAGTAACCTTATTCAAATAAGCTGCATGAATAATATTCGCCTCAATCATTAAGTTATCGTAAATAAACTCTGCTCTATAAGTATTATTGGCATGTATACCTCCTACTTTTGCTGCAGCAAGTATTACATATGCTGGTTTTTCTTTTTCAAAAAAATCATTTACTGCTTGCTGGTTTCTTAAATCTAATTCGCTTGAAGTTCTTGTAATAATATTGTTATATCCTTCTTTTCTTAATTTACGTTCTAACCCTGACCCTACCATTCCGCTATGTCCAGCAATATATATTTTAGCAGTTTGCTCCATGATTATAATCCGCTTTGTTTAATATATAATTCCTTTTTAAATAAGGATACATCGCTTGCTACCATTTCTTTAACCAAAGCTGCTAAATCATATTTAGGTTTCCATCCTAACTGAGTCATTGCTTTAGTCGGATCTCCAATTAATAAGTCAACTTCTGTTGGTCTATAATATTTAGGATCAACTTTTACAACCACAGTTCCTTCATCCAATTTGTATTCACCAGTATTTTTTACAACATACCCTTCTTCGGCTACATCCTTACCTCTAAATCCTAGTTCAATGCCCAACTCTGCAAAACTCATTTTTACAAAATCACGAATAGTAGTTGTAATACCAGTAGCTAAAACAAAATCTTCGGGTTTCTCTTGTTGCAAAATCAAATACATTCCTTCGATATAATCTTTGGCATGTCCCCAGTCTCTTTTGGCATCTAAATTCCCCAAATACAAACAACCGTCTATTCCTAAAGCAATCTTAGCTGTTGCTCTTGTAATTTTCCTTGTTACAAAGGTTTCTCCTCTTTGTGGAGACTCATGATTAAACAAAATACCATTGCAAGCGTACATATCATAAGCTTCTCTATAGTTTACTGTAATCCAGTAAGCATATAGTTTTGCAACAGCATAGGGAGAACGTGGATAAAATGGAGTGGCTTCGGATTGAGGCACTGCTTGTACCAAGCCGTATAATTCCGATGTAGACGCTTGGTATATTTTTGTTTTCTTGGTTAATCCCAATAAACGAACTGCTTCTAAAATTCTAAGTGTACCTATACCATCTGCATTTGCCGTATATTCAGGTTCTTCAAAACTTACTTGCACATGACTCATTGCAGCCAGGTTGTAAATTTCGTTAGGTTGAACTTCTTGAATAATACGAATTAGGTTAGTACTATCGGTTAAGTCCCCATAATGCAAATGAAGATGCCTATGTGGAGTATGAGGATCCTCATATATATGGTCTATTCTCTGTGTATTAAATAAAGAAGAACGTCGTTTAATGCCATGTACTTCGTATCCTTTATTTAATAAGAATTCTGCCAAATACGCTCCATCTTGCCCAGTAATGCCTGTTATAATTGCTTTTTTCAATTTATTGTATTTTATTAAATTAATCCATTCCTACCACTTTCCCTCCCATATCAAGCTTCTCAAACACACTGTTATTGCTCACAAACTCAGGCACCATTTCTTTCATTTTAGCAACTAGGTACATGTCACTCTCTTCGGCACTAACAAGTGTAACTAGTTCATTAAAATGTTTAGACACTTCTAAAAACTCAACCTCACGTACTTTGGCAATCATTATTTTATCGTGATAAGTATTGCCTGTGTTTTCGCCATCGTTTAAAAGTTCTTCGAACAGCTTTTCGCCAGGGCGGAGTCCACTATACACGATATCAATATCAATATTTGGGATAAGACCGTATAATCGAATCATTTTTTTAGCAAGGTCGGCGATTGCCACTGGTTGTCCCATATCAAACACAAATATTTCACCACCATTACCCATACTACCAGCCTCTAATACTAACTGGCAAGCCTCAGGTATGGTCATAAAATAACGCGTAATATTAGGGTGCGTTACCGTAATAGGCCCACCCTTTTCTATTTGTTGTTTAAACCTATTAATAACAGATCCATTAGAACCTAGTACATTACCAAAACGCGTAGTAATATATTTTGTGTTAGTATTATGTGTACTTAAGCCTTGTACATAAATTTCGGCAAGGCGTTTACTAGCCCCCATAACATTGGTAGGGTTAACAGCCTTGTCGGTACTTACCATAACAAAACGCTCCACACCATATTCGTTGGCCAAGTTTGCAATAAGTTGCGTGCCTAAAACATTGTTACGCACAGCCTCGGTGGGGCAAAGCTCCATCATGGGTACATGCTTATAAGCAGCAGCATGATACACATAGTGCGGCTTAAAACTAGTAAACAACTGGCGCATGCGCGCCTCGTTGGTAATACTAGCAAGGTATGAAATACAATTAACGGTCTTACCCGTTTCTTGCAATTCAAGTTCTAGTGTATGGAGTGGTGTTTCGGCCTGGTCACATAATACTATAAGCTCGGGGCTATAATGCATAAGCTGACGCACAATTTCTGAACCAATAGATCCGGCAGCACCGGTAACAAGTACACGCTTACCTTTTATTTGAGCGCGTATTTGATTGTTATTAATATGAATTGGATCGCGCTCTAATAACTCCTCAATATTTATAGAACGTAATTGACGGCTAGAAAAACTACCCTCAGTCCAGTTGCTGTAAGGGGGTACTACTAGTACTTTAATATCATGATTTAAACAAAAGTCTACAAGCTCGTTTTTACGCTTTGCAGTTATGGTAAAGGAGGCAATAATAAGTTCATCGATAGGTTCTTCTGCGGCCAAAGAAGCAAGATCATTAAAACTAATAATGCGCGCACCATCTAAGGCCTTTTTTGTTTTTTTACGGTCATCATCTACAAAAGCTAAAATGTTAATATGATTTTGACCATCATGCTCCAATACTCTTTTTGTTGCAACACCAGCCTCACCAGCACCAAAAATAACTACCGTTTTGCGCTTCATTTTATAAGAACGTAAATAGGCAAAACCAAACTTTATAGCTACCCTATACGTTAAAAGGGCTAAAAAGCTAAACGTGGCATATACAATAATAACAACGTTATTAAGTACTAAATCGTTTTGTATAGGACTACTAATAATTGAAATCAAATAGAGTACCACACTAGACGCAAATACCGATACCGCAATACGCAGTGCATCTTGCATACCCGTATAGCGCACAATACCCGCATAGGTTTTAATGGTTGTAAATACAAACGCATTTACAATAAGCATGATAGCTACTGTTGTAAATAAGCTCTCCCAATTAACTCCAACAAGCGTTAAATTTTGTTTTACAATAAAAGCAAGAAATAATGCCGTTGTGGTAACCCCTAGGTCAATAACAAATATGATCCAGCGAGGAACAATATTTATTTTGTTAAGCATAAATTGTTTTTTGCGTGAAAACATAATAGTGGGGGCGCTATTAGTTATATAATAGTTAGTTTAATCTGCGAGTATTCCTGCAAGTATTTTTTTAAATACTAAAATAAGTGCCGTTAAAAATCCAGCTAAAAAGCCACCGAGTATTAACGACTTTAATTTACCTACCCCTTCTTTTTTAAGTGGAAGTATGGGTTTATCTATTACTTGAATAAGTGGCGTTTCTTTACGAAGGCTCACTTTTGCCATTTCTAAATTGGTTACCAGCTGCGTTAAAATTGCCGTATTGGCCTGCACATCAACCTGACGGCGTGTTCCAGGTGTTTTACGCACCATCATAGCAGGGTTTAAACCAAATGTATTATCAGCGGCAGCGGCAACACCCGTAATAGCGCCATTAAGCTCGGCTCTAATACTATCGGTTTGGTGTTGGAGTACTTCCATGTTTTGCCTAGCTTTTTTACTTTTAATTTCTATGTAGTAGCTAGACACTTCTTGTGCTATACTTTCGGTAAAAACTTTACTAAAAAGCTCATCGGTACTTTTTACCTCAATATTTATAATTGATATTTTTTTATCTTTTTGTGCAACACTTAAAAGTCCGTTGGCGCCAGCGATAGAAGCATATAAATTTCCTAAAATACTATCTTGTTGTAAAGTGTATTTGGAGCGGTCAGCATCTACTTCAAAAACTATATTTTTTAGTGCAGGCTTTTCGGACCAGTTTTTATTGAGCTCGTTAAAATATATAAAGTACTGTGCTAAGCTTTGCGTTTTGCCATTAAAAGTGATTGGGTTTAATAAAGCCTTTTCTACTATCTTACGGCTTTTCATGAGCTCAATTAAATTAGCCCCACTAAAAGCACCACCTGCACTGGTACCTAAATCGATACCTAAGCTGCTAGCAAGGCCTAGTGCGCTGGATAATCCACCAGCACCACCGGATTTTTCGTCTTCTAGGGCAAAACTTAAACTTGCGGTATACTCGGGTTTTGTAAATAAAGCATAACCAACACCAATGGCGCCGCCAATAATACCAGCAGCTACCAGCACTATCCATTTAGAAATTAAAAAACGGTACCATTCATTAATTTTTAAGATGAGTTCTTTTAAAGAAATTTCATCTTCTGCTATATTTTGTATGTCGTTTGTATTTTGTTGCATGGGGGATACTTTATAATCTTAACAGGGCTATAATTAAACCAGCAAGTGATGCTATGGAACTACTAATACCTATAAGTTCACCAGTACTTACCTTTTTACC
>JBANFX010000029.1:0-16688 GCA_037975805.1 Bacteroidota bacterium | reverse complement strand
CATTTGGGTGGAGAAATAAAAAACCCAAGTAAGAATATACCAAGAAGTATGTTTATTTCAATTACAGGTATTGCTATTTTGTATTTAGCAATGAATGTGAGTGTGGCAAGTGTTTTACCTTTTGAAATCCTATCTACCAGTAAATATGTTGTGAGTGATTATATTAAAACATTATTCGGACCAACAGCAGGTGGCATTGCAACGGTACTTATTTTAATTGTAGCATTTGCTTCCTTGTTCTCTGCAACCTTGGGTTATAGCCGTATTCCTTTTGCCGCGGCACAAAACAAATCCTTCTTTTCTTTTTTTGGCACCGTACACCCTAAACTCAACTTCCCGCATCGATCTTTATTAGTGCTGGGTGGAATAGCATTTGTATTTAGTTTGCTGTTTCGCTTAAAAGAAGTGATAGATGGCATTTTAGCCATGCGTATATTAATTCAATTTATTGGTCAAGCTATTGGACTTTTATTACTCGTTAAAAGAAAAGGCAAATTCTATTTCCCTTGGAAAATGCCTTTATACCCTATTCCTTTGTTTATAGCCATTGCTATTTGGGGCACTATATTTTATTCCACTGGTACCAAAATGATGATTAGTGGTTTAATCGTAATTAGTCTTGGCCTATTTGCTTATTTTATTTCTCGAAAAATGAAATGGATAGGTGGCGAGAATGATCCTACTAACGAATAATTTATTTACTCTTGGTTCCTACTGTGCTAATGAGTAGTCCTACAATAAGGCCAAGAATAAGCCCTATTTTAATATTTTTAATTAACCATCCTAGCCCAATACCAATCACAAGCAAAGTGAGTATACTTACATTTCGTCTCATGCTTAGTGTTTTGGCAATGAAATAATATTGGCTAATAATTTATAAGCACCAGGATTTCCAGCAGGTAATTGTCTGAACAACACCAAACTTAAATATACCATATTCCCTTTGCCGTAAGGAGCTATTAATAAACTTCCATTACTTGGCGCTTCTCCTTTATCATTCATTGTAAGGGGCGCTTCAAAATGTGCATCAAAATTATCGGACTGATACGTACTGCGCTCTTGTACCCAATTTTCAAAATCAGTAGCCGTGATTTTATTAGGAGTATTTAAAACAGTATGGTTAGGCAATGTAAATGTTACAGGTACATCCTCCTGGGTTACACGTTTTCCAGAGTTAACACTAAATTTATAAGGCCCCACTTTTACTGGCTTAATACCTACTTGGTTACTCTTTAAATATTGTACTACTAGGTTACCTCCCTCATTCACATACTGGTTCAAAATGTCATTCTTCTCCGTTAAGTACATATACATATTATAGGCACGAATGCCTACAACAATAGCATCAAATTGCTTTAAATTTTCCGATGTAATATCCGACTCAGTTAAATGAGTTACACTAGCACCCAATTCAACAAGGGCTTCTGGTATTTTATCTCCAGCACCGTCTATATAGCCGATATGTTTTGCTGTATTTTTTACTGCTATGGGTACAATTTTAGTACTCGCTGTTGGAAAATAGGTAATGGTTGGGATATGATCGTAAGCAATAGATTTTGTATAAATTCCATTTGCATTTACAGGCAATGGTTCCGAACTATTTTTCAAAAGGATATCTGTTTGCTTGTAAGTTCCATTATGCGCAATAGTTTGATAAGAGACTGTTACAGGTGCACCCGGTGCTACTAAATTTACTTCTTTATTATATTTAGTTTCAACAGCAGGTACTACTGCTATGGGTTGATATACATCTCCTTTTGTTGGATCGGTATATTTATATTGTACAGGTATTTTAAAACTAAAAACTTGCTTTTCTATTTCAACTTTCACGGTTCCTTCAAATGCTGGATCATTTTCGGACTTTCCAATTAACATTTGATCCTTTACTACAAACATGCCCTCTGTTTTGGGATATTCCAACCAATAAGGCTGCGATATTGCTTTATCTGATGGCACTTTAAGGCTGTAGCTAAATTCAATATTTTGATTATTACTTAAAGATTTATTCAGCATTGTATCCTTGGCTGGTAATTGAACAGCTTGCAAAATGGATTGAGCATTACTCCTTTGATTGAATAAAAATTGAACCCCAACCAATTCTCCAGGTATAACCTGTTGTTGCTGTGTAGTGGCTTCAATATAAATACCAGCACAGTCTTTTATAATTTCTTGAACTTGATCCAACTTATAATTTTTCCAATTAGAATTAGGCAATACATTTATTTGCTGGTATAATTTTACCAATGCAGGCACCGAAGCTGCAGGATCATTTAATTTATAACTACTTACTATTTTATCAATATTCGTTTCAACTTCATTTGCTTGTAAACGTGACCAGTTTGTATTTACTCCATCCATGATATCTGTTTTTGCAGAATCACCTCCGGTTAGTTCAAAGAATTCATAACTAGCACCACGTCGTCTTGGCCTTCCCTCTCCTTGACTCTTATGCATAGTTCTTGCCTCAGCACCAATTTCACCATAACTTTTCCCAATAATTGGATTGTAACCACCCACCTGTACTTTTAATTGGTTTTCGTTAGTAGTATTTACAGTACCGAAATTAAATGTATTCCATAAAATTCTTTTTGCCTTCCAAACACCTACACCATATTTAAACTGTTCAGGAAATTTAGTAGGATCGGATGCTGCTACATAAGCTTCATTCGCAATAATGGCCGAAGCAGAATGGTGTCCATGTCCTGCGCGTGCATCACGCGGGAATCTAGTAATGATAATATCGGGTTGAAATTTTCGGATAATCCAAACCGCATCACTTAACACTTTTTCATGATCCCAAATTTGCAAAGCCTCTTCCGATGATTTACTAAATCCAAATTCATAAGCCGTTGAAAAGTATTGTTCAGCACCGTCAACGCGTCTTGCTGCCAATAACTCTTGTGAACGAATCATGCCTAATTCTATTCCTTGTTCCTTTCCTATTAAATTTTGACCACCGTCACCTCTTGTTAAACTTAAATATGCAGTACGTAAATTTCTTTCCTTGGTTAAGTAAGGTAAAAAAGAATTGTTTTCATCGTCCGGATGTGCCGCAAAATAAAGTACACTACCCACCGTTTTAAGTCCCTTTATTTGTGCGATGATTTCGGCACTATTTTTTTGTGCAACTACATTTTGTTGTAAAGCACCAATTGCAACAATGAAAACAAAAATTTTACGCATAAGCCCTTTTCTTATTATAAAATGACGAGTATTTATTTGCCGTTAAAAAATACTGCATTGGATAAAACTAATTTACCTGCTTCCCAGAAGTTTCTAAAAATGGGATCATCGGCCATAAATACCAATTTACCTGCACCCATCTCTTTTGAACCTATTACTACACCCTCTTGTAAAGCGGCTTTTGCTTTTACACCTGCAAAACCTGCAACATGACTATCTTTTTTAATTACCCCCACATTCCAATAATCATTTGTTGGCTCATAGGTAACAACATCCTGTTTTAAGTCATAGTAAATGCCTTCGGTTCCAAATCCAATTGGATGGGTATTATCCATATATACTTTATAAATAGCTCCTGGAATTGAACTCTTCAAATAATCGGTTACCGATTCGCCATACTTAGGTACATTGTTCACTTCAACTTTTTCGGGCTTTGGTAATTCTTTTATTTTAATGCCCCACTCTGTATTAGCAGCCAATTGTTGCACGGCACTTTCAAATGCAATGAGTACGCCTCCTTTTCTCACGAAAGCTTGTAATTTATCGGCAACTGCTTTTGATGTCAAATCTTTATATGATCCTTCTGGCGCAATAATAACATCATACTTACCAATATCTATTCTATTAAAAAAACTATAATTTAATTGCGTGATAGGATATTTTAATTGTTGTTCAAAGAAACTCCATACTTCTCCAGCTGCTAGTGCTGAAACATTGTCCCCAGTTAATAAAGCAACTTTTGGTGCATGACTCATTATTTTAACATCAGGCGAACCAAAGTCGGCACCTTTTTCGGCATATCCGGTTCCTACCGGAATGGCCTCAATATTTGCAGCATCACAAATGGCTTTTGTATCTACCAAGCAATTTTCTTGATTACTTGTTTTTAAAACAATTAAAGTGCCCGCTTCAAAATCTTTACCTGCCGCTGTAAATGCTTTTTCGGCATATCTTACTTTAATATTCTTTTTTAATAAAGCAGCCAATACTTTTGTAGAAGCAAATGAATTGTAAGGGATTAAATAACCATAAGTAGCGAGTGCTGAAGCTGCCGCTTTTACTTCAAATCCTGATTGAATACTTAAAGGCTCTTTAGACGCATATCCATGTACCCCATAAACGTAAGGTAGTGACCATGCAGTAATATCATAGGTATTGGAATCATTCACTTGTGTAATTGGCTCTAATAATACACGTGCTAAAATTCCATGTGCTTGGGCTACATTCACTGCTAACGTATATCCTTCATTAACGAAGGTGCCTTCCTTTTTAGTAGTATAATCATATCCTTTAAAGCTACCTGAATAAGTTCCGTATTGAATATTATTTTTCTTTAACAAACTTGCAAGTGCCGTTAATGAATTTGCATTTTTTGCAGTCATCACATATGTTTTATACGTAGACGCTGTGCCAGCTCTGCTATTATCATAATACTTTTTAAACTCCTTTAATAAATTTTCTTTATTGGCTGCACTTATTTCAATGGTAGACATACTGGTTGTGAAATGATGCGTTGCTCTTGCCACTAAAGTAAGCGTATCCTCGTCTTCATTTTGTACACCCAAGCCTGCACTAATTCCACCTTGCTCATAGGTCATACCAATCGCTCCGTTGTACATGGGATAAGTATCGCCATAGGATGGATACAATAAATCAAAACGTTCTTTGGTAAAAAATAACCAATTGTTTTTATCAAAATACTTGGCATGATTTTTTCCTATTTGCACTTGAAAATCTTTTTGCCATGCTGTTAACACATCATGTAATGGTTCTGCTGCAGGTGCAAAATAATAAGGTTGGTTATACCCTTGCTCATGAAAGTCCACGTGTACTTGAGGATACCACTGTTGGTATAGGGGTACTCTTTGTTGTGTTTCAATTTGTGTTTGCCAAGCCCAGTCTCTGTTTAAATCAAAATTATAATGATTACTTCTTCCTGCAGGCCATGGCTCCATGTGTTCTCTTGCTTGAGGATCGGCATTATAATTAGCCCCCACTGCATTGTTATACCAGTTCACATATCTATCTCTTCCGTCGGGATTAATACATGGATCAATCATAACGATGGTATTTTTTAACCACTCTTTGGTTTGCGCATTACTGGGATCTACCAATGCAAATAAAGTTAACAAAGCAGCTTCCGATGATGCAGGTTCATTACCATGCACATTATAGCTTAGCCAAACAATAGTTGGCTGATTGATGTCTGTTACCGAACCGTCCACTAGTCCATTATTATGCTTTCTAATTTCTTCGTGTCTGGCAATATTTTCAGGCAGGCCAATGGCTGCTACCAACAAATCGCGTCCCTCGTTGGTTTTTCCATAAGACATTATTTTTACCATATCTGGTTTTGCCTGCGCTACGGTGTTAAAATAACTTACAATTTGATGATGTCTTGTAAACTTGGTACCCACTTTATAGCCTAAATAAGCTTCGGGGCTTGGCACAGTTTGTGCTTGTAAAGCAACTACGGAAAAAACTAAGAATAAGGAGCTGCACAATGGCTTAAAAATGCGATTTAGCATAGTATAAATTTTGGGTACAAATTTGAATTTTATAGGCCTTAAAAATAAGCATATTTAGGCTTAAATAAAGCTTTGATAATTATAGTTTTACACATACGGTATTGGCTATTTTGTTGAATACTAAATAATTAAGTAATTTACTGTTCTAATTTAGTTTTATGAACATGAAGTATTCTAAAATCCTTGTCCTTACCCTAGGTTTTGCTTCGATTGGCCTGTCAAGTTTTGCGCAGCGTTTTTTTGAAACACATCCTGGTATTAACCCTTTCAAATATGAGGTTGTTAAGGAAGCGAGTTATAAAAAAGCGGCAGTGACCTCCGCACATCCATTAGCGAGTATGGTGGGCGCAGCAATTATGAAAGACGGTGGCAATGCATTTGATGCAGCCATAGCAACAGGCTTTACTTTATCCGTAGTTTTTCCTGGGGCAGGCAACATTGGTGGTGGTGGTTTTATGTTAGCTAGAAAAGCCAACGGCGAACTCATTGGTATTGATTATAGAGAAGCTGCACCTAGCAAGGCGCATAGAGATATGTACTTAGATGAAAAAGGAAACCCCATAACCAAAATGTCATTAGATGGAGCATCGGCTTCTGGTATTCCGGGTAGTGTTGCTGGCATGATTGCTACACATGCTTATGCCAAACTTCCTTTAGCTAAACTAATTGAACCTGCTATTGAAATTGCAGAGTTTGGTTTTGTAATTACAGAAAGAGAAGCAAGAGGATTAAATTCAGAAAAAGCAAATTTTTTAAAGAATAGTTCAAAACCAAGTGCGTTTTTTAAAGAGACCGAATGGAAAGCTGGTGATACCCTTTACCAGCCTGAATTAGCAGCTACATTAAAACGTATTCAAGAAAAAGGCTTGGCTGGATTTTACGAAGGTGAAACAGCGGATTTTATTGTGAATGAAATGAAACACTCAGGCGGGATAATTTCTAAAGAAGATTTAAAAAACTATCAACCCAAATTTAGAAAACCAATTGAGTTTGACTATAAAGGGCATCATGTAATCAGCTTCTCGCCTCCTTCTAGCGGTGGTATTATCATTGCACAAATGTTACAAATGATTGAACCATTTAGTGTAGACAAGATGGGCTTGAATACCGAAGCATCAACAAGTTTAATGATTGAAGCACAAAGAAGAGCTTATGCCGATAGAGCGGAACATATGGGTGATCCTGATTATTGGAAAGTACCTACTAAAACGCTAACGAGTAATGCATATGCACAAGATAGAATGAAAGATTATGTACCAGGTGTTGCAGGTAGCTCAAAAACAACATTAGCTGGACAAGCACATGAAAGTGAGCAAACAACGCATTTTAGTATCATTGATGCAAAAGGCAATATGGTAGCTGTTACCACCACCCTTAATGATACTTATGGCAACAAAACAATTGTAGCGGGTGCAGGCTTTTTATTAAATAATGAGATGGATGATTTTAGCGTGAAGCCTGGTGCTCCTAATATGTATGGTGCCTTAGGTGGTGAAGCAAATTCAATTCAACCTGGTAAAAGAATGTTAAGTTCTATGACACCTACCCTAGTTACTTTAAATGGAAAACCCTATATCACCATTGGCTCTCCTGGTGGCACAACCATTCCAAATCAGGTTTTTGAAGGATTGGTAAATATCATCGACCACAAAATGAGTTTAAAAGAATCCATTGATGCCCCTCGTTTCCATCACCAATGGATTCCTGATGTTGTGGGTGTTGAAAGCGATTTCCCTGAAGCAACCGTGAAAGCTTTAGAAGCTAAAGGATACAAAATAGTTAAAAGAGGTAGGTTTGGAAGAATGGATGGTGTAATCATCTCAAAAAATGGCAAAAGAACTGCAGCAGGTGACAAACGTGGAGACGATAGCGTTGCTGGTTATTAATGAATATATTTTTTAGGGTTTTAAATGCCCCAGTTTATCAAAGGCCTCGAATTCGAGGCCTTTGATTTTCAATACTTTAACATATTATTTTATAGGCATTATTCAGTAGCATTTTTGTATTTTTACAAAAATCAATTTTCTTGTTAAAAAAGAAATTTTCAATACTGCGTATTATCCTAGCTGGCTTAATTGGTTTATTCCTTTTAGGCTATGTTTTATTGCTAATACCTGGTGTTCAATCTTACTTAGGGAAAATGGTTGCTAGCCGAATGGCCAATACATTTGGAACCGATGTGAGCGTGGGTAAAGTAGGCTTTTCCTTGTTTGATAAATTAGATATTGAAAATGTTTTGGTTAAAGACCAAAAAAAGGACACTTTACTATACGCGCGTTCCTTTAAATTGCGCATAAGCGACTTATTCTTTTCGTCTAATACCCCTACCATTAAATACATTGGACTAGACAAAGCCACTATATACATAAATAGGACGACTGAAAAATGGAACTACCAATTTTTAGTAGATTATTTAAGCAAGGATACACAACCCAATAACAATTCCAATAAAATTGATTTAAAAAAGATAGATATTACCAATATTAAAGTGGTTCAAACGGACAATTGGGTGGGTGATAAAATGGTTTTAAACGCAGACAATATTTTAATGAATATTAAGTCCACCCTTGGTAATAAAATTGTGATTGATCAAATCACCGTTAACAAGCCCTTTTATTTATTAGAACAAATAAAAGCCTTACAACCCATTGTAAAAGATTCCTTATCCAATAGCAATACCGCCATCAATTCCAACCACACTTCTATTACATTAAATGAACTTAAAGTAATTAACGGTAAGCTTTGGTTTGAATATGGCAATAAAAATCCTGAACCATATTTTGATGGTGATCACATTCGCATTGAAAATTTAAACGCTACGCTCGAGCATGTTCAGGTGATTGAGGATACCATTAAAGCCAATGTTAAATTATTACAACTAAAAGAAAGGTCCGGTTTAGAAATTAAAAAGTTAAGTACTCAATTTAAACTTACACCCCGCATAATGGAGTTTGATAAGTTGAGCTTAAAAACCAATAAAAGTGTTATTGGTGATTACTACGCCATGGAGTATACCCATTTTGCAAAAGACTTTAAGGAGTACATTCAAAATGTAACCATGAGGTCGCATTTAAAAGAATCGTTAGTGCATACCGACGATATCGCCTTCTTTGCTCCTGCAATGCGTAATCTTCATCAAAAAGCAAATCTTAATGCACAGTTTGTGGGCACCGTTGCTAATTTTGAAGCAACCAATATAACTGCGCAGTATAATAAATCATTTGTTACAGGAACCTTATTAATGAAAGGTATTCCCAATATGCGTTCTGCACAAATACAGTTTAAAGACGTTACGGCTAAATCCAATTATTCCGATTTATCTAATTGGATCCCCGAGCTAACCAATATTAAAGACTTCCCATTTGCAGAAATGGGTGAGCTGGTGTTTAAAGGAGATTTTAATGGAAGTATTTACGATTTTGAAACCCATGGTAAAACCAATACGAAACTGGGTTTAGTTGATACTAAAATTCGTTTAAAGTTTCCTGAACAAGGCGAACCCAATTACGATGGCTTAATAGACACCTACCGTTTTAATGTAGGAAAGCTATTTAATATTGAATCTTTAGGAATGGTAAACTTTAGAGGCAAAATTGCTGGTAGTTCTTTTAATCTTGAGAAAATTAAAACCAATGTAGAAGGGGTTATTGATTCCTTAGAATTCAATAATTACAAATACGCCAATATTACCACCAATGGGCTTTTTCAAAAGGGTTATTTTAATGGTACCCTTCGTATTAAAGATCCTAACGTTAATTTTATTAGCAATATAGAATTGGATTTAAAAAATAAAGTGGCAAAATATAATGCTGTGGGTGATTTATTAAATGCAAATCTTAAGGAACTCAACTTCTCAAAAAATAAAATTCAATTAACAGGTTTACTCGACGTTAATTTTGAAGGCAATACCATTGATAACTTTACTGGATTTGCAAAATTTTTTAACGGAAAACTTAAGGGTACAGAATCGGATGTAAATTTTGATTCCTTAAAATTAGAGTCGGCTACTTTAAATGGCATTAAGAATATTCGATTATCAAGTAATGATTTTAACGCAAATATTAATGGAAAGTTTGGAATCGTTCACCTTCCTGCTAGTATCCAGCTTTTTTTACAGCGCTACTTCCCTACTTATATCCCTGCTCCTAAAAACACACCCGAAAATCAGCAATTTACCATTGACATTAAAACCAATTATATTGAGCCCTATTTAAGGCTTTTTAACAAAGATTTTTATGGCTTTAATAATTTAGATATTAAAGGTAGCATTAATACCGACAAACAGAGTATTGCACTCACTGCTAAAATTCCACTTGCTGGTTTTAAATACAATTGGGCCAACTATTCCATTAGTGACGGTAATATAACGGGGAGCGGCAATATTGACTCCTTGCAATTAAACATGACAGCCAATGGGTTTAATCTTACAGATAGTTTGATTTTTAAAAACGCTTCGGTTCAAATTAAAACCAAAAAAGATGTTTCAGATTTTATTATTTATGCAGTAAGTCCATCAGCTATTGAACAACTGGCCTTAAGAGGTAAAATTCAAACCTATGAGGACGGATTGTCCATTAACTGGCAGCCCTCTTACTTTATTTTGAACCATAAGAAATGGGATATTCAAAACAACGGCATTTTAAACCTTAGAGAAAGTAATACCAGTGCGAGTAATTTTAAACTTTCTCAAGGCATTCAGGAATTTGTGGTTTCCAATACACCCAAACAAAAAAATGGTTTACAATTAGAATTAAAAAATATTATACTTGGCGATATCACTAAACTTTTGTTCTCTAACCCTCGCTTGGAAGGTATTACCAATGGAAAAATTCAATTTAAAAACATTTTACAAGATGTTGAACTCTACGCCAATTTAGATGTAGACAAATTTATGTTCAACACCGACTCCATTGGCAAAGCACAAATAATTACTTCCTATCAACATTCTAAAGGCTTAATCCCTTTTGATATTATTAGTTTAAACAATGACTATAATTTAACCGCCAACGGTACTTATAATTTATTAGACAGTATTAGTCCTTTGGATGCTACCCTGTACTTAAACCATTCCAAATTTGGCATGGTGCAGCAATTTATTGGCAATGTGATTAATCATTTGGATGGTAGAGCAAATGGTAGTATACATTTTGCTGGTCGCATTGAAAATCCATACCTAAAAGGTTCGGCTAATTTAGAAAATGCTTCTTTTATGGTGGATTACACCAAAGTAAAATACAAAGTTGACAGTGGCGCAATGATCCAATTCACCAATGAAGGCATTGATTTCGGAAATATAACAGTAAGTGATCAATACAATAGAAAAGCAAAATTTAAAGGCAAAATTTTGAATCAGGGCTTTAAACATTTAGAATACGATATGGAAATGAGCAGTCCAAAAATAGAATTGCTCAATACCGATGTATTAGATAATGCTAATTTTTATGGCAAGGCCGTGGGTAAGGCTTCTATGACAATTAAAGGGCCAGAAGAAAATATTAAAATGAGTATTACGGCCGATGTGAATGATAGCTCACATATTTATTTACCCAATGCTACAAGTAAAGAAAGTGGTAAGTCAGAGTTTATCGTATTTAAAAAGTATGGGAAAACAGCACAAAAAAGCAGCGAGGTTCCTACTTATAATTTATTAGTAGACTTAGAAGTTACAGCAAATAACAAAACACAAATTGATGTAATTATGGATGACCTCACGGGCGAAGTAATTAAGGCCGTGGGTAATGGAAGAATTAAAATACGTGCTGGTAATATTGAGCCACTTAGTATTAGAGGAAAGTATAATATTGAATCAGGAAAATACGATTTCAATTTTCAATCCTTTATTAAAAAACCATTTGAGTTAATCCAAGAAGCAGGCAATTTTATTGAATGGACAGGCAACCCTACCGAAGCCGATATTCATATTGATGCCCGCTATACCGCAGAACGTGTTAGTTTAAATGAGTTGGTGGGTTCGGCTAATTTTAGCAACGCCGTTAAAAGTTACCGTGGAAGTGTATACGTAATTGCAGCATTAAGAAATAAATTATCTCAACCCGATATTAAATTCTCCTTGGCTTTTCCTCAAGGAAATCCAATTAGTTCGGACAATGAGTTCTCTCAATTTATCACCCGTTTAGAAAGAGATGATAATGAAATTTTAAAACAGGTTTCTTTCTTAATTGTATTCAACTCTTTTGCACCAGTTGGATTTAATACAAGTAACACAAATAGTGCGTATACAGTTACCGCTATTGGAATAAATACTATTTCACAATTGGTGACCAAGGAATTGAATAAATCTATTACCAGTATTATTAATAAAGCCACAGGTGATAAGAGTCTTCGCTTTGATATTGGCTCCTCGGTATACAATAGTGGTAATTTACTAGACCCAACGGGTGGTGGTATTGCAATTAATGCAAACAAAATTGATAGAACTCGGGTAAATTTAAAATTAGGTCGTAGCTTTTTTAATGATAAAGTAATTGTAAATGTGGGTGGTGACCTAGACTTTAATGTACGCAATACAAGTGCTATTCAAAACAGCGATTTTCAATGGCTTCCCGATTTAAACATTGAATTTATTTTATCAAGAGACCGAAAACTTAGGGCCATTGTTTTTAACCGCAATAGTTTGGATATTAACGGCAGTGCATTAGGCAGAAGAAATCGTCAGGGAGTAAGTATCTCCTATCGTAAGGATTTTGACGAAATTATTTGGTAATTACTTTTTGAGTTTATAATCCAGTAGTTTGCTGCATAAATTCTTACCACTACTTTATAATAGCTTCAGGAAGTTTTTTACACTTCATTAATTTGTACACATAAAAATTTCTTAGCAATACCCCTTTGGTAACCATGGGTATGGTTTCGGGTGCTGAAATTTGTTCAAAGTATTCGCTATATAGTATTTTTGGATCAACCGGCAGATTGGAAGGAACAATATAATAAGCATTGTCTCCTATTTTTAACGATGTTGTTTGCTTATTTAACCAAGCAAACTTATGGACATCCTCAAGTTTACCCACAGCAATTACAGGCATATGTAATGGCCTAGCCGTGTAAAATAAAATATGACCGCCAGGAAACCACTTATGTATCACAATGGGTGCATGTACTGGCATGGTTCCATTTGCTATATCTCTTTGAACAATATTTGAGAATGAATTGGTAAAGGATTCCCAGCCCGTTAAATCATTTATGGGATTATACTCCCCTAGGTTCTCATTTTTGGTAGATCCTATTTGCTTTGGGAATTGATAAATTAATAATAACACCCCTAAAATAAGGACACTCAAGAGCCCTAGTGCTGATTTTATGATGTTAGGTAAGTATTGAGTGCTATTTTTATTTTGTAAATAGTCACTCCAATACACTCCACTTAATAAAAACAAAGAAATATAAGCTGGACCCGTCCAATGTGGAAGGGTTGGATTAAACAAAGATAACCCCCAAAAAGTAAGTAATAAAGGAATGCTTAACCATAATAATAAAGGAAAAGCATTTACGGTACCGGAATTTTGAAAAGCCAATTTTAGCTTTTTAAAATTAAACAATGCAATGAATACCGTTAAATACACCAAGGGATTTTGATAAATAATTTCCCCAACTATTTGTTGAATAAAACTATCTAATAATATTCCTGTATGAGTGACTCTATTGGAATGAAACTTATAAGTAATAAATTCATTTTGAATATTCCAATACAAAATGGGAAACACACAAATTATTGTGACTACAATGGCTAGGTATAAAGCTCTTTTTTGTAATGTTTTTACATGATGAAATAAAACATAAGCACCAAAACCAAACCATAAATACAAACCATGTACCTTACTAAGGGTAGCTAAGCCAACAAAGAGTCCTAATAATAACCAATCCTTGGTTGTATAGTTATTATTGTTTTGAGTATACTTTACCATCCAATAAATACTCAATGTAAAAAATAATAATTGTGGACTATCCGGCAACACAAATAAACCAGCAATAATGCTTGTATATATGGATAGTGTATACATCCAGGCAGCAATATACCCAGCACGCTCATCTTTTAATATGGTTCCTGTTTTAAAAATAGTATAGGTAGCCATGCCTGCACAAATAATACTTCCTAAACGCATGGACAAAGTAGATACCCAATGTAAATTCAAGCTTGTAAATCGCATCATCCATCCTACCATACCTGGATGATCAAAATGATTCCAGTCTGGCTGCACCGCATAAGTATAATAATACACTTCGTCGTTACCCAACTCAATAAAAAAAGATAAAAATATTTTAAGTATAACGGCTATCCCAATCAGCCACCCAATTTTTTTTTGATATGGTGATGCAATTGTTGTCATAGAAAAATGCAATTATTTATTTTGCATTGTTTACAAACCACTCTGTGGCCAATGCATACCCTTTTAAACCAAGGCCTACAATGCTTCCTACTGCCTTGGCAGTTACATGGGATATTTTTCTGAAATCTTCTCTTGCATGTACATTACTAATATGTACTTCAATTACTGGCACTTTAATAGCTGCAATGGCATCTCCAATAGCAACTGATGTATGTGTATAGGCTGCAGGATTAATAATTATGCCATCCTGATCAAAACCATATTTTTGAATAGCATCAACTAACTCCCCTTCTACATTGGACTGAAAGTAAGAAAAATTCACCTGTGTGAAATCCTTTTTTAATTGCGCTAAAAAATCCTCAAAGCTTTCGTTGCCATAAACACCTGGCTCACGCTTCCCTAACAAATTTAAATTAGGCCCGTTAATGATGGTAATATTAAGCATGATTAATTCGCTTTCATTAAAGATACGAAATCATCAAATAAGTATCTGCTATCGTGAGGTCCGGGTGTAGCTTCGGGATGGTATTGTACGCTAAATGCAGGACGATCTTTTAGTTGAATACCTTCAATTGAATCATCATTCAAATTCACATGAGATACGATTACATTACTGTGCTTTCTTACTGCTTCTGGATCCACACCAAAACCATGGTTTTGAGTAGTGATTTCTGAACGACCTGTAATTACATTCTTTACTGGATGATTTAAACCGCGGTGACCATGATGCATTTTAAATGTTGGGATATCATTCGCAAGCGCTAACAATTGGTGTCCTAAACAAATGCCAAACAATGGTTTTTTCTCTGCTAAAATTTCTTTTATAGTTGCTACAGCATAATCCATGGGTGCTGGATCACCAGGACCATTGGATAAAAAATATCCAGTTGGATTAAAGGCTTTCAAAGTTGCAAAATCTGTTTTTGCTGGATGTACTCTAACATGAACGCCTCTGTCTACTAAACATTGTAATATATTATGCTTCACTCCAAAGTCAAGCACAGCAACCTTTAAAGGAGAATTCACATCTCCCATTTCGTATACTTCTTTTGTACTCACTGAACTTGCTAATTCTAACCCATCCATACTTGGCACTGAAGCCAATTGCTTTTTTAAAGATGCTACATCCAAATTGTCTGATGAAATAATACAGTTCATGGCACCACTTGTTCTTACATGTGCTACCAATGCTCTTGTATCCAATCCCTCAATAGCAACTATATTGTTGGCAATCAAATATTCATTCAAATTCCCATCTGCCAATGCACGTGAATATTTCTCTTCTAAATTGCGTCCTATTAATCCGTGTATTTTTACCGACTTACTTTCTACATCTGTATCCTTTACCCCATAGTTCCCAATGTGCACATTATTCATGATAATGATTTGACCAGTATAACTAGGATCGGTAAATACTTCCTGATATCCCGTCATCCCTGTATTAAAACAGATCTCACCAGTTGTGGTACCTATTTTGCCAAATGCTTGTCCGTAAAATACATTGCCATCGGCTAAAACTAAGATTGCGGGTTGTGCGGTCATTGGATGATGTTATTATAGGTTGGGTATGTGGTATATATTACAAATTTAGGCAAAAAAAAGGCAAGACCAAAGTCTTGCCTTATATGTTAAATAACGTTTTGCATTATTCAGCAGCTGGGGTTTCTTCTGTAGATGCAGCTTCAGCTGGTGCTTCGGTTGCAGCCTCTGCAACTGGTGCTTCTGCAGCCTTCTTAGTACCGGCAGCCTTACTTCGACGTGTTTTCTTAGCTGGTTCAGCAGCGGCATTTACAGAATTACCGTAAATTTCGTTGAAGTCAACTAATTCAATCATTGCTTTTTCGGCGTTGTCACCTGGACGAATACCTAATTTAATGATACGTGTATATCCACCTGGACGAGCAGCAATTTTTGGCGCTACAACAGTGAATAATTCTTTCACAGCTGCTTTGTCATTTAAATAACTGAACACCACTCTGTGGTTGTGCATGATTTCTTCTTTAGAAGCGGTCTTTTTAGTTTTTGTAACTAAAGGCTCTACATATGTTCTTAAAGCTTTTGCTTTAGCTAATGTAGTTACAATACGCTTGTGTGTAATTAACTGAATAGCTAAGTTACTTAACAAGGCTTCTCTGTGTGCCTTTTTACGACCTAAATTGTTGTTTTTGTTACCGTGACGCATGACGTTTAATTTTTGTCCTTACACCGTGTCAGGAATTGTAAGGTGTGAGCCCGAAAGCTCGGTTTATAAATGTGATTTTAATAGTTTTTTAGCTTTCGCTTTAATACTATTGTAAATCTAATTTGTCTAATCCTAATTTACCCAAATCCATACCAAAGCTTAATCCTCTTTCAATTAATACTTGCTCGATTTCAGATAAAGACTTTTGACCAAAGTTTCTGAACTTCATTAAGTCTTCTTGCTCGTATTGTACCAATTCGCTCAAGCTGTTAATTTTAGCAGCTTTCAAGCAATTGAACGCACGTACAGAAAGATCTAAATCTTCTAATGGAGTTTTTAATACTTTTCTTAATTGCAATACTTGCTCATCAACTACATCCTCTTTTTTATCTTCTTTATTATCAAAAGTGATGTTTTCGTCAGTGATGATCATTAAGTGTTGGATCAAAA
>JBANFX010000043.1:0-91082 GCA_037975805.1 Bacteroidota bacterium | reverse complement strand
AATAGGACAAAAATGGACGGTTGTTCAAAGTCAAGATCGTATGCTAAAATCTAGTATAAATGCTGTGACAGCTTTTAATAATTTTATGGGCATTTGTGTAGGTGATAATGGCATCATCATTAGTTATGATGTTTCACGAGGATATATGGCTGCTAAATATGAATTTTCAGGTGTAAATTACAGTTTAACTTGCTTATCTTTTCCAACATCAAATATTGGTTATGTGGGAGGAGTCCAGTCAGGAACGTTATTAAAAACAATAAATGGAGGCAAGAGTTGGTTCGAAATACAAACTGTTAAATATTTTACTCCAAAGTCTGTCTATTTTACATCACCAGAACACGGTATAGTTGTATCACATTTGGGTGATTGTATTATTACAGATGATGGTGGAAAAACATGGAATAATATAAAAATTGATGTTAATTATCGCTTCAATAAAGTTTATTTTATTAATGATAAAAAAGGATATATTGTTGGTACACAACACATTAAAGATGAAAGAGATTATTATTCAAAGGTTTTAATTTTAGTTTCTGAAGATGGAGGATATTCTTGGCAATCTGCAGTAAAAGAGAATAATATAACGAAATACGATTTTATCGAAAATAATAATTATTCCAGATTTACTTTTGTAAAATATCCTTATTCTAAAGATGATTATCATGGTGAACTTTCTGATATTTATTTTAAAAATGAATTAGAAGGAGCTGCTGTTGGAACAAAATGTTTTATGAGTACAACGGATGGTGGCATCAGCTGGATATATAATTCAGTAGATCAAGGTGTAAATGATTATTCGGGTATTACATTTACGGAAAATGGAGATTTTGTTGCAGTGGGCAAATCTGTGGATCAAGCAATTTTAGCTAAAGCAAAAATTCAGGAAGGTAAATGGGATGGCAGCGTAAAGATTGATTTTGCCGGATTTAAAGGGGTTGTTCCTGCTTTTATGGATGATGTTGTTGTGGTTGGCAAAGAAGGAACATTAGGTTATTTGACAAAAAATTTGACTACGCTCTATTCATGGAAAAAAATGAGAGAAAACGATCCTTATTTATTTTCTAATTATTTGTATAGTATAAAATTCATTGATAGCACAATAGGGTATGCTATAGGTACTTTCAAGGATCAATCTAAGTTTCATACAGTATTTTATAAAACAATTGATGCTGGACTAAATTGGACTGCAAATTCTAATGACAATGCGATCTCAATGCGCAATATTGCATTTTCTGATAAATTGGCAATAGCTGCAGGATTTGAAGGAGAGTTACCTGTTGCAATATTATACAATGATAAAAATAATGCTAAATCTTTAAATAGTGAGTCATTTGATAATTTTGATTTACCTGATTCTTTATTAGATAAAGATTTTTGGGATATCACTTATTTTGATAAGCGAAATAAATGGTATACAATTGGTTCCAATGGTATATTTATGACTCTTTCAGAAAAAGATTCAGACTGGAAAATAAAACGAATTGATACAGATGAGACTTTAACAAATATTCATATCACACCTTCTGGAAATATTTTTATTTCATCAAATAATGGTCTATTGTATAAATCAACTGATGATGGAGAAACATTTACTAAATGTGCCACAAATACTAAAGTAAAATTAAGAGGTATACATTTTACTGATGACAAAAAAGGTTTTGTAGTAGGAGATAAAGGTACTTTATTAAAAACAAACGATGGGGGGATAACATGGAAGTTAATAGATGTTGGTCTTTTCAAGACTGAAAGTTTCTTGAGCAGCGTATGTTTTAAAAATGATAAAGTTGGATTTATTGTAGGAGAAAATGGAAGTATATTTAAGACTACGAATGGAGGAGAAAATTGGTACACTGAAAGTTCTCATACAAATGAGTGGCTAAATAAAGTTTACTTTTTCAATGATAAAAATGGTTATATAGTAGGAGATAATGGTACAATTTTAAAGTACACTGAAAAATAGATAATTTTTCAGGATTGCCGTTTTTCACTACGTTCAAAACGTCTTCCTATACTTCAGCGATGGGCGTACCCAAACACTTTCAACAAAATGCTAATTGCTGTTCAATCAATATTAGACCATTTTAAAGGCTTCATTTCACACCAACTTAAAATAGTAACACAACTAATTAAGCAAAATTAAGCTTATGCTAAAATTAAAAATTAAACTTTTTATTGTTTTATCTCCCATTTAAATTCTTTGCCATCAGTAACGACTTCAACATTATATTTCCCCTCAACTTTTACTGTAGGTGTTTCTTTATCAGACTCATCAGTTTCAAGCAAACCTGAATATTCACTATCACTTTTTTTAATTAATGAGAAAGACCTAACCTTAATAATAATATCTGGGTTTTTTTTCCATTCGGCTTCCATACTTTTTTGAACTTCTTTTGTAAGTTCTTCTTTAGATAAGCCACAAGAAAACATTAAAACTGAAAAAGTGATTAAAAATAAAATTTTTTTCATAAAATATTTTTAAATGTAATTTAAATAAAAATTTATAATAATATGTAAAAAATATTTATATATTAAAAAAAATTTTAAAATATTCACTAATTGGTACCACTATAATATTAGATGAACTAAATTCAATTAGCAGGATTAATAAAAAACTAAGAATTATTAGGTATCAATATTTATACCAACTATTCCACTTTATTTCATTTCTTCTGCTGATTTCACCTATCCTTGTGTATGATTTACACTTTTTTCCTAATATTTCTGAGTTACATAAACTAACGACATTATTGAAATTTAAGTTAGTGCCGAATGAGAACCTACTATTATGACATGTAAATTTCTTATTGTTCTTAGTACGTTTTACCCGCGTTGTAAGCGTATTGATAACATCATTATTTGCAGGAAGAATAAATACAGATAAATCATAATCTGCTTGTTCTCCTGAATTTTAATTACCGTATTATTCAAAGGGATAAATACTTTTTCTTCAGTCTTACTTCTCTGCTTTTTGTTGGGGTAGTAGCTAATGATCCTAGTACATCAGACGTAAATGTATCTTTCATTTTCGCTTTCTTAGTGTTACACTCAAATTACTTTAGTTTACTTTGATTTTCATAAGTCATGAAAAATATTCAAATTAAGTAACCGGAGTAAAAATAGTGTATCAAAAATTGCGAATTTAAGGTATGATCAAAGGAAAAGAAAAGTCAAGTTAAGTTAAGTGGATAGAATGGCGGTCGTACCCAAACCCTTTCAACAAAATGCTGCGCATTTCGTTTTTTCAGGATTGCCGTTTTTCACTGCGTTCAAAACGTCTTCCTAAATATCGGGCGTACCCAAACCCTTCCAACAAAATGCTGCGCATTTCGTTGTGTTTTTTGCTTCTCATCTGTTTACAAAAGCAAGCTTTTGACACAGCTTCGAAACAAAAAACCCTGTCACTTAGGTGACAGGGTTTGTGCCCAGAACAGGAATCGAACCTGCACTACCTTGCGATAACCAGATTTTGAGTCTAGCGCGTCTACCAGTTCCGCCATCTGGGCATTATTATTCGGATAATCGCGTTATCCAGGCGGGATGCAATATTACGTTAATGGTGTAAATCTTCCAAAATACGGTCAAGGTATTTTTTCTTATAGTAATAGTCCTTTATTTGCAGCATTGCTTCTTGGGGAATATCAACGATCGAAGCAGCTTCCAAATGGGCTTTAATCGGGCTAAAAATGTCATTTTTTAAGGTATTAATTTGGGTAAGTATATTTTGTTTAGCGCTATCATCCTCGGCATCCATCCAAGCCTCATTTAGCTCCATCATTTCCATTAAAAAATCGGGGGCTAAATTATACTTTTCATCGGGATGAATGTGTCCAGAAATTTCTAAAACATAAGGAAGTATTTTTTCGGGATTACTCAACAGCGAAAATCCTTTGTTTGCTATAGCTGATTGTTCAAGTGCTGATTCCTGTTCCATTTCGGTTCCTTGCGCAAATTTATCGGGATGTGTTGCTCTTTGGATATTCATAAAAGCAGTTCTCAACTGACCAAGATCAGCTTTAAATGCAATAGGTAATCCGAATAATTCAAAATAGTTCATTTCTATATTTTGTATATTGTGTAAAATTAAACAAATGCCAGTATTAGGGCTTATTAAAGAAGGAAAAGTTCCTAGTGATAATAGGGTGGCTTTAACGCCTAAGCAATGCAAATGGTTTAAAGAAGCTTATCCGCATTGGGATATTTTGGTGGAGTCGTCCCCAACTCGCTGTTTTCCCGATAAAGAATATGAAAGAGAGGGCATTAAAATTGTACAGGATATAAGCGGTGCAGATATTTTATTGGGTATTAAGGAAGTGCCTGTAAAACAATTAATTGCGGGTAAAACCTATTTGTTTTTTTCACACACAAAAAAAGAACAGTCTTACAATCAACAATTATTTCATGCGATGATGGATAAAGAAATTACCCTTATCGATTATGAATGCTTAGAACATGAGGATGGACAGAGATTAATAGGATTTGGATTTTTTGCTGGTGTTGTGGGAGCACATAATGGTATCATGGCCTATGGAAATAAAACAAAAGATTTTCATTTGGGAAGAGTTAAAGATGTGAAGGATTATATGGAATTGGTTCATACCTATTTTGGATTAAAACTCCCTAACATTAAAATTGCAGTAACAGGTTCTGGTAGAGTAGCCCATGGTATTTTAGAAATCATGAACCTAATGGACGTGCAACAAATTGAGCCCGACGAATATATAAGCCGAACCTATGCTTATCCTGTATATGTTCATTTAAAAGGGCGTGATTTATATGTTCATAAACAAACAGGAACATATGATAGAATGGATTTTCATGAGCATCCTGAAAGCTATCGTTGTGTTTTTAATGAGTATTTAAAACATACGCACATTTTAATGAATGGTATTTATTGGGAAAAAGGGATACCTTCTTTATTCACAATAGATGATTTAAAAGAGGATGACTTTGCTTTAACTACCATTGCCGACATTACAGATGATGCATTTGGAAGTGTGCCAATAAATTTAGGTGATGCTACATCTGAAGAACCTGTGTATGGCGTAGATATTAATAGTTTGCAAAGAACGGCGCCATACTTACACAATTGTATCGACGTGATGGCAGTTGGCAATTTACCCAATGAATTGCCAAGAGATGCAAGTCGCTTTTTTGGAGAGCAACTTATTAAATATGTTCTCCCCGATTTAATTGGTAAGGGGAATGAAATCATTAAGAATGCCACTATGCTGCATAAAGGGATATTAACGGAACCGTTTTCTTATTTAAGTTCTTATGCAAGGCATTAATACATGCACTAATAAAAATTTATAAGTGCAAGTAATAAGGAGCTAATAAGTTTATGAAGCTTTCGGTATAATTATTTTGAGCATCCTTAATTATAAAATTACTTCGTTTGACTGTGGTAACAGGACTAGAGGTTTTTTTAAATTTTTGCAAAGCTCTAAATGGTTTTTGTTTTTCAGCATTGAATACTACCACTTCTTCAACCAGTTGCAAACTTTTTTGCGTTGCTAGTTTTTGCATAGTATAGGCGCGAAGTGCAGGAATTAAAACATAAAAGTATCCTTCATTTTTTAAAAGTGTACCTACGTGATGAACAAGAAATGTCCAAGGTAAAGCGGTACTATGTGCTGCTAAATTTTTATTAACATTGGTTGATTGTAAGTCGCCTTCAAAAAATGGGGGATTGGTAAATATGCAATCCATACTTTCTGCTCCGCCATTATAATCTTGTAATGCCACATGTGATACTTGTATGTTCTTTTCCCATGGACTATTTTGGATATTATTCTTTGCTTCTGCCGCCGCGGCTTTTTCAATTTCTAAAGCACAAATGGTTACATTGATATTTTTATTTGCAAAAGCTTGAGCAACCATCAAACTTAATAAGCCTGTTCCAGTGCCAATATCTAATAAATGATTGGCTGTTTGTATATTTTCATCCTTTGCCACCCAGGCACCAAATAAACATGCATCAGTACATACCTTCATTGCGGTATGTTCCTGATGCACGATAAATTGCTTAAACTGAAAATAAGTGTTTGACACTATTCTGCAGTTAAGCCTGCTCTTAAATACTCTTTATTTAAACGAGCAATATTCGCAATTGAAATTTCTTTAGGACAAGCAGCTTCGCAAGCACCAGTATTGGTACAAGATCCAAAACCTTCTTTATCCATTTGTGCTACCATGTTCATTACACGTGATTTTCTCTCTGGTTCACCTTGAGGCAATAATGCTAAATGAGAAACTTTCGCACTTAAGAAAAGCATTGCTGAACTATTTTTACATGCAGCTACACAAGCGCCACAGCCTATACACATTGCAGCGGCAAAGGCAGCATCCGCTTTGTCTTTTTCAATAGGTAAACTATTGCCATCTACCGCATTACCAGTATTTACACTTACATATCCACCAGCTTGAATAATTCTGTCAAATGCACCTCTATCCACTGTTAAATCTTTTACAATAGGAAATGCGTTGGCTCTCCAAGGTTCAATGGTAATAGTGTCGCCATCTTTAAAGGCACGCATATGTAATTGACAGGTAGTATTTGCTTGCCAAGGGCCATGCGGCTTACCGTCTATATATAATGAACACATTCCACAAATACCTTCTCTACAGTCATGATCAAATGCAATAGGCTCATCACCTGTTACAATTAATTTTTCATTTAATACGTCTAACATTTCAAGAAAAGACATTTCATCCGAGATATCATTTACTTCGTATGTTTTAAATGCACCTGGAGTAGAAGCATTTTTTTGACGCCAAACTTTCAATTTTAAATTTAAGTTATTGTGTGCCATATTATATTAAGTTATACTGGTAGTTAATTGGGTTTAATTATTTGTAGTTACGTTGAGAAGGTTTGATGACTTCATACTTTAATTCTTCCTTATGTAATTGCCATTGATGTTCACCTGTAGTTTCCCAGGCAGCTACGTACATGAATTTTTCATCATCTCTTAAGGCCTCGCCGTCTGGTGTTTGGTATTCTTCTCTAAAGTGACCACCACAGCTTTCTTCTCTGTTTAAGGCATCAACACACATTAACTCTCCTAATTCAATAAAGTCAGCAACACGATTGGCTTTATCCAGTTCAGGGTTGTATTCATTTATTTCACCAGGAATTCTAACGTCACTCCAAAATTCTTTTTTCAATGCTTGTACTTCGTTGATAGCTTGTTTTAAGCCTTCTGCGTTTCTTGCCATTCCACATTTATCCCATATAATTTTACCTAAACGCTTATGGAAGCTTTCTACGGATTGTTTACCGTTAATATTTTTCAACTTCGCAATACGATCAGCAACTGCTTTTTCTGCAGCTTCGAATGCAGGGTGTGTAGTAGGAATAGGAGCATTGTAAATTTCATCGGCTAAATTGTTTCCTAATGTATAAGGGATAACAAAATAACCATCCGCTAAGCCTTGCATTAATGCACTTGCACCTAAACGGTTAGAACCATGATCGCTAAAGTTCGCTTCTCCTAATGCATATAATCCAGGTACATTGGTTTGTAATTCGTAGTCCACCCATAAGCCGCCCATTGTATAGTGTACTGCTGGATAAATTCTCATTGGCACTTCGTATGGATTTTCACCGGTGATTTTTGCATACATATCAAAAAGGTTACCGTACTTTTCTTTTACCACTTCTTTTCCTAAAGCAATAATTTCCTCGTGGCTTACATTGCTCAAACCTTTCTTACTTACTTCAGTTTTGCCGTATCTTTCAATCGCAGCAGCATAATCTAAATAAACTGCTTGCTTTGAAGTACCAACACCGTAACCTGCATCGCATCTTTCTTTTGCAGCACGAGAAGCAACGTCACGAGGTACAAGGTTCCCGAAAGCAGGGTAGCGACGTTCTAAGTAATAATCTCTTTCTTCTTCTGGAATATCATTTGGTTTGCGGTCATCGCCTTGCTTTTTTGGTACCCAAATGCGTCCGTCGTTTCTTAATGATTCTGACATCAAAGTTAATTTTGATTGATGATCACCAGAAACAGGAATACATGTTGGGTGAATTTGTGTGAAACAAGGATTTGCAAAATAAGCACCTTGCTTATGCGCTTTCCAAGCTGCAGTTACATTCGATCCCATTGCATTGGTTGATAAATAAAATACATTTCCATATCCGCCAGTACACAATAGAACTGCGTATCCAAAATGTTTTTCTAATTCACCCGTAATTAAATTTCTTGCGATAATTCCTTTCGCTTTACCATCAATCTTCACCACATCTAGCATCTCATGACGGGAATACATGGTTACATTACCTAAAGCAACCTGACGCTCTAATGCTTGATAGGCTCCAATTAATAATTGTTGACCTGTTTGACCCGCTGCATAAAAAGTTCTTTGTACTTGCGTGCCACCAAAACTACGGTTACTCAATAATCCACCGTATTCACGAGCAAAGGGTACACCTTGCGCAACGCATTGGTCAATAATATTTACACTTACTTCAGCTAAACGATGCACGTTTGCTTCACGAGCACGGTAGTCACCACCTTTAATAGTATCATAAAATAAACGAAAAACGCTATCACCATCGTTTTGATAGTTTTTAGCGGCATTGATTCCACCTTGTGCAGCAATACTGTGTGCACGACGTGGACTATCTTGAAAGCAAAATGCTTTTACTTTATATCCTAATTCTCCTAATGAAGCGGCAGCACTTGCACCAGCTAAACCGGTACCAACCACAATCACTTCCATCTTTCTTTTGTTAGCAGGGTTCACTAATTTACAGTGACCTTTATAGTCTACCCATTTGTCGTCTAATTTTCCTGCAGGTATTTTTGAGTTTAACATAAATAATTCTTTTGTCTAGGTTTTAGAATAATGTGTTGATTGATAATTAGTTTATTAATTTAAAATAAAAACTAATTGGCATCATAGCAAAGGCCAATGGAATTAAAATTGAGAAACCATACCCAATCGTACTAATTATTGCATGGTATCTTTTATTGTGAATACCTATGGTTTTAAATGCACTTTGAAATCCATGTGCTAAGTGATATCCTAAAGAACCACATGCTAAAACATATAATAAAACCACTAATGGGTTTTCAAATACTAATTTCATTTCTGCATAAAGATTATGGTATTCAACACCATTCTTATCAAACACTGTTAAAGCTTTTATGCCACCAATACCACCCAAACGACTCGGTGTCCAAAAATGATAAATATGCATTACTAAAAACATTAAAAGTAATGTGCCCAATAAAGCCATACTTCGGCTATACCACTTACTTCCTTTGGCATAAGTTACAGCGTAACCAACCGATCTTTTACTTCTGTTTTCTAAGGTTAACATATAACCTTGAATGATGTGTAAAAAGATACCAACAAAAAGACCAATTTCTAATACACGAGGAACAACAAAACTTCCCATAAAATGAGCAGCTTTGTTAAACATTAATCCTTCATCATTTGCCCAAATGCATGCATTTAATCCTGCATGTACAATTAAGAAAAGAATCAAGAAAATTCCTGTGAAGGCCATTACTAATTTTTTCCCCACCGAAGAGGTAAACATGTTTTTGGAACTCATATAAATAATGATTTAAAAATCGACGCAAAAGTACGTATGAAATGAATACTAGCTATCAAACGTTTCAATGATTTTAGGCTGTAATGCTAAATACCTTAACAATTTGTGCATTTAGATAAGTTAATGACCGTTTGCATAAAAAAATCCAGCCAAACCTTATTTAAAGTATTTTTACAAAATGATAAAAGTACTTACCATACTTTGGAATAGTTTTAAGATGGCTTTACAGGAGCTAAAAGTGAATAAATTAAGGACTTTTTTGTCCCTTTTTGGTATTACCATTGGTATTTTCTGCATAATTGGGGTACTTGCTACCATTGACAGTTTAAAGTCAAAAATTAGTAACGATTTATCTGGTTTAGGAAGCAATACTATTTTTATAGATAAATGGGATTATAATGGTGGACCTGAATATCCATGGTGGAAATTCGTAAAGCGGCCTTCTATGAAAATTGACGAAATGGATTTCATCCAAAAACGTTCAAGTTTAGCATCAAACATTGCCTTTTTTGTTTCAACAACCACCACTTTTTCTTACGAGGAAAATCAATTGAAGGGAGTTAATTTATACGGAGTTACCTCAGAATTTAATAAAATTCAAACCTTTAATATTGGCAAGGGGAGATATTTCAACGAAACCGATTTTAATAGAGGGGTTCCATTTTGTGTCATAGGAGACAAGGTTGCGGAAGAGCTTTATGGCAAGCCTGATAAGGCTTTGGGTAAAACAATTTCTTATGGTGGTAGAAGGCTACAAATTATAGGGGTTATTGAAAAACAAGGTAATTCAATGATAGGAGGGTTTGATTATGATAAAGCAACAATAGTGCCTTACTATTATTTTGCTTCTATTTTTAATCCGGATAATAATAATCCTTACATCATGGTGCAAGCCAAGCCGGGTATACCGTCTAAGGCTTTACAAGATGAGTTAAATGGTATTATGCGACAGCTAAGAAAGTTAAGCCCTTCTCAAGAAGATAATTTCACTTGCAATGACGTTGCTCAATTTAAGGATCAAATAGAAAGCGTTTTTGGCGCCATCAACCAAGGTGGTTGGGCTATTGCGGGGTTATCATTATTAGTTGGCGCTTTTGGAGTAGCCAATATTATGTTTGTAACGGTAAGAGAACGTACCAGCCAAATTGGCCTTAAAAAAGCCATTGGTGCAAAGAGTAGCACTATTTTATATGAATTTTTATTAGAGAGTGCTTTCTTATGTATTATTGGGGGCTTGGTTGGATTGATTCTCGTTTGGCTCTTAACCGTTGCCCTTGGGGCAGTTTTGCCATTCCCAATATTTATTGCACCTAGTATTGTTGCTTTGGCTTTAAGCATTTGCATAATTCTAGGAATGATTTCAGGAATCATTCCTGCATCTATTGCTGCCAAAATGAATCCAGTAGAAGCAATTAGAACAAAGTAATTTTCTAAATGCTAGGATACTTTTAATTAGCTAGTACTTTTAATTAACTTTGCACTGTGTCTCACAAATCTATTACCATATTGGCAATTGAGTCGTCCTGTGACGAAACCGCAGCTTCAGTGATTGTGGATGGAAAAATCCTCTCCAACTTTATTGCCAACCAAGCAGTGCACGAAAAATATGGCGGGGTTGTTCCTGAATTAGCGAGCCGCGCTCATATGGAAAATATTGTTCCTGTAGTGGATGAATCGTTAAAAAAAGCGTTTCCAAATTTATCCCATGAACAAAGACTTACGCATTTGGATGCCATTGCATTTACACAAGCACCTGGATTAATTGGATCTTTATTAGTAGGTGCACAATTTGCAAAATCCTTAGCCCTTTCTCTTGGCAAACCATTAATATCAGTGCATCATATGCAAGCGCATGTATTGGCAAATTTGATTGATGACCCTAAACCAAGCTTTCCTTTCTTGTGTTTAACAGTGAGCGGAGGTCACACCCAAATTGTTCAATGCAATAGTCCTGCGGATTTAATAATATTAGGTGAAACTATTGATGATGCTGCTGGTGAAGCCTTTGATAAAATTTCTAAAATTATTGGGCTGCCTTATCCTGGCGGGCCTGTATTAGATAAACTAGCGAAAGAAGGAAATCCAAAAGCATTCGAATTTGCAAAGCCACTGGTACCCGATTTAAACTATTCTTTTAGTGGACTTAAAACAAGTGTATTATACTTTTTACAAAAACAAGAGCCTGGTTTTATAGAAGCCAACTTGAATGATATTTGCGCTTCGGTGCAATACACCATTGTTGAAATTTTAATGAAAAAATTAAAAAAAGCCATTCAGGAAACAGGCATCAAACAAATTTGTATAGCAGGAGGAGTTAGTGCCAACTCTGGTTTAAGAGCAGGGGTGCTGGCATTAGGAAAAAAGACAAATGCACAGGTGTATCTTCCCAAATTTGAGTTTTGTACCGACAATGCTGCAATGATTGCTATTACTGCCCATTACAAATACCTAGCAGGGGCATTTGATGACCTTTCTGTGTCGGCAACGGCACGTTCTAATTGGTAAGCTTAAATAGCTTAACTTTGCGACCTCAAATTATCCTACATATATGATTAGTGCTAGAAACATTACTTTATCCTTTGGTAAAAGGGTTTTGTTCGATGAAGTGAATATTAGCTTCACTAAAGGGAATTGTTATGGTATTATTGGTGCCAATGGTGCTGGTAAATCTACCTTCTTAAAAATATTAAGTGGTGAAATTGAACCTACTAAAGGTTCGGTTGAAATTACACCAGGAGAGCGTATGTCTTTCCTAAAACAAAACCAATTTGAGTTTGATGAGCAAACGGTTTTAAATACAGTCATGCAAGGTCATAAGCGCATGTGGGATGTGATGCATGCCAAAGATGCATTGTATGCTAAAGAAGATTTTACAGAAGAAGACGGCATTAAGGCAGGAGAATTAGAAGCCGAATTTGGAGAAATGGGTGGATATGAAGCAGAGAGCAATGCAGCAAGTTTATTGAGTGACTTAGGTGTTAAAGAGGATATGCATCAATCTTTAATGAAGGATATTCCAAGTAATTTTAAGTTGCGTGTTTTATTAGCGCAGTCTTTATTTGGCAACCCCGATATTTTATTATTGGATGAGCCTACCAACGGTTTGGATATTGAAACGATTGGTTGGTTGGAAAACTTTTTAGCCGACTATGAAAATATTGTTTTGGTAGTAAGTCACGATCGTCACTTCTTGGATACGGTTTGTACACATGTATCTGACGTGGATCGTTCAAAAATTAAAACCTTTAGTGGTAACTATTCATTCTGGTATGAGTCATCTACTTTGATGGCACGTCAAATGAGTGATAAGAATAAAAAGAATGAGGAAAAGCGCGCGGCATTACTAGATTTTATTGCACGTTTCTCTGCGAATGCAAGTAAGAGTAAGCAAGCAACTTCCCGTAAAAAAGCTTTAGAGAAATTAACTATAGAGGAAATTGAACCATCCAATAGAAAGTATCCAGGTATTATCTTTCAGCCACTTCGTGAAGTAGGGAATCAAATTTTAAATGTAGAAAGATTACAAAAAGAAGTAGATGGCCGTATTTTATTTAAGGACGTAACTTTCTCTGTAAGTAAAAATGATAAAATTGCATTTTTAAGTAAGGATCCTTTAGCAGTAACTTATTTCTTTGAAATCATTAATGAAGCAGGCAAAGCCGATAGTGGAAGTTTTGAATGGGGAACCACTATAACCAAGGCATATTTGCCTATGGAACACAATGAAGAGTTTGTGAAGCCATTAACTTTAATGGATTGGTTGAGACAATTTGTTCCAGCACATGTAACGGATGCCGATGAACCATTTATTAGAGGATTCTTGGGTAAAATGTTATTTAGTGGCGACGATGTAATGAAAAAGACCGACGTGTTAAGTGGAGGGGAAAAAGTGCGTTGTATGGTGAGTAAGATGATGTTGCAAAATCCAAATGTGGTTATTTTGGACCAGCCTACCAACCACCTAGATTTGGAAAGTATCCAAAGTTTTAACGAGGGCTGTCAAAACTACCCTGGTATTGTATTATTAACATCTCATGACCATACTTTCATGCAAACTGTGGCAAATAGAGTGATAGAATTAACCCCAAAAGGGATCATTGACCGCTTAATGACCTTTGACGAATATATGGAGGATAAAAGGGTGCAGGAATTAAGGGCAGAAATGTATTCTTAGGCGTAATTTGTTGAATATAAGGTCAAGATTTTCAATGAATTAGCAATATTTGGGTCAAATTGGGCGTTTAGAATAAAAAAACTAAAAAAAAATGGGATAGTAAGGGTTATTTACTTACCTTTGCCGTCCGTAAAAAATTATTTCTCATGGCTAGAGTATGTCAGATAACAGGAAAGAAACCGATGACTGGAAACAGTGTGTCGCATTCAAATATTAAAACGAAGCGTCGTTTTCTTCCAAATTTGCAAAAGAAGCGTTTCTTCTTTGCAGAAGAAGATCGTTGGATCACTTTAAAAGTATCAACTGATGCTTTAAGAACCATTAACAAAAATGGTTTAGGTGCAGTAGTTAAAGAATTAAGAGCTGCTGGAGAAAAAATCTAACAAGAAACAAAGTAATTAAGTATAATAATATACCATCATGGCACGTAAAGGAAACAGAGTTCAGGTAATTTTAGAATGCACAGAGCATAAAACTTCTGGCATGGCTGGAACTAGCCGTTATATTACCACTAAGAACAAAAAGAACACCCCAGATCGTTTGGAGTTCAAAAAGTATAACCCAATTTTGAAAAAAGTAACTCTTCACAAAGAAATTAAATAATCATGGCAAAAGCAGCATCTAAAAACGCGAAAGTAAAAGATCTTAAGGCTTCTGCTGAAGCTAAAAACTGGACAAAAGTAATCAAAGCAGTACGTAGCCCTAAAACTGGTGCGTATACTTTTAAAGAGAATATTGTTCATAAAGATAAAGTAACTGAATTCTTAGCAGCTAAGTAATTCAATAACATACTTTTCGTAACAGAAAATATTGAAAGCCTCACATGTTGAGGCTTTTTTTATACCACTACCATGCAGAAATCATTAAATTTGCAATATGAGCTTTTTAGGAAAATTATTCGGAAAGAAAGAGAAAGAATCATTAGATCAGGGTTTGGAAAAAACCAAACAAGGATTTTTTGAACGCATCTCTAAAGTAATTATTGGGAAGACATCGGTAGATGATGAAGTTTTGGATCAACTAGAAGAAGCGCTCATTAGTGCTGATGTGGGGGTGGATACTACACTTGCAATTATTGAACAAATACAAGAACGCGTTAAGAAGGATAAGTATTTATCAACAAGTGAACTGAATTCTATTTTACAGGCTGAAATTGCAAATTTATTAGTGGATGCGCCCGTGGATCAAATGGGTTTTATTCCACCCGCAAATAAAAAGCCATATGTAATTTTAGTGGTAGGGGTGAATGGCGTTGGTAAAACTACTACCATTGGTAAACTGGCGCATCATTACAAGGATGCCGGTAACCAGGTATTGTTAGGAGCTGCAGATACATTTAGGGCGGCAGCTGTTGATCAGTTAACTATTTGGAGTGAAAGAGTTGGTGTGCATATTGTAAAGCAAAATATGGGTTCCGACCCTAGCGCAGTTGCATTTGATACTATTCAATCTGCTATTGCCAAAAATGCAGATGTTGTTTTAATTGATACGGCAGGTCGTTTACACAATAAGGCACATTTAATGGATGAGCTTAATAAAATTAAACGGGTTATTCAAAAACAATTGCCGGACGCACCTCATGAAGTTTTATTAGTGCTTGATGGTTCTACAGGACAAAATGCATTAGAGCAAGCCAAGCAATTCATGGCAGTGACCAATGTAAATGCGTTAGCAATTACCAAATTGGATGGAACTGCGAAAGGTGGAGTAGTATTAGCCATCGCACATCAATGTAAAATTCCTGTTAAGTATATAGGAGTGGGAGAACAAATCAACGACCTACTATTATTTGACAAAACTGAATTTGTAGATTCGTTATTTAGTTTGAACAAATAATATTAAAAAGTATATCTCACACCCAATCCAGCCCAACCACTTTCAAAATAACTGGCCCCAACAAAGTTGAAAGAAGGTTGCCAGTCTACGCTAATATTTAAAGGTGCGTTTTTCACTTTATAATCTAGCCCTAAAATACCATCAACTCCCAAGGCAATGCCTGCTGAATGATTTGGATTATTCTTTTTCCATTCCTCGCTCCACAATCCTAAATGACCTCCGTATCCAACATACCATGTTAGGTTTTCGTTCCCATCTATAGGCATGTATTTTTCGTATAATGCGGTTGTACGAAAGCCATCTAATGAAAAGTAACCCAAAAATTCCATGGCTGTATTTGTTTTTATAAACTTCTTGTAGGAAATAGCACTAGGGTACATTTTAACACCAATAGCCTTTGTATAAGGACTTGCATATAAATGTAGTTGTCTGTTGATAACGGTATCGGGAGTATAATCTTGTGAAAAACTGAAGTTTGAGATTGCAGTAAGGATGCATAAAATTACGAATCGGTACATTTTCATAAAATATCAGTGTTGAGGGAGTACAAAAATAGGGGGATTTCACAAAATTGACTGTTTTATAAATGCTAAAATTTGGGTAAGTTTGTAACATGTTAAGTTTTCAAGAATTATCGTCACAATTCAATCAACAATTTGATACCCAGCATTTTCCTGCTACACCTAGTTCATTGTATGCGCCAGGTGAGTATTTTTTAACGATTGGAGGAAAAAGGATACGTCCCGTTATGTGTATAATGGGTAATGAACTATTTAGCGACATTCATCCTGATGCATTTGTGGTGGCTAGAGCTATTGAGCTTTTTCATAATTTCACTTTGGTGCATGACGATATGATGGATGAGGCGAGTTTAAGAAGAGGCATGCCAACTGTACATACAAAATATGATAATAACACTGCGTTATTAGTGGGCGATGTGATGTTGATAAGAGCATATGAATTTTTGCAAAATATTCAACCTTCTTATTTGCCAAAAATTTTAAAAATATTTAATAGAACAGCTAGAGAGGTTTGCGAAGGGCAGCAATTAGATATGGACTATGCTAAGAAGGAAAAGGTGACGTTGGAGGATTATATCCAAATGATCACTTTAAAAACTTCTGTTTTGTTGGCGGCGAGTTTGGAAATTGGAGCTATTATTGGCGGAGCAGGTGAAAATAATTGTCAACACTTGTATGAGTTTGGTAAAAAAATTGGTATTGCATTTCAAATACAAGACGATTATTTAGATGCCTATGGAAATGCAGCAGACTTTGGTAAAGAAGTAGGTGGAGACATCAAACAAAATAAAAAAACATTTTTATTATTGCATGCTTTGTCTGTTGCCAACAACGAACAACGCGTGCAATTAGATAATTTATTAAAAAACAATGCACCTGATAAAGTGGAAAAGGTATTGAAAATTTTTAATGCATGTGGTGTTGGTGAATGGGCCAAAAATTTAAAAGCAAAATATTTACAAGAAGCATTCGAACATTTAGAATCTATTGCTGTAGTTTCTGTACGCAAGCAGCCACTTATTGAGCTTGCGAACTATTTAATGAACCGAAATAAATAATCCCCCAAAAAGCATGAATCTTTTCAGAAAAAAATCAATCGATAAAATTGTGCAGGATGCTGCATTGGGTATGACGGACGGCCACAGCGCTAGCGGTTTAAAGAAAGAATTAGGAGTTAAGGATTTAACATTTATGGGAATTGCAGCTGTTGTGGGTGCAGGTATTTTTTCAACGATTGGTACTGCTGCTTATCATGGAGGTCCAGGTATTTCCCTTTTATTTATAATTACAGCTATAACCTGCGGGTTTAGTGCTTTGTGTTATGCTGAATTTGCAAGCAGAGTTCCTATTGCTGGAAGTGCATACACTTATGCTTATGTTACTTTTGGGGAGTTAGTTGCTTGGATTATTGGCTGGGCTTTAATTTTAGAATATGCCATTGGTAATATAGTTGTTGCCATTAGTTGGAGTGGTTATTTTGTTAATTTATTAGAGGGATTCCATATACATTTACCAGGTTGGTTATCTACCAATTATGAACAAGCCAATCAAGGTTATAACGAAGCCATTGCACATCTGAAAGCTGGAGGTACACAAGAAACATTTAGCAAGCTAGCCAGAATAGGATATGATGCCATTACTAACGCACCGCGTATTGGTAATTGGAAAATTATTTTAAACATACCTGCTTTCATTATCGTGGTTTTAATTACCATGTTGGTATATAGAGGTATTAAAGAAAGTAAAAAGAGCACCAATGCAATGGTGATTTTTAAAATATGTATCATTATTGGCATAATCATTTTAGGTTTCTTTTATGTAGATACGGCAAATTGGGATCCATTTATGCCAAATGGGTTCAAAGGTGTTTTGGCAGGGGTGTCGGCTGTATTTTACGCCTATATAGGTTTTGATGCCATTTCAACTACAGCAGAAGAATGTAAAAATCCTCAACGTGATTTGCCAAGAGGAATGATTTACTCATTAGTAATTTGTACGATACTCTATATTTTAATTGCTTTGGTTTTAACAGGAATGGTAAATTACTCAGCGTTAAAAGTGGATGATCCATTGGCTTTTGTTTTTGAAAAAATTGGATTGCATAAAATTGGATATTTAATTTCTGTGAGTGCAGTGGTTGCTACCACCAGCGTATTATTAGTATTTCAATTAGGACAACCAAGAATATGGATGAGTATGAGCCGAGATGGTTTATTGCCTAAAAAGTTTTCTAATGTGCATCCAAAGTTTGGTACGCCAGCATTCGCAACAATCATTACGGGTATTTTTGTAGGAATTCCATCTTTATTCATGTCAATCAGTTCAATGACCGATTTAACAAGTATTGGAACACTTTTTGCTTTTGTACTGGTTTGTTTTGGTGTATTGGTCTTGCCTAGAATCTCAGAGGGGACAAAACGTCAAGCGTTTAGGTTACCTTTTATTAATGGTCAATTTATTATTCCAATTTTAACATTGGTATTTATTTATTTTGGGCAGGATAGAATTAAATCAGCCTTCGGGGCATTAGGCAAGGAAGGTTATCAAGAAGTTTTGTATTTAGTTTTTGTATTTATTTTAGTTCTCGTTGCCATATTTAGTTTTTTACGAAAGTATTCAGTAATACCTATTATTGGCGCTATGTGTTGCTTGTATTTAATGATTGAAATTCCTCCTATTAGTTGGTTGTGGTTTTTTATATGGATGGGTATTGGACTGATATTTTATGCATTCTACGGCAGTAAAAAATCAAAACTCAATGAAACTAGTTATTTAAGTTAGTTTATGAAGTATCAAATTGGGGATGAAATTTTAGTGTTACATAGCAATGAGGAAGGGCGCATCATTGAAATCATGAACGATCAAATGGTCATGATTGAAGTGCGTGGTGTAAAATTTCCGGCATACATGGATCAAATTGATTTTCCTTATTTTAAACGATTTACTGAAAAGAAATTATTTCCTCAAAAAGCGGCACCACAAAAAATTTATGTGGATCAAATTCCAAAGGAAAAAGTGCAAAAAAATGATAGTAAAGAGGAGGAAGGCGTTTGGTTAAATATTATACCCAAATTTAGTTTGGATGACTTTAATGATGAGGTGGTTGATAATTTAAAAATATATTTATCTAATAGAAATAGAGTTAGCTATAATTTTGTTTATGAACAGGCTTTTGGGGGAGAAAGTAATTTTTCCATCGAATCTAGCATTGCACCCTTTACCGATTTTTATATTCATGACATCTCCTTTGCTCAAGTAAATGATAGTCCAAGTTTTCATCTTGATTTTTCTTTAACTGATCCTCATAAAAAGAAAGCGGACCATTTTGAGGCCAATGTTAAAATTAAGCCCAAACAATTATTTCAGAAAATAGAAATTTTAAAAGAAGACGATAAAGCAACTATTAGTTATCCATTATTTGAAACATATCCCGATAAAGAAGAGGACAATCATATTGCTATTGATATTTTGCGCAATGCAGGATATAAAGTATATGATGCTTCTAAAATAAAGCAAAATATACAACAAGCTCGTTCTGTAATTGATTTGCATATTGAAAAAATAATAGATAGGTATAATCATTTAAGTAATGCCGAAATATTGCATTTTCAATTGCAAGAATTTGAAAAATGGTTTGAATTAGCGCGCCTTAATAATTTACCTTCTATGATTATAATACATGGTGTAGGTAAGGGGAAATTAAAAGCAGAAATTCACGACTTATTAAAGGTTAAGCCAGGTGTTAAAAGCTTCATTAATCAGTATTCCGAATTTTACGGATATGGTGCTACCGAAGTATTTTTTGAATACTAATACTATTGCAATTATGATAATTAATTCAATAATACTTAATTGTTTATTAATTATTCTTATTTACTACCTTTGTAATACTACAAACCCGAGCTATCGTGGTAAGCAATTACCAAGGAAAGTCCGGACAGCATAGGGTAACCCACCGGTGAATAGCCGGCGTCCTCGCAAGAGGGCAGAGATAGTGCCACAGAAAATAACTACCTCGCAAGAGGAAAAGGTGAAAACGTGAGGTAAGAGCTCACGAACAAAGCAAGTAATTGTTTTGTAGGGTAAACCTTGGGTGCTGTAATGCCACGTAAAGGAACGTTTGAGAGCGACTCGTTCAAGTTCCAGGGTAGGCAGCAAGACTTCACTAGCAATAGTGAGGCTAGATAAATGATAGTTTAGAAACAGAATCCGGCTTATGAGGCTTGTAGTACTTTTAAATTTAAAAACTGATCATGACGATAGAACAAATTAAGCGCATGAAGGACCAGGTAATTGTCCTGAGGAGGTTTCTTTGACGTTGACAATCGAATTCAAAAAGTAGATCAAGACAAACAAATGTCCTTGTCTCCTGGTTTTTGGGATGACAACAAGCGCGCTACAGGTATCATGAAAGAAATAAAGGTGAATGAATATTGGATTCATCTTTATCAAGATGTTGAAACCAGTGTTGAGGATTTTGCAGTATTATTTGATTTTTGGAAAGGTGGTGATGCCACAGAAATAGAAACTAAAGAAGCTTTTGATAAAGCGGTTTTACTCATAGAAGACGCCGAATTCAAAAGCACTTTAAATAAACCTGAGGATGAATTACCTGCTATTATGCAAATTAATCCCGGTGCTGGCGGAACAGAGAGTCAGGATTGGGCAGAAATGCTATTAAGAATGTATAGTATGTATGGGGATAAGCAAGGATGGACAGTTACCTCTTTGGATTATCAGGAGGGAGATGGTGCTGGTATAAAATCTGCAACAATACAATTTGATGGGCCTTTTGCATATGGATTTTTAAAAGCAGAATCAGGGGTTCATCGTTTAGTTAGAATTTCGCCTTTTGATAGTAATGCAAGAAGACATACTTCTTTTGCTTCCGTTTATGTTTATCCATTAATTGATGATAGTATTGAAATTACAGTAAGTCCAGCCGATATAGAATGGGAATTTTACAGAAGTGGAGGTAAAGGTGGACAGAATGTAAATAAAGTGGAAACGGCTGTTCGATTAAAACATTTACCCTCAGGCATCATTGTAGAATGTCAACAATCAAGAACACAGGGTGAGAACAGGGAAATCGCTATGAAAATGTTGAAGAGCAGGTTGTATGAGGAAGAGATGAGAAAAAAACAAGAAGCCTTAAATGCATCGAATTCAACAAAGAAAAAAATAGAGTGGGGAAGTCAAATTCGATCTTATGTATTTCATCCTTATAAAATGATTAAGGATCATCGAACCGATTTTGAAGTAGGCAATGTTGGACCAGTAATGGATGGAGAAATTGATGGATTTATTAAAGCCTATTTAATGTTGGAGAAAGCTGATGCAAATAATTAGTGTCCTAATTTAGTTTTTCGGAGACAGAATCTCAAACTTTGTTTTTGGTCTAAAATTTTCGAGCCATTTAAATCCTTTTAATTGTTGGGACTCTTTTTGCGTTTGACCTAACGGGGACATTTTGCCATTGAGTTGATTGATGAATACAACTTTTGAAACTTCGTTATCTTCAAAATTAACCTCAATAGATTGTGCCGAAGAGTGATTCATACCCACAAACTTTTTTTCTTCGTCAAGTGCGAAGTATATATTTTCGGCAGCACCTTTTGTTTTCATTTTAACCAATGCGCCATCTTCAAACCATGCGGATAATTTGTTTCCTTTTAATTGGTTAAAGTATTGTGTGGTATCTACTCTGTTGATGGCAAAAGCGTTTTCAAAAACCAGAAGCTGTTCCGGCTTGCGATTGTTCAAGAATAAATAAATGGTATCTCCAGTTATTTGATTATTGTTTGACCAAATAATGGGCTTCTTTAATAATCTTATGGTACTATCACTTAAAGCGTAAAACAAGCTGTCGCAACTGGCTTGTAAGGAATCGGAATACACTTTTACATGATGAAAAGCTTCAAAATATTTATTTAAGGTAGTGTCCTTTAGTATGCCAACACTATCCCTTGCTTTTGTCATTTTACGAGATAGGTCGTCTATTCTTGCAGCATACAAAGTATCTGCAGTCACATACATTGTATCTTTTTTTTGTTTTATCAGCAGTGTAGGCAATTCAGTAGCTAATAAAATATCTTTCTTGCGATTGGTTTTAATATTATTAGCGAGTAAATCAAAGCTGGCACTGTCTTTGGATCGGTAAATAGCATTTCCTCTAAATTCACCCAAGCCAAGAGAATCATCAATGGCCATTTCGTCGGCTATAAAACGATAAGTGCTGTCATCAACTGAGGATCTATCATACAAGTATCCTTTTCTGGTTCCCAAATTGTAATTGCCATTACTCGTTCGAATAGTTCTTGATTTAGTAACTATTTTAGTAGGACTAATAAAATTGGTTAACTGCGAGTAAGTGTTGTATTCCAATGTGTCTGTTATAATATGATTTTCAGGGTCTCTTAAATCCACTTTTTTCCTAAAAATCACATCACGTGTTACACCATAATAAAAGCCTTCCACACTGGTTAAAGTTGTATTATTTCTTACGAGTTTAGCACCTTTCAAAAAACTACCAATTTTTACTGAAACATCGTAGTCTAATGAGTCCGTGGTTAATACACCTCTACCATCCGTTAATTTTACTTTTTTTCTTAGTATAGCTTTCTTTGTATTGCCGTTGTATTTTAAAAAGTCTGCATAAGTATGTACACTGTCCGCGTCGTTGATATGTACATTCCCAAATCCTTCAAGAGTGTTTAGTGTAGTATTTAAAATAATACTATCACCATACAATAAGGTTTTACCTTGTTTAATATTCACATGACCAACAAGAATTAAAAAATCCATGCTGTCCATTTTTTTTACATTGTAGGTTTCAGCTGAAAGGAATTCAATTAGTTTGGCGTTGCTATCTAAGCCAACTGCATTGGTGCCTCCAAATTTATATTGTGCATTCAAAGTTGTAAATGCAAAAAGGCAAATGAGTAAAAAATAGCCAATCTTATTCATTACGGTAGGGTATCAGCTATAGGCTTAATCAAAGGGGTGCTTTTATCCTTTTTCCCAAAAACAGAAATATTAACGTATCGTTTTGGATGCACTTTAACATCGTCTACTAAAGTGTTTATACTTTTTATTGTGCCTTTTAGTTGATTATAAATTTCAGGGTCATTTAGTAATTTAGCTGCTGTTCCCTCTCCGTTGTTTAAATTATGCAATGTTTGTGTCAATTCTTTTACAACTACTTGAATTTCTTTTATGGTTTTGGATAAGTCAGCATCTTTTACTTGTTTACTAGTTGAATCTAAATTGCTAATGATATCATTTATTTTTTTATTGTTATCATTTAAGTTCTTCGTGAAATTATTTACATTGTTTGCAGTTTGGGCAATAGAACCGGTTTGACTTTGAAGCATGGATTCTACCGAAACAAGTGATTTGTTTAAGCTCTCGGTTGCAGTGCTTAAATTAGCTAGTATCTGAGCAAAGTTTGATTTATTTTGATCATCCAAAACTTTATTAATATTTACCAATACTTTCTCTAGATCTGAAATTGTTTTTTTTGTTTGCTCCCCTAATGGTGATAGGGTATTCATTAAATCACCAAGTAAACTTGCTGCTGGAGCAGTTTTTATAGTATCCTCAGCATTCAAGTATGATTTAGCATTTCCTAATACAATGGCAATGCTATTTGTACCCAGTGGATTATCCTGAATAGTAGCAATTGAATTTGCTGGAATTTTGTAGGCGTCGTTTAATTTGATAGATACTACAATTTGAGAAAGGTCAGCGGATTGGTTTTCGATATCAAAAACAGTTCCTACTTGAAAACCATTTACAAACACAGGGTTAGATATAATAAGTCCTTTCGTATCTGCATATTTGGCATAGATAAAATTACCAGATTTGAAAATGGTTTTACCCCTTAAAAAATTAAACCCCAGTATAATTAAAGTAATCGCTATAATAGTTAAAGCGCCTACTTTAGTTTCGTTAGATACCTTCATTATTTCTGTTTATATGCTAATGCAAATTTACCAAAAAATATTGGCTAATTGGTATTACTCTTTTTCTGGTTTTCCAGGGAGTTTTTGTACCTAATTAAAGATTTGGTGATGACTTCACATATCTGATTCTGCCCCTCCTCACTATTTAAATATTTTTCATCTTCCGGATTAGATATAAAACCTGTTTCCACTAATACGGCGGGCATTTGAACCGCTGCCAACACCCAAATTCCTTTTTGTCTTTGTTTTGCCTCTCTGCTTAATCGTCCAGCATTTTTAAATTCTTCCTCAATGGTTAGCGCCAAGCTTGCAGCACGTTGAAAATATTGTTGTGCTACCAAACTAGCCATCATAGACCTTGTAGGATCGGTTTCATTAATTTCTTTAATTTGTCTTTCCGAAACGGAGTCCAATTTTTCTACAACATCATCTACGGCATCACTAGCCATTTCCTTACGTTGATCGGACTTGTCAACATTGTAAATAAAAGTTTCCGTTCCTTTTGCCTGGCTTGGAGTATAGGTTACTTTGTATCTTGGTACCTGAACGGTTACTTTTCTTTTTTTACCATTCTTTTTAACATACTTTGTTTTAGTAGTATAGCCAATGACCTCTTTTTTACGAGTTGGATCGGCTGAGTTGGTATGTATGCAAATAAACAAATCCCCCTTTGCGGCATTTGCAATTTTGGCTTTTTCAACCACTGAATTAAAAATATCCGTTTTTCTGGTTAATATAACCTCCATTTCGGGCAATGTATTTTTAATATACTCAGCGAGTTTTAACGATATTTCTAATGAAACTGCCGCTTCGGTTGAAAATTCACCAGCAGCACCCGAGTCGGTACCGCCATGACCAGGGTCAATAATGATACGTTTAAGGGGTTTCGCCTGTCCTTGAGCACTAAGATTATTCGTAGATAAGGTTAAAAGGGCAAAAATGCCTAAAGTAAATGCTAAAATCAGTCTATTTTGCTTCATAATCAGTTCCTTAATGCTGTTTTAGTTTATTTTTGCACCAGTGATACATTTAGGATACAAATTTAACGTAAAAACTAGCCCCCATATTGTAAAAATGGGGATTTTACTATTATTAACAATAGTTTTACCAACTAGCTTGTTAAATGCCCAGTTATTTAAATCCAAGACATCCAAAAATAGCCCTCAAGTAGTCCTCAAAAAGGATACTTCCATTGCCAAAAAGGACACCCTCGCTATAAAAACTGACACCACTGTAATTTATAAAGACAGTATGGTTTATGTTAAGTCATTAAGACTGTCAAAAGATAGCCTGGATGCTGCGGTTGACTACAATGCATCTGACTCGGGTGTTATGATTATAAAAACTAAGGAGTTTTTTCTTTATGGTAATGCCCGAACGGTATATAAAAGTTCACAACTGGATGCAGCCAACATCATATTTGACCAACAATCCCAAAATATTAAGGCCTTTGGAGCTAAGGATACATCGGGGAATCCTTTAAGCAATCCTAAATTCAAAGAGAGTCAAATGGTTTCGGTGAATGATACCATTTTGTACAACATGAAATCGGGTAAGGGTTTGACAAAAAATACTAATTTTCAGCAAGGTGAGATTTTTGTGAATGCCAATACCATGAAAAAAGTAAGCAAGGACGAAGCCTTTGCATGGAAAGCAAAATTTACAACCTGTAATTTAGATGAACCCCATTTTGCATTTGTCACAAAAAAGTTAAAAATCATAACCGATAAAATGGGTTTGTCCGGACCTATCTATCCAGAGTTTGAGGGGGTACCAATTCCATTGCAAATCCCTTTTGCGCTGTTTCCTTTAACGCGAGGCAGGCATTCCGGTTTAATGGCTCCAGCTTTTAACACTAGTGAGGACTTTGGGTTGGGTTTGGAAGGATTTGGATATTATAAAATTCTAAGTGATAATGTTGATGCAACGGTAAGAGCCAATATTTATTCTTATGGAGGGTGGAGTATGAATTTAAATACCAAATATATAATGCGCTATAAATATTTGGGAAATTTTAATTTGTCATTACAAAACACTAAAATCTTAAATCGAAATACGTCCATTGCAGACGAGTTCACAGGAGGTAAAACATTTATGGTTAATTGGTCTCACCAAATGGATAGCAGGGCTTTGCCAGGAACCAGCTTTTCAGCAAATGTAAACTTTGGTAGCTCAAAATACAATTCTTACATCTTAAATAATCCCTACCAAAATTTTCAAAATAGGTTAAGTTCATCTATTTCTTATTCTAAATCTTGGAAGAATTTATATAATTTATCGGTTAACTTAAATCATAGTCAAAACACCAATCAAAGGACTGTAAACCTTAGCTTGCCTAATATTAACTTTAATGCATTAACTATTTACCCATTCCAAAAACAGGATCAAGTAGGAGCAGGTAAATGGTATGAGAAAATTGGTATTGGTTACAATGGTTCATTTCAAAACCAAATAAATTTTTACGATTCTTCCATTAATATTAATCGTCTATTGGATACAATGCAGTGGGGCGCTACACATAGTATACCCATTACATTGTCATTGCCAAGTTTAGGGCCAATTACTATTTCACCTTCCATAGGTTTTGAAGATAAGTGGTTTGGTCAAGCCAATACGTTAAGTTGGAATAGTAAGTTAAAGAAAGTAGATACTACCATTTCAAGAGGCTTTTACAATGCCGCACATGTAACGTTTGGTTTAGGAACCTCTACTAGAATTTTTGGTACCTATAAAGTAAAGGGCAATTATGTAGAAGCAATCCGACACGAAATTAGACCGAGTATAAGTTTTAATTATACACCCGACTTGGCTTCTTCATATCATTATACAGCACAAATAGATTCAACAGGAAGAACTTACCGCTTTTCTAAATTTGATGGAAATGGCATGGGAGGCGCTTATTCAGAAGGGAATTATGGAGGAATAGGTTTTGGTATTGACAACTTGCTTGAAATGAAAGTACGTGATAAGGAAAAAGGAGATACCTCAGAAAATGCTTTCAAAAAAGTTAAATTATTGGAAGGCTTTGGATTTAACTCAAACTATAATTTACTAGCAGACAGTTTTGCCTTAGGTAATTTTAATTTTTATGCCAGAACTTTGTTGTTTAACACGATTAATATAAGTTCATCTTTTTCAGTGGATCCCTATGCAACTGATAGTAAAGGATATCGCGTAAACAAATTAGACATTGATCCTACTAAGTTTAAGTTTGGGAACATCACAAATGGGGGTATTTCATTCTCAACTTCATTTAAGAGTAAATCAAAAAATGAGGCAGCCTCTAAGAAAAAAGAAATTCCTTTGGATCCTTTCATGACCCCCGAGGAACAACAAAGACAATTACAATATGTAAAAGCCAATCCTGCTGAATTCACCGATTTTGACATTCCATGGAATTTAACAGTATCTTATTCTTTTAATTTTTCTAGAATTTTAAAATCAGATTTTACAGGCTATAAAACACAAACATTTAATTCCTTAAACTTTAATGGAGATTTTAGTTTAACCCCAAAATGGAAAATTGGCGGTACTGGATATATTGATGTTGAAAAAGCAAGTATTCAACAACTTAGTATGTTTATTACCAGAGAAATGCATTGTTGGCAATTAGCCATTAATGTGACGCCTATTGGTTTATATAAGTCCTTTAGTATTACTGTAAATCCAAAGTCAGGTATTTTGAGAGATTTGAAAATTAATAGAAGCAGAACATTCTCGAATTCTACATTCTAGTTCATAGTGTTTTATTTCTCGTTTTCTAAATAAAAATTAGCCATAATATCGTACACCATCTTTTTAAGGGAATCGATGGAATGGCCCTCTGGATATACTGCTGGTAAAATATGCATGGTAATTTTGCCAGGTTTAAAGTACATACTTGGTTTAGCTGGCAACATTTTTTTAGTATTCAATAAAACAACTGGTACTATAGGTTTTTGTGTTTCAATAGACAATTTGAAGGCGCCGTCATAAAATGATTTTAAAGGTGCGGCTGTTTTATTTCTTGTGCCTTCTGGATAAAGAAGCATATCAAGCCCATGGCTTAAAACATATTTCATCTCATCATAACTAGCTTGGCGACTTTTACTATCGTTTCTATCTACTAGCACTGTGCCAATGGAATAGATCCATCCAAAAATAGGCACTTTGGACAGTGATTTTTTTGCAATGGTTTTATTAGCTCTAGGAAGAAATGGAAAACTTACCGGTATGTCTAACATGCTATTGTGATTGCAAACAACTACAGCATTGCTTAATCCATTAAAATTATGTTTGCCTCGAACCGCAAATCTAATGCCAGATAAAAACATAAAGGTACCCATCCACAACTGAGACATTCTGCGATGCCATCTTGTTTTATTTGGCTCCTTTAGGAATATACAAATAATATAAAACCACATATATATGAACATGGAAGAAGCAAACATAAGTAAAGCCCAAAAAGCTAAAAATCTTCCAATAATATTTTTAATAAGTTTCATAACAATTATTTTTTCATTACGGCATCCAATCAATGGGGGTTTTATGGTGTTGGACTAAATATTGATTGGTGCTACTAAAATGTTTACATCCAAAAAATCCATTGTGTGCACTTAAGGGGGATGGGTGTGCTGCTTTTAAAATTTTATGTTTTGTAGCGTCAATCAATACTTGTTTTTGTTGTGCAAAGTTACCCCATAAAAGAAAAACAACTTCTTTTTTTTGATTTGAAATTATTTTTATAACATCATCTGTAAATTCCATCCATCCAATTTTACTATGACTTGCAGGCTCATTTGCGCGAACAGTGAGCGCGGCGTTCAACAATAAAACACCTTGTTGAGCCCATTTTGTTAAATTTCCAGTGGTTGGTATGGGCATGCCAATATCTTTATTCAGTTCTTTATATATATTAACTAGTGAAGGAGGAGGCTTAACGCCATCGGGTACCGAAAAACTTAATCCCATGGCTTGTCCTGGATTGTGATACGGATCCTGTCCTAGTATTACAACTGAAACTAGATCAAATGGTGTTTGTTCAAAGGCATTAAAAATGAGTGAGCCTTTGGGATATATGGTGCTTTTAAGAGCTTTTTCAGTTTTTAAATGAGCTGTAATTTTTGAAAAATAAGGTTTGTCAAATAAAGAAGACAATTCTTTTTTCCAGCTTGCTTCTATTTTTACTTCCATAATTTTCCGTTTTTATAAGCATATTTTAAAAGCCTGTACTTATTTACGTTTAACTCCATATCTATTATTAATGATTTTCTTGGAATTTTATTAAAATTAGGCATAGTAGTTGAATGTAAAGCGATGCCTTTTAGTTGTTGAATTGCAATATCACCAAAGGCAGGAATAATAGAAATATTTAAGGAAAAGCTTTCTTTATTTTTTGGAGAAATTGGTAAATGAATAATGCTATTTTTCAATAATTCTTTTTGAGAATTGTAGGCAGCTTCTATTGTATTTATGCTTTCAGATTTATTAGCAAAAGTATAAATACCCGCTTTGGTATCCTTATAAGTATCATATAAATCATTGGTCATTTGAATAAGTCCACCTAAATGGTACCAACATTCATCAATTTTTTCATCTATAGGGTCGGTGAGGTAATGTCTACACATTAATAAACTGTAACCACCTTTTCGTTTGGTTATGTCCATGATTTCTTCAAAACTTGTTACTTCATTAAATTGTTTTGCAGAATCCTTTTGTGCTAAATGCACTTTTTCGATCGTATCCCAATAGCTTTTCTCATTGGCAATTTTACTTAGTAGCTCAAGATGCATTGCCAATAATACACGTTCTTTAAAATTATGTGGTTCGGCTTTTTGTGGGTGGTAAAACATTTCATTTAACCTGGACTCTTCTAATTTATTTTCGTCAATAAGTTCATCATACAATACCGTCATTAAAAAGTATTGAATATTTCTTTCCACTTCATTTTTGTTATTCATTCTTTCAAATAAACCCGAAAATGCATTAGCCACATAATGCAATTGAATGCTTTGGTATTTTGCTACCTTACTAATTAGGGAAGTTTCGAATTTGCCGTTGTATTTGACTTCCAATTCATGTAAGTATTCCTTTCCCCATGTTTCTGATTGTTTTAGTCTTGTTAGGGATATATATACTAATTTCGAAATGGCTAATATGTATTGTAAAAAGTACATATTGCTAAATTAAATCATTTTGATTCAAATTTGTCTTTATGAAACAGCTTAAATTGATATTGATGAAGAAGAAGTGCATATACTTGATATGCACTTTATTACTTCTTTCTAATTTTTTGTATGCTCAATCCCCTAGCAACTTGTATGTTCCTTTTTATAATAACGCATATACCATTCCAAGAGCAGATGAAGACACTAATATTACCAAAGAAGGTTTATTAGGCTGGACAGAATCCAATAGAATCACTAAAGTTTATTTTTATGTCCCTAAACCAAACACTTTTAAAGTTTCCTTGAGAATAAGTAAAGTTTTCAATGCATGTACATTGTCAATTAATCTAGATGGAAAAACAAAACAAAAAAATATTAAAATCAACATTTTAGATACTATTATACCTATAGGTAATTTTGTAATACAAGATTCAGGTTATCATTTTCTTAAAATTAAAGGAAATTCAATAAATGGTGTTAAATATCCTACAATTCAAGGGTTGCAGTTCCATGATGTTTTGCCAGAAACAATTCAATTTAATTCAAGTCATTACCGTGGAGCAGCATCTACTCATTTAAGATATACGGTACCTGGTGACAGCAGTGTACAATGGTTTTACACCGAAATAATGGTGCCCGATGAAGTAAAAAATTCCGTTCATGCGTACTATGAAACCAATGGTTTTCACAGTGGATATGGGGGTATTCAAATTAATAGTTTAAATGAAAGGCGTTTTATTTTCTCCATTTGGAGTTTATTTAAAACTGATGATCCAAAGCAAATACCGAATGATTATATGGTTCATTTAAACAAGAAAGGAAATCAAGTTTTCACAGGTGAATTTGGTGATGAAGGTTCTGGAGGGCATAGCCACTTGGTTTCAAATTGGAAAACAAATACTACTTATCGTTTTTTGACTGGGATTACTGCATTGAAAGGAGATAGTGCTACATATATTGGATATTATGCATCACCCGATGACAATTATAAATGGCATTTGCTTTCTCAATGGACTCAACACAAAACAGATACTAAAACTGGGTTTAAACGATTATATGCTTTTGTTGAAAATTTTGGAGATAATGGAGATGATTTTTTTAAAGCTTATTATAGCAATCAGTGGGTAATTACTTTTAGTGGAAATTGGATTGAACTCACCGAAGCAAGGTTTACAACAACTGCAAATAATAAAACGCATCAAAGATTTGATTATGGTGCTGGGGTAGAAAATGGAAAGTTTTATATGTATTCAGGCGGGTTTAAGCAAAACCGTAATGTTATGCCAGGGAACATGATTACAAGACCAGCGACTGGTAAGCATATAGAGATTGATTTTAAGGAGCTTGTGCCTAAGGATTAGTTTACTTTGCTCGGGAAATTTACCAAAGAGATTACTTTTGTTTTTGCCGACTTCGTTTCACTGCGTCGGCATCCCTTTGTGGAGCTTATCCAAAGCCTTTTAACTAAACGCTCCGCGTTTAGTTAGCTTTTATCATTCTCGCCAGCTTACTCAAGCGAGCTTGAGATGCTGTCTTAAATGATAAAAGCCTGTCACTATCGTGACAGGCTTTGTGATCCGGATTGGATTCGAACCAATGACCCTCATCTTAGAAGGATGACGCTCTATCCAGCTGAGCTACCGAACCAGGAGCTTCCAATTGGAGGTGCAAAATAAGGATAAAATAAGCTTAATTCAAAGAAAATTAGGGGATAAATCAGTCAATAGCCATTAGGTCCCTTATTACAACGCTGGCAACCGTACAGCCAAACATAGCGGGCATATAACTTAATGTACCAATTATAGATTTTTTAGGAAATGCCTTTTCCGTTACAATGATTTTATCTTGGTCGGCTTTTTCAGGGCTAAACACCACTTTTAGGCCTTTTTTTATCCCTAAACTTTGTAACCTTTTACGAACATATCTTGCCAAATTGCAAACATAGGTTTTTGAAATATCTGTTACTTTAATTTGAGAAGGATCTACCTTGCCTCCGGCGCCCATGGAACTTACAATAGGTATTTTCATATCTAGGCACTTTTTAATTAAAAAAACTTTACTGGACAAAGTGTCTATACAATCAACTACATAATCCCAAGGGGCTGCAGTTAATAAATTCGTTGTTATATCCTCTTTAATATACATTTCATGAACCGTCAAATTCAAATTGGGATTAATGTCCAATAAACGTGCAGAAAGCACTTTGGCTTTTGGCATGTCTACAGATGAATGAAGCGCCTGAATTTGCCTATTTATATTACTCGCATCTACACGGTCATTGTCTACAATGGTAATACTTCCAACACCTGCTCTTACAATCATTTCTGCACAAATGGCGCCTACACCTCCCAATCCAATAACCAAAACATTCTTATTCATTAATCTTTCCATGGATTCGTCTCCAAGCATTAATTGTGTTCTACTCATCCAATAAGGTATCATGTTGTATCTTTAGATTGCAAAAATGAATAAACTATGCGTATAATAAAAATTGTTTTGGTTTTACTTTTAGTAAATCTGCAACTAATTGCACAAAACAGTATAAAAATATTAACTGAAAAAAAGGGAATAAGCTTGAGGGGTATGTCTATTCCATCGGAAAAAGTAGTTTGGGCTAGCGGGAGTAAAGGCACTGTTGTTAAATCAGTTAATGGGGGAGAAAGTTTTGAATGGATACAAGTGAAAGATTACGAAAACAGAGATTTTAGGGCCATACATGCATGGAATGAAAATGAAGTACTCATAGTAGCGGTGGCTGCTCCAGCAGTAATATTAAAATCTTTGGATGGCGGCATGAACTGGTATAAAGTGTATGAGAATGCAGATACTAGTATGTTTTTAGATGCAGTTGCTTTTAAAGATGACAATGTAGGTGCTGTCATTGGAGATCCTATTAATGATACTATTTTTTTATTAGATACGAAAGATAAAGGGGAGCATTGGGAAAAAGTAAAGTCTAGTTTTTGGAAGTCTAAGGTTCAAGAGGGGGAAGCATTTTTTGCTTCAAGCAACAGTAATTTGCTTTACTTAAATAATGAAATAATCTTTATTTCAGGGGGAATGAAAAGTAGGCTTTGGATAAACGGAATGGCAATGGATTTGCCCATTACGCAGGGCTTAAAATCAACAGGTGCAAATAGTATTTCAATTGCTCCAAATTTAAATCAACTTGCAATTGCTGGCGGGGACTTCTCAAACCCTAATAATAAGGAAAAAAGTTTTGTAAAATTAAATAGGTTTAAATATCCCAATAGCGATTATAAACACTTAAGTGAAACTAAATATTTTTGGAAGATTAATAAAAAAGCCAATAATTTAAATGGGTATAAATCTTCTGTAATTTTTTTAAATAATAAATGGATTTTGGCTGCTGGAACAAGTGGGGTTGATTTATCAATAAACAAAGCTAAAAATTGGGAAAAAATTTCAAATGAGAGTTTTCATGTGGTTCAACGTCAACCAAATAGAAAAGCTGCATTTTTTGCAGGGTCTGGTGGCCGTATAGGATATCTTTCATTTCAGTAAACAAAATAATTTTAGTTGTATTTGAGGGAAACTTACTAAAACCGAAAAATTGTAAGTTTTAGCTTTTTGATTTGTTATTCTTCACTTAACTTAGAGGCTGATGAAAAAATATCAAGCAATCATATCATTTGAAATGGACGAGGAATTTATGACCTTGGTGCCACCTCATCGTACATACATAAACTTCTTATTAAATAAGGGGGTAATTGATAGTTATGCGGTAAGTATGGAAACTCAAAGTTCATGGATAACAATAAATGCTTCTTCAAAAAAAGAGGTTAAGGAAATACTTGAAAAATCACCTTTAGCTAAATTTTGGACTTTCGAAATTGTTGAATTGTTCGTGTATGACAGCCAATCTACTAGGCTTCCAGCTGTTCAATTAAATTAATTATCATTTTTTTTGGGAAATTAAATATTGACCCTTATTTTTGCACTCCTGAAAAGGAAAAGGGAGCATAGCTCAGTTGGTTCAGAGCACCTCGTTTACACCGAGGGGGTCCGCGGTTCGAGCCCGTGTGCTCCCACAAAATATCCTCAACATATCAATTAAGATTGTTGGGGATTTTGCTTTTTAAGCCTTTTCCTATAATTAAACTAAGTTTGCCATATGCAAGTATTTTCAACCCGCAATAAAATCATCATTACCTGTAATAAATGGTTAGCACCTGCTTTAAGAGCCGAAGTGATTGGTTTAGGCTTTGATGTGGACAGGGTGTTTCAAACTGGAGTGGAGCTCACGGGAACGATAAATGATTGCATTCGACTTAATTTAAATTTACGATGTGCAAGTCAGGTAATGTACTCTTTAAAAACTTTCTTATGTAATGATCCCAATGAATTACATAAAAACTTATTTACAATACCATGGGAAACAATGATAAAACCAGATGGATATTTTTCGGTAATTAGCAATGTTTTTAACGATACTATTTCAACGAATTTATTTGCCAATTTACGTGTTAAAGATGCTATAGTCGATCGAATGCGCGAAGTAAGTGGCAAACGTCCTTCCACTGGTTCTGAACTGTCTGGTGCTGTTGTATATTTATTTTGGAAAAATGATGAGGCTGAAATCTTTTTAGATACTTCTGGAGATTCTTTAGCAAGACACGGATATAGAAAATTACCTGGTAAAGCACCAATGTTAGAAGCTTTGGCATCGGCCACTATATTATCTTCCAAGTGGAATAAATTTGGAGCATTTGTTAATCCAATGTGTGGCTCTGGAACTTTAGCAATTGAAGCTGCGTTGATAGCTACAAAAAGAGCACCAGGATTATTTAGAAATAATTATGCGTTCATGCATTTAATTGGGTATGATAAAACAGTGTATGAGCAAGAAAGAAAAATTATTGAAGAACAGGTAAGACATTTACCCAATTTGGTAATCATAGCTTCCGATATAAGCAGAGACGCGATAAAGGTTGCTAAAATAAATGCATCGGTTGCGGGTGTAGAAGACTTAATTGATTTTCAGGTTTGCGATTTTGAGGCAACGGAAATGCCTGAACCAGAAGAAGGCGCCATTGTTATGATTAATCCTGAATACGGAGAAAGGCTAGGAGAGGAAATTGAATTAGAAGCCACTTATGCACGTATAGGTGATTATATGAAGAACAAATGTAAGGGCATGACAGGCTATGTTTTTACAGGCAACCTAGATCTAGCAAAAAAAATTCGCTTAAAGCCAAGTAGGCGTATAGAATTTTTAAATGCAAAAATTGATTGCAGACTATTAGAGTACGAGTTGTATGCGGGTACAAAAAGAACCGATAAGTTCGAAAAGTAAAAATAAATTGAATTAATACCTAAAATTAAATTGGTTAGTCATAACATGAACAGTTATGTCTTTGGCAAATATCAACTCGCCATCAACCTGAACAGGCATTACAATATCACTTTGTATATTGAAAGTTTTTCCTGAGTACTTTTTAACAAAATGTAAATGCATGTGCTTGCCTTTTTTAATAATTGGCAAATAGATAAGTCGTTTCCAAACAGGCAAAGCTTCACATAAAACCATGTCTAAATATCCGTCATTTATTTTCGCATCTGGTGCAATATAAAAACCTCCTCCTGCGCGGGATGAGTTTACAATTAGTGCCAATAAAAAAGTACCGTCCCAAATTTTTTCATCCGATTTTATAATTAAGCGTGGTTCTTTAAAGCTCAATATTTTTAATATTACGGCTAATAAATATCCAATTTTACCTCCTAAAAAACGAATGGTTTTCATGGACTTAATAATTTCTCCATCAAATCCTACTCCCATACAGTTAATGTATAATTTGTCATTTATTTTTCCAGCATCTATTTTTCTAATACTTGCACTTAATACTTTCTCAAATCTTTCCAATAAATTGCTATCGCCATATAATTTCCATGCAAAATCATTTCCAGTACCACTATCAAATATGACCAAAGCGTTTTTGCAATCCGGGTATTCATTTATAAAATAGTTCATTGTGCCATCCCCACCAATAATCCAACAGTCGGAAAAGTTTTCTAATTCAGAAATGGAAGGCCATTTTTCTGAGAATATCTTATTTTCAATTTTTTTGCTCCATAAAGCATTTGATAACCAATTGGCAATGTGCAATGCTTTTCCATTCCCAGCTTGGGGATTGGCTAATAAGGCAACATGGGTTATTTGATTTATTGCACTCATAAATTTACTATTTGCTAAATAGTATTAGGGTTTTGGTATAATAAATAAGGTTCAATTTTATTTCTCCAAGCATCCACTCTTAATAAGATACTAATTTGTTGTAACCAACCATGTAAGGGTAAATCAAAAATTGATTCTGCATTAGGGATGCCCATGAGTAATGACAAATGGTTTTCTCCTAAGGGATTTGCTGATGTGGGATAAGGCATCCATTTAAAATCATTTGGATGAATATCCTTTATCAATTTCATCAATAGTAATCCATTTAAGACAGCGTCGTAGTGCTTGGGCTCTATCACTTTTATTCTAATCCCCTTAGTATCATTTATCATCCCATTATTTGTAATGGGTAATGTTAAAGTCTCCACTTTTATATCATCTCTTAGTATATTTTGACAAACCATAATAATGGCAGGCAAATTAAACCAATTGGCTCCAATCCATTCAAAAGAATATGCACTACCCCTGCCCACAGAAACATTGGTAGCCTCAAAAAAACAAAGACCAGGGTATAATAAATTTGCTTCAATATTTTGAATTGCAGGCGATGGATTTACCCATTTTATATTCCAATCATAAAATAGTTTTTCTCTATGTAATCCCTCACATAATACCACTTTTAAATTGGCATTCCAATTTTGAGTAGCATTAAAATATTGTGCTAACTCCCCTAAAGTACATTGGTGTTTGACTGGTATATTAAATCTTCCAATAAAGCTTGTTAATTTTTCATCCAACATAGGTCCCTCGCTCATTGATATACTTCCACCCAATGGATTTGGCCTATCTAATATACATACTGGTATATTAAATTTAGCAGCAGCTTCTATCCAATATGTCATTGACCATAAATATGTGTAAAAGCGAGTGCCTGCATCAGGCACATCAAATATCATGATATCAATGTTGGCTAAATCTTTTTTGGATGGAATAAATTTTTCACCGTACAAACTAATAATAGGAAGATTTGTTAATTCATCAATGCTATCTTTTATGAAAGCACCATCTGTACCATTTGCATTTATACCATGTTCAGGAGAAAAAATTTTTACCAAATTAAAACCTGCTTCTTTTAAAGCGATTCTACTTATTACACCCTTATTGGTTTTTGCAGCGTCATTGGTGAGCATTCCAATGCGTAAGCTTTTCCAATCTGGATTGTTTCTTAAAATGATATCTATCCCAAATTGTATTGGCATCAAAACTAAATTAGTATAAAAATTTATGATGCAGTGGGTTTAAAGCCAGTTTCTGTTTTTAATGTTTCAATAACATTAAATATAATTGGACAGCGATCATAGTGCATATAGGTAGTAAATAATCTTTTATTAAAATCTGGAACATGAAATGCAGGGAATTCTTTGCAGCCGGCAAAACGATGCTCATAAACACTACAGCTATTGCCTACTAAAAAATGACAGGGGATGGCATTAACAACCATACGTCCAGACTCACCTTTGTCAAGGTATTTTTCATCGAATTCTGCCCTGGTTTGTCCTAAATGTGCAGATAAATTGTTGGCCTCGGTTTCATCTATATTTACCATAAGGCTTTTACAACAATTGCCACATTGGGTACATTCAATTTTTGATGAAATGGCTTCAGATAGTTCAAAAACGGTCTTATCTAGGCTTAAACTGTCTAAATTCCTCAAAAAATCCTGGAATTTGAGGTTTTCTGCTTCTAAATCAATGGCCTTTTTCTTGATGTAATCAAGGTCTACAATGGGATATGGTGGATTGTTTTCGATGGGATAAAGATAAGGCAATAATCCTTTTATCCACATTTGCCCATTTTTGGTACTTTTTAGATTGCAAAACTTACTTCGAGCATTAGATTTGCAGCTAGACGAGGGCTTAAATAGCCCATAAAGTATTGATAATTATGGCAGAAGCAAAGATAGGGGCTGAATATAACGAAGACTCCATTAGGTCATTAGATTGGAAAGAACATATCCGATTAAGACCAGGTATGTATATTGGTAAATTGGGTGATGGTACAGCACCTGATGATGGTATTTACGTATTAATAAAAGAAGTTATAGATAACTGTATCGATGAACATACCATGGGATATGGTAAACAGGTTGAAATTTCGATTCAAAATAAAACGGTTACCATTCGTGATTATGGTCGTGGTATTCCTTTAGGAAAAATTGTTGACGTTGTTAGTAAGATAAATACCGGTGCGAAATACGATAGTAAAGCTTTTCAAAAATCGGTAGGCCTTAATGGTGTGGGTACCAAAGCGGTGAATGCTCTAAGCGAGGATTTTACAGTGACTGCATTTAGAGAAGGAAAAACAAGATCGGCTAGTTTTCAAAAAGGACAGTTAATCAACGAAACCAAAGAAACAAAGACAACAGAGCAAAATGGTACTTTGGTAAGTTTTACACCAGATGGAACGGTGTTTAAAAACTATCATTTCATTTATGAATACATAGAAAGTCAGCTTTGGAATTATTGTTATTTGAATGCTGGATTAGTAATTCATTTTAACGACAAAAAATTTGTAAGTAAAAATGGATTGTTGGATTTGTTAGAACGTAAAACCAATCCCGATGAATTAAGATATCCCATTGTTCATTTAAGTGGAGAGGATATTGAGGTGGCCATTTCACATAATAATGATTATGGTGAAGATATTTTTTCATTTGTGAATGGACAGTATACCACCCAAGGAGGTACCCATCAACAAGCTTTTAGAGAAGCATATGTAAAAGTGATACGTGATTTTTACAAAAAAGATTATGAAGCTTCCGATATCAGAACCAGTATCGTAGCAGCGGTATCGGTGCGCGTACAAGAGCCCGTTTTTGAAAGTCAAACCAAAACAAAATTGGGTTCTCAAAACGTTGCTGATGGTGGGCCAAGTATGAAGAATTTTGTTACCGAATTTCTTGCAAAAGAATTAGACAATTTTTTACATCGTAACCCAACTACTGCAGAAGCGCTTAAAAAACGAATTGAACAAAACGAAAGAGAACGAAAAGAATTGGCGGGCATTAAAAAATTAGCAAACGAAAGAGCGAAGAAAGCCAATTTGCATAATAAAAAATTAAGGGACTGTCGCGTTCATTTAAATGACGACTTGCCTTCAAAGAATAAAGAAATGTTTATTGCTACGCAACAAGCAAGTACTTTATTTATTACCGAAGGAGACTCTGCAAGTGGAAGTATTACAAAATCGCGTAATGTAGATACGCAGGCAGTTTTTAGTTTACGTGGTAAGCCTTTAAATGCGTTTGGTTTAACCAAAAAAGTGGTATATGAAAATGAGGAGTTTAATTTATTACAACATGCCTTAAATATTGAAGAAGGATTGGAAGGTTTGCGTTACAACAACATTGTCATTGCTACGGATGCCGATGTGGATGGTATGCACATACGTTTATTAATGCTAACATTCTTTTTGCAATTTTTTCCCGACTTAGTTAAGCGAGGTCATGTATTTGTATTGGAGACGCCACTGTTTCGAGTACGTAACAAGCAAAAGACCATTTATTGTTATGACGAAAATGAAAAACAAAAAGCCATTAACGAATTAGGAAGTAAACCCGAAATTACACGATTCAAAGGTTTGGGTGAAATTAGTCCTGAGGAGTTTGGGAAATTTATAGGAGGTGATATAAAGTTAGCTCCAGTTATTTTAGAACAAGGTGACCATATACAACATTTGTTGGAGTATTATATGGGAAAAAATTCACCTGAAAGACAGGACTTCATTATCAATAATTTAAAAGTTGAATTAGATAAAGCGCATGATACACATAGTATTTAACACAGCAGATATCGCTGCCTTGGAAGCTGCCATTGAATTGGATGAGACCTTAGCTGGGAAAGTTATTGAAATTAAAGATGACTATGCCGTTGGGCCTTTATTAGATATTTATGAGACAGCAGGTTATCAAGCACGTCGTGATTGGTGGCAAAATGTTTTGGAAAATTCTCCTTATACAGATCAATTAGACATTGTAGATGATAAGTTAACTGTTCATCATTTAATGAATGCATTAAATCATAATGAAAATGAAGTGCTTTGGATTTGGATGGGCCAAAATGCGCATGATGTTGCTGGTTATTATTGGTTAATGAGTCAGTTTAAAGAATACCAAGGACGTATTCAGGTTTTGTACCTAAACAATCTTCCTTTTTTAAATGAAAAAGGGCAACTTTTTTATCCCAGTTATTTAAGCCAAATACAGCCAAAGGAATTTTTAAAAGCAAAAAAATTAGCAAGACCTATTACTTTAAGCGAATTTGAATTAGATCCGGATGAATGGAAAAAATTATGCCAAGAAAATGAAGGTGTTCGTTTCTTGGAGGGCGGGAAAAAATTAGTAAGTATGCAAATGGGTTGTTATGATAAAGAAATTTTATCCCTTCTTACCAAGAATGCACAAAAACTACCAAGTGCATTAAATAATATCATGGCCAAGTTGAAAGTTAAATTAGGGGATACATTTATTGTATTTCGCTTAAAGTCATTGGAAGAATCAGGTAAAATTGTATTTGTAGGCGATTGGAATAAGGGGTGGAAGGATATGGTGGTACAAATGCCTGGTGGAAGTGAAACTATAGTGGATGTTGAGGCGGAATAAATAAAATAAAATCTAAAACAATGAGTGTAAAAATTTTTCCCATAAATCTGAAAGCCTCAGATGAGCGTGGAGCACTTCATTATTTTAGTACTGATCGAACTGGTGAATTTTTATTGGTATATAGAAATGCAGGTTCGGTAAGTGGGCAACATTATCATAAGGGTAATTCGGGAGGTAAAAATCCTGAGGACATGCTTCTGGTGCAGGGTAAAGCAAATCTTCACTGGAAGGATTTAAAAACAAACCAAGAAGAAACAGTTGAAATAGTTGCACCTAGCAGGGTATTCATTCAAGCAAATGTTTGGCATGAGTTAACGGCAATTACCGATATTGTTTTTGTTGAATTAAATAGTTTAGCAGACGGTAGTGAAGACACATACCTACTATAATGAACTTTAAATAAGTTCAAATTAAGATTAGTTATGGCAAAAGAGAAAAATTTAGGAAGGGTAACTGAGAATGAATCGGGTGTACAAGGCCAATATAAAAATTGGTTCTTGGATTATGCATCTTATGTAATTTTAGAAAGAGCGGTACCTGCAATTGAAGACGGATTAAAACCAGTACAACGTAGAATCTTACATGCCATGAAAGAGATGGATGATGGAAGATTCAACAAAGTGGCAAACATTATTGGACAAAGTATGCAATATCACCCGCATGGTGATGCCAGTATAGGTGATGCATTAGTGAATATTGGTCAAAAGAATTTACTCGTGGAAACCCAAGGAAACTGGGGGGATGTAAGAACGGGCGATTCTGCTGCTGCCTCAAGATATATTGAAGCCCGATTAAGCAAATTTGCTTTGGAAGTTGCATTTAATGCTAAAACAACCGAATGGGCATTAAGTTATGATGGTCGAAAGAACGAACCTGTAACATTACCTATGAAGTTCCCTTTGTTATTAGCACAGGGTGCAGATGGAATTGCGGTTGGACTTTCAACCAAAATATTACCTCATAACTTTAATGAGTTATTAGAAGCTAGCATTAAACATTTAAGGGGTCGTAAATTTGAATTGTTGCCTGATTTTCAAACCGGAGGCGTGATTGACGCTTCCAATTACAATGATGGAAAACGAGGTGGTAAAGTTAGGGTGCGTGCTCATATAGAAGAATTAGATAAAAAAACACTATTAATTAAAGACGTACCCTATAGTGTAACTACTACCCAGTTAATGGAAAGCATTACTAAAGCCAACGATCAGGGTAAAATCAAAATTAAAAAAGTAACCGATGTTACTGCTGCAGAAGTAGAAATTCAAATTGATTTAGCTACAGGTATTTCACCTGATATTACCATTGATGCTTTATACGCATTTACCGATTGTGAAATTAGCCTTTCACCAAATGCTTGTGTAATTGTTGACAATCGCCCTCAATTTTTGGGAGCGAGTGATTTATTGAAATATTCTGTTGAACATACCAAAGGTTTGTTAAAAGCCGAATTAGAGATTCAATTAAAAGAATTAGAAAACAAATGGCATTTTACCAGTCTGGAAAAAATATTCTTCGAAGAAAAAATTTATCAAGAACTAGAGAAGAAGCATTTAAACTGGGAAAAAGTAATTGATGCAATTGACAAAGCTTTTGAACCTTTTAAGAAGAAATTTAAAAAACCTATTGAACGAGAAGATTTATTAAAATTAACGGACAAGCCTGTTCGCCGTATTTATAAATTAGACATTGAAGACTTAATACAACAAATTAAAGAAATTGAAGCGAGTATAAAAGAAACTAAGCATCATTTAGATAATTTGGTGGATTATGCAGTAGCCTATTATGAAGGTTTACAAAAAAAGTATGGTAAGGGTAAAGAACGAAAAACGGAGATTAAGGAATTTGATACGATTCAAGTAAAACAAGTTGCTATTGCCAATACTAAACTATACATTAATAAAGCCGAAGGCTTTATTGGTACTGGTTTAAAGAAGGATGAATTCTTATGTGATTGTACCAACTATGATGATATTATTGCATTTACGAAGTCGGGTATCATGAAAGTAGTAAAGGTTTCTGATAAGGTATTTATTGGCAAGGATATTATTCATGCAGCTGTATTTCAAAAAAATGATGAACGTACCACTTATAATATGGTGTATGTGGACGGTGCAAGTGGAATTAGTTATGCTAAACGTTTTAATGTAACGGGTGTGACACGTGATAAGGAATATCCATTGGCAAAGAGTGCTGAAAAATCGAAAGTCCATTATATGTCTGTAAATGCTAATGGCGAAGCAGAATCTGTAAAAATAATTTTAAGCCCAAATTGTTCTGCTAGAATTAAAGAGTTTGATTTTTATTTTGAAACGCTAGAAGTAAAAGGCAGAAGTAGTGTTGGTAATCAAGTAACAAAGTATCCCATTAAAACCGTTCGATTAAAAGAAGCTGGAAAAAGTACTTTGGTGGGAAGGAAATTATGGTTTGATGATAAGTTTGGTCGTTTAAATAGCGAAGAAAAAGGAATTTACTTAGGCACTTTTGAAGATGAAAAACTTTTAGTTTTTACAAAGGATGGATATTATGAAGTTACGGATACTGAGCAGTCTCAGCGTTTTGATCCAGAAAAAGTATTGTTTATTGAAAAGTTTAATCCCGAAAAAGTAGTAACCGCTGTCTATTTAGATAAAGACAAATTACAGTTCAACATTAAAAGATTTAAAATTGAAACTACTACTTTACGTACGCCATTTAGTTGTATTAAAGAAGGGAATGGTAATTATTTAGCAGCAGTTACAACTGCCATTGAACCTATTTTAGTTGTGAATACGGGTAAAGGGGCTCAAATTAGAAAAGCTAAATTTAAAGTAAGCAAGATTGTTGATATTATGGGTTGGAAAGCCGTAGGAACCAAATTGACAGATTTTAATAAGTCTATTGAAATGGAATGGGAAACCAAGGTAGTGATTAAAGATCCAAACGACGAACAACCAGAATTGTTCTAATTTTATAAAAAGGCTAGCAACCATAAACTAAATAACATGTCAACCATTAATGTAGGTCAATTTAATCTGATGCGTGTAGACCGAAAGGTAGACTTTGGTTTTTATATGGATGATGGTGGAGAGGGTATATTGTTACCTAAGCGTTTTGTTCCTTCTGGTTTGCAAGTAGGAGATACCATTAGCGTATTTGTATATCATGATTCTGAAAACCGTTTGATTGCTACTACTCAAGAGCCTTTTGCTGTTGTGGGAGATATTGCTGCTTTGAAAGTGGTGGAAGTTACACGTCAAGGTGCATTTATGGACTGGGGATTGATGAAAGATGTTTTTGTGCCCGCATCTCAACAGCTTTCAACCATGCGTTTAGGGGGTAAATATTTAGTAAAACTATATATAGATAAACAAACAGGCAGGGTTGCTGCAACCGAAAAAATAGACAATCAAATAAGCAATGATTTTTTAACGGTAAAAGAAGGAGAGAAAGTAAAAGTGCAGGTGTATCGTGAATCAGAAATTGGATACGTAGTAATTGTAAATGGCCTACATCAAGGGTTGGTATATAAAAATGAAGTTTTTACCCATTTACATATAGGACAATTCATAGACGAAGCATTTGTAAAGAAAATTAGAGAAGACAATAAATTAGATATTGGTATTGGTAAACAAGGTGTTGAAAAATTAGATGGTGATCAACAAACCATCATGAAGTTGCTTAAATTGCATAAAGGATTTTTACCTTATCATGATAAATCCAGTCCTGATGATATTTATGCATTTTTTGCAATGAGTAAAAAAGCATTTAAAATGAATGTTGGTATTTTATATAAGTCTAAATTAATTACCATCGAAGAGAATGGAATTCGTTTAGTTGAATCAGCCGATAATGTAGCCAATGCGAAAGCAAACGGGGGACATCCGCTTTAAAAATTTGAAGAAATAAAAAATTTAATATAAATTATATTTTATGTCAAAAGAGGTATTTATAGTAGCAGCTGTAAGAACACCCATTGGATCATTTGGTGGTGCATTAAAGTCCCTTTCTGCCACTGCACTTGGTTCCATTGCCATTAAAGGTGCTATGGATAAAATAAATTTACATCCCAACGAAGTTGATGAAGTTATAATGGGTTCTGTCATTCAGGCTGGACTTGGACAGGCACCTGCAAGACAAGCTAGTAAAGGAGCGGGACTTCCAAATAAAGTAATAGCAACAACTGTTAATAAGGTTTGTGCCAGTGGAATGAAAGCCATTGCTATGGCTGCTCAAAATATATTATTGGGTGATGCAGATATAGTTGTAGCGGGAGGTATGGAGAGTATGAGTAATGTTCCATTTTATAATTCCAGCCAAAGGTGGGGGCATAAATATGGCGATATTAGCATGCAGGATGGTCTAGCAAAAGATGGTTTAATAGACGTTTATGATCAGGTAGCAATGGGTAATTTCGCTGACGTATGTGCTAAAGAACATGTTATTTCTAGAGCCGATCAGGATGCTTTTGCAATTTCAAGTTATAAAAAATCACAAACCGCAATTGAAAGTGGTTTGTTTGAAAATGAAATAGTTCCTGTTGCAATACCTCAGCGAAAAGGAGAGCACATTATTGTTTCAAAAGACGAAGAGCCTTTTAATGTTAAATTTGATAAAGTTGGGCAACTTAATCCCGCTTTTACAAAAGATGGAACTGTTACTGCGGCCAACGCCAGTACTATGAATGATGGCGCTGCTGCATTAATTTTAATGAGTGGAGAAAAATTAAAAGAATTAGGTTTAACGCCAATTGCAAAAATTATAAGTTATGCCGATGCGGAGCAAGATCCTAAATGGTTTACAACTACACCAGCCCTTGCCATACCAAAAGCATTAGCCAAAGCGAAACTCACCGCTGATCAAATTGATTATTTTGAATTTAACGAAGCCTTTTCAGTTGTTGGAATAGTAAATACACAGTTATTAAAACTTGATGCCAATAAAGTAAATGTAAATGGAGGTGCTGTCTCTTTAGGACATCCATTAGGTTGTAGTGGAGCAAGAATTGTAGTTACACTTATTAATGTTTTACAACAAAACAATGGACATTATGGAGCTGCTGCAATTTGTAACGGAGGAGGCGGAGCCAGTGCTTTAATAATTGAAAAAATTTAAGCGCCAGCTTGTTCAATAATTTCGTCCATCATTATTCCATAGTGGCTTTCATCATAAGTGCATTCTCCATTCTTTATTAGTAATACCTGAGGAGATTCGTGATGTACTTGAAATTTTTCGGCTATAGCACTTGAAACAGGTCTAAAATTTAAAAGGTCTAAATAGTAAAAATCTATATTATCGGGTGCTTCGGAACGTTCAAATCTAGAAAATGCCATTTTTGAAATACTACAAGTGGTGCTATGTTTAAAAATTACTTGAGGTTTTGAAAATGAAGCCGCTTTAATTTCATCAAGTTGCTCAATCGTATTTAGTGTAATCCAGTTCATATCCTTGTTTTTAGCATAAATTGAGCCATAAAATTAATCAATTATGATTAACTTCGGAGCATAATAAATTTTATGCCATTAACATTAGTAAGACCAATATGCTTTATTGATTTAGAAACAACTGGAATTAATGTAAGCACGGACAGAATAGTTGAAATTGCCATTGTAAAAATTGGATTAGATGGTACTAAACAAGTAAAACGAAGATTGGTAAATCCTGAAATGCCCATTCCAGCAGCTAGTTCTAACGTGCATGGTATTACCGATGAAATGGTAAAAGATGCGCCTAGTTTTAAAACGCTTGCAAATGAGATTAAACAATTTATAGAAGGCTGTGATATTGGAGGTTACAATAGTAATCGTTTTGATGTACCCATGTTAAATGAAGAATTTTTAAGAGCAGGTATTAGTGTAGATATTGAAAGCAGAAAATTATTAGACGTTCAAAAAGTATTTCACATGATGGAACAAAGAACCTTGAGTGCTGCTTATCAATTTTACTGTCATAAAACATTAGAAGATGCACATACGGCCGAAGCAGATGCAACAGCCACTTGGGAAATTTTAGAGGCACAAATTGAAAGGTATCCTCAAATTGGAAATACAGTGGAATCCATTGTTAAATTTACAGGAGAAGACGAGATTATAGATTTTGCTCGAAGATTGGTTTATGAGAACGGAGTTGTGGTTTTCAATTTTGGCAAACACAAAGGGAAATCGGTTATTGAAGTGTTAAGAGATGAGCCACAGTACTATGATTGGATCATGAAAGGTGATTTTGCCCTTCATACCAAGCAGAAATTGACTGAAATACTAAATAAGTCTATATTAAATAAATAATATATATAAGGGTATTTTGAGCACTATTTTGTACTTTTAATATATTCCACCCCCAAATAATTAAAGTGAAAAAAATTGTTTTAATACCTACTTACAATGAAAAAGAGAATATAGCCTCAATAATTGATGCTGTATTGTCTTTCGAAACGGGGTACCATATACTTGTTATTGATGATGGTTCGCCAGATGGTACTGCTAATATTGTAAGAAATATTATGCAAGAACATCCTGAAAAGGTTTATTTAGAATGTAGGGCTGGAAAATTAGGTTTGGGAACGGCATATATACATGGCTTTAAATGGGCTTTAACAAATGGGTATGATTACATCATTGAAATGGATGCCGATTTTTCACATAATCCAAAGGACTTAGACCGTTTGTGTGCAGCATGTGATGCAGGAGCAGATGTAGCTGTAGGAAGTAGATATGTAAAAGGGGGAGCCACTGAAAATTGGCCTTTAGATAGAAAAATATATTCGCAAGGTGGGTCTGCATATACAAGAATAATTACTGGTATGTCCGTTAAAGATCCTACTGCAGGATTTGTTTGTTATAAAAGAAAAGTACTAGAAACCATTAATTTGGGTCATATTAAATTCATTGGGTATGCATTCCAAATTGAAATGAAATTTGCTAGTTGGAGACTAGGATTTAAAATCAAAGAAGTGCCTATTAAATTTGTTGATCGTAAAATTGGGATAAGTAAAATGTCCAAAGGTATTATAAAAGAAGCTATTAAGGGTGTTTTAAACATGCAATGGTTGTATATTACTGGGCGCTATATTAAATACATTAAGCGTGACTAGTTTCAAGAAATCATTAATACAACTTCATCTTTTTGTTTTTTTAGCAGGTTTGACGGGTCCAATAGGAAATTTAATCCAGTTGAATGGATTAAATCTAGTAATGTATAGAATGGGTATTACTTCTTTAGTAACCTTGTTAATGTATACTTTTATTAAAAATAAAATTGCCATTACAAAAAAAACAAAATGGCAAATTATTGGGGTTGGTGTTTTAATTTCAATGCATTGGGTGTTATTTTACACTAGCATTAAATTGTCAAATGTATCTATTGGCCTTGTTTGTTTATCGAGTGTAGCTCTTTTTACTTTATTATTAGATCCCATTTTTACAAAACAAAAAATAAAATGGCAAGACTTTACAATTGCTTTTATAAGTTTAATAGGAATACTATTTATTTTTCAGTTTGACGTTCAATTTAGAAAAGGCATTGCTGTAGGATTGGGTTCTTCTTTTATTGCGGCTTTATTTACTCAGTTTAATAAGAAGCTAACACAGCATAATCAGCCACAGACCATACAAACTTTTCAAATGCTTGGGGGCTTTTTATTTTTAGCATTGATTGTACTCATTTCAAGCGGAGTTACTCATGTTAATATTCCAATACCATCAAAAATTGACTGGGCATGGTTAATAATTTTGTCACTGGTTTGCACAGTTTGGTCTAATTATTTAATGCTTTCTTCTTTAAAGCTTATTAGTCCTTTTACTATGAATGTCACCTTAAACTTAGAACCCGTTTACGGAATTCTTATCTCTTTTATTGTTTTTCAAGAGCACAAACAATTGGGGTTAAGTTTTTATACAGGTTTTTTTCTTATTGCAATGTCTGTGCTCATTCAAATGTACAGAGTCATTAAAATTCCCAAATAAATCCAAATGTAGGAGTTACAAATACTCTGTTGCTATTTGTTAATGTTGGTATAGCATTAGATCCATCTTTTTTAATGGCTTTGCCGTCGGTAGTTTTAAAGCTGCCATCTGGGTTGGCTTCAAATGTATATACACTTGGTGAAACACTATTGCTACCATACCAATTTGTGATATCTAAGAAAAAGTCGATGGTTGTTTTTCTGTAATTATATTTTTTATCAATCCTTAAGTCACTTGAATGGAAGTTGGGTAATCGAAGTGTATTTATTTTACTATAATCCAATACCCCTAAACCCTGCGTTAAGAAATTGATTCTACTTGCTTCATTATTATAAGGGGTATAAGGTGTTCCTCCTTGAAATCTAAACTTTAATCCTAATTCCCAGTTTTTATTGAACTTGTATCCTCCTGTTAAACTTAATACATGAATATTTTCCCAAGAACTTTTAATATATTCTCCTTTTAAATTGGTATATGAACTTCTAAAGAAACTATAACTAGCTACACCAAAAAAACGATCAGTTAATTTTTGTTGAGCAAAAAGTTCGTAACCATAACTACGTCCTAAACCTGTACTTGAAATTGGTTCGTTACCAAGAATGTTGAAATCGGCACCTAAATTAGATAAACTTAACCCTTTTTGAATACTAATTGGTACGTTAAAATATTTTTTATAAAAAACCTCTGCTGTGAATCTTGTGGATTCGCTAGGTATATATTCAAAGCCTGCTACATAGTGGTTTGCCCCAATATAAGCAGCTTCTTTGTTTACGTAATTGCCATTAAGGTCTTTAAATCCTAAAGCTGTATTAGGAGCTACTTTATAGTATCTGCCCAATGAAGCATTTAAGTTAATTTTATCTGTGAGCACGAAACTCAAACCAATTCTTGGAGAAAGTCGGTTATAAAATGCTCGACCAGCAGTATTAAAACCGTTTCCATCGGTTCTGATACCTGCACTAATACCTAATCGGTTGTTAAATGCTCTTTTCCCAATTTGAAAAAATGCTCCATATTTTCTATAATTTAAATTGGTGGCGTATTGATAGTAATTAGGGGCGGGTAAATAAAATGGGTATAAAGCACTATCTATATAAGGTTTAGGCAATAATTGATATGTAGTATTATCGTATTCTATGAACTGAAGATTTGCACCTGTTGTCCATTTTAAACCTAAGAAACTTTTAGTAATGTCAAAGCGAATGTTATTTGATATATCATTTGATGTATAATCAAATGTTTTCTCACCTTTTATAGGATTTAAATTATCTTCATACTTTTCGTTTACGTTATTCAGGTGAGAACGACTTATACTCATATTCCAATATCCTTTATTGATAAGTTTTTTTAAGGATGCTCCAACTGTATAACTCCATTGATTTATTGATGGAGCAACATTTAAAGCAAATCTCTTTTCGGGGGTAGAATTCTTTGGTGCAACGTAATAAAATTTGTCAATGGCTCCAATTCCTAAGAAGGTAAGTGTAGTTTTATTGTCTATTTGATGAGATACTTTGTATTGAAAATCCCAATAATTTGGACGAATCGGTAAATCCAATACATTAAAAAGAAATTGTAAGTAGCTTCGTCTTGCTGATAATAAAAAGGTTGTTTTACCAGATTTAGATAAAGGGCCTTCTAATGTACTTGCTACTTCGGTAGCACCTAAACGAAAATTACCTTGTATCTTTTCACTATTGCCTTTCTTTTGTTTGAATTCAAAAACCGATGATAAAGCGTTGTCATATTTAGCATCAAAGGCGGATGAAGATAACTTAACTTCATCAATAAACGATACGTTTAAGATTCCCTGTGGGCCGCCCGCACTTCCTTGAGTACTAAAATGATTAATAACAGGTATTTCAATACCATCTAAATAAAATACATTTTCATTAGGAGCACCACCTCTTACAATAATATCGTTTCTAAATCCTGCACCTGTAGTTGCCGAACCCGTTACACCTGGTAATGTTTGTACTACTTTTGAAATATCAAAATTGCTGCCTGGACTTGACTTAATTTCTTCGGAGGTTAATTTTTGAATACTCAATGGTGTTTCTAATGTAGCAGCACGAACCGATTTTTTTACATTTCCAACAACAACTTCTTTTAATGTTGTTTCAAGTGGCAATAATTCGGCAGTGATGTAATTTATATTACCAGAACCAACTATCACATTATATAAATGGTAAGGAATACTTCCCACATAATTTATTACAATGTGGTATTGTCCTGTTGGGATCCCTTTAAAAGAAAACTTACCTAAGCTATCACTTAGGGTTGTATAATTCGTATTTACGATTTGAATATTTGCACCAAGTAAAGGCTTTTGTGTGTTTTTATCTAGAACTTCACCCACTAAATTTCCTTTAGACTGAGCCCTGCCCATAAAAGGAATAAAAACAACAAAAACTAACAAATAAAATATCCTCATAAAACAACAAATTTTATATATTACAGAACAAAAATACACACAAAAAGTTGAGTTATTATTAATAATTATTTTAATATGAAAAATATATTTAGTTTTCTTGCAGTCTTTGTTTCATTTATAACTTTTGGGCAGAAAAAAGTATTGGATCATTCTGTATACGATAGTTGGGAAAACATAAGAGAGGTAGTTTACCAACCTCAGGGTAAATTCTTAAGTTATGTAATTGCCCCGCAAGAAGGAGATGCGTTATTAATCATTAATAATCGTTCCAATAACACAGATATTAAAATCCCAAGAGGTGCACAAGCTCAATTCACTGATGATGGACGATTTTTAATTGCTAAAATAAAGCCACTATTTCAGGAAACAAGAAAAGCAAAAATTGATAAAAAGAAACCAGATGAAATGCCAAAGGATAGTTTGGTAATAGTAAATTTAATGAATGGCTTTATAGATAAAATTCCTTCCATTAAATCATTTCAATTACCCACTAAGAGCAGTGATCAATTGGTTTATTTAAAAGATAAAAAAGGAGATATTAATAAAGAAGGAAGTGAATTAGTTTGGATGGATCTTAATTCGAAAATTTCGAAATCATTTAATAATATAGTTCAATATCAAATAAATCCAATGGGTTTATCATTGGCATTATATCAATTAAAAACAAAAACTACGCAAAACAAAATATTAATTGCTAGCATTTCGGATACAGTTCCTCAAACTATAAGTAGTAATTTTTATACGGCAACAGGTTTAAATTGGGATGAAAATGGTAAAACGCTAGCTTATTTAATTGAAAAAGATAGTGCCGATAAAGCGTTACAAAAAAACTATGCATTAGCTGTTTATAAGTTTGGATATGATTCAGCAAAAAGAGTAGAGGCAAGGACAAATAAAGCCCTTCCTTTAAATTATACGATTGGAGGTGAAAAAAAATTAAAATTTAGTAAATCTGGTAATATTTTAGAGTTAGGTATTCAACCAATTCTACCAGCAAAAGATACTAGTTTACCAGAGTTTGAAAGAGCCGTATTAGATATATGGCATTATAATGATGCAGCATTACAAACGGTACAGGTTAAAAATTTAGAATCAGATTTAAAAGCGACAGAACCTGTTTTGTATGAAATAAACAATGATAAATTTATTTATTTAGGTAAAATAAAGGATCGAAATATAATTAGTACACAGGAAGGTGATGGCACAATAAGTTATGCTATTCAAGATTCTAGCTATGAAATTCCTTCACAATGGCAGGGATATAGTTTAAAAGATATTTATCAAATAAATAACCAAAATGGACAACGTAGCTTAATTCAAAAAGGCTGGAAAGGAAGACTAATATCCAGTGCATATGATGGCAGCCACTTGGTATATTATGATGAGGCTGTAAAAAAATATTTTGCATACGATAGTAAAACGCAAAGAAAGACAGTGCTTGCAAAAGACATCAAATTTCCATTATATGATGAGGATAATGATGTTCCAGATGATCCAAGTGCATATGGAATTGCAAAGTGGTTAGATAATAATGAGACTTTCATATTATATGATAGATATGATTTGTGGCTTGTAGATGCTAGTGGAAATAAGCCTTCATTAGCACTTACTAATGGTAGGCCAAGTAAAACAGTGTATCGTTTTGTAGAGACAAACGATGATCGAAAGGTAATTACTTTAAGTGATAGTTTATTAATTAAAGGATTTTCAGAAATTGATAAATCCGAGTCCTTGGCACTATTAACATTGGGTAATAATAAGTTTACCCTTTTAAATAAAATTCCTATGCACTTTACAGGTATCGAAAAGGCAAAGTATACCTCCGATTTTATTGTTTTGCAAGAAGATGAGAAAACTTCACCAAATTTATTCCCTTATCAACTTTTGTCTATTGCACAAACACCAAAACCTATCACTCAAATTAACGAACAACAAAAAGAATATAATTGGTTAACAACTGAATTAGTAAGCTGGAAAGCATATACTGGTAAGAAAGCGGAAGGAATTATGTATTATCCCGAGGACTTTAATCCTAAAAAGAAATATCCAATGATTGTTTACTTCTATGAAAGAAACAATCAAACTTTGCACAACTATTTGGCGCCTTCTCCAACGCCTTCACGTTTGAACATACCTTTTTTTGTAAGTAGGGGTTATATTGTTTTTGTGCCTGACATCTGGTATCAAAAAGGATACCCTGGACAAGGCGCTTATGATTATATTTTAAGTGGTACCAGAGCCATGGTACAAAAAGGGTTTATTGATAGTACTAAAATTGGACTACAGGGTCAAAGTTGGGGTGGATATCAAATTGCATATTTAATTAATAAAACTAATTTATATGCAGCTGCTTGGGCAGGTGCTCCAGTTGTAAATATGACGAGTGCCTATGGTGGTATAAGATGGGGCCCAGGTATTGTTAGACAATTTCAATATGAAAAAACGCAAAGCCGTATTGGGGCAACTTTATGGGAGCGCCCCGATTTATATATTCAAAATTCTCCATTGTTTTCATTGCCTAAGGTAACAACGCCACTGGTGATTATGAGCAATGATGCTGATGATGCTGTGCCTTGGTATCAAGGGATTGAATATTTTACTGCTATGCGTAGATTAAATAAAAAAATATGGATGCTTGTGTATAATAATGAAGCACACAATTTAGTGGAGCGAAAAAATAGAAAAGATATTCAAATAAGAGAACAGCAATTCTTTGATCATTATTTAAAAGGAGAACCAATGCCAACTTGGATGAGTAATGGAGTACCAGCTATTATGAAGGGTAGGGATTGGGGGTTACACTAAACGTACTGAAACCATTGGCGGTTTACATCCCAACTTTCGCATGCTTTTGCAACAGCGGATAAAAATTGAGTACCAATGGCTCCGTCTACAATTCTGTGATCATAGCTCATTGATAAGTACATCATATGTCTTATTCCAATGGCGTCACCTGCTGAAGTTTCAATAACTACTGGTCTCTTTTTAATGGCACCTAAAGCTAGAATGGCAACCTGAGGTTGATTAATAATGGGGGTGCCCATTATGCTTCCAAAAGTACCAACATTGGTTACTGTAAAAGTACCATCTTTTGTATCCGTTGGTTTTAATTGATTGTTTCTTGCTGCATTTGCTAAATTGTTTACTGCTTTTGTAATGCCAACAATACTTAATTGGTTAGCACCTTTTATAACAGGAACAATTAAATTGCCCGAAGGTAGTGCAGTGGCCATTCCAATATTTATATCTTTTTTATAAACAATATTGTCGCCTTGTAAACTAGCATTGATTAATGGGAATTGTTCAAGGGTGGCAGCAATGGTTTCCAAGAACATAGGAGTATAAGTAAGTTTTGTGCCTTCTCTTTTTTCAAACAATTGTTTTACTTTTTCTCTCCAAACAACCATATTTGTAACATCTACTTCAACAAAAGAAGTTACATGAGGGCTGGTTTGCACGCTATCCACCATATGCTTTGCAATAAGCTTTCTCATTCTATCCATTTCTTTTATCTCCGTATTTCCAGATAAGATTACATCATCGGGACTCGCAAATTTTGCATTGCTCGATTGAGTAGAGAATGGACTTTGTTCAGTTAGTAAAGCATCCAATGGTTTGCTTTGAGGAGTAGATTGAACCGTGCTAATAATTTCAGTAGCTGCAATTTGTGTAGTTTGGTTATTAACTACTCCCGCTTTTTTAGCAGCGATATAATTTAAGATATCTTTTTTAGTAACTCTTCCTTCATTGCCTGTTCCATTTATGAACTGTAATTCGTTTAATCCAATGCCTTCACTTTGCGCAATACTTAATACCAAAGGAGAATAAAATTTTGGCTCACCAATGATATTTTCTGTTGTATAATTTTGGCCTGTGGATTGGGTAACAGGACTTGACTGTATTGTATTACTTGGTGTGAAAGGAACTGTTTCCGCTTCAACTTTTTCAACTGTAGTTTCAGGCAAGTTAATTTTTTCAGGAATGGGAATTGATGGAGTTTCAATAATTTCTGTTTTCTCAACCAATCCATTTTGAGATTCAATTCTTGCTATGACTGCTCCAATTGGAACCACTGCATTCACTTCAAATAGAATTTCTTTAATAACGCCTCCAACAGTGGAGGGCACCTCACTGTCTACTTTATCAGTGGCAATGTCTAATAAGGTTTCGTCAAGCTGAATAGTATCACCTACTTGCTTGTACCATTTTAATATGGTCGCTTCCATTATACTTTCGCCCAATTTGGGCATCACTAAGTCAACAAGCGGCATACGGGACATTTTTACAAAAATAAGGCTAAATATTATTGATTATTAACAACCTAAGTAAATTTATAGCTTGTGTTGCAGTTACTTCTATATTTCTTGATCTGTCAAAACGTAGGTATAAAACCTTGGAATATACTTTTTCCTTATTGGCAACCCCAATCCATACCATTCCAAGAGGTTTTTCTTCTGTTTGGCCCGATGGCCCCATAATCCCGCTCACCGAAACGCCATAATCGGTGTTCATCTTTTCCCTTACTGCAATGGCCATTTGTTCAACCGCCTCCTTACTTACCGCACCTACGGTATGTAAAATATCTTTAGATACGTCCAAAAATTCCGTTTTTATCCGGTTGTCATAACTAATAATTCCTCCCGTATAAAACTGGGAGGAACCAGCATGTTTTGATAATAAATGACCTATGTATCCACCTGTACAACTTTCTGCCGTAGCCACAGTTTGATTGTTGGCTTTTAATAAACTACCCACAACCACTTCCATGGATTCGTCCTTATCGGTAACCAAATATGCTGCTACCTTAATTTTAAGTTCAGTAAACGCTTTTTCTATATTGGAAATCAATGTATTTTCATCTAAACCAGTTCCAGTAAGTCTCAATCGAACCATACCAAAATTGGGTAAATAAGCCAATTTAATATGACTTGGGAGGGCTTTTTCAAAATCAACAATTATTTCAGCAAGGAAGGACTCCCCAATTCCTGCAGTCAATAAAGTTCTGTGTACAATGGTGGGGGTGCTAAAGGCTTCCTTTATTTTTGGGATTACGTACTTATCAACCAAAACTTTCATTTCGTGAGGCACACCTGGTAATGAAAAATAAAGTATTCCATCTTTGTTAAAAAGCATCCCAGGAGCAGTTCCATTTTCATTAAAAAGCACTTCGCATACATCAGGTACCTCGGCTTGTTTAATATTTCTATCAATTAGCGGACGCTTGTATTTATTTACAAAAATATCTGTGATGTGATCAAGGGTAGGTTGGTGGGTAATTAATTTCCCGCCAAAATATTCATTTAATAGAGGCTTGGTAATATCATCAGCTGTGGGCCCTAAACCTCCCGTGAGTATAATGATATTGCTTTGTTTTGAAGTAATGGATAAGGTTTCTAAAATTGCATCTTTATCATCACCAACAGCAATTCTATTGTTTACTGTAACCCCAATTTTATTGAGTGATTGAGCGATATATGCACTATTGGTGTCTATTACTTGACCAATCAGTAACTCATCACCAACAGTGATTATGGACGCTTTTATCAATTGCATTTAAACAAAAATTAATGTGCTGCAAAGTAAATCAAAATAAGGCGTTTTAACTAAAATAGGGGCTTAGTTTTTCGCTTAAAAATGGAGGCATTGCAGCTTTTTTTGTAAGTGTATTATCCATGAAATACAGTTTTACGGTTCCAATAGTTAAAAGTTTCCCAGCTTCATTGTATATTTCTTGATCAAACTGAATACGGTGATCCACGGGTAGCTGTTTAATCATGGTTTTAATAGTGATTAAATCGTCATATTTTGCTGATCTCAGGTATTTTATATTCAATTCAACAACTGGTAACATATAGCCCATTTCCTCCATTGATTTGTAGCTAATTCCTAGTGCTCTTAAGCTTTCTACTCTGCCCACCTCGAAGTATTGAGCATAATTGCCGTAATAAACAACGTTCATGGGGTCTGCCTCGGCATATCTCACTCGAATTGTGGTATTGTGTTCGTACATGTGTTCTTTGATTTATTGTATTTGTTGACAAAATTACGCATTCAATCTGTTTTTCCACAATAAGTCTATTTAACAATACGTTGTATTAAGAGGGCTTAATTTTAGGGTATTAATAAACAATGGATTTATGTTCAAAAAATCAGCGACCAGTTTAATTGTCATTTTTATTACAACATTGGGGTTTTGTGTAAATGTGAATGGTCAAAATGGCATTTCCAATTCGCTTGCGAATGCTCCTTTTGAAAAAGGTATGGATGCTTTAAAAATAGGCGATACGGTATTGGCTTTTCAATATATTCAATTGGCCTATGTATTTGATGATAATAAAGAAGATATTGGCTTTTATTTTCATACACTTTCTTTGATTGTAAATAGGGTTAACGCAGAGCAAGATGCTAAAAAATGGTTATCATCATGTCATAATCGTATTTATCAATCAAAGTTGTCGTTTGCATTAGGAAGATATTATTTTAACCAGAATAGAGATACTGAAGCTTTTGCTTCTTTTGATAAAGTGAGTTTGGATGATTTGGATAACGATGATATTATTTTAATGAAATATCTGAAGGGTTATTTGAATTTCAAAGCGGGGAATTGGGATAAGGCGTCTAGTTTATTAAATGCAGTAAGACAAGTTAAGAACAACCCAAATTATACAAATGCTAATTATTATGCAGGTTTTATTGCATTAGAGAAAAAAGATTTTAACAACGCGTTAAATTACTTTCAAATTGCAGCTCAAAATGAGTCTTATGCAAAACTGACACCATTTTACATTAGTCAATTGTACTATTTTATTGGAGATGTAGAAAAGGCAATGCTAGCCTGCGAAGCGGCATTAAAAGTGGATGGGCAGTTTTATGAACTTAAATTAAAACAGTTGATGGGTCATTTGCTTTTTGAGAAAAAACAGTACGAAAAAGCTTTGCCCTTTTTGTCTGAATATATAGCTGTTCAAAAAAATGTAGATCCGCAGGATTTATATCAATTATCATTCTGTTATTTTCAATCTCAAAATTGGGAAAAAGCAATTCCAGGATTTAAAGAACTTGCTAATGTAGAGGATTCATTAGGCCAAAATAGCATGTATCTCTTGGCCACTTCTTATTTAAAAGTGAACGATAAAAACGGTGCAAAAAATGCATTTTTAATTTGTGCAACAAAAAGTTTAAATCTTGCTCAAAAAGAAATATCATTATTTAACTATGGTAAACTTTGTGTAGAATTAAAAGAATATAGCAATGCTATTTCAACATTAGATAAGTTTATGAATACGTATGCTAATTCCATTTATAAGGAAGAAGCAAAATCCTTGTGGATTTCTGCACTGGCATATAGCAACAATTTTATTCAAGCCAAAGAGGCTTACGAATCGGTACAAAACCCATCTACAGAACTTTTAAAATTATACCCAAGCATTTTATATGGTAGGGCTACTTTGTATATTAACGATGGCCAAATTGAAAAAGCTTACCCTTTATTGGAGCAAATATTAAACACTCCTTATAATACCAAAATACTTCCTTTTGCAAAATTTTGGCTTGGGGAGCTTTCTTATAAATTAGGTAGAATAGACATGGCTATTGAAATTTTAGAACGTTTCTTATTGGATCCAATTGAAGTTGGGGAAGTTTCACAACGTCATGCAAAATATACTTTAGGATATTGCTATTTAAAAAAGGCAAACTATCAAAAAGCACTAGGTTTGTTTTCTGATGTATCAAAATACAATCATAGTAATATGATTGAAGCATATCAACAAGATGCCTATTTGAGACTGGGCGATTGTCAAATGATGACAAAGCAATATAAACAAGCTTTGGAAGTTTATGAAAATGCAATTGAATGGGAATGGGTAACTACGGATTATGCAACATTGCAAAAAGCAATTATTGTTGGCGGAATGGGAAAGGCTAACGATAAAATCAAAATTCTAAAAGATTTTGTACTTCAGTTTCCAAAATCACCATATTTGAATGATGCTTATATGGAGCTTTCGGATACGTATACTAATCAAGAAAATTTTGAAGCAGCAATTGAACCTTTAAGTAAAGTATTACTAGATAAAAAAGCAATTAGCTATTACCCACAAGCTTATTATAAATTAGGTATCGTTTATTTTAATTTAAATAAAAACGAAGCGGCCTTACAAAATTTTAGAGACTTATATAGTGCTTATCCAAATTCTATTGAAAGCGAAAATGCCGAAGAATTTATTAGAAATATTTATATTGAAGATCAAACCCCTGAATTGTTTGTTCAATTCATGAATGCCTATGGCAAACCTTTGGCAATTAATGAACAGGATTCTCTAACATTCAAAGCTGCAATATTAAAATATGAGCAAAAAAAGTTTTCAGATGCAGCTCAAGGTTTCAAAAAATATTTAAGCGCATTCCCATCAGGAAAAAATCAATTAGATGCTATCAATATTGTTGCTGAAATTGAATATGCACAGCAAAATTATGATTCAGCTGCCTATTATTTTGGATTGGTTGCCAATCAATCTCCCAATAAATTTGCAGAAAGAGCCTCTTTGCTAGCAGCCAGATTAAATTATTTTAATTTAAAAAATTATGATTTAGCAGAAAAATATTTTAATTTATTATATAGTATTTCTACTCAACAAGAAAATAAAAATGAAGCTTTAAAAGGATTATTGAGATGTGGGTATAAAAACGAAAAATGGCAAGAATGTGCGATTATTGCTAATCAAATTATACAAGATAAAAGTTCGGCCCCAGACGATATAGTAATTGCCAATATGGCTTTATATCATCAAGCACTTATCAATAAAGACAGTTCCACTGCTACTCAAATTTTGACTAAAGTGATTAAGTCAAATTCAACCTTAATTACTGCAGAAGCGCACTATTTGTTGGCTAAGTTATATTTGGATCAACAAAAACTAACATTGGCTGAAAAAACAGCATTTGAAGTAATTAAGAAACAATCATCCTACGAATATTGGGTGACCAAATCATATATTTTACTCGGCGATATATATATGGCCCAAAAAGATAACTTTAATGCAATTGCCACTTATAAGAGTGTAGCAGAAAATGCAAATATTGAAGAACTAAAATTAGAGGCAACGAATAAATTAAAGTTACTAGTTGAAACTTCAAATAATTAGAAATAAGGACTATGAAAAAATATTTTATCTATATATTACTTTTCTCATTTGCATTTATATTAATGTTTGCACCTGCGAGTGCTCAAAAGAAAAGTAAAAAATCCAAGCAATCAACGAGTAAGAAAAAGAATACTAAATCTAAAACTAAGAAAGGTAAAACAGTTAAAGTTGTAAAATCGAGTAATGCGAATCCTGAGGTTAAATTAGATGTTAATTATACAGTTCCTGCATCTATCAATAAGGATACTTTGCCCGAGAAAGTAGTTACTATTTTATCTGCCTTTAAACCACAACTTAAAAATATTGCTAAAATAGATTTTGTAAATGCAAGTGAGCGAAAAGACACTGGATCCATAAGAGTAGAATATCAGGTGCCTAGCCAAAATTTAAGCTTCCAATATAAACCTATTCCATTAGTTCCAAGATCCTTTAAAATGGATTCATTGGTTTTGCTTCAGAGAAACAGCACATTGAAATTTGGGTACGGTAATTACTTTCATCATTTCATAGATGTGGATCATTATTTTTTAGATGGCTACAACAATACCCATAGTTTTAATATAAATAATGAGTCCATTCAAGGGGAGCATCCGCTTCAATCTACAAGAAATTTGAGTCTTTCATATATTGGGGATTATGCATTCACAAATAAAGGACACTTATTGTCGAAAATGTATTATCAACAAATTGGTAGGTATAGATATGGATTGGTACCCGATTCAACATTATTGCCTTTAGCTAATTTTAAGCAAAATAGTTTTTTGACAGGTGCGATATTTAATTGGATTTCTTCAAAAGTTAAATCAAATAATGTTTTCAGATATGCACCTAGTTTGCTTTATGAAAGATTTGAGGGGATAGAGGCTGCTAGTAATCACTTTTTGAATCTTAATATTCCAATGTCTGTTGGTTTAAATAATAATACTAGTTTACATTTTGATGTTGCATATTCGATGAGTCAATTTTCATCAAGAATATTAAATGGCAATACTAAATACTTATTAAGAATAGATCCTAATTTAGTATTCAATAAATTTGGTAGTGAATTTAAAGTAGGTGTAAGTCCAGTGCTTGTTGATAATCAATTACACTTATATCCAGATATCGCTTATAAAAAAACCTTAAAGGATACTAATTACGTATTAATTGCAGGTTGGCATGCATATGCTAATAATAATAGTTATAGCAGTTTAGTAAGCCAAAATCCTTGGATTTCAGTCCCCAATCAATTAGAAATTACAACACAAGACAGTAAATTTTTAGCATTAAATATTAGTAATGGGAAAAGGTTAAATTATGGATTTGGATTGTCCATAAATGATTACACGAACTTTCTTTTATTTAATAAAAAGAAAAATACTAATATTCTAAATAATGGCTTGTATTATCAATCCATTTTTGAAAAAAAGGCTAGTACTATCCAATTGGATGCTAATTTAAGATATCAATTTAGTGATCATTTCTTAATAACTAACGACTTTAAATACATTCAATTCAATTCTTTACAAGAAAATGCAAAACCATGGGGTATATTACCATTAGAATTGAATTCAAAACTTAGTTGGTCGCCCAATTCAATATTTCAACTTAACGGGGCTCTCCAATATTTCACTGGGGCTACCTTGTTTAATGAATCTTCCCTCCCTTATGATTTAGACAATGTGTTAGTAATTAATGCATCTATGACTTATAAATTAACCAATCATTTTACAGCATGGCTAAAAGGGGATAATTTATTGAATAAGCCTTATCAAAGATGGTCAAATTACCCTTCTTTAGGTGTTCAATTAATTGCAGGTGTTGTATATTCGTTCAAGTAAAATTTATGATTCAACCATTAGTACAATATTTTATTAAAAACGGCCATCTTGATTTACCAACTATTGGTATTTTAAAATGGAGCAGACAATCTTCTCATTGGGAGCAAGATAAATTTATTGCGCCAAAAGAGTTTATTGTTTTAGAATTAGCAGAAGTAAGCCCTAACAAACATTTTTATACATTTTTGTCAGACGAACTAAATATATCTGTTGAGCAAGCAAATGTACAATTTGAAAATTTTATTAAACAGTTTACAATGTTAGATATTGCAAGTTTAACATTTGGCAATTTAGGTACATTGCATAAAAATGGGAAAGAGATTACATGGAATAACTTATATAATGGTAATGCATATTATAAGGATTTAACAATAAACCTTACCACATTGTATGAAAATGATGATAACACATCCTATGTTAGAAAAGATTATTGGTTGGCTTGGGCTATTGGTTTAATTTTTATAGCAGCCGCACTTATATTCTACAAACAATTTTAATTGTATATGTCATTTCATCAACAGTCTTATACACCTTGCCCTGTTTGTAAAAATGATAATATTAGTTTGTCTTTACATAGTAAAGATTATTCTTTAACACAAGCACAATTTGATATTCTAAAGTGTAATAGCTGTGGGTTGAAGTATACTTTTCCAGCACCTTCAAAACAAGACATTGCACCTTACTATAATTTTCCTAACTACATATCACACACCGATACAAATGAAGGATGGATGAACCAGTTGTATCATAAAGTAAAAGCTAGAACATTAATTCAAAAAACCAATTGGGTTCAGTCATTGTTTACAGGATATAAAGGGAGTATTTTAGAAGTTGGAGCTGGAACAGGGGCATTTGCACATGCTATGCAAAATAAAGGTTGGAAAGTAACTGCATTAGAACCTGATGTGGCTAGTAGGCAAAGAGCGTTAAATAATTTCAATTTAACTTTATTACCCATCGAAGCACTTAATTCATTACCTAAAGAAAGCTTCAATGTAATTGCATTATGGCATGTTTTAGAGCATGTACATGATTTACATATTTATATGAGTATATTTGCATCTTTATTAAAACCCAATGGAAGACTAATTATTGCGGTTCCTAATCATAAAAGCTATGATGCCCATTTTTATAAAAACTTTTGGGCAGCCTATGATGTTCCAAGACACTTATATCATTTTTCCCCTAGATCTATGGATAAATTATGTAAAGTGCATAATTTGAAAGTTGTACAATATAAACCTATGTGGTTTGATAGTTTTTATGTTAGCTTGTTAAGTGAAAAATATAAGCAGACTGGATATTTTGGAATTATACGTGCCTTTATTGTGGCTTGTATTTCTAACTTAAAGGCTAAAAGTGATTCTGAGAAAGCGAGTTCAATTATTTATGAAATAAAAATGAAAGTAGACCAATATTAAAAAGCTAGTTTACATTTTACTTGATACCATTCAATTTCACCTCAATTGTAACAGGCCACATTTTACCAGTAATAAAGAATGTGCCTCTTTGTTTGTGATAGGCAATTCCATTTAATACATTTCCTTCGTCGGTAGATTTAGGATTATTTTTAATCCCCACCTGTGCTAATATATTGGATAAATCCGCAACCGCTAAAACTTTACCGCTAACAGGGTCTATTTGTAGTATTTTATCCGTTAAATAAACATTGGCAAATAATTTGCCGTTCACATATTCTAGTTCATTTACATTTGTGATGTAACCGGTATTATCATAAACGCCTACTGTTTTTATTGTTTTAAAGGTTGCTGGGTCAATAAAATATAAATTACTGCCTCCTGTGGTTACAATAATTGCTGTGTCATTATGTGTCATTCCCCAGGCCTCCTCAAAAGGGAAATAGAGTTCATTTATTTTATTTAAAGTTTTTGCATCATATACAAATACTTTGTGTTCTTTGTAAGTAAGTTGGTAAATTTTATCTTTAAAGAGGGTAGTACCTTCTCCAAAATATTCATCAGTTAATTTAATTGGATTGCGCAGTGGCTTCATATTGGTGTCCAAAATGATGAGCTTACTTTGCTTATAATTACCTGTACTTTCAATTAGTGTATCACCCTTCCATTCTAAACCTTCAGTATATGAAGTGCTATCATGTTTATGGGTTTTAACTACCTGGTAGGTTAAAGTGGATGGCGCATCCATTACGTTATTTTCATTACTAGAAGCATCGTCACTACTGTTTGAGTTACAGGCAGTAGCTACAATGGTGAAAATAAGTATATATAGATTCTTATAACGAAACATAAAAGATATTATACATTAAATCTAAAGTGCATCACGTCTCCATCTTTTACGATGTATTCTTTTCCTTCAATTCTTAATTTGCCGTTTTCTCTACAAGCGGCTTCGCTTTTGTATTTGATAAAATCATCAAAAGCAATTACTTCCGCTTTGATAAACCCTTTTTCAAAATCGGTATGAATTACACTAGCAGCTTGAGGCGCCTTCCATCCGTTTCCAATTGTCCATGCGCGTACTTCTTGCACTCCTGCAGTAAAGTATGTTTCTAATTGCAATAGCTTATACGCAGATTGAATTAATCTATTCAAGGCAGGTTCTTTCATTTGATATTCTTCCATAAATAAAGCCTTGTCTTCAGGATCCTCTAATTCGGTTATTTGTGCTTCAATATTATTACACATCACAATTACTTGCGCACCTTCTTCTTTTGCCATTGCCACTAATTTTTCAGAATATTGATTGCCAGTGTGCATAGATTTTTCATCAACATTGGCCACGTACATTACTGGTTTTTCTGTTAACAAGAAAATATCAGCAATAGCAACTCTTTCTTCCTTATCCAAACCTAATGAACGAATACTTTTTCCTTGTTCTAAGTGGGATTTGCATCTTTGCAATACTTCTAATTCTATCTTTGCTTTAGGATCTGTTTTTGCCATTTTCTCAGTACGTTGCATTTTCTTTTCTACACTGTCTAAGTCTTTTAATTGCAACTCAGTTTCAATAATTTCCTTATCTCCAATAGGATTTATAGCGCCTTCTTCTCTAAGAACATTTTCATCCTCAAAACAACGAATTACATGAATAATGGCACTTACTTCTCTAATATTCGCCAAGAATTTATTCCCTAATCCTTCGCCTTTACTTGCCCCTTTTACCAATCCGGCAATGTCTACAATTTCTAATTGAGTAGGTACTATTCTTTGTGGGATAATGAGTTCTGCCAATTGATCTAATCTATTGTCTGGAACATCTACCAAGCCAACATTTGGTTCGATCGTGCAAAAACGATAGTTACTTGCTTGTGCTTTAGCACTATTACTTACTGCGTTAAATAAGGTTGATTTTCCCACATTTGGTAATCCCACAATTCCTGCCTGTAAAGCCATATTTTGATTGTTTTAAGAGCGCAAAAATACAATTCTAATCGCAAAATGGGCTATATTAGACCTATAAACAATACATAATATGGCTTTAAATATCATTTGGATTGCCTTTTTTTTGATTGCCTTCGTAATTGCCTTATTTAAACTCATTATTTTGGGTGATACGAGTATATTTAAATTGTTAGCCGATGGTATTTTTGATGCAGCAAAGTCCTCGGTTTTGGATGTTGCCTTGCCCTTGACAGGAACTATGGTTTTTTTCTTAGGATTAATGAACATTGCCGAAAAAGCAGGTGCTATACAAAAGCTTGCCAAATGGATGAATCCCTTTTTAAGCAGATTGTTTCCTGAGGTACCAGCAAATCATCCTTCTATGGGTCATATGGTTATGAATTTTAGTGCAAATATGCTTGGATTGGATAATGCAGCCACCCCTTTTGGCTTAAAAGCTATGGAAAGTTTACAAACCTTAAATCCAGATAAAGAAAAAGCCACCAATGCACAAATCATGTTTTTGGTGTTGCATACGAGTGGTTTAACCATTATACCTTTAACAATTATTTCCTATCGTTTAGCTGCAGGTTCTCATGACGCTGCGAGTATATTTATTCCTTGTGTATTGGCAACTATAGGTACTACATTGGCAAGTATTTTAATGGTTGGATTGTATCAAAAATTAAAATGGGATAAGGTACTCATTAGCTGGCTTTTAGGATTGATTGGTTTGATGGCAGGTGTATTATTATTGGTAAATACGTTAAGTCCTCAGAACAAAGAAATTCTATCCAAGGTTTTTGGAAATGGATTATTGTTGTTGATAATAGTACTTATTATTTTAGGAGGTGCCTATAAAAAAGTTTCTGTTTTTGATGCTTTTATTGATGGGGCAAAACAAGGTTTTGAAGTAATTTTAAAAATTATCCCTTATTTAGTGGCTATGTTGGTTGCTATTCGAGTATTTAGAGATAGCGGTGCGATGGGCTACATATTAAGTGGAATAACTTATTTAATTCAACTTACTGGAATCAATACTGAATTCATTGGTGCTTTACCAGTTGCTATAATGAAACCATTAAGTGGGAGTGGAGCAAGGGGAATGATGTTGGATATTTTTCAAACACAAGGGCCAGATTCATTTGTAGGTAAATTAGCTTCAATATTTCAGGGTTCTGCTGATACCACTTTTTATATTATAGCCTTGTATTTTGGAAGTGTGGGCATTAAAAAAATAAGATACGCATTATGGGCTGGCATTTTTGCCGATATTATTGGCGTAATTATAGCCATATTTATTGGCTACATATTCTTTACTTAGTTGGGCGAATATTATAAGCCTTCACTCATTTTCATTACTTCCTGCCATTCCTTATCTGTAACGGGTTGTACTGATAAACGACCTAGTTTAACTAAGGCCATATTAGCTAAATTGGTATTGGCTTTTACATCGGCTAATTTAACCGGATGTTTTAATTTTTTATGTGGAGCAAAGTCCACAGCCAACCAAGCTGTTTCTTCGGTGGTTGGATCCTGGTAGGCTTCCTTTACTACTTTTGCAATTCCAACAATTTCCATGCCTTCGTTGCTGTGGTACCAAAAAGCCAAATCCCCTTTTTTCATTGAACGCAAATTATTACGTGCACCATAATTTCGCACACCATCCCAAAATGTTTTCTTGTCTTTTACAAATTGATCCCAAGAATATTTAAATGGTTCAGATTTGATTAACCAATATGCCATAACAATTGTGTTTTGAATAATTATAACAAGATTAAATTGAAAATGTTGAGCGAACAATATTAATTAATAACCACTGGACAATACATCGGCTATATGTATTACTTTAACGGCTTGACCATTATAATTTATGCGACCGTCTAAATGCATTAAGCAACTCATATCACCACTAACAATATATTCGGCTTCTGTTGCAATTGCATTCTCAATTTTTTGATCGGCCATCGCAATACTTATTGTATCATATTTAACAGCAAAACTTCCTCCAAATCCACAACAAGCGTCAGTGTCTTTCATTTCAACCAATTCTAAACCTTTTACGTTTGATAGCAAGGTTCTTGGAGCTTCCTTAATTTTACATTCTCTTAATCCTGCGCAACTATCATGATATGTCACTTTTGCATTAAAAGCAGCACCCAAATCGGTTATATTTAAAACTTTGGTTAAGAATTCGGTAAGTTCAAACATTTGATTGGCTACTTTTTTTGCGGGACTTTGAAATGCATTGTTTTCAAAAATTTTACCAAAATTGTTTCTAACAAAACCAGTACAACTAGCACTAGGGCTTACAATGTAGTCGGCACTATCAAAATCTTGAACAAATTTGGTACAAACATCTTTTGATTCTCCCCAAAATCCAGCATTAAAAGCGGGTTGACCACAACAGGTTTGTTGTTCATTGTATTTTACAGTACATCCTGCTTTTTCTAATACTTTAATAGTACTAAAAGCAACGTCAGGATACAGCTGATCAATAAAACAAGGGACAAATAATTGAACGGTCATGGTCAAAAATACGAATTGTATATAAATAACAAGCAGAAACAAAAAAGCATTCTCAACAAAATGTGGAGAATGCTTTAGTACAAGTGTTAAGAAAGTAGCTTATGGCTGTACTTTCAACTTGAAAATGAATTTGTCAATATTTAGGCCAATTTCCGTTTTAGGGTATTTTGCTTTAATATCTTTATAAATAGCAACTGCCTCATCATTTTTACCTAAAACTTCTTGCAATTGCGCAGCACGGAATAAGTATTCAGCAGAAATGATTTCATCTTCTGGTGTATGCTCAGCTGCTTTTTTATAGTAATCCAATGCTTCGGTATTCTTTTTTAATTCAGAATAGGCGTCCCCTAATGTACCATAAGCGATGGCTTGAATTTGAGATGCATCTGTTGAAAAGTCTTTTAAATATTCAATGGATTTATTGAAATCACCTGTTTTAAAATAACTCACACCCGCATAATATTTAGCTAGGTTTGCGGCTTTTGTTCCACTAAAATTTTTAATGATATACAAAACACCTTTATTGGTTCCGTCTCCATTTAAAACTAGTTTAGAAGAATCTTGGAAAAAATAGTTTTCTGCTGCAAACATTGCATCAGCAGCTTTTGTTTCACGTGGCTTTTGATATAAAAGCTCATAGCCGTAATAAGCGCCTAGTGACAATACCAACACTACTAAAAAAGTGGTGATTTGTTTTTGATTATTCTTAAAGAAAACCGCTGAATTGTTTTGTTCTTGTTGATTTATTTCACTCATGATATTATATTGTAAATTTCTTTTTAATTATTAGTCAACGATAAATGGATAGGATTGATCAATGTAAACATCTTTCAACACCTCACTATCATCTGGCCAAGGGCTTTCTTCTGCAAACTTCACAGAACCTTCAACGATGGCTGTAATTTTATCGTCTATTGCTTTTAATTCTGCTTCCGTTGCGAATTTGTTCGTTAAAATTGTATTGGCAACTTTTGTAATTGGGTCTTGGTTTTTATACTCTTCCACTTCGTCCTTGCTTCTATATTTTTGAGGGTCAGATACTGAATGCCCTTTATAACGATAGGTTTTCATCTCTAAAAGTGTAGGACCGCCTCCTTCGCGCGCGCGCTTTACAGCACGTGCTACACCTTCATGCACTGCTTCTGCTGTCATGCCATCAATTTTATCTCCTGGCATTTCATACGCGTCTGCTAATTTATAAATATCAATTACATTACTCGTTCTTTCGATAGAAGTACCCATTGCATAGTTATTGTTTTCACAAATAAATACGACAGGTAATTTCCAAAGCATTGCAAGATTGAAAACCTCGTGCAACATACCCTGACGTGCTGCACCGTCTCCAAAGAAACAGAGTACAACATTTTTTGAACCACGGTATTGTTCAGCAAAAGCTAAACCAGCACCAGTACCTATTTGAGCACCCACAATGCCATGTCCACCAAAAAAGTAATTATCCTTGTCAAAAAAGTGCATGCTTCCACCTTTGCCTTTAGAACATCCTGTTGCTTTACCATATAATTCAGCCATGGCAGCATTCGGGCTCATTCCTTTGGCTAAAGCCAATCCATGGTCACGGTATCCTGTAATGAATGGATCTTCGTGATTAGTAGCGGTCATACAACCTGCAGCAATTGCTTCTTGTCCATTATAAACATGGAAAAATCCACGGATTTTACCAGCCATTTTATACATTTCTTCCGACTTGGATTCAAATTGACGAATCAATTGCATCAATTCATACCAATACAGGTAGGTTTCTTTTGAAAAATTTTGGGCCACAGTCCTTTATTTTTGAGCGCAAATATACTGTTTTCGTATTAAAAATGGACGAAAAACAGCCTTATGCTTCTTTTAAAAATGGGTATTTGTAGTCAGTTGGGGGATTAAAGGTCTCCTTTATGGTTCTGGCACTCAACCAACGGTATAAATTTAACATACTTCCAGCCTTATCATTGGTTCCAGAAGCCCTTGCACCACCAAAGGGTTGCTGACCAACAACTGCTCCAGTTGGCTTATCATTTATGTAAAAATTACCAGCTGCATGACGCAATTTGTCAGTTGCTAATTCAATCGCTCCACGATCTTGTGAAATAATGGAACCCGTTAAAGCATATTTTGAAGTACTGTTTACAAGTTCTAAGGTTTTTTCAAACTTTGATGCAGGGTAGGTGTAAATAGTAAGTACCGGACCAAAAATCTCCTCACACATGGTAAGGTATTTGGGATCAGAAGTTTCAATGACAGTTGGTTCAACAAAGTAACCTAGCTTCTTACTAAAATTGCCACCTACTAAAATTTTTGCTTTCTTATCTTTTTTTGCTTTGTTAATGTAACCTGCAATTTTATCAAAGGAGGCTTCACTAATAACTGCATTTACAAAATTTGAAAAATCTTCTACTGTACCCACTTTCATAGATTGGACTGCCTTTACTAATTTTTCCTTAACAGCAGCAGCAATATTACTTGGTAAGTAAGCTCTAGATGCAGCTGAGCATTTTTGTCCTTGATATTCAAATGCACCTCTAGCCAAAGCAGCTACGACCGTATCCACATCAGCAGATGGGTGAACCATTACAAAATCCTTACCACCTGTTTCACCCACTATTCTAGGATAAGTTTTATAAGTACTAATATTTTCACCAATCTGTTTCCACATGTGATTAAACACACCTGTGGAACCTGTGAAGTGAACCCCAGCAAAATCGGGATGTTTAAAACATACATCTCCTAAAACAGGACCGTCAACATAAACCATATTAATAACACCATCGGGTAAACCTGCTTCTTTTAAAATACGCATGAATAATTGAGCCGAATATATTTGTGCATCCGAAGGTTTCCATACCACAACGTTTCCACACATTGCAGCAGAACTAGGTAAATTAGCTCCAATGGCGGTGAAGTTAAATGGAGTAACAGCTAAAACAAATCCTTCTAATCCTCTCCATTCCATACGGTTATGTATCCCCGGTGCCGACACGGGTTGTTGCTTATATATTTCACTTAAGAAATGAACATTAAATCTTAAGAAATCAATTAATTCACAAGCAGCATCTATTTCTGCTTGATATGCATTCTTGCTTTGACCAAGCATTGTTGAGGCATTCATTTCGAAACGATACTTCGTTGCTAATAAGTCCGCTGCTTTTAAAAAGATATGCGCTCTTGATTCCCAACTCATATTTGACCATTCAGTCCTCACTTTTAATCCAGCATTGATGGCTTGTTGTACATGCTGTTTATTACCCATGTGAAAGTATCCAAGTACATGCTTGTTTTCATGGGGAGGATGAATACTAATTTTTTTTCCAGTTCTTATTGCTTTACCGTTGATATACATTGGTATGTCTAAAGTTTTCTTTTTTAAACTTGCCAACGCTTTTTTTAAAGCTATTTTTTCGGGTGAACCTGGGGCGTAATTTAAAACAGGTTCATTGGCTGGGCTAGGGTAGTTAAAATATCCAAATTGCATTGTAATTATATTAGAAAACAAAAATAAGCAATAAATAAACATCTGTTAGGAAATGAGGAAGCGGAATAGTAGATTAGTTTAAATTTGTTGCTTAAATTGAGCTCATGCGTTACATATTAGTTGACATTCCTGACAGAGAAAATTTTTATCCCTTTACTTTAACAAGATCATTAGCGGATTGTAGAGTGGGCATTTTCACATTTAAGGAAAGGTGGGAGCAATATTTTAAAGAAGAAGCAGGGGTCTTTACTGCCAACTATTTACAAATTTTATATCCAGATCAACCTGTTTTAAAAACAGAAATGCCTTTATTTTTTGTAAATGTAACCTGTATCCCAACCGCTGAATTAATTCAACAAATAAATCAGTTAAAAGAAGGTGAGAAATTGGTAAGTGCATCTGGGAAATGGATTGCAACTTGCTCCAAAGAAAGAAACTTAGCCAATATTTTATTAGCCATATTTAAACCCATTAATTATCCAAGTGCACAATTTATAAATGACCCCATTCATTTAATACAATTGCAGGGTGGTTTTATAAAAAGAGACTTTGAATGGGTCAAGACCAATAAGCAACAAATTAAACCACATAGTTCTAATAGGATCATTCAAGAGGATCAGGTATTTATTGAAGAAGGTGCTACAATTTTATGTTCAAATTTAAATGCAACAGAAGGTCCAATATACATTGGTAAAGAAGCAGTTGTGATGGAGGGCGCTAGTATAAGAGGCCCCTTTGTTTTAGGTGCTAAAGGAGTGGTTAAAATGAATGCCAGTATTTATGGAAGTACAACTATTGGACCAGCTTGTATAGCGGGAGGTGAAATAAAAAATTCTATCCTAATGGGTTACTCAAATAAGGGACATGAGGGGTATTTAGGGGATAGCATTATTGGATATTGGTGTAATTTGGGTGCTGGCACTTGTAATAGTAATATAAAAAACACCGCTGGATCTATACAAATGTGGAATGAGTCAAAGCAAGTATGGGAAACAATTGGTCAAAAAATGGGCATGTTAGTGGGGGATTATACTCGTTTTGCGATACAGTCTAGTATAAATACGGGCTCTTATATAGGCGTTAGTGCTAATATTTTTGGCAATGGGTTGTTGCCAAAAAACCTTCCCAATTTTACTTGGGGCATACTACCAGGCTATCAGTTTGAAAAAGTAATTGAAGACATCCAAAATTGGAAAAAATTAAAGGGTTCCAGTATTACCGAAGAAGAGCAGCAAATTTTGTTGCATTTGCATCAATTAACTGCTTAAAACCCTTTGTTTAAGGCAAGTTTCATTTTATTTTTAATTACCTTTGCACGGCAAAATAAAGCGTAATAATATTACAAATATTTAAAATATGAGAAAACAAATTGCTGCTGCTAATTGGAAGATGAATTTAAGTGTTTCGGAAGCTGAAAATTTAATGGATGCATTATTAGCTACAGAACATAATTTATCGGACCATCAAGAGGCTATTTTTGCAGTTCCGGCTATTTATATTTCCTTAGCCACACAAAAATTAGCAGGCAAAAAGAATGCTTTTGTTGCAGCGCAAAATTGTCATCCTAAAGCAAATGGTGCCTATACGGGAGAAATTTCAGCACCTATGTTTTCATCTGTTGGTGTTAATCATATTGTAATTGGGCACTCAGAACGAAGAGAATATTTTAACGAATCAGATGCTTTTTTAGCAGAAAAAACCAATGCTGTTTTGGCAGCAGGAAGTACCCCAATATTTTGTTGTGGTGAGCCATTAGAAATTCGCGAAGCTGGAACACAGAATAGTTTTGTTGAAAATCAATTAAAAAATTCTTTGTTTCATTTATCGGCAGACCAAATTACTAAAGTAGTAATTGCTTATGAGCCTATTTGGGCTATTGGTACTGGTAAAACCGCTAGTAGCGAACAAGCGCAAGAAATACATGCCTATATCCGTTCGTTATTTGCTGCACAATATGGCCAAGCTATTGCAGATCAAATTTCAATTTTATATGGTGGAAGCGTCAAAGCTGCAAACGCTAAAGAAATCTTTTCTCAACCCGATGTGGATGGTGGATTAGTGGGAGGGGCTTCTTTAATTGCTGCCGAGTTTGCTGCTATTATAAATGCACTTAAATAGATTTTAAAAGACTAGTTTCATTACATGAAGAACATAAGAAATTTTTGTATCATAGCCCACATCGATCACGGTAAAAGTACCTTGGCAGACCGTTTATTGGAACATACCAAAACAATTACTGAACGAGAAATGATGAATCAGGTTTTGGATGATATGGATTTGGAGCGCGAGAAAGGCATTACCATCAAGAGTCACGCCATTCAAATTAATTATATTCACAAAGGGGAAACCTATACTTTGAACTTAATTGACACCCCAGGTCACGTTGACTTTAGTTATGAAGTGAGTCGTGCCTTAGCTGCTTGTGAAGGTGCACTTTTATTGGTTGATGCATCACAAGGCATACAAGCACAAACTATTTCAAATTTATATTTAGCATTAGATAACAATTTAGAGATCATTCCAGTAATTAATAAAATTGACATGGATGGTGCTAAAATTCCTGAGGTGACCGATCAAATTATTGACTTAATTGGTTGTAAGCAAGAAGATATATTATTAGCCAGTGGTCGTTCAGGTATTGGAATTGAAGAAATATTACAGGCAGTATGTGAGCGCATTCCTGCACCTGTTGGTGATCCTGAAGCTCCCTTACAAGCTTTAATTTTTGATAGTGTATTCAATAGTTTTAGAGGTATTATAGTTTACTATAGAATTATGAATGGTGTTTTAAAGAAAAATGATAAAATACAATTTGTAGCATCGGGTAAAGATTATATTGCCGACGAAGTAGGCGTTTTAAAATTAGCCATGACCCCAAAAGCAGAAGTGCGCGCAGGGGATGTAGGTTATATTATTACAGGCATAAAAAATGCGAAAGAAGTTAAAGTTGGAGATACCATTACGCTTGCAAACAATCCAGGTGAAATGATTAATGGATTTGAAGAAGTAAAACCAATGGTATTTGCTGGTATATATCCAGTAAATACAGACGAGTTTGAAGAGTTGAGAGATTGTATGGATAAGTTGCAATTAAATGATGCTTCTTTAACTTTTGAATTAGAAACATCACAAGCTTTAGGTTTTGGTTTCCGTTGTGGATTCTTAGGCTTATTGCATATGGAAATTATACAAGAACGTTTAGAGCGAGAGTTTAACCAAACAGTAATCACTACTGTTCCCAACGTAAGTTTTATCGCTTATACAACTAGGAAGGAAAAAATCATTGTTAACAATCCAACAGAAATGCCGGATCCTGTTAAGATAGATTACATTGAAGAACCATTTATTAGAGCACAAATTATTACCACCCCAGATTATATTGGCAATATAATTACACTGTGTTTAGGCAAACGAGGGATGTTAATTAACCAAAGTTATTTAACCCCATCCCGTGTTGAATTAATTTTTGAAATGCCATTAACGGAAATTGTATTTGACTTTTACGATAAACTAAAAAGCGGTACAAGAGGTTATGCTTCATTTGATTATACACAAATTGGTTTTAGAGAAGCAGATATTGTGAAAATGGATATATTGTTGAACGGTGAAAAAGTAGATGCGTTGAGTGCATTAATCCACCGTGGGAAATCTGCAGAATTTGGTCGTAAACTTTGTGAAAAATTAAAGGAGTTATTAACCAGACAGCAGTTCCAAATTGCCATTCAAGCTGCCATTGGTGCTAAAGTAGTTGCTCGTGAAAATATCTCAGCAATGCGCAAGGATGTTACTGCTAAATGTTATGGAGGTGATATTAGCCGTAAACGAAAACTATTAGAGAAGCAGAAAGAAGGTAAAAAAAGGATGCGTCAAATTGGTAATGTAGAAATTCCTCAAGAAGCTTTCTTGGCAGTATTAAAATTAGACTAATCAAAGAATGGGAGGCCGGATTATTTAGGCATACGCCATTTCCCATTTTTCCAAATAAAGTACACTTCGTCTCCAGTAGGAACAAGTGTACTTTTTTCTTTTAAGTTATTTTCTATACTTGCTAGTTCAGAAATGATAATGGCCTTTGCTTGATTCTCATAACGAACTAAGGCATTGCTTCCTTTTTTATAAGTTAAAATAAATCTTTTTACAGGCGCTTCAGGATAAGTATCATCAGGAGGGTATTCAAAGAAATCTCCTCCAAAAATGGGCTGTCCATTTTCAAAATGTAATACTTCAATAATTTTTTTTGTTATTTTATGATCAAAGGCATCAAAACCTAATAGGGTATAATAAGGGTTTCCTTCAAACTCATTTTGTAAAATATCAAAATAAACAGCGCCAACCCAGTTATAATTTGTTCCTTCTATGTTGTGGGTGTTTTCAATCTCATCATTTATATCTTTCAATTGAAACAATTGAATATTCCCATCCTCACCTTTATATTGTAATATGCCTTTTTGTAAATAATGTTCGTTGCTTAAAGCTATTTGCCATGTGAACAATTTAATTTTTGCGTCTGGTGATATCACCTTACTTATAAATTGTAATGAATCGAATGAAAATTGAAATGCATTGGGCGTTGACAATGTTGTCCAAAGCATATTTGTTAAAACGCTATCTAATTTTAGTCTAATTTCAAGCGTATCATTTTCTTGAATCGAATTGGCAATTTTTTGAATAGAAGCACCTGTTGGATCCACTTGAACCTGGGCTATTAAAGATTTCGCAGAAAATAAAAAAGTGACAATAATAATTATCTGCTTTACCATACTTAAAATTAATTTAATTTTTAGCTATATAGCATTTGCGAATGCTAATAAATTGTCAAAACGATAATCAATAGTTTCATGTGGGTAAGGAGTCTCAGGATGTGTAGTTGCTAAAAAAACTGTATGCATACCAGCATTTCTTCCAAAATACATGTCACTAGTTCTATTTCCCACCATAATAGATTCACTTAATTGAATATTTGGAAAATGAGTTTTAGCTTGAAAAGCCATACCAGGTTGTGGTTTTCTATTGGGAGAGGCATTATCTAAATCTGCACAATAATAAATACGATCAATTCGGCCTCCAGTTCTTGTAATCTCTGCTAACATTTTTTCATGAATATCAGATAAATCTTCATGTGTCATTAATCCTTTACCAATACCTTTTTGATTGGTTGTAATAACAATTCTATTAAACTTGTTTGCCAATATGGGGAGTGCTAATAAGCTTTCTTCATAAAATTGGAATTCATCCCAATTGCGAATGTAATCTTCCTTTTTTTCTACATTAATTACCCCATCTCTATCTAAAAATAAAGTCCAGTCAGGGTTAATATTTGTAAGTTGAAATGACATTAATTATTCACCAAAAATATTTATCTCAACGAGTTCGCAAATAATATGGCCCACTAAAATATGTGACTCTTGTATTCTTGGGGTAGTATTTGAAGGTACATTAATTAAGTAGTCGCTTAATTCTTTCATTTTACCACCTTTTTCACCAGTAAAGCCAATGGTAATAACACCTATTGTTTTTGCCATTTCAAATGCTTTAACAATATTGCCTGAATTGCCCGATGTGCTGATGCCTACTAAAACATCACCTGGTTTAGCCAATCCCTCTAATAAGCGTGCATATATTACATCATAACTATAATCGTTAGCTACTGCCGTTAAATAGGAGCTATTACAGTGTAGTGCATCTGAAGGTAATGCCTTACGATCCTTGTAAAAACGACCTGAAAATTCAGCTGCTAAATGTTGAGCATCTGCAGCACTTCCGCCATTTCCCGCAAAATACACCGCATTACCATTTTGAAATGCCTTGGTAATTATATCCGTAACGGTTTGTATCTGTTGTACTAACAATTCGTTTGATAGTAAATTTTGCTTTACATCTATTGATGCTTTAATGATATCTTTTATGGATTGAATTGACATGGTATAAAAGTATTAAATAAGTTTAAATTATTTTGTATAAAGCTAAAAATTGATCTGCCATTTGCGACCAACTATATTTCTTCTTTTCTGCTTTAAGGTTCTCAGCATAAAATTCAGTGCCTTTTGAATATAGCTTTTCAATGCCTTCTGCAATGGATGTAATATTAGGTTCAACAACCACACCTACTTTATCATTAGGAACTGAATCGGCTAATGCACCCACATTGGTAACCAACATTGGTTTTTCAAAATGATAGGCTAGGGGTGTTACGCCACTTTGGGTTGCATTTTTATAAGGTTGTATAATAAAGTCTGCTGCACACACATAATTTTTAACTTCATTGTCTGGGACAAAAGAATTGTTAATTATGACTTTCTCCTGTAAACTTAATTTATTTATTAAATCATAGTAAGGTTGCGCTATTTCATAAAATTCACCCACTATCAATAATTTAATATTTAATTGCTTTATGTTTTCTATTGCCATTGCATTTAACAATAAATCCAATCCCTTGTATTGACGAATAAAACCAAAAAATAAAATTATTTTTTCTTCATTTCCAATACCTAATATATTTCTGGCAGCTTGTTTTGATATGGGTTCACCAAAATGATTAAAAATTGGATGGGGTGTCATCACATTTGGTTTTGCACTAAATGTTTTAACATCCGTTGTTACTTTATTGCTCATGGTTAAAAAGCCGTCCACAGATTTAGCAAAGTAACTTGTAAGTATTTTATCTCCAAACCTTTTTTCATGGGGAATCATATTGTCAACGATGGAAATAATTTTAGTATGCTTATTCGATCTTATAATTCTACATATGGAACCTAAACAGGGGGCTAAAAAAGGTATCCAATACCTAACTATAATTAAATCTGGTTTTTCACTTTTTAATCGAAGACCCACTTTAATCCAATTGAATGGATTTATAGCGTTGATTCCTGACCTTATAACTAAATTTTTTGGCGCAGGATCATTTGAATATTGTGAGGTTCCGGGAAATAAAAAGGAGGGGTATTGTAACGAAAATGTTTCAATCCTTGTACTTATGCCTTTTTCATTAAATGTTGTAGCTAATTGATGGTCAAAAGCTGCAAGGCCTCCTCTTAAAGGCCAAGCGGGGCCTATTATAACCAATGACTTTACCATCCTAATTTCTCGGAAATTAAATAAGTATTTCTATCTGGTGCGTTTCTATTAACTAACTCTGCAACAAATCCAGCTAAAAATAATTGTACACCAATAATCATAGAAGTAAGGGCTATATAAAATGCAGGTTTATTGGTAATACTGGTGTCTGGGTACAAAAATTTTGAGATAGTTATATATCCTACAGATCCAAATCCAATAAGGAAAAATAAAGTACCAATAAGTCCAAAAAACTGCATTGGCTTTTTACCAAATTTTGATAAAAATTGAATAGTCATTAAATCTAAGAATCCATTTATAAATCTTTCCCATCCAAATTTAGTGGTACCATATTTTCTAGCCTGATGTACAACAACTTTCTCGCCAATTTTTTTAAATCCTGCCCATTTTGCAAGGATGGGTATATAACGATGCATTTCACCAAAAACTTCGATACTTTTTACCACTTTAAGCTGATAGGCTTTAATGCCACAATTGAAATCATGTAAATGAATACCAGAACTTCTTCTCGCAACTGCATTGTAAATTTTAGAAGGAATATTTTTTGTAAAAGTGTTATCGTAACGTTTCTTTTTCCAACCACTTACTAAATGATATCCTTGGTTTACAATCATGTCATAAAATTCAGGGATCTCATCGGGAGCGTCTTGTAAATCTGCATCCATGGTTACCACAACGTCACCTTGAGCTGCTTTAAACCCTTCATTCAAGGCAGCTGACTTTCCATAGTTTCTTTGGAAACGAATGCCTTTTAATGAATTATAATTTGTTCTTAATTTTTCAATTACCATCCAGCTGTCATCATCACTACCATCATCTACCATAATTACTTCATAACTAAAATGATGATCCTGCATTACACGATCAATCCATTGCATTAATTCAGGAAGTGAATCTGCTTCGTTATACAATGGTATGATTACGGAAATTTGCATGTGGTTATTGTTGTGCTAGTTATGATTGATTTTCAAAAGGGTTGGTATTCTTTTTTGCAACGCCTGCACCAATTAGTGAACCAATTAAACCTAAAAAACCAGTTCCTATAATGGTTCCTCCAATGGCAAATGGAATAAAGTATTTTCTTGTCATATTTGCTCCTTGTTCAATCATCTCATCAGTCATTTTAGGGTTCTTCATCATTTGTTTTCTGGAGATTTCCACTACTTTTTCAACCATGTCTGGATAGATAAATTTAATAGCTACATAATTAAAAATACATGTAATTACGATTACTACAGCTGTAGTTTTAAAACCATGTGCAAATACATTTCCAAAAGTAACTTGGTTTTTGTTTTCGTTTGAAAATAAAATAGCACCATAAATTAATGCACCTAAAAATATTGCATAATTTAAATAGCTAAGTGCCGACATTTCATATAAATTGAAAACATATACTACTACTGAAAAAATGATGGAGATAACGCTTAATATAATACCCTTTACAATGTGACTAGTTACTTGGTTTTCCATTTTTTTATTTATTTTTTTTTGCGTAATTATAAATTAAGCTATAAGATTTGCCTTCCCTTTTGAGTAAGTTGCAATTATTTTAGCATTCAATGTAATGTCCCAAAATGGGGAATTTGCCGACTTGCTTTTTGAGTCTTTCACATTCATACAAGTGGTTTTTGTGCTTGTGAATATGGTTAATTCAGCTTCATTTTCTTCTTGAATTGTAGCCTTTGGTAAATTAAATATTTGTCTCGCATTTGTAGAGAATAATGCAGCAATTTTATCTGATGCTAATTTTGGCAATAGATGTTGAACTGTAGCAAAAGTTGTTTCAATACTAGCAATTCCTGCTTTTGCATTTTCAAATTCAACTGTTTTGCCATCCCAGTCCTGAGGAATATGATGCGCGCTTATGCAATCAACTGTTCCATTTTCAATTGCTTTTAATAAAGCAGTTTGATCCTGTTTAGTTCTAAGAGGAGGAAATACTTTTAATAAAGTATCATAGTTGATTAAATCATCTTCGGTAAAAAATAAGTGATAAGGTGTTACGCTACAAGTAATTTGTAGTCCTTCTTTCTTAGCTTCACTTATTAATTCTATACCTTTTGCAGTACTGACACTTGTGATATGCAATTTTGATTTTGTGTATCTTAAAAGTTCTATATCTCTTGAAATAATTAATTCTTCGGCAATAGCTGGAATACCAGGTAATCCCAATTTTGTTGAAACTATTCCTTCATTAATAAGACCCAAACTCCCTAAACTTTTATCAATTGGCATTTGAATGGCCACACCATCAAAAGCTTTTACATATTGCAAAGCTTTAAGAAATAATAAAGTAGATTGAACAGGATAAAGCCCGTCACTAAAAGCAACAGCACCATTGGTATGCATGTCAATCATCTCTGCTAAATCTTTTCCTTCTATTTTTTTTGAAATAGCACCTATGGGTAAAACATTTATTGGTAAATCCTGGCTATGTTGTTTAATATAAGTAACCTGTGATTTTGTATCCACTACAGGTTGTGTATTAGGTAAGGTAAAAACAGTTGTATAACCACCTTGCATTGCTGCTGCTGCTCCGGAGTGTAAGGTTTCACGATTTTCCATACCAGGATCACAAAAATGAACAAAAGGATCTACAAAACCTGGACTGACGATGCAGTCCTTAGCATCAATAGTTTGGTCTGCCTTTACGGTACAGTTGTTGGTAATAGAAACGATTTTGTGATTGTCTAAGAGAATATCTTTGATTTTGCCGTTAAAAGGCGAATGAACATCTGCAATTTTGACCTGCTTGATTAAGGTTGTCATTAAGTCAATAATATTTGATGCAATATACCTCGTTTTTTTCGATTTGGGGCTATATTTGCACCCCAAAAACCGTGATTTTGTATAGAAATCAGGTAAAATCGGGTGGTAGCGCAGTCCGGTAGCGTACACGTCTGGGGGGCGTGTGGTCGCAGGTTCAAATCCTGTCCACCCGACCAAAAAAGAGATATCAGCCACAACGATGTTGTGGCTGAGTTGTTTATGGAGGGAGAAAATCAAGCTCGCTTGAGTTTTCGAGCGACAGAAACAACTCAAAGCCTCCGAAATGAAATGAAGGAGGCTGATATCTTATGCTTTTACCGCAAGGGTGCAAGGATTAAGCGAACGCAGTGAGCTAAATCCCGCAAGGGTGTAAGGATTAAGCGAACGCAGTGATCTAAATCCCGCAAGGGTGTAAGGATTAAGCGAACGCAGTGAGCTAAATCCTTGCACCCTCATATTCATTTATTTATTAAATTTAATTTCAAATAACATGAATATGCCACTCCAAATTAAAACCGCTAAACCCATACTAGTAATATTAGCTAGTTTATTTTTTACGACTTCATATGCTCAATCCAAAGCCGAAACAGCTAATGTAGAAGCAATGAAAACAAAGGCTTTAACGATAGTAGATTCAAAAGCTAAAAATATTCAAGAGATGGTTGATATGGTATTTAGCTTTGGAGAATTAGGTTTTCAAGAAATTGAAACATCGAAATATTTAACGAACATTTTAGAAAAAAATGGTTTCACAATTGAAAGAAATATTGCAGGCATTCCAACAGCTTGGATGGCTAAATGGGGGAATGGTAGCCCCGTAATTGCATTAGGTAGTGATATTGATTGTATTCCAAAAGCCTCACAAATGCCAGGGGTAGCATACAAGTCTCCTATTGTGGAGGGTGCGCCAGGTCATGGGGAAGGTCATAATTCGGGCCAATCTGTAGTAATTTATGCGGCCATAGCGGCAAAGCAAATTATGGAAGAGAATAAATTATCGGGAACACTTGTTATTTGGCCTGGTGTTGCAGAAGAATTGGTTGCTAGTAAAGCATGGTATGTAAGAGATGGATATTTTAAAAATATTGATGCTTGTATTTTTACACATGTTAGTAGTGATTTTACTTCTGATTATGGTGATAATGGTGGTAATGGAAATTTAAGTGTTCAATTTGATTTTTCTGGAGAAGCCGCTCATGCAGCAGGTGCACCCTGGAGAGGAAAGAGTGCTTTAGACGCTGTTGAATTAATGAATGTGGGTTGGAATTATAAAAGGGAACATTTAAAACCCACACAACGCTCACATTATGTAATTAAAGATGGAGGTGATCAACCTAATGTGGTTCCTTCTGTTGCAAGCGTTTGGTATTTTTTTAGAGAACGTACTTATGATGATATTATGAAAAATTACCAAGCTGGAATTAAAATTGCAAATGGAGCTGCGATGATGACAGATACTAAAGTTACTAGTAAAATTTTAGGAACTGCTTGGCCAGGACATTTTAACAAACCACTTGCTCAAGCAATGTATAAAAATATACAAACAGTTGGTATGCCTAAATGGTCAGAGGATGATGAAAAATTAGCTATTGCCGTTCAAAAATTATTAGATGCTCCTGAAAAAGATCAAAAAGGGAATCCAATAAAAGGAATGAATAAAAAAATAGATACACTTGAAGGCTCAGTTCCATTTTCATGGGGTGGAGGTTCAGATGATATTGCTGATATTTCTTGGAATTTACCAACCATTGTCTTAAGATATCCAGCAAATATTAAAGGTACTAAAGGACACCATTGGGGTGATGCAATTGCTATGGCAACGCCCATTGCACATAAGGGATGCTTAGCGGGTGCAAAAGCAACTGCATTAACTTTAGTTGACATTTTTACAAATCCAAAAATTGTAGCTGATGCAAAAGATTATTTTGTTAATGTGCAAACTAAAGATGTAAAATATAAACCATTCATTTCAGCCTCTGATCCAGCGCCAATTTATTTAAATAAAGAAACAATGGATAAGTATAGAGAGAAAATGAAACCTTTTTATTATCAGCCCGATAAATACAATACCTATTTAGAACAGCTGGGTATTCAATATCCTACGATAGAAAAAAAGTAGAACGCAAAAAAAAGGTGGCTTTAAGTCACCTTTTTTTTATTTAATGAGTAGTTGTTTAAATTTTTCGTTATCTCCTAAAAACAAGTCTAAGTCAACATCTCCATAAATACCATTAACTTTTCCATGCTGACTATATTGTAAAAACAAAACCTCATTAGCATCGAAAGCTGGCCTTAATTTATATTTTGTATTATAGTATAACCAAACAGGATAGTTGTTTACTTTCCCTTTCATATATCTTACAAAAAAATAATAAGATGAATAAATTATAGGTTTAACTCCATAATATTTTTCGGCCATTTCAAGCCAAAGATTCACATCTTTCATATCAATATCAGCATTTTCAACATCCAAAATAGGAGGCAAGTCATTGGCAACTAGTTTAACACTATTTCTATAATTCTCAAATTGCACTTCCGCTGATGAATTGGATTTAAAAAAATGATAAGCGCCTCGAGTCATGTTTAGTTTCTTTGAAATATCCCAACTATTGTTAAATCTTCTATCATTAATAGTATTCCCTTCTGTAGCTTTCATAATACAAAACGAATTTTTTGATTTAACCAAATCCCAATTATAAATTTGATTGTAATGTGAAATATCGATACCCCTTATTTTATAATTTGAATTTGAAAAAGGAACGAGTGTATGTAGGTAGTTTTTATAAATAATTACAATCACAATTAAGATTGCAGAAAAGCTTAGTAAAAATATTTTCCAGTATTTATTTTTCAATTGCTGTTATTTAAATGAAAAAGTAATTAGTATTTCAAATATAAATATATCATAACACGTGAGTAGAAATGAAGCGAATACTTTAACTTTGTTTTATGAAATTTACGGACCTCAATTTAAATGTCTCTCTGCTCAATGCTTTAGATGATTTAAAATATAAGCAACCCACTACCATTCAACATAGGGTTTTCCCTATTGTTATGTCGGGTAGAGATGTATGTGGTATTGCCCAAACAGGTACTGGTAAAACATTTTCCTACTTATTGCCATGTTTAAGACAATGGAAATTTGATAAAAATAAAGCACCTCAAATTTTAATATTAGTGCCTACTAGAGAATTGGTAGTTCAAGTGGTAGAAGCAGCAAAGAAATTAACTAAGTACATGAATGTAACCACAGTAGGTGTATTTGGTGGTGTAAATATTAATACACAAGCTATTGAGGTTGAAAACGGCGCAGATGTTATAGTTGCCACCCCTGGTAGGTTATTTGATCTCATCATGAATGGTTCCATTAAAACAAAGACAATTAAAAAACTGGTGATAGATGAAATGGATGAGATGTTGAATTTGGGTTTTAGAAAACAAATCACTAATATTTTAGAATTACTTCCTCAAAAACGTCAAAACTTATTATTTTCTGCAACCATTACGGAAGAGGTTGAAAAATTAATGGATGATTATTTTACAGCACCAGAAAGAGTGGAAGCAGCACCCACTGGAACGCCTCTAGAAAATATTATCCAAACAGGGTACGAGGTTCCTAATTTTAATACCAAAGTGAACTTACTGGAACTTTTGTTATCGTCTGATGATAGCATGACCAAAGTATTAATATTTGCGGCTACTAAAAGTTTGGCCGATCAATTATATGATAAACTAATTAAATTATTTCCAGATATTGTTGGTGTGATTCACTCAAATAAAGAACAGAATTATCGATTTAATACAGTAAACCAATTTAAAGCGGGGGTCTTTAAATATATCATCTCCACCGATGTAATGGCCCGTGGTATTGACGTTGCTGAAGTTACACATGTTATTAACTTTGATACACCAGATATTCCTGAAAATTATATACATAGAATTGGAAGAACAGGTAGAGCAGATAAAAAAGGCATTGCTATTACTTTTATGACTCCAAAAGAAATAAAAGAAAGAGCTGCGATTGAATCGCTGATGAAGCAACCCATCCCTGTTAAAGCGCTCCCTGAAAATTTAGAAATATCTGAAATTTTAACCGAGGATGAGAAACCTAAAGTGAGGATGAAAATTATCCAAATTAAAGTGCCAAAGAAGGAGGAGTCTGGGCCTGCATTTCATGAAAAATCCTTAAAGAATCAAAAAGTAAATGTGCGTAAGAATTATAAGGATGCCATGAAAAAAAAATATGGTAAGCCTAAAAAGAGAAAAGCTAAAAAATAGCAAGTATAAAAAAGCCCTTATAATATTGTAAGGGCTTTTTTTTCATTTTATGTTTAATTATCAAACATTATTAAAATCTTTCAAAGCTGCTAAAGAAGAAATTACCTTCAATTGTTGCATTCTCATCACTATCACTTCCGTGAACTGCGTTTTCGCCAATTGAACTAGCATATTTTTTGCGAATTGTACCTTCAGCTGCGTCTTTAAAATTAGTAGCTCCAATTAAGGTTCTAAAATCGGCAACTGCATTGTCTTTTTCTAAGATAGCAGCAACAATTGGACCACTACTCATGAATTCAACTAATTCTCCGTAAAAAGGACGTTCTTTATGTACTTCGTAAAATTGACCAGCTTGAGCAGGGGTTAAATGAATCCATTTCATCGCTTTCACTGCAAATCCAGCCTGAATAATTTGGTCTAGAATAGCACCTGTGTAGCCTTTTGAGGTAGCATCGGGCTTAATCATCGTAAATGTTCTGTTGCTCATGTGTTTTTCTTTAAATTGTTTCTAATTGTGGCCGCAAAATTACGCAAAAACATTGGTTTTGCCCTAAATTTGTGGCCTTATGCAGCCCATTGAACAATTTTTTCCCAATTTAAGCAAACCTTTTAAAGGGGTAATTACCTGTCATCAAAAACCTGATGGGGATGCAATGGGGTCAAGTTTAGCACTTTGTCATTTCCTTAAAAGTTTAGGTCATGATGTAAAAGTGATTGCTCCAACCAATTGGGCCCCTTTTTTAGATTGGATGCCAGGTGTAAATGAAGTGATTGATTTTGAAGCCAATAGAGCGTTATCTACACAAATAATAAATGAGGCAGCGTACATTTTTTGCTTAGATTTTAATATTCTACATAGGACAAAAAATTTGGAACCTGTTATTGTAAATTCAAAAGCAATAAGAATATTAATTGATCATCATCAGCAACCCGATACAGCCAATTTCCAATTTGGGATTAGCGATGTAAAAATGAGCTCAACCTGTGAAATGATTTATGATTTTATCGTACAATCTGGGCACAGTAATTTAATAAACATTGATATCGCCACTTGTATCTATACTGGTTTAATGACAGATACAGGTTCATTCCGATTCCCTTCCACCACAGCATCGGTGCATAAGGTAGTTGCTCATTTAAAGGAATTGGGTTTGCAGCATTCGGTAATTCACGAAAATATTTTTGATCAAGGAAGTGAAGCGCGTTTAAAATTCATGGGAAATGCATTTTTGAATAGAATGAAAGTTTTTCCTGAGTTGAATACTGCAATCATGGCAATACCCAAAACCGATATTTATAAGTATGAATTAAAAACCGGAGATACCGAAGGATTGGTAAATTATTTATTATCCATACAAGGAATAAGACTAGCTGCTATTGTAATTGATAGAGAGGAAGAAAGAAAGTGGAGCTTTAGAAGTAAAGGATTATTTGATGTAAATATTTTTGCACGAAATCATTTTGAGGGAGGAGGTCATGCCAATGCAGCGGGGGGAAAATCCTCAAAATCGGTTGAGGAAACAGCTTCAGATTTTGCCGAAGTAATTAAAATGTATAAAAATCAATTAACACAATAAATAAAAAATGATAAAATCAACTTTAAAATTAATGCTGTCAGTAGTATTATTTGCTAGCTGTACTCAAACTGAAAAAGCGCCATCAGGAATGGTGTATAAAATTACTCATGGCAAAGGCAATGAGAAATTGGTAAGAAATGGTCAAATTGTAAAATACAGTTTAGAATACAGAAAAAAATCAAATGATTCAGTTTTCATGACAACTGCTAATGATTTACCAGGTTATTTACAATACGATTCAATCGGGTTCAAAGAATTAAAATATACTTTTGAAGAAATTGTTTCAAAAGTAAGAAAAGGAGATAAAGTAGAATTCACGCTGAGCGTAGATACTTTACTAAAGTCTGGCCCAATGCCACCATTTTTAAAAGCGGGTGATTTTGTTGTTGGTAAAGTTGAAATTTTAGATGTATTTACCAGTGTTGAAATTGCAAAAGCAGATGTTGCTAAAGAGGAAAAAAAGTACAAAGACAAAATAAGTAAGCCTATTAAAGATTATTTAGTTAAAAATAAAATTGATGCTAAAGAAACGCCAGAAGGTATATTTATTGTAGTTAAAAATATTGGAGATACTTCTTCTAAGATAAATGAATCAAAAGAAGTAATGGTTAATTACAAATTATATAATTTAAAGGGAGTGGTATATCAAACAACTTTTAATCCAACCGATCCTAGTGTAAAACCACTTAATGTTAGAGTTGGTGAAGGTCAAGTAATTCCAGGTTGGGATATTGGACTTACCTATTTTGGTAAAGGAGGCTCGGGAACATTATATATTCCATCATATTTAGGATATGGAAAAAGCGGAAAAAATAATATAAAACCCGATGAAGATTTAATTTTTGATATTGAAATCGTAGATGTTAAAAATAAACCTGTAATGCCTGATCAAAATACGAATGCAATCATGGATCAATTAAATCAACAAATGAAAGATTCAAAAGGAAAAGAATCGGCTAAGCCAGATAATAAGAAATAGTAAATTTGTTTGAAATTATATAAAGAAGCCTCGGGAAAATCTCTCGAGGCTTCTTTATTCTTGAGGCACAGTTCACTTTAATAATTGTATAATATCAATTACTTCTTTAGCTTCTTTAACATCATGTACTCTAATGATATTGGCACCATTCATTAAACCAACCGTGTTAACAACTGTTGTGCCATTTAAGGCTTCAGAAGCTGTTATATTCAATGTCTTATAAATACTGGATTTACGTGACGCACCCAATAATATGGGTAAACCAATTTCTTTTAATTGCCCTAATTCTTTTACAATGGAAAAATTTTCCTGAATAGTTTTTCCAAATCCAAAACCAGGGTCAATAATCCATTGCTGTATTCCAAAATTTTCTAAAATCTGTTTCTTTTCCTTAAAATAGGAAACTAAATCTAAGATTACATTTTCTCTTGAAGGTACAAGGTGCATTGTTTCAAAACTTCCAGTAATATGCATTCCAATATAACCTGCTCGATGGGTTGCCACTACCTCAAGCATTCGCTCGTCAAAACTTCCACAACTAATATCATTCACAATATTAGCACCAGCCTGTAAACTTTGTAAAGCAACTTCACTATTGAAAGTATCGATGGATATATATGTATTTGGGAATTTTAACCTCAAGGCCTCAATAATTGGAGTAACCGCATCAATTTCCTCTTTAATACTAATAAATGTAGCCCCTGGTCTTGTACTTTGCCCGCCAATATCAATAATTTTGGCACCCTCATTTATGAATTTTTCAGCTATTTCTAATGCCAATTCCACCGTGTTTACCCTGCTATTTGCATAAAAGGAATCGGCAGTGATATTCAGTATCCCCATAATTTGTGGACTATCTATTTCCCAGATGCTATTTTGTACAGGAATTTTGAACATAGTTTTATTTTAAGGGCGTTATGCAGTATCTTGCAAGGGTTCAAAGTTATTAACTAACCACGAAATTCGTAATTTTTTAATGAGCCAAACTTCTTCCCAATTTGATCAAGCTATTGCTTCATGTAGTGATATATTCATTAAGAAGACCAAGGATTATGGAACTGCCTGGAGAGTACTACGTATTATTTCGGTGGTTGATCAAATTTTTATTAAGGCTTTAAGAATAAGAACTATACAAGATATTGGTACCCAAAAAGTTGGAGATGATATAAAAGATGAGTTTAAAGGGATTATTAATTATTCGGTGATAGGCCTCATTCAACTTAATTTAAATGACCCAAAAGTAGAAGACCTTCCTGTTGACCAAGTACAAAGTTTATATAAACAATATGTAGAATTTGCAAAAACGACTATGTTGGATAAAAACCATGATTATGGAGAAGCATGGAGAGATATGAGTCAGGAAAGTTTTGCTGATTTAATCTTAGTTAAATTGTTACGTATTAGACAAATTTTGAACAATGATGGTAAAACGTTAATTAGCGAAGGTATTGACGCTAACTTTGTAGACATTTTAAATTATGCAGTATTTGCCTTAATTCTTATAGAAGAAGGGAAACATTAATTAATTCATTTACTACCACAACTTTATTATTATGCAATCATTTTTAAAAGTATTGCGTTGGAGTGTTGGCTTATTATTTATTTTCTCAGGTTTAATTAAAGCCAATGACCCTCTTGGATTAAGTTATAAAATGCAAGAGTTTTTTGAAGTATGGGGTATTCATTTCATTTCCGATCAACTTAGCTACTTTTTTGCAGTACTAATGAATGTATTTGAAATAGTAGCGGGAGTAGCATTACTTATAAAATTCCCTTATAAACATACGCTTTGGCTTTTATTAATCTTGATTGTATTTTTCTCGTTCCTAACTGGATATGCTTTATTTTCTGGTAAAATTAAGACCTGTGGTTGTTTTGGAGATTGTATTCCTTTGACGCCCAAAACTTCATTTATAAAAGATATTTTATTGCTACTCGCAATTGTCATCTTGTTAATTTATCATAAAAAGATTAAATCTAAAATAAAACCTTCTTTAGGCATTTTTATTTTAGTGATTTCAACGACTATTGTAGGTTATGGACAATATTTTGTTACAAACCATTTGCCAATAGTGGATTGTTTGCCATATAAAGTGGGCAATGATATAGCAGAGAAAATGAAATTGCCTCCAGGTGCAGTACCCGATAGTACAATTATTAAAATGGAATTTGTAAAGGGTGGTAAATCATATTTTTTCGAAGCAACAAATTTCCCTGCAGATTTTGACGATTCTTATGTTTATAAAGGAAGAAAGGATGAAATTAAAAAAGGGAATGGAATGAAGGCTGAGATTGGGGACTTTAGCTTAAGCACTTTAGCTAAAACAGATACTACACAGGCCTTATTTGAAAGCACTGCACCATATGTTTTAGTATTTGCTGGCAATTTTGAAAACAATGTACCATGGGATTATTTGTTAAAAGAAATTCATGCAAAACATAAACAGGTATATATAGTAACTGCAGACAAAACCAATGCATCGGTCTTATTTCCAAAAGAAAATATTCTAATTGCAGACATTACAATGATAAAAACTGCGGCTAGAGTATGGCCTACGGTTTTTGTGATGAATGGTTCAGTAATTATGCAGAAGAAGAGTTATTTAGATTTCTTAAAATAATAAATAGACATTTCTCGATTTTAATCTTAACTTAGAATAACAACTAATTTATTTGTTATGTCTAAAATTAAAG
>JBANFX010000037.1:0-22803 GCA_037975805.1 Bacteroidota bacterium | reverse complement strand
GCAGCATTATCAGTTGCTCCAGTTCCTGCTTGCCACGAATCCAAATGCGCCCCTATCATAACAACCTCATCTTTTAATAATGGATCGGTACCAGGGATTTCAGCAATTACATTATATCCTTGTAAATCTTTAGTTTGAAATTTAGTTTTCACTTCAGTTTCCATATTCACTTCGGTTCCCGATTTAGCCAGTCTTAAAATAGTATTATAATCTTCTATACTTAAGGCCATGTCCAAGAAATTTTCAGCATCTGCAGCTTTATAAGAACCACCACCTTGAGCAAAGATGGTTCCATCATGGTTGCGAGGTGCCGAACTTAACATGCCAACAGCACCCTCCTCCTTTGCCATTTCTTTTAATATTGCCATTGCTCTTGCACCACCTGATCTTGACATTTGCTCACGCATTCTTCTTTGCTGAGCAGTATCTACTGGTCTTGACTCTTGTTTTGCAGCTCCAGCCATTTTTTCTAAATCTTCGTCTGTGTATCGAACCGCATCTGCTTTGAAACTCATTTTGTATGGCGTTGCTTGGTCAATGATAATTAGTTTCCCTTTTAGTTGACCTTTATAACTTAAAACAGTAGCAGAATCTTTTGCATCCACCACAACTATTCCAGCTTTTTTTAATCCCTTAGTTCCTGCAGTCCATGTTTTAGGCCAAGCAATTAATGGTTTATAATAAGGCGCCGTTATGGCTAAATACATTTTCTCTAAATCCCACCCTTTCCCAAATTCACCCCATGCTTCTAAATGAGCATTCTGAACACCCCATTCACTGAGCGTTTCTTTCGCATAATTAGCCGCGCGCGCGTATCCTTCTGAATTAGCTAATCTATTACCCGACTTATCGGTTAAATTAAAAGCAATGTCCATTACTTTAGAATTTTGCAACCCTTCTGTTCTAATTTTTTGCATAACAGTAGCGTCTACTTCCTGTGCAAAATTCATTGTTGGGATGGCCAAGATGGCAATGAAACCAAGTCTCATTATTTTTTTCATATTGTTAATTTGAATTGAGATAATATAATCAATTTAAGAAAAATGGTTTAAAAACCACAAATAGATATATAAATGGTGATAAACATGGTCAATTTTTATGTAAAGCATCCCTTTTTTACTGTTCATTAATTAAGCAGTATTTGGTATCTTAGTAGTTCATAAATACTTTTATGCATAAAAGACAATTCATAAAAAATTTGGTGCTAACTAGCATGGGTGCCCCACTTGGATTTGCTGGTTTAGCAAAATCTTTCGAACAAAAAGCACATGTTAGCCCACTGGCTTTAGCAAGTGATGACGCTTTTTGGAATGAAATAAGAAAACAATACCTATTAAAACCCGATTATATTAATTTAGAAAACGGCTATTATAATTTTTTACCTCAGCCGCTCCTCAACAAATACATTGACCATATAAAAGAAGTAAACTATCAGGGTTCTTATTATATGAGAACTGTACAATTTGATAATAAAAAAAATATAACTGCCAAACTCGCTAAAGTTGCAGGTTGCTCCCCCGACTCTTTAATTATTACCCGTAACACTACCGAATCGTTGGATATGATAATTGGCGGATTGGATTGGAAACCTGGCGACGAAGCTATCATGGCCTTACAGGATTATGGCGCCATGTTAGACATGTTTGAGCAAATAAAAAATAGATATGGTGTAGTAAATGTGATGTTATCGGTTCCTAATCATCCTAAAAATGATCAAGAAATTATTGATTTATATAAAAATGCAATTACACCTAAAACCAAAGTAATATTGGTAAGCCATATGATTAATATTACAGGACAAATTTTACCCATCAAGGAAATTTGTTCCATGGCACATGACAGAGGAGTTCAAGTAATTGTTGATGGCGCACATGCATTTGCACACTTTAAATACAGCATTCAGGAATTAGGTTGTGATTATTATGCTGCTTCCTTGCACAAATGGCTGAGTACCCCTTTAGGTGCCGGACTCTTATATGTGCGAAAAGACAACATAAAAAAAGTATGGCCTTTGTTGGCTGACGGAGAAAAAGATGCTAATAATATTAAACGTTTAAATCACACTGGAACACATCCAGTACACACCGATCTTACCATTAGTGATTCCATTGATTATTATGAAATGATTGGGGTAGAGCGAAAAGAAGCACGTTTACGCTATTTGCAAAACTACTGGACCGAAAAAGTAAGAAATTTACCGAGAGTAATAGTGAACACTCCTGCAGATGCCAATAGAAGTTGTGCAATAGCAAATGTGGGCATTGAAGGAATTGCACCTGGTGAATTAGCTCAAAGATTATTAAAAGAACATAATGTATTTACAGTCGCAATAGATTATGCAAATGTTCATGGATGTAGAATATGTCCAAATTTATATACCACTACTCAAGAATTAGATAGCTTTGTAATTGCTATCAAAAAATTGTCCAATAATGCCTAATAAAAGAACTACTGAATCAGATTCTTTATACCATGATATTGAAAAAATGTCTACCAACGAAATTTTATCTAATATTAATGCGGAGGACCATAAAGTAGCTTTTGCTGTTAAAAATGCGATCCCTGCAATTGAAAAACTAGTGGATGCTGTTGCAGATAAATTAAAAAATGGAGGTCGCCTTTTTTATATAGGCGCTGGCACAAGTGGTCGCTTGGCTTTAGTAGATGCTAGTGAATGTCCTCCTACTTATGGAGTTCCCCAGGACATGGTAATTGGCGTAATTGCTGGTGGACATCAGGCCATGTTTAAAGCAGTAGAGAATGCCGAGGATGACACCCAACAAGCTTGGAAAGATTTATTGGAATATAAAATATCCACCTTGGATTTTGTTCTAGGCATTGCAGCTAGCGGCACTACTCCTTATGTGATTGAAGGTCTTAAAGCCTGCCAAGCTGCTGGTATTCAAACGGGAAGTATTGCTTGTAATTTTAATAGCCCTGTTTCCGATTATGCTCATTTCCCTATTGAAGTTGAAGTAGGTCCTGAATTTGTAACGGGTTCTACCCGTATGAAAAGCGGCACTGCACAAAAATTAATCCTGAATATGATTTCTACTTCTGCCATGATTAAGCTAGATAGAATCAAAGGGAACAAAATGGTGAATATGCAGTTAACCAATCATAAATTAGTAGAGCGCGGTATACTAATGATTATGGACGAGCTTAAAAATATTAGCAAAGAAAGGGCTTCTGAATTACTTTCAAAATATGGCTCTGTTAAAAAAGCAATTGAAAACGCAAACAATTAAGGAAAGCTAATCTTCCCCATACTCACAGGGATTTTTGTTGCATTACCCCCTGCGCGCATTGATGTTCCACTCAATGCTTCATTTGCTAACACTGCAAAAAGTATAGCTTCTTTTGCATCGGGGTGCACTCCTATTTTTTCTGAAGAATATACCGAAGTACCCGGCAATAATAAATTTAAATGATGCATTATCATTGGATTGTGCATTCCCCCTCCACTTATATACACTGAAAACTTTTCAGAATTTGGAATTAATTTATAAATAGCTTGCACAATGGTAGCTGCTGTGAATAAAGTTAAAGTGGCAATGATATCAGGTATGCTTAATGGAGAACATTCACTTGCCTTCATGGCTTTTTCTACAAATTCTTCATTAAATAGTTCAGGGCCAATTGTTTTTGGAATTGGCAGATTAAAAAAATCATGCTCCATTAATTTTTGCAATAATGCTTCATTCACATTGCCTTCTTTTGCAATGGCAGCATCCTTGTCAAAAGACTGATGATAGTGTTTTCGCATATAGGCATCTATCAAAGTATTTCCAGGACCTGTATCGGTAGAATACACTTCATTTAATTTTGCATTAGCTGGCAAATAAGTAAAATTTGAAATGCCTCCAATGTTTAATAACAATCTATTTTCAGTTTCACTGCCACACAATAAATAATCACCATATAAAGCCAATGGCGCACCTTCCCCTCCAGCCGCTATATGTTTTTGTCTAAAATCACTTAAAGTAATAACACCTGTTTTAACAGCAATATGATCACCATCACCTATTTGTAATGTTGCATTATCAAATTCGTCAGTTGGATGCAGGGATTTTGGTGCATGGTATATAGTTTGTCCATGGCTTGCTATGATATCAATTTCTTTAGCATTTATTCCCCAACTTTTTAAACTTGCGTTTACCATATTTGCATGCTGCGTTGCCATCCATGCATGTAAAACAGTTAACCGTTGAAGGGATACATTTTCTTTTGAAAAAACACTTAAAATATGCTCCTTCATTTGAGTATTATAAGGAACTGTTGTGTAATGTAATAATTGAACCTTGGTGGATAAGCCTGCACCCGAAATTTCACAAAATGCAATATCCAAACCATCCATAGATGTACCACTCATTAGGCCGATAATTTTTCTACTAGGCTTATTGGCAATATCATAAAGGTTTTGAATATTTTGATGCATAATTGGGGCTCAATTTCCCTTTAAAGGTACAAAATAGCAGGGTATCAACAGCATTCTGGCAATTTTCCACAACTGTCCAATGAGGCTCAATTTCAAGGGCTTATGACGTAACTTTGAGCCATAAATAAAAGAGCTATGCTTAAAGTTGGCGTGTTTGGTGTGGGGCATTTGGGTAAATACCATATAAACAATTGGCAGGAGATTCCTGAAGTACAATTAATTGGCTTTTTTGACCCCAATAACGACAACGCCAAAGAAGTAGAAGCCAAATATGGCATTCCCCGTTTTATGGACGAGGATGCACTTATTGCTGCAGCTGATATTATTGACGTAGTAACCCCTACCCATTTACATTTCCCTGTGTGTGAAATGGCTATTAAAATGGGCAAGCATGTGTTTGTAGAAAAACCAATGGCCAATACCATTGAAGAAGGCAAAGCAATAGTGGAAATGGTAAAAGAAGCGAACGTTAAATTACAAGTAGGCCATGTAGAAAGATTTAACCCTGCTTATACTTCACTAAAAAATGCTTCCTTAAATCCTTTGTTTATTGAAGTGCATCGTTTAGCACAATTTAATCCGAGAGGCACAGAAGTAAGTGTGATTTTCGATTTAATGATCCACGATATTGATATTATTTTAAGTATCGTAAAAAGTGATGTAAAAAGTATCTCGGCCAGTGGTGTTGCCGTTTTAACAGACACCCCCGATATTGCTAATGTACGTATTGAATTTAACAATGGTTGTGTAGCAAATTTAACAAGTAGTAGAATTAGCATGAAAAAAATGCGAAAAATTCGATTGTTCCAAAAAGATGCTTACATAGGTATTGACTTTTTAGAAAAGACTACTGAAATTATAAAATTGAAAGCGCCTGATGAAGAAGATTCATTTTCATTTGACATTGATACACATCAGGGTAAGAAAACAATTTCAATTTCTACCCCAATTATTGAAGACAGCAATGCTATTAAAGCAGAATTAACCAGCTTTGTTCATTCCATCATCCATGACGAACCTACTGTTGTTAGTGAAATTGATGGCTACTTAGCTTTGGAAGTTGCTCATAAAATTTTAGAGAAAATAAACAAAAGCACTTCTATTTTAAGACAAGCTCCTTTTGAAGATCCTAAGCCTTCAAAAGAAGATGGCTCGGAATATGCTATAAACTTTGACGAGGAAGACTAATTTTAACTTTGTGATTCAAAGTCACTAAATACTATGCAAATCTTTTTGCTAATATGTATTCGGCAATTGCTAGATCTAATGGTCTAGTTATTTTGATATTTTCAAATTCTCCATCTACGAGATGAACAGGACTGCCTGCCGCTTCCACAACATTTGCCTCGTCGGTAAAACTGGGATCAAAGGTTTGATTAAATGCAGCTAATAAAAGATCAGATTGAAAGGTTTGTGGTGTTTGAATAAGCATGACACTTTCTCTATCAAATACTTCATTCATATCCCCTTTTATCAATCTTACTGTGTCTGTTGAGTTTACAGCAGGTATTGCCGATCCTTTCTCTAAAGCTTGTTGATAACACCTTTGGATGAGTGCAGGAGTCAACAAACATCTTACTGCGTCATGAACAAAGACAATGGCCGATTCTTTTACTTGTGAAAGTCCATTTTTAACAGACTGAAAACGCGTATCTCCCCCGGCAACAAATACAATATTTTTTGTGAAGCCATTTTTGGTTAATAATTCCTTTCCTTCTTGTATATATGCTTCTGGCAAAACAACCACCAATTGAATATCAGAAAAAGCCGCTACAAATTGATCAATTGTGTGTAATAAAATGGGCTTCCCTTGAATATCTAAAAATTGCTTAGGCACCACTGAACCCATTCTTTGTCCTGTTCCACCCGCCACTATAATGGCTATTTTTTTTGAATACATATATTTAGTTTGTATCTACTTATTGTACCTTATTATTTTACCATTAAGTGCTTAACTTCTTCCATTAAACTGTGCTTGCTTATTGGTGCTGTTCCTACTAGTTCACAAACAAGTCCGCCTGCTATATTGGCGAGCTCAGCTGCCAACTCCATATTTTGTGTTGAAGCATAAGTTAAACTAGCAACAGCAATAACGGTATCTCCCGCTCCACTCACATCGGCAATATTTCGGATATGTGTAGGAATTAATTTTTGCCCTTGTGCCCCGCCATAATATACTCCATGTTCTGATAAAGTAATGAAAGATATTTGATGTTGAAGATGATCACGTAATGCAGCATCCACCTTGTTTAAACTTTCAATGCTCACAGAAGGTACCTCCATTTTTAATCCTTCTTTTACTTCTTTCAAATTGGGTTTAAAAATAGTACAACCCTTAAACGCTAAAAAGTTTTTATGTTTGGGGTCAACTGAAGTGGGTATACCCTTGCTATTGCAATAATCAATAACTGATTTAATGACCGCTGCAGTTAATACACCTTTATTGTAATCTTCTAAAATGATTAAAGAAGGCTTTTCCGTATCTACATACGCATAAAAATTAGCTAATAATTTTTCAGTCTCCGCTTCACTAATATCATTGGTATGTTCATGATCGAGGCGCATCATTTGTTGATTGCGTCCCATAACGCGCACTTTATTTGTAGTTACGCGTGTATTGCTTTCGTGAATATATTTTGTATTTATTCCTGCTTCATTTAATAATCCATTCAACTCCTTTCCCTCTGTATCATTTCCAATCACTGCAAACAAGGTAGTGGGCGCTCCCAATGCACATAAATTTAAAGCCACATTTGCCGCGCCGCCCACACGAGTTTCCTTTCTTTGAAGTGATACAACAGGAACGGGTGCTTCTGGAGAAATTCGATCAACCGAACCCCACCAATAAGTATCTAACATGATATCACCAACCACTCCAATTTTTGTGTGGTTAAATGATCCAAATAATGACTCAAATGTTGATTGATCCATCATAACTACGCAGCTGTTTTTTGGTTACGCAATGCGATATAATACAAAGGTATACCAATGAGCGTAATAATTAAGCCAGGCCAGGTGAAATTAGGCTTATAAATGATTAATAAAACGCAGAATGCCGTTCCCATTAATATATAAATAGCCGGTAAAATAGGATATCCAAATGCTTTATAAGGACGTTCCATTTGGGGACGTTTTTTGCGTAATATGAATATGCCAATGATTGTTAAAATATAAAAGATAACCACTATAAAAGATACCATATCCAATAAGTCGCCATACTTTCCACTCAAACACAATAAACTAGCTACAATGCACTGTGCCCATAATGCCCATTCTGGCACGGCATTTTTATTTAAAGTACCTGCTTTTTTAAAGAACAACCCATCCTGTGCCATGGTATAATAAACTCTTGCACCGGCAAGTATTAAACCATTATTGCAACCAAATGTTGAAATCATAATCATGACTGCAATTACATAAGTTCCAATGTTTCCAAAGATAACATTAGATGCAGCCACAGCTACCCTATCAGAAGGCGCATTGGCAATTTCATTTAAAGGAAGTACACTCAAGTACATAAGATTCGCTGCCAAATAAATGACAGTAACTATTAAGGTTCCTAAAAATAAACTTAACCCAATATTACGTTTTGGATTTTTAATTTCACCTGCAATGAAAGTAACATTATTCCATGCATCACTACTAAATATTGATCCTACCATACTTGCAGCGATCGCACCTAAAATGGCTACCCCAAAAATGGGTGTGGTGCTGCCATCGCTCGTAATATTTTTCATAGACCATGCATCCTGCCAATTCGCGTTCCAAATACTTGCTTTAGATGCTAATAAAAAACCAAACCCAATTAAACCAAATAAAGACAATAGTTTAGTTACCGTAAAAGTGGTTTGAATAAGCTTCCCCCCTTGCACTCCTTTGGTGTTTATAAAAGTGAGTAATATAATAATGGCAATAGACAATAATTGTGCTGGATATACTTTTAAAAATCCTATTTGAAATAATATATTAGCACTATTCATTTCTAATGATGGGAAAAAATATCCCGCAAACTTACTAAATGCCACGCCTACTGCTGCAATAGTCCCTGTTTGAATTACTGAGAAAAAACTCCAGCCATACAAGAAACCCAATAATGGATTATAAGATTCTTTTAAATATACATACTGTCCTCCCGCTTTAGGAAACATTGCACTCAACTCACCATAACTAAGCGCAGCAGTTAATGTCATAAAACCAGTCAATAACCATACTGCAACTAACCAACCAGCGGAGCCTACATTTCGCATAATATCGGCACTTACAATAAAAATTCCTGAACCAATCATACTTCCCGCCACAATCATCGTTGCATCAAAGGCACCTAAGCTAGGTTTGAATCCGTTATTTTCTGTTGTTGACATAATTATATGTATTTATTATATAAATAGTAAGATAAAAAAAATCCCGTGATTAAACGGGATTTTTAATGCTATTTTTTGTTCTTATATCCTTCGTTCAACCCTTTAATAATATCAGCAGTAATATCATTCGCTGTATCCTTATAATAAATTAAATCGGGGTTATTAGAAAATATATAGGCGTATTTTTTATCCTTATTGTATAATGCAATGTACTCTTCAATCTTCTTTTTTACTTCTTGTAAACGCTTATAGCTTTCTTCTTGCATCTCAGCAGCAAATTGTTGCTCCTTTGCTGCATAATTTTTTTCAGTTTTTACCAATTCTTGTTGACGATTGGCAATATCTACTTGAGACAAACTTTGAGCATATTTTTGAAGATCTTGATATTTAGCAATGTACTCATTTTTTAAAGTAGCCAATGTATTTGCATTTGCTTGATCTTTTGCTTGCAAGGCTGCTTTCACCTCTTTGAAAAACTCATAATTATTCTGAATAGAATCAATTTCAAAATACGCAATTTGAACATTGCCATTTTTTACAGATGATGATGTAGTAGGCGCACTGCTGTTATTAAAATGCAGAACAAACAATACGATTATAGCTGCAGCTAAAACTCCGTTAATTACCCAAGCGATTGATTTCATTGTATAATATTAAGTGAAATGTAAAGTATTGATTTTTCATTATCAATACCGTATAAAAATAGTCAAAAAACTAAATCTCTCCTCTAAAAATGGCATAAAAAAAGCAGGAAATATTACTAGTTCCTGCTTTTTAACGTTTTATATGAATGTATTATTCTTCTTCATCAAAGCTCATTGCCTCACGCGTTGTAGCCAACACTTCATACTCTTCCTTGCTTCCTACGATCAATTTTTCGAATTCTTTTTGACCGGTACCAGCAGGAATTAAATGACCTGTGATTACATTCTCTTTCAAGCCTAACATCATATCTACCTTACCTTGGATTGCGGCTTGGCTTAATACTTTGGTAGTTTCTTGGAATGAAGCAGCTGAAATCCAGCTTTGTACACCTAATGAAGCCTTAGTAATACCTAATAATACTGGACGTGCTGTAGCTGGTTTTGCATCACGCACTTCCACCACTTTCTTGTCGTTACGTCTTAAGATAGAATTCTCTTCTCTTAATTCACGTACAGTTACAATTTGTCCTGGTTTTAATTTAGTGCTTTCGCCAGCCTCAGTAACAACTTTCTTATCAAATATTCTGTCGTTCTCTTCGATAAAGTCAAAACGATCTTCTAAGTCCTCCTCTAAGAATTTGGTATCACCCGCATCTACGATTTCTACTTTCTTCATCATTTGACGAACGATTACTTCAATGTGCTTATCGTTGATTTTCACACCCTGTAAACGATAAACCTCTTGGATTTCATTTACAACGTATTCTTGAACAGCATATGGACCTCTAATAGCTAAGATATCTGCTGGTGCAATTTGACCGTCTGATAATGGAGAACCTGCTTTAACGAAGTCGCTATCTTGTACCAAGATTTGACGCGTTAATGGAACCAAATACTTTTTCACCATTCCATCTTTTGACTCAACAATGATTTCTCTGTTACCACGCTTGATGTTACCAAAAGCTACAATACCATCAATCTCACATACGATCGCAGGATTACCTGGATTTCTTGCTTCGAATAATTCAGTAACACGAGGAAGACCTCCCGTGATATCCTTTAACTTACCTAATACTCTTGGAATTTTAACCAACACATGACCTGCTTTCACTTCAGTTCCTTCTTCAATTACGATATGAGAACCTACTGGTAAGTTGTAATGTTTGCTATCTTTTCCACCTTCTAAGATAATTGTAGGGATTTTTGTTTTATCCTTTGATTCAATAACCACTTTTTCGCGGTGACCTGTTTGCTCATCCGCTTCGTCACGGTATGTGAATCCTTCAGTAATATTTTCAAACTTGATTTTACCATTTTGCTCAGCAACAATAACGTTGTTGAATGGATCCCAAGTACAAATCACATCTCCTTTCTTAACTTGAGCACCGTCTTTAACTGCTAACAATGCACCATATGGAACGTTGTTGGTAATCATTAAACGATCGTTCTTCACATCCATAATTCTAACTTCACCTGTACGGCCAATAACTACTTTCACTTTGTTTCCTTCGTTATTAATAGTATCTACTGTACGTAATCCGTCGAATTGAATAGTACCATCAAACTTAGCGTTTAAGCTTGATTCAACCGAAGAAGAACCGGCAACACCACCCACGTGGAAAGTACGCAATGTTAACTGTGTACCTGGCTCACCAATTGACTGAGCAGCGATAATACCTACTGCGTCACCTTTTTGAGTGATATATCCAGTGGCTAAGTTTCTACCATAACATTTCACACAAACTCCACGCTTGCTCTCACATGTTAATACTGAACGGATTTCAACCGTTTCAATACCCGCATCTTCGATAGCACGTGCTTCGTCGATAGAAATTTCTTCACCAGCAGCAACGATAATTTCGTTAGTGAATGGATTGATTACATCATGTAATGAAGTACGACCTTCAATTCTATCTGCTAATGGTTCAATGATATCTTCGTTGTCTTTTAATGCACTTGTTGCAATACCACGTAATGTTCCGCAATCTTCTTCAGAGATTACAACGTCTTGAGAAACGTCTACTAATCTACGTGTTAAGTAACCCGCATCAGCAGTTTTTAACGCCGTATCCGCAAGACCTTTACGCGCACCGTGTGTAGAGATAAAGTAATCCAATACGTTCAATCCACCTTTAAAATTAGATAAGATTGGGTTTTCAATTACCTCTGATCCTGTGCTACCACTCTTACGAGGTTTAGCCATTAATCCACGAATTCCTACTAACTGCTTAACCTGTGTTTTACTACCTCTTGCTCCTGAATCCAACATCATGTAAACAGAGTTGAAACCTTGCTTATCGGTAGCCATCTCGCGAATTAAAGTATCTGTGATTCTTGTATCCACACGACCCCAGATATCAATAACTTGGTTATATCGCTCGTTGTTAGTAATTAAACCCATGTTGTAGTTTTCCCAAACCTCTTCTACTTCCACTTTAGCATTCTCTAATAATTCATGTCTTGCTTCAGGAACAACTAAGTCATTTACATTAAATGATAATCCACCACGGAATGCCATTCTAAATCCTAAAGTCTTAATATCATCTAAGAATTTAGCTGTTGTTGGAACGTCTGTGATTTTAATAATATCACCAATGATTTCTCTTAATGATTTCTTAGTTAACAACTGGTTTACAAATCCTACTGGCGCTGGTGTATGTTGGTTAAATAACACACGACCTACGGTAGTTTCAATTAATTTATTTACCAATTGTCCATTTTCACGCACATTTGTTTTAACACGAATGTTTGCATGTAAATCAATACGATTTTCGTTGTAAGCAATGATTACTTCGTCTAAGTTATAGAACGCTTTGCCCTCACCTCTTACCACTAAATCACCCATTGATTTTTTACCCTTAGTAATATAGTATAAACCTAACACCATGTCCTGAGAAGGAAGGGTAATTGGCGTACCATTTTGTGGGTTTAAAATGTTATGAGAAGACAACATCAATAACTGTGCTTCCAAAATAGCCGCATGGCTTAAAGGAACGTGCACCGCCATTTGGTCACCATCAAAATCGGCGTTGAACGCTGAGGTAACTAATGGGTGTAATTGAATGGCTTTACCTTCTACCAATTTTGGTTGGAAAGACTGAATAGATAAACGGTGCAATGTTGGGGCACGGTTTAACATTACTGGATGTCCTTTCAAAATATTTTCTAAGATATCCCAAATCACTGCTTCTTTTTTGTCTACCAATTTCTTAGCGGACTTCACAGTTTTTACAATACCTCTTTCAATTAATTTACGAATAATAAATGGCTTAAATAATTCAGCAGCCATATCCTTTGGTAATCCGCACTCGTGCATTTTTAATTCAGGTCCTACCACAATTACAGAACGTCCAGAATAATCCACACGCTTACCTAATAAGTTTTGACGGAAACGACCTTGCTTACCTTTTAATACATCTGATAAAGATTTCAAAGCACGACCACCTTCTGCTTTAACGGCGTTTGATTTACGAGAGTTATCGAATAAAGAGTCGATTGCCTCTTGTAACATACGCTTTTCATTACGTAAGATTACTTCTGGTGCTTTAATTTCCAACAAACGCTTTAAACGGTTGTTACGGATAATTACACGACGATATAAGTCATTCAAATCAGAAGACGCAAAACGACCACCATCTAATGGCACCAATGGACGTAATTCTGGTGGAATAACTGGAATATATTTCATCACCATCCACTCTGGTTGGTTAGTGATATGTGTTTTTGCTTCACGGAAAGATTCAACAACACTCAAACGCTTTAAAGCATCTGCTTTTCTTTGTTGAGAAGTTTCGTTGGCTGCAGCATTACGTAAAGAGAAACTTAATTCATCTAAATCTAATAAACCTAATAAATCATGAACTGCTTCTGCACCCATTTTAGCGATGAACTTTTGAGGATCATCATCAGGTAAATATTGATTCTCTTTTGGTAAAGCATCAATTAAATCTAAATACTCTTCTTCGGTTAATAAATCACCTACTTTTAAATTATCCTTGATACCTGCTTGTATAACTACATAACGCTCATAGTAAATTATGGTCTCTAATTTCTTAGAGCTCATTCCTAATAAATAACCAATCTTGTTTGGTAAAGATTTAAAGTACCAAATGTGCACTACAGGTACCACCAACTTGATGTGACCCATACGCTCACGACGTACTTTTTTCTCTGTTACTTCCACACCACATCTGTCACAAACAATACCCTTATAACGGATACGCTTATACTTTCCACAAGCACACTCATAATCCTTTACTGGACCAAAGATACGCTCACAGAAAAGACCATCACGTTCTGGTTTATAAGTACGGTAGTTGATGGTTTCTGGTTTCAACACTTCTCCAAAGCTTCTCTCCAAAATGCTATCTGGAGATGCCAAACTAATCGTGATTTGCGAAAAAGCTGGGCGTTGTCTATTCTCTTTTTTGAATGCCATATTTTTATTCATTTGAGTGTTGGATTTTACTCCTTCACCTATTTAAGAATTGGGTGTTAATTGATGATTACTTAATTTTTATTTTCAAAAAATTAATCAAACTTTAAATCAAGACCTAAGCCTCTCAACTCATGTACTAATACATTGAAAGATTCAGGGATACCTGCTTTAGGAATATTCTCTCCTTTAACAATTGCCTCGTACGTTTTAGCACGGCCAATGATATCATCCGATTTAAGTGTTAATAATTCTTGTAAGATATTAGATGCACCATATGCTTCCAATGCCCATACCTCCATCTCACCAAAACGCTGACCACCAAACTGAGCCTTACCGCCCAATGGTTGTTGTGTAATCAAGCTATATGGTCCAATAGAACGTGCGTGCATCTTATCATCCACCATGTGGTGTAACTTAATCATATAGATCACACCCACCGATGTTTTTTGGTCAAATCTTTCTCCTGTTTCACCATCAAATAAGTGTGTGTGTCCATTATGAGGGATACCTGCTTCCTTACATAAATCTTCGATTTGTGTAGTGCTAGCACCATCAAAAATTGGCGTTGCAAATTTCACACCTAATTTTTTACCAGTCCATCCTAAAATGGTTTCATAAATCTGTCCTAAGTTCATACGAGAAGGTACACCCAATGGGTTAAGAACGATATCTACTGGAGTACCGTCTTCCATGAATGGCATATCCTCTTGACGTACAATCTTAGCAACAATACCTTTGTTACCGTGACGTCCTGCCATCTTATCACCTACTTTCAACTTACGCTTAACCGCTAAGTATACTTTAGCTAATTTCAATACACCAGCTGGTAATTCGTCACCGATTGAAATATTGAATTTCTCACGCTTGTAACGACCTAACTCTTCGTTGTACTTAATGCTATAGTTATGTAATAAGATATTAATTAAATCATCTGTTTTCTTGTCTCCAGTCCATCCTAATGGATTTACATTTTGGAAATCAATTGCTGCTAAATTCTTTGCGTTAAACTTAGCACCTTTTGCAATTAATGTTTCACCAAAATTGTTTACTACACCTGGAGTCGTATGATCCTTCAATAATGTTTGTAATTTTTCAACCAACAAATTCAATAATGAAGATTCATTTTCTTCGTGTTGCTTTTCTACTTTATCTAACATTGCTTTTTCACGCACCTTACCACTCTTATCTTTCTTAGCACGTTGGAATAATTTTTTGTCAATAACAACACCTTCAGTACCATTAGCCGCTTTTAAAGAAGCATCTTTTGCATCACCTGCTTTGTCACCAAAGATGGCACGCAATAATTTTTCTTCAGGAGTTGGATCTGATTCACCTTTTGGAGTGATCTTACCAATTAATATATCTCCTTCTTTCACAGCAGCACCAATTCTGATGATACCATGTTCGTCTAAATCTTTTGTTGCTTCTTCAGATACGTTAGGAATATCAGAAGTTAATTCTTCCTCACCTAATTTTGTATCACGCACTTCTAACTCATACTCGTCAATGTGAATAGAAGTAAATAAGTCCTCACGCACCACTCTTTCACTAATTACAATCGCATCCTCAAAGTTGTAACCCTTCCATGGCATGAACGCCACTTGTAAGTTTCTTCCTAATGCGATTTCACCACCTTGTGTTGCATAACCTTCCGTTAAGAAATCACCTTTTTTCACTTTCTGACCTTTCTTCACAGAAGGTGTTAAGTTGATACAAGTTGATTGGTTGGTTTTAATGAACTTAGTTAATTTATATACAATTAAGTCTTCGTTAAAGCTTACTAAACGATCCATTTCATTACGGTTGTAACGAACGTGAATTTCATTAGCATCTACAAACTCAACAACACCATCTCCTTCTGCGTGAATTTGAATACGCGCATCACGAGCTGCTTTTCCTTCTAATCCAGTTCCTACGATAGGCACTTCTGGACGAATTAATGGAACCGCTTGACGTTGCATGTTTGATCCCATCAACGCACGGTTAGCGTCATCATGCTCTAAGAAAGGAATTAAAGATGCACTCAAACCAACAATTTGGTTAGGTGCAACGTCCATAAATTGAACGTCTGCTTTATCTAAAATTGGGAAGTCACCTGTTTCACGAGAAACAACTTTGTCTTCCGAAAATTCGCCTTTATCAGACAACGGAGCGTTTGACTGTGCAATTCTTGCAGTGTCTTCTTCTTCCGCGCTTAAATATGTTAAGTTCTTTAAATTTACTTTACCATTTTCTACTTTACGGTATGGTGTTTCAATGAAGCCCATATCGTTAATTTTTGCGTGTACACACAATGTAGAAATCAAACCAATGTTAGGTCCTTCTGGTGTTTCAATAGTACAAAGACGTCCGTAGTGAGAATAGTGTACGTCACGCACCTCGAAACCTGCACGCTCACGACTTAAACCGCCGGGTCCTAATGCGGAAACACGACGCTTATGCGTGATTTCACTCAATGGATTGGTTTGGTCTAAGAATTGAGATAACTGAGAAGTTCCGAAGAAAGAGTTGATAACAGAAGATAATGTTCTCGCATTAATCAAATCAACTGGAGTGAATACCTCGTTATCACGTACGTTCATACGTTCGCGAATAGTACGCGCCATACGCGCTAAACCTACTCCGAACTGAGCATACAATTGCTCTCCTACTGTACGAATACGACGGTTGCTTAAATGATCGATATCATCAATCTCAGCTTTACCATTTGTTAAACGTACTAAGTACTTAATAATTTCAATGATATCATTCTTAGTTAATACTTTCTTTTCTTGCGTTAAGTCATGTCCTAACTTTTTGTTGATCTTGTAACGACCTACTTCACCTAAATCATAACGTTTGTCAGAGAAGAATAATTTGTCAATGATACCACGAGCCGTTTCATTATCTGGAGCATCTGCACCACGTAATTGACGGTAAATATGTTGAACCGCTTCCAACTCAGAGTTAGAAGTATCCTTGTTTAATGTGTTGTAGATAATTGCATAGTCACCACCCACATCTTCTTTTTGAATGAATACACTCTTAACACCTAATTCAACAATTAAGCTAACAGCTTCTTCATCTAATTCTTTATCACGCTCTAATACAATTTCATTTCTTTCAATGCTCACTACTTCACCAGTATCTTCATCAACGAAATCTTCAACCCATGTTCTTAAAACACGTGCTGCTAATTTCTTGCCAATTTGATTTGCTAAAGTTTTCTTATCGGCTTTCACCTCATCGGCCATACCAAATAATTCCAAGATATCTTTATCTGTTTCAAATCCAATTGAACGTAATAAAGTGGTTACAGGGAATTTTTTCTTACGATCGATGTAAGCATACATCACGTTGTTAATATCGGTTGCAAATTCCATCCATGCTCCTTTGAAAGGAATTACACGAGCAGAATAAATCTTTGTTCCATTTGGATGTATTGATTGTCCAAAGAATACACCTGGTGAACGGTGTAACTGAGAAACAACAACGCGCTCAGCACCATTAATCACAAAGGTTCCTCTTGGTGTCATGTAAGGAATGTTTCCTAAGAATACATCCTGTACGATGGTTTGGAAATCAACGTGCTCTTCATCATTACAGCTTAAACGTAATTTAGCTTTTAATGGAACAGCATACGTTAATCCACGCTCCATACACTCATCAATAGTGTAACGTGGTGGATCAATGAAATAATCCAAGAACTCTAAAACGAAAATGTTTCTTGTATCCGTGATAGGAAAATTTTCCTTAAACACACGGAACAAACCTTCTACGTTTCTTCTGTCTGGAGTTGTTTCTAACTGAAAGAATTCTTTAAAAGATTCTAACTGAATGTCAAGTAAGTCTGGTGCTTCGGCGATATGTTTGATCTTACCAAAGTTGTGCCTGTTGTTCAAAGTTGTTGTAGACATACGGTATTAACCAGGTTTTATTGCAATAAAATATTTGGTAGCATTTTGCTTAAGGATTGACTATAACTAAAACAGATAAGTGGCCACACTGTAATAGCAATAGACAATACGCCCAAAATAAAGGATTGCAAAGATAAGGAAACGAAGGCAGTTTAAAAACAAATTTTGTACCAAAAGCATTGATTTTGAATATTTTTTTCAAAAAAATACAGAATTTGGACAGATTGTCGGATTTTAAATATTTATTAATCGTATTTAATTGATTTACAATATTATTTTGTATTAATAATATTTAATATTTAAAAGCGCCTCCCTACCGTTTTAGTCAAAGTTTAAGGATTCGTTAACGAATGGGCATAAAAAAGCCCCGTCCAATGGACAGGGCTAATTATATTAAGATGACTTAAGTCAAGTAAATTACTTTACTTCTACTTCAGCACCAGCTTCTTTTAATTTAGCTGCGATATCATCAGCTTCTGCTTTAGATACACCTTCTTTAACTGCTTTTGGAGCGCCATCTACTAAGTCTTTAGCTTCTTTCAAACCAAGACCAGTTAAATCTTTAACGATTTTAACTACGTTCAATTTGCTAGCACCACCATTTACTAAGATAACATCAAATGCTGTTTTCTCAGCTGCTGCTTCACCTGCACCACCACCCGCTGCAACTGCTGCTACTGCTGCTGCTGGTTCAATGCCGTAATCAGCTTTTAATACGTCTGCTAATTCTTGAACTTGCTTTACTGTTAAGCTTACTAATTCTTCAGCTAGTTTTTTTACGTCTGCCATTTTGTTTCAATTTTTTCCGCTTTCAAAGCATATGCTCCAGCGGAAGGTTTAAAAAAATTATGTAACAATATAAAAACAGAAATTCATTCGAATCTTCTGAAATTAACTATGTTTTTGATGAAAAACTTTTTCCCTTTCATCATGGGGTTGATGCATTAGTTTATCTCATGCATCATAAGGTGATTATGCACCTTTTTCTTCTTCTGGAGCCGCTTCTGGTGCTGCCTCCGCTGCTGGTGCTTCAGCTGGTGTTTCAGCTACTACTACTTCAACCGCAGCCGCTACTACTTCAGTTTCTGTTTTTGCACTTCCGTTTTCAGCATGGTTTAATAAAGCTGCAACTACGCGCTTCGCTGGAGATTGTAATAAACCAATAACTTCGCCAATAAGCTCGTTTTTAGTTTTGATATTTTTCAATGCATTTAATGCATCATCTCCTACGAAAATATCACCGTTAATGAATGCTGCTTTTAATGTTGGTCTGTCACCATTGCTTTCTTTTCTGAAAGCGCTAATGATAACAGCTGGATCTTTGGGATTCTCAGAAAACATTAATGCAGTTACATTATTTAAAGACTCATATAATCCTGCATACTTTTCGCTATCTAAGTTTTCTAAAGCTTTACGTATTAAAGTGTTCTTTGCCACTTTCATCTCTACTTGTTTGTTAAAACAAGAACGACGTAAATTAGAAACTTGTTCTACGCTCAAAGATTCTGTATCAGTGATATAAAAGTTATTGTATTGATTGAACTTCTCTTTTAGAATTTCAATCACTTCGTTTTTTTGATCTTTGGTCATAACTAATTTTATTTAATTACCCGGGTCATTTCCTTTCGGATCACCAGGACTAGTTGATTAATGATTTAGTTTCTAATGCAATACCTGCACTCATTGTAGAAGCCATGCTTACACCTTTCAAATAAGTACCTTTAGATGAAGATGGTTTCAATTTAATGATAGCATTAATTAATTCTGCACTGTTCTCAGCAATTTTATCTGCTGTGAATGATACACGACCAATTGATGCGTGAACGATACCTGCTTTGTCAACTTTAAATGCAATCTTACCACCTTTCACCTCGTTTACTGCAGCTGCAACATCATTTGTTACAGTACCAGTTTTAGGGTTTGGCATTAAGTTACGTGGTCCTAATACTTTACCTAACTTACCAATCTTAGGCATTACAGCTGGTGTAGCGATGATAACATCCATATCTACCCAACCACCTTCAATTTTAGTTACGAACTCATCTAAACCTACGTAGTCAGCACCTGCTTCTTTCGCTGCTGCTTCTTTATCAGGAGTACATAATACTAAAACTTTTTTAGTCTTACCAGTACCATGAGGTAAAGAAACAGTACCACGAACTTGTTGGTCTGCTTTTTTAGGATCTACTCCTAAACGAATATGTAAGTCTACAGAGCTATCAAACTTTGTACAGTTAATTTCTTTTACTAATGCAGATGCATCTTTAAGGGAATAAAATTTATTCTTATCCACCTTTGCAACCACCGCTTTTCTTTTTTTAGTCAATGACATGTTGATTATTATTTAAGGTGAATAAATTAATTTTCCCAAGGAGCTTTACCATCTACAGTAATACCCATTGAACGTGCAGTTCCAGCAACCATACTCATAGCGCTGTTTAAAGTAAATGCATTCAAGTCTTCCATCTTATCTTTCGCGATGGCTTCCACTTGTGCCCAAGTTACTTTACCTACTTTGTCACGGTTACTTTCTTTAGAACCTTTTTGGATTTTTGCAGCTTCCATTAATTGAACTGGAGCTGGTGCAGTTTTGATAACGAAGTCAAATGACTTGTCAGAATAAACTGTAATTAAAACAGGAACAACTTTTCCTTGTTTGTCTTGAGTTCTCGCATTGAATTGCTTACAGAACTCCATAATGTTGATACCCTTAGAACCTAAAGCAGGTCCTACTGGTGGCGCTGGATTGGCTTGACCGCCTTTCACTTGCAACTTAACGTAGCCAGAGATTTCTTTAGCCATTTTGTTATGTTTTTTTGGTTAAGCGTCGGACCAATAGGGTCTCGACTCCCAAATACCCACACTTCGAAAAGTGTAAATTGGACGGCGAAGGTACACTTATGTTCACTTTTGGCCAAATTATTACCCTATTATTTCCCTTATTTTTCAGTAAAATCAACCATTTTGTCCAATTTAGGGTAAAAAAAATCCCCTCAAATTGCTTTGAGGGGACCTTTTACCTTTTTCCTTCTAACTCAGTTTCTCTACCTGCATGTAATTTAATTCCACTGGGGTAGATCGACCGAAGATCTTCACGGTCACTTTCAATTTCTTCTTTTCTTCGTTCACCTCTTCGATGACACCATTAAAGTCATTGAAAGGTCCCTCAATTATTTTAATCGTTTCTCCTAAAATGAATGGTTCGCTGATAGATCCGCCCATGTCGTTCATCTCATCTACCTTACCCAACATTTTATTTACTTCCGACTTTCTTAAAGAAATAATATTCCCTTTTGACCCTTTTCCATCGGTCAAAAAGTGCATTACGTTTGTGATATTGCTGATATGCATAACAATGTCATCCGCAATGGGAGCCTTGTTATCAATCACTTCCATCATTACATATCCTGGGAAATAGTTTTTTTCGCGCATTACTTTTTTACCGTTTTGCACTTTATACACTTTTTCCATTGGTAGGAATACTTGCTTGATAACATTCTCCCAACCGTTTCTAACAATATCTTTATCAAGGTATTCTTTAATCTTCTTTTCTTTTCCACTAACTACGCGCAATACATACCACTTTGTTTCAGGAGCGGTAGCTGCAGGAGCTGTGTTAGTATCTATAGATTGTACTTCTGGTTCCATGGTTTACTTAAATAAAGAGTAAATCAACTTTAATAATTGGTTGCTACCAGTGTCCATCACCCACACCAATGCAGTAATAATGATGGTAGCTACCAACACAATCACTGTACTTTGCTGTAAGTTAGCCCATGTAGGCCAAGTCACTTTTTCTTGTAACTCCAAGTAACTTTCCTTGAAGTAGTTAGCTATTTTGTTCATATTAATTCTATTTAAAACCCATAAATTTTGCTAAATATAGCAAATTTTCTTCGCACGGGCACTAGGATTCGAACCCAGATCAAAGGTTTTGGAGACCCGTATGCTACCGTTGCACCATGCCCGTATGAACCAAAAGTCTCTGGTTAAAGCTTTCGCTTATACCAAAGACTTTCAGTTATATGTTTAGTTAAATTACTTAACGATTTCAGTAACTTGACCAGCGCCTACAGTTCTACCACCCTCACGGATCGCAAACTTAAGACCCTTTTCCATCGCGATTGGTTGGATCAACTTAACGCTGATGCTAACGTTATCGCCTGGCATTACCATCTCAGTTCCTTCTGGTAAAGCACACTCTCCAGTTACGTCCGTAGTACGGAAGTAGAATTGAGGACGGTATTTGTTAAAGAATGGTGTATGACGTCCACCTTCTTCTTTAGATAATACATAAACTTCAGCTTTGAAGTCAGTATGAGGAGTGATCGTTTTAGGAGCACAGATTACCATACCACGACGGATATCTTTTTTCTCGATACCACGTAATAATAATCCTGCGTTATCACCTGCTTGACCTTGATCCAATAATTTTTTGAACATCTCAACACCTGTTACAGTTGAGCTCATTGGAGTTTCCATCAAACCTACGATTTCTACAGCCTCACCCACTTTGATGATACCTCTTTCGATACGACCTGTAGCAACTGTACCACGACCAGTGATCGAGAATACGTCCTCTACAGACATCAAGAATGGTTGATCGATAGGACGTGGAGGCAATGGTATATAGCTATCTACAGCTTCCATTAACTCAGTCACTTTATCTACCCATTGTTGCTCACCAGCTAAAGCGCCAGTTGCAGAACCACGGATGATTGGAGTGTTGTCACCATCAAAACCGTAAGAAGATAATAATTCACGAATTTCCATTTCAACTAAGTCTAACAATTCAGCATCGTCAACTAAGTCTACTTTGTTCATGAATACAACGATTTGAGGTACACCTACCTGACGAGCCAACAAGATGTGCTCTTTTGTTTGTGGCATAGGACCATCTGTAGCAGCAACTACTAAGATAGCACCGTCCATTTGAGCAGCACCAGTGATCATGTTCTTCACATAGTCAGCGTGACCTGGACAGTCAACGTGCGCATAGTGACGAGTGTCAGTTTGGTATTCTACG
>JBANFX010000051.1:0-3828 GCA_037975805.1 Bacteroidota bacterium | reverse complement strand
CAGTCTTATGCTAAATATGAGGAGAAATATGTGGAGCGAAAGGATCCTTATGGAAAGAAATATTTTTGGTTAACCGGCGAATTTGTAAACTTCGATAAATCAAAAGATACGGATGTATGGGCGCTTAAAAATAATTATGTGAGTGTAGTACCTGTGCAATTTGATTTAACCAATCACATTATTAAAGAAAAGCTAACTAAAAAGTGGAAATGGTAAAAGACAAATACATAGTTGGAATACTTATTGGTTTCCTACTCCCCTTTTTTGGCTTTATTGGATTTTATGAATGGAAATTTAGTTTCATATCTATAAAAGAATTCATAAGTATATTAGGACAACAAAAATCGGTATTATCTGCAATGATTAGTGTTTCCCTTGTTTTAAATGGCGCAGCTTTAACTTTGTTTTTTAATAAACAAAAAGACAATATAGCAAAGGGAATATTTATTGCTACAATAGTATATGCTATCATATCCTTATCCGTTAAATGGTTTTTATAAATGCGATACTACATTATAGCTGGTGAAGCCAGCGGCGATTTACACGGATCTAATTTAATCAAAGCCATTAAGGCTAAGGATCCTAATGCTGTTATACAGTGTTGGGGTGGCGATTTAATGCAAGCCGCAGGCGGCAATGTAGTTAAGCATTATAGAAGTTTAGCTTTCATGGGATTTGTAGAAGTGCTTATGAATTTACGTACTATTTTATCTAATATCAAGTTCTGTAAAAAAGATATTCAATCATTTAAACCCGATGTTTTAATATGTATAGACTATCCTGGATTTAATTTACGCATTGGAAAATGGGCAAAGACAATTCATTTAAAAGTGATTTATTTTATTGCACCACAAGTATGGGCTTGGAAAGAAAACAGAGTACCCGCTATGCGTGAAAGTATAGATCGTTTATTATGTATTTTACCTTTTGAAAAACAATATTTTAAGGATAGATGGGATTGGGAGGTAGATTATATTGGACATCCTTTAATGCAAGTGTTGGAATCACAACATGGACTGCCGCATCCACTTCCGAATATCGCAGGTGAAAAAATTGTTGCATTGTTACCAGGAAGTCGCAAGCAAGAAATATTAAAGAAACTACCAGAAATGCTTTCGGTAGTGGACGCATTTCCTAACCATCATTTTGCCATTGCACAAGCACCCGGCTTGGACGACAAATGGTTTGCATCATTAGTCCCAACTCATAAAAATGTACATATTGTTAAAGGCAATACTTATGCTTTGTTAAATCATAGTATTGCAGCACTGGTAACCAGTGGAACCGCTACTTTAGAAACTGCTTTATTAGGTGTACCCGAAATTGTTTGCTATAAAGGCAACCCCATAACCCTAGCCCTAGCTAAACGATTTGTAAAAATCAAATTCATTGCGCTAGTGAATTTAATTATGGATAAGGAAGTAGTGAAGGAATTAATTCAGGAAGATTTAAATAAGAAGAACCTTGTTGTTGAGCTAACGCTTTTATTACAGGACGAAAATAAAAAGGCACAAATAAAGGCCGACTATCAATTGCTAAATGAAAGGTTATACACTGGGCAAAGCGCCACCGAAGTAGCCGCGGATATTGTTTTACAAGAACTTGCGCACTAATATTACAATTATACCAATCAAAAATACAATTAAAGAAATGCGGTTCATGCCATGCATGGCTTTCATCATGGTTGTGCGCTCTTGATTAGGATCTCGTTTTACTAAAAACAAGTACTCTCCTATTTGTCTTAAAAATCCCATAAGTATCTTTTTGTAAAAATAATGCTTAAATTGTAATTCAGGTAATGAATTAACTTACTTTAAATAAATAATATGTTCTTAAAACTTTTTGCTATCGCGCTCCCTGTATTTTTTGCCATTGATATGGTATGGCTTGGATTTGTTGCAAAGGATTTTTATGCAAAACAAATTGGGGGTTTAATGAAGCCAGACATTAATTGGACAGCTGCAATCATATTTTACCTCATTTTTATTGCAGGATTAGTTGTTTTTGTAATTACACCCGCAGTGGTTAAAAATTCATGGACACAGGCTGTACTCATGGGTGCATTATTTGGATTTGTTTGTTATGCTACTTATGACTTAACCAATTTGGCGGTTGCCAAAGATTGGCCAGTATTTGTTACCATCATTGATTTAATATGGGGTGCCGTTTTAGCAGCAAGCGTTTCTGTGATTACCTTTTTAATAGCTACTAAAATATTTAGATGAGCTATTATTTAATGCTTGCCATCATCTTATTCGCATTTGTGAATGTATGGTTTATCATTTCCTTGATTACAAAAAGAAATGATGTAGCTGATATTGCCTGGGGCTTGGGTTTCATACTTTTAACTTGGTCCTCATTTTTCATTGCAGATATTAAAGGAACAAGAGGAATCATAATAGGCATGCTTATAAGTTTGTGGGGCATAAGATTGGCTTGGCATATTCATTCAAGAAACAAAGGGAAAGGGGAAGATTATCGTTATTTAGCATGGCGCAATGAATGGGGTAAATGGTTTTTATTAAGATCTTATTTTCAAGTATTCATTTTGCAAGGCGTGTTTTTATACATCATTAGCCTACCTATTTTATACATTAATAAAAGTGAAAACACACCACTCATTTGGTTAGATATTTTAGGGCTTGCTATTTGGTGTATTGGATTTTATTATGAAGCGCTTGGTGATGCGCAGCTTGTTCGCTTTAAAAAGAATCCACAGAATAAAGGTAAATTAATGCAAGAAGGCCTTTGGGCAAATACAAGACATCCCAATTATTTTGGAGAAGTAATACAATGGTGGGGCATTGGAACAATTGCGCTAACGCTTCAAGACGGATGGATGACCCTGATTGGTCCTATCACAATTACGTATTTAATTTTAAAAGTATCAGGCATCCCTATGCTCGAAAAGAATATGGAGTCACATCCTGACTTTGAAGATTATAAGAAAAAAGCAAACGCATTTTTTCCAAGGATTCGCTTTCTTAATAAAAATTAAGATTGATTATCCAACCAACCCTTTAATAAATTGGTGATTTGAACTGCTTCAATAATAAATCCATCGTGTCCGTATAAAGAATCAATAGCTACTAAAGTTGCATTGGGCATATGTTGTTCCATAAAACCTTGCTCGTCTAATGGACACAAAATATCACTGTTAATGCCAATAATAAAGGTGGGGATTTTAATATTTGCTAAAGTAGCTATTAGGTCCCCTCCTCTTTTTCTTGCCAAGTGATGGCTATCCATCGACTTTGTTAATAACCAATAACTATAGGCGTTAAATCGTTTTACCAATTTATCACCTTGGTATTCGATATAAGAGGATGCTTTGAAATTATCAATCTTCTCCGGATCCTCGTCGGTTTGTTTCTCTTGGAAAATCGCATAGTTTCTGTAGGTTAACATCCCTATTGCGCGCGCCGCTTTTAAACCTTTAGCGCCTGCATTAGGCGTTGCTTCTTTCCAAGTACAATCTGCTTCAATCGCTAAACGTTGGGCCGTATGTACTGCTACACCCCAAGCACTTTCGGAAGGTGAGGTTGCAATTAAAAACATTTTCTTAATCACAGCTGGTTCATAAATGGCCCACTCTAATGCTTGGTAGCCTCCCATGCTTCCACCCAATAATAAATCAATGCTATCTATTTGCAAATGTTGTCTTAATAAAATATGCGCTTGCACCATATCACGAATGGTCACCGTTGGAAAATTATTCAAGCTAATTTCCGTTTCTAAATCTTCCACACTTAAAGGCCCCGTTGAACCATAACAAGAACCAATAATATTGGCACAAACTATAAAATAATCATTGGGGTTTATTAAGTA
>JBANFX010000030.1:0-4822 GCA_037975805.1 Bacteroidota bacterium | reverse complement strand
TTAACCATATAACTGCTGTTTGTTTATTTTCCATCTCATTAATCATTTAAAAGATACAAATCCATAAACAAAGGCTTAAAATTCTCCAATGCTTCTTCGGCAAGTTTTTGAGTGTGGAATATTGGAATAACTGAACTATGGAATGAATCATTTTCAACTGACCATATATCAATATTATGTGCAACAATATAAACAATTTCTTCCATTTCAACTCCCATATTCATCGCCTCCGCTATTAAATGTAATTGTATTAATGCCTTTATCTGCTTGGCTCTTTTTTCGGAGGTCATATTGCATTGGTGAACTTTATAATTTGTCATTTCACCTTTCATTTGATAAATATCTAAATAGTCATCAATATACCATTCAGGCTTTAATAAATTAAAAGCATCTTCTACACTATTAATAGTGGTATGTTGGTTATTCCGACTAACCACCTCTTGCTTTAATTCTGCAAGTTCTTTTTCTAATTGTTCGATTTTATCTTGTATGGATTTCATTTTTAAAATGTTTAGATTTATATGTTACCGATTCAATTCCATCAATATAATAAGTTGAATCAGGATCACACCAAAACTTTTCTGTTTTTCCAACGATTTGTACTTTTTGGTTCGGCTTGTAAAAACTCAATAATATTATCAGTAAGATTTTTTGTGTTAGCAACATAGTTTGGTCTTGTTTTGTAAAGGTTTCTAAAATATTGTGTTTGACATTTATGACCTAAAATCATATTAAGCTTATTCATGTAAAAGCTTGTTGAAAACTTACAACAATCACACGATAATGTAACAAGTTTTTGTCTTTTTAAAATGTTTCGTAAATAGTTTTCGTTTTCTTGCATACTTGATGATTCACACCAAGCACATGTAATTAAATTTTCAGTTTTCATTTGTAAATGCGTTTATGTTTACGATTAGTTGTTCAATGCAATATATTAACCAATATTGATATCCTAATTCTTTTACTCGTTTTTCAAATTCTTTTTGTGGAGGCTTTTGTTTTTCGGTACCAATTTTTAATTCAATAAAAATAACTTCATTTGGTAGTACTAAAATTAAATCAGAAACACCAGCTAATAAACCCTCAGCTTTGTAATATCCACCCATTCGCTTACTTCTTGCACCAGCATTTGGCACACTAAAAACTAAATAACCATTATATCTTAAATAATTTACAATAGCAACTTGTAATTGGTGTTCTTCTTGTTTCATTAGAATAATTTTTGTTGTGCAATATGATTTTTTATTCTTTTAATTGCATTGTCATAATAATCCTTATCTAATTCACATGCAGTCAATTCAAAACCGTAATCGTGACAGGCTATTGCTATGCTACCACTACCTAAATGCGTGTCAAGTATTTTGTCGCCTTGTTTTGCATAATTATCTAAACAAAATTTATATAATTGAATTGGCTTTTGAGTTGGATGCGTTCTATTAGGTTCTTGGCTTCTTACTTCGTAAGTTTTTGCTACTTTATCAAAAGAAGTCCATCCAAATTCCCATCTTGAAAGTGTTTCCATCATTTGTTTTTTATCCCAACAAATTATTCCTCTTGTATTTTTCAAATGTTCTATAAAATAATTACCGCCCCAAATTATTTGATTTTTAGAAACTCTAAATAATTCTTCAAAATATTCTTTTGGTGGAATTTCATCATCCCATTTCTTTTCTTTAAAACTTTCTTTATATTTTTTCATAATATCCTTTCCTCCTCCATCTACAAGTCTATTACCTAATCCATAAGGCGGGTCAACAATAGCCAAGTCAAAATAATTATCAGGATAACGTGCCATTAATTCAATATTATCCTCATTTGTAATTTCTATTTTATCTGTAAGTTTCATATCGCTTCTCCGTTTTTATCAAGTCTAAAATCCATATCGGCCAAACTTAAAATAAACTCTTTATAAGCTTGTCCTTTTGCAATTTCTACTTTTGCTTCTTGTGGTAAATTGGTTGATAATTCATTCATTAATTCAATTTTTCTTTCTTTTGTAAGATTTATAATACCAAACCTTGAAGCTAAATCGTATAAATGATGCAAACCACCAAATGGGAAAACATATTCTTTACCTTTTTCTTTTGCTTTTAAAACACTTTCAACGTAACTATTTATCGTTAAAATACATTGTTGCTTTAATTGATCATCACTTGGTATTGGATTAATTTCTTCTTTTCTTGATGCTTCAATAGCTTTCATTTCTACTCTTTGAATCTCTTGATAAAACTTTTTAACCCATTGATTAAAATTTGCTATTGAATAAAATACTTGACCTTCACTAAATTCTCCTTTTATGGCACGATTAAAAATTAAAATTAGTTGATTTTCTGTTAGCCATTTGTAAGATTTAGTTTCTTCCATAAGAAGTTGAACTTCAAACATGATTTCTTGCTCATCTTTTGGCTTGTAACCAAGTTTTGCAACGCATTTGATATATTCACTCTTGCATAGTAAAAATAATGCTTTAGAATCAAGTTCTTGAAGTTTAGCAGTATACATTGCATTGTAAACTTCTTTTTCTTGCAATGTAAAGTTTTCATATTTAATTAGTTCCATCGTTGTTTGAGTAAAGTTGGTCTGCTAATTTATCTAAATTTTGTGAAAGTTCAACAAATCTTGAAAGTCTTCCTGGTTGTTGTGGTTTTTCAAATTCTTTTTTATTATAGATTCTTGAAACCCAAGTTGAAACTCTTCTATTAACTTCAAAGAATTTTTCTTTTTCAAAACGCATATTTTCTTTTGAGTCAACTTCTGTCCAATAATCAATAAAAGAATCTAATTGATCATTTAATCTTTCAATATTATTTTGATTGATTGATAGCAAAAATTCATTTTTGCGTTCTAATAAACTTTTCTTTACTTTACTTTCATTTACTTTACTTTCATTTACTTTACTTTGTTGAACGGTCGTTGAACGGTCGTTGGCTTGTCGTTTCAACGCACTTGCTTTACCTGCTTTAATTCTTTGTTCTTTAGCTTTGAAATAAGGTTCTAAATATAAAAGCAATCTTGGAGAAAAAAATGCGTTATCATCACTTACATCAAATAAACCATAATTACAAACTACTACTCTTACTTTTTGTTCTGAAGTGCCAAATTCATCTGCTAATAAATCAATATCGCCCATTGGATAACATAAATCATGTTGATCACGAAGTGTTTCTAATAGCATAAAATAAATTCCATAACCTTCAATACCAAGTTCCAAACGCAAACGTTTTATTTTACGATCATGCCTTGCATTACTAAAATGTGGGAAATAAAATCCTTCTTTTTCCATAATAAAAAACCCAATAGTTCAAACAAGGCTCTCACATCTTGTCATCCCTACTGGGTGTTTTAGTTTCTTTGTCCTTATTTTGTGAGAGCAGGACTACAATACAAATATACTAAACTTCTTTAAACTTAACTAAACGTTTAGAAAAATAACCTAAAAATTGTGGATGATCATGTTCAAACATACGAGCATAATCTGCAGTATAAATATTGTTTATTTTAAAACCATCGTTTCCACTTACGTTTGTATTATAACGAACAATTTCAAAAATAAACTTGCTTGATAATCGTTTATAACCACGATTAATTAGATTGTATGCCACCTTCTTGTACTCTTGGTATATCAAAGGATTCTCTTGGTGATATTGCTTGAACGTTTTCATATTTTCTTTTAAGTTTAAGTTTTTTATAAGCTTCATTTAATTCATTTTCTAAATGTAAATGCCACTCACTATATGTTAATTTTTTAATATCTGATTGCATATTGTAATAACTATTAAAATAAACATTCCAATTACGGAATAATACAAAACTTCTTTCTCATAATTTCGGGATTTGAATGCCACTCGATGCAAATTCTTTCGCAACTTCGTTGATGGCATTAATCGCCTCTTGGTCTTTAGATTTTCCATATATAACACGTTGAACTAATGGTACATTCCACTCTCTTGCAGAGAAAGGCAATACACCTTTCTCATTTAATCTTTGTGCCACTTGGGCATAAAATGACATTTTTTTAACTCTCATAATTTTAGAACGGTAATTCACTATCGATTTCTGGTGCTTCTGAAATATTTAAAACTTGAACTTTATTTTCTATTGGCAAATTTGCATAGTTAGAAGTTCTCGTTCTATCAAACTCCTTTAACTTAATATTACCAAGAATTGGCATATTTGGTGCTTCTTCTTTGCTAACAAATTGTTTAACGAATCCAAAGTTTTCGTATTGATCAGGTTCATCATTCAAGATTCCTGATAACGTAATATAATTTCCTTTTTTCCCCTTATATGCTTTATTAGCATTTATTAAGTCTAAATTAATTTGAATTTGAATTGCTTTTGCCATGATTATTTAATTGTTTTTTTGATTGTTGTTGTTGAACTCTTTGATGCAGGATGCCACTTGATTGCTTCACCAGTTTCTTCATCTACTTGTGTAAATGATGATTTAATACCTTTGATGAATGATTCCATTTCTTTTCGTTTAGCATCCAATTCACTTATTTGATTATTTAATTCTACCCACTTGATATTTTCGCTATAATCGTATTTAACACCAACTTCGCTAATTTGAAAGTCAATACCAAATGCAGTATGTTTACCACCATATGAATTTAAATCATTCATTGATTTTTCAGTTAAACCTTTTTCAATTATATCAAGCATGGTTTTCATTTTAGAAATAAATGCTAACATTTGAAGTGGATCTTTAGATGATTCATCAAAGTTACGAATCATTGATTCAGCAAATGATTGTATTTCATTTTTTGAAAGCGATAATACATCCATATCGCTATCTAATAACATTAAATTTGTTTTCATT
>JBANFX010000020.1:0-60865 GCA_037975805.1 Bacteroidota bacterium | reverse complement strand
AGTGACCGCGGAACTTTAACCATGGACCCGCCATAGAAATATGATCCGTTGTACATTTTCCTTTTGCTTTAATTAATAATCTTAAAGATTTTAAATCCGTTCCTTCCCACGCTGCAAATGGGTCTAATAATTGTAAACGCTTTGATGCTGGATCAACCGCAACAACCACTTTTGAACCATCTTCTGCTGGTGCTTGGAACCCTGCATCTTCCACAGCAAAACCTTTTACTGGTAATTCATCACCCGCTGGTGCATCTAATTTAACTTGTTCGCCTTTATCATTAGTTAAGGTATCAGTTAATGGGTTAAAAGTTAAATCACCTGCAATGGCTAATGCTGTAACTATCTCAGGAGAAGCTACAAATGCAAATGTGTTTGGATTACCATCCGCACGCTTTGCAAAGTTTCTATTGAAAGAGTGAACGATGGTATTTTTTTCTTTCTTTTCAGCACCCACACGCTCCCACATTCCAATACAAGGTCCACAAGCGTTAGCGAATACTTTTGCACCAATTTGGCTGAACACATCTAAGAAACCATCTCTTTCAATAGTGTATCTTACTTGTTCAGAACCTGGAGTGATCATGTATTCTGCTTTCGTAGTCAAACCTTTTTGCGCTACTTGTTTAGCCAAGCTAACTGCACGGCTAATATCTTCATAAGAAGAGTTGGTACAGCTACCTATTAAACCAACTTCCACTTTTGTAGGCCATCCGTTTGCTGCTGCTACTTCCTTCATTTTAGAAATAGGAGTTGCTAAATCTGGGGTGAATGGTCCGTTTAAGTGTGGCTCTAATGTATCTAAATCTATTTCGATTACTTGATCGAAATATTTTTCTGGATTTGCATACACTTCTGCATCTGCAGTTAAGTGTTCTGCAACTGCATCTGCCAAAGCAGCTACATCGGCACGACCCGTTGAAGATAAATAACGGCTCATGCTTGCATCGTAACCAAATGTAGATGTGGTTGCACCAATTTCGGCACCCATATTACAAATAGTTCCTTTACCTGTACAACTCATACTTGTTGCACCCTCACCAAAATATTCTACAATCGCACCAGTACCACCTTTTACGGTTAAGATACCAGCTACTTTTAAGATAACGTCTTTAGGAGCAGTCCATCCGTTTAACTTTCCTTTTAATTTAATACCAATTAACTTAGGCCATTTTAATTCCCAAGCCAATCCTGCCATTACATCACATGCATCAGCTCCACCCACACCAATTGCCAACATACCTAAACCACCCGCGTTCACTGTGTGCGAATCGGTACCAATCATCATACCACCTGGGAAGGCGTAGTTTTCTAAAACTACTTGGTGAATAATACCTGCACCTGGTTTCCAGAATCCTAAACCATATTTATTAGAAACAGAAGCCAAGAAATCATACACTTCCTTGCTTTCTGTTGTTGCTACTTGTAAGTCTTGTTTTGCTTCTACTTTTGCAGAGATCAAGTGATCACAATGCACCGTACTTGGTACCGCTACTTTTGGACGACCTGCTTGCATAAATTGTAATAAAGCCATTTGCGCGGTTGCATCTTGCATTGCTACACGATCTGGCGCAAAATCAACATAAGAACCACCTCTTTCGAAGCTTTCTAATTTTTGATCACCATGTAAATGTGAGAACAAAATTTTCTCTGATAAAGTTAATGGACGGCCCAACATTTTACGAGCAGCTTCCACTTTGGCTGGCATTTCAGCGTACAATTTTTTGATCATTTCGATATCAAAAGCCATAGGTATCAATTTAGGTGTTAAAAACTGACGCAAAGGTAAGTGAAAATGCCGATTTTTTTGTTAGATTTGGATAGCAATAAAGGCTATTGGACATGCAAAAAATGAGAAATTTCCTTGAATTACACGCTTTCGGCGTTTGTTCGGCCATAGGGGAGCGTTTGGGCATTGCCAGTTCCAGAATCAGAACCTGGTTTATCTACATTTCATTTTTGACTTTTGGGTCGCCCGTAATACTTTATATGGTGCTTGCTTTTTGGAGAAGTATTAAGCATTATATACTACAAGGGAAAAGAAATCCCCTTAAATACTAGTGAAAATATAATTGGGGGTACTTAAAGTTTTAAACAACTGCGATGAATCGCAGTTGTTACTAATTTTTATTTGGATAATCTATACAACTGCGTTACGTAAGCGTACTAGTTTTTCCAACAAAGGTTCCAACATTTCCAATCTTAACATATTGGCTCCATCGCTTTTTGCAACTGCAGGGTTGGGATGTGTTTCAATAAATAATCCATCGGCGCCTGTTGCAATAGCTGCTTTTGCAATGGTTTCAATTAAAGCAGGATTGCCACCTGTTACGCCCGAAGTTTGATTAGGCTGTTGTAAGGAATGTGTACAGTCCATGATTACAGGCACATTGTTTTCTGCCATTGCAGGAATATTTCTATAATCCACTACTAAATCCTGATAGCCAAAAGTATTTCCTCTTTCAGTTAGCATTACTTTGTGGTTGCCTGCTAATTTAATTTTATCTACCGCGAATTTCATGGAAGCGCCACTCAAAAATTGTCCCTTTTTTACATTTACAATTTTACCTGTTTCTGCAGCAGCCACTAATAAATCGGTTTGACGACATAAAAATGCAGGGATTTGTAATATATCAATATACTGTGCAGCAATAGCAGCTTCGTCATGCGCATGAATATCGGAAGTAGTGGGAACGTTAAATTTTGCACCTACTTTTTTGATGAGTTCCATGCCAGTGTCATCACCAATACCTGTGAAAGAATTGGCGCTAGTACGGTTTGCTTTTCTATAGCTTGCTTTAAATACATAGGGGATACCTAAATTCTTGCAAATTGCAGAAACCTTTTCACCAATTTCCATTACTAATTCTTCACTCTCAACTACACAAGGCCCGGCGATTAAGAAAAAGTTATTGGCATCATATTGCTGATGCTTAAAATGATCTTGTAAATAATTTGGAATCATATTTTGCGTATTTGCGTTCACAAAGGTACACAAAATACTATACAGCCTGCTTGGTGACTTAAAATCTTAAACCCACCGTTACGCCTGCCCCTCTAATACCTGCCCATGGACCGTCAGTATTGGTTATGATGCTATTGCCAGACACCGAAGTGCTTAATTTAAAGGGATTGGCATTGGTTTGATCAATTGCTGATTTTAGCGCATTTAATGCAGGTGTTGATATATAAGATGGGGTATTTGCTGGTAAATCTGCTTGTAATTTTCCATTAGAAGTTCCATAATGTCCACCAATGATCCAAAAGTCCAATACCAATTTGGTTAAAAGTTGGTATTGCATTCCAAAATAGGCACCCACACTTTGAGAGCGAATGGTTCCACTGAGGGTTGCTGAAGTGGAAACGGTTTGAGAGGGTAGCGCAACCCCTTGAATTGGTGCTGGAGTATAGGTGTATTTGTAATTAATGGGAGCTTCTACTTCCATATTTCCAAATCTTGCATAAGGAGCAATATATATACCCGACATTTTTTGCAATCCTAAATAAAATCTGCCTTCAAAAGTAATGGCATTGTTGGCTATCTTAAAATTGTCAAAATTTATATTAGGGTTCTCAATAAATTGTTTTGCAAGTGCTTGTAATGGTAGGTTTCTTTTAGGCATTGTAGCATAACTTGCCGAAATACTCATGAAGTGGTTTAAACTTCTTTCATATGTTATATTGTAATTCTGCAAAGCATCTGCGGATAAATTGGTTTTTAAAATATTGTCACCCCCAATTAAACTTTGCGCATTCCCTAAATGAATCATTCCCCCAAAAAGGGCAATAAGTATAACTTTTTTCATAAACGTTTTATTTTAAATTTTAGCAAACACTTAGGGGTGTGTTTACATCGCAATTAAATCAGCTACTGTTCTTTTGTCTAAAATGGATAAAGTATTATCCCTTACTTCCAACATTACTTTATTAATCCCGCATTTTTTCTCATTGCAAGTCTCACATTTTTTATAAAAATTTAAACTTACACAAGGCAGCAACGCAATGGGGCCTTCTATAGTTCTGAAAATTGCAGAAAGTTTTATTTTTTGAGGTGCAATAGCAAATAAATATCCACCATGCTTTCCTTTTTTACTTTCTAAAAACCCAGCTTTTTTTAATGCTAATAATATGTTTTCTAAAAACTTTAGCGGAATTTTTTTCTCTTCACTAATTTCAGCAATCAGGATAGGCGTTTCAGTGCCTTTCCCTGCCATATAGGAAAGCGCTTGTAATGCGTATTGTGTCTTTTTTGATAACATATTATAATCCTAAAACTTCTTTCATGGTAAAGATACCACTTTTATTTTTTGCAAATTCTGCAGCCAAAACAGCGCCACTGGCAAATCCTTTTCGGGTATGCGCTGTATGGGTAATTTCGATGGTATCAATAGGGGAGCTATATGCGATGGTATGCGTTCCAGGAGCAGGGTCAATACGCTCCGAAGTAATCACCAAATCCGAAGGTGTTAATGAAGCCTCATTCACCCATTGTTTTTTTCTGCCAAGATTAGCGAGTATTTGTTCTGCCAATGTAATTGCTGTCCCACTGGGCGCGTCCTTTTTTTCGGTATGATGAATCTCGGTCATACTTACATCATATCCGCTATAGGGTTCCATTAATTTGGCCAATTGTTTATTAAGTTCAAAGAATAAATTAACGCCTATGCTATAATTGCTAGAGTACACCAAACATCCATTCTGGGTTTCACAAAGTGCACTAATCTCGTTCCATTTATCCAACCATCCAGTGGAACCGCTTACAACAGGCACGCCAAACTCTATGCATTTCTTTACATTTTCAAAAGCACTCTGTGGACCCGTAAATTCAATTGCGGCTTCGGCTCTCTGTAAATTTTCTTTTGTAAAATCTGCATTATTTTCAAGATCAATTTTTAATACAATCTCGTGTCCTTTTTCTAAAGCAATTTCTTCAATTGCTTTGCCCATTTTACCGTATCCAATTAATGCTATTTTCATGATTGTTATTTTAATTTATCGCGTGTGTGTATTTTTCAAATTAAACTGTATGCTTACCCCTGTTTGTCTAAGTTGAGGTTGTATCACAGGCGTTACGCGCATTGATAAGTTATCGCTTACATCAAAATCTTTTAAATGTCCAAATACTGTTGCGTCTACTACGTTTACACCCCATCCAATAAAAAACCAAAGTATGGAATAGTCCCTGTCTCTTCTAAAAATATTTCTATAGCTCTGTAAGGAACCAATGCTTAAGCTTTTTAAGCTCGGATCAATTTTATCTACATCTGAAGCGTCTCCATTTCTTTGTTTAATTAAAGCAGTGTATGCAAATTTTGTTTTATTGTATAAGTCGTTATTATAAATGTAAGTTGAAACGGGGATTGCCAATACACCATACACAATTGGAATTTTCCAATACTGTTTGTTATATGCTTGACCCAATCCAGGAAGCATTGCAGAATATCTTGATGCCAAGCGAGGGTTGTGACGCTTTACAGAATCAAAAAGGATTAATTGGCTACTATCAGAGGAAATTTTTGTAGGGTTCGGTTTTTTATTCACTGTTGTATCTTGGCCAAAGCAATTTGCTTGCCATCCAATTAGCAACAATAAAATAAATATTGACCTCATCCTGAAGGGGTTCCTTTTTAAGTTGTCTACTAGCTAATGCTTACTTGCATTGCATCCAAAATGGTATTTAAGCCATTAATGTCCTGATATGAAATGGTAATAGTACCACTTCCATTTTTTTGTTGCACTAAAACTACTTTAGCAGATAAATGGCTTGATAGTTTGTCTTCTAATTTTTTATAAACAGGAGAAAGCTCGTTTTTCTTTGTTGTTTTTGGAGCTTTCCCACTCGCTGCGTTTAGTTTTTTTACCAAATCCTCAGTTTGTCGGACGGTTAAACCTTTTTCAGTTATTTCTTTGAATAAAAATAACTGTTGGTCTATTTCCTTACCAATTAAAATTTTAGCCAAACTCACACTTAAATTTCCTTTGCGCACTGCTAATTGAATGGCAGGCGGCAAGTCCAACAAACGAATATAATTGGCAACAGTAGAACGATCCTTTCCCATACGCTCCGAAACTTTTTCTTGCGTATAGTTAAGCTCTTGCATCATTCTCTGATAACTTAAAGCAACTTCTATCTCGTTTAAATCAACTCTTTGTAAGTTCTCTAACAATGCCAATTCTAATAATTCTTGGTCATTGCCTTGTCTTATGTATGCTGGAATATCATTTAAGCCTGCTAGTTTAGCCGCACGGAATCTTCTTTCACCCGCAATTAATTGATATTTCCCATTGGGTAATAAAGCAACAGTGATGGGTTGAATAATATCATGCAGCTTTATTGAATGTCTTAATTCTTGTAAGGCAATCTCATCAAAATCCTTTCTTGGATTTTTAGGATTTACTTGAATATCGGCTAAAGGAATACGATTGGTAGCCACTGCTTTTTGTATGGTCTCCGCTTCTACCTTTCCTGCTGGATTTTTATAATCAGCATCAATGTTTTGCAATAGGGATCTTAAGCCCTTTCCAATCATATCTTTATTTGGCGTACTCTTGCTCATAATTAATCAATTATTCTATCAGCATTACTCATTTTAGTCATGCCATTTTTTTGTAAAATTTCTTTAGCCAAGTTCAAATAGTTCACAGTACCCTTACTGTCTGCATCATATAAAATAACAGGCTTACCTACACTTGGCGCTTCGCTTAAGCGACTGTTACGATGTATAATGGTTGAAAATACCATGTCATCAAAATGCTTGCGTACTTCACCCACTACTTGATTGCTTAAACGTAAACGCGCATCATACATAGTCATTAAAATACCTTCAATTTGTAAATTGGGATTTAAACGGCTTTGTACAATTTTTACGGTGTTTAATAATTTTCCTAAGCCTTCCAACGCGAAAAATTCACATTGAACGGGCACAATAACACTATCCGCGGCAACCAATGCATTTACCGTAATCAATCCTAAAGAAGGCAAACAGTCAATGATGATAAAATCGTATTGATCTTGGATAGGGGCTAGTAATTCTTTTAAAACATTTTCTCTATTGGGGAAATTAATGAGCTCAATTTCGGCACCCACTAAGTCAATATGAGAAGGGATTACATCTAAATGAGGTATCTCGGTTTTTAACACAATATCTGATAATGGGGTATGGTTAATCATGCCATCATACAAACTCGTGGTAATATTGTGTAAATCAAATCCAACACCCGTAGTACTATTGGCTTGAGGGTCTGCATCAATCAATAAGGTTTTAAACTCTAAAACAGCTAAACTTGCTGCAATATTTATTGCAGATGTGGTTTTTCCAACCCCTCCTTTTTGATTTGCAATTCCAATTATTCTTGCCATAAAATGAGTATCCTTAATTTCTGCCAAAAATAAGGCTTTTGGGCCTATTTTTGTGCTTTAAATCCCCGTATGAGAAACCCCGTTTTTATTTCCATCCTTCTTATGGTATTGATTGCCATTGATTTCTATGTTTATCAGGTCCTCAAGCACCTTACGCATGGAAGCGGGCAGGGGGTAAGAACTACTGTTAGTCTTTTATATTGGACCCTTTGTTTGATTTGTTTAGGGGCTTTTTTATTGTTCCCCTACCTATCAAACCCCTACTTTAGACAGTATATTTTTTCAATTAGTATGGGTTGGATGTTTACCCAATTGCTAATGGCTATGGTTTTTTTAATTGACGATATAAGACGTGGCACATTTTGGGCAGTGAGCAAAATTACTTCAGCTTCGGGGGCTCAATTTTTAAATACAGAAAATGGTATACCACGTTCTACTTTTTTAAGTTGGTTGGGTGTTGGGTTGGCTTCTAGTTTATTCTTTTCACTTATTTATGGTTTTGGTAATAAATACAAATATCAAATCGTAAAAAAGAAAATATCATTAAATGGGTTGCCTTCCGTTTTTAAGGGGTTTAAAATTATACATATTAGTGATATTCATAGTGGCAGTTTAAAAGATAAAATGGCAGTTCAAAAAGGAATTGATTTAATAAAAGCGCAAAAGCCGGACATGGTTTTATTCACTGGTGATTTAGTGAATGACAAAGCCACAGAAATGAAGGAATGGATGGATGTGTTTAATCAAATAACTGCTCCCCATGGAGTGTATAGCACTTTAGGCAATCATGATTATGGTGATTATGTAAGCTGGGACTCCAAAGAAGCCAAACAACAAAATTTAAAAGATTTAATGCAGGTGCATGCGAATTTAGGTTGGAGATTATTAATGAATGAAAATGTTAAAATAGAAAAGAGTGGCGCGCATTTTCATTTGGTGGGTATAGAGAATTGGGGTGCTAAAGCAAGATTTCCAAAATACGGAAAGATGGATGAAGCGATGAGAGGCATTGATTCCAATGCACCTATTATTTTAATGAGTCATGACCCTAGCCATTGGGAGGCAGAAGTAATTCCCAAATATACCAATGTTCAGTTAATGTTATCTGGTCATACGCACGGTATGCAGTTTGGATTGGAGAATCCTTATTTTAAATGGAGTCCGGTTCAATGGGTGTATAAACAGTGGGCAGGGATTTATCAAAATGAAAATCAACAATTATACGTTAATAGAGGATTTGGTTTTTTAGGTTATCCGGGAAGGGTAGGTATTATGCCGGAAATCACTTTATTGGAATTGACATAACATTATTTGTTAAAAATTTTTATGTAACAATTTGCAGTATTTTTCGTTATACCTTTGTAACAACAAAAGGAAATTTTATGAAAAAATATATAGTAATTCTATTGGCGGTGTTCATTGCTAACAATTTACAAGCACAAGACAAATTTAGCATTGGTATTAAAGTGGGTCAAAACTTCACTAGTGTTAATAACGTTGCAGTTGAACATAATTCAGCATCTTATCATGCGGGCGTTACAACTCATTTCGGGCTTTCTGAAAAATTAGGTATTTCGCCAGAAATTATATTGTCACAAACAAAATTAGAAACTACGCCTGCACTTACTTCTTTAATTGGAGGGGGTAGTGCGTTAACGCAGCCTGAAACCTATCATTTAAATTATCTAGCCATCCCAATTTTATTAGATGCTAAGTTGATGAAGAAATTAAGTGTTCAGGCAGGACCTCAGTATAGCATTTTATTAGACCAAAAAAAGGACGGCATAGGAAATGCATCTATGGCATTTAATAATGGAGAGTTTGCCTTTGTAGGTGGCGCTAAATTAGACCTTGGGGGCTTCTCACTATATGGAAGATATGTTGTAGGTCTACAAAATATAAACGAATTGCAGGACCAAGCCAAATGGAAAACAACCCAATGGCAGTTGGGTATTGGCATGTCCTTATTTAATTTCTAATTTCTACACTATTTCAATTTCAACTCCTTTTTTAAATTTGTGAGTTTAAGTTCCAATTGGACTAATGCAGCATTTTGCTCTTTAATGAATCCATTGTCTTGTATGCTTCCTACTACGGCAATCATTTCTACTTCGCTTTCATATACCATTTTTCTAAATGGATTTGCATAATCTTTAGCGCGGGTTTTTTGAATACGATCAGTGATGTCCTTTTTTATTTCCAAATAGCTATCCAGCCAATGAACAAATTGAGTGCTTGAAACTTTACTCAAAGGCTTCTTTGTTAATTTTTCCAAAGTGGACAAAGCGTGTAAATCCTTTCGGGTGTTGTATTTCTCCGATTCTGTTTCGTAGAATGCATGTACTTGGTTCCAACTTTCAATGGTACCGGATTTAATTTTATTTAATAGCCCTTCTACATTTTTTGACGGAATTAACTGACCACCAATATTAGACCATGTTAAATTGGTAGGTGATAACTTTACCTGTTGCAAGGTGCTAATAATGTTTTTGCCTTTTTTATTTTCAATAATACGCAACGCTGCTTCCATGCCATATATGAAAATGATTTTTTCAAACATATGATAAGCATCGTATGATTTTATTAGCTTCGCCTTTCTTTTACTATTTTCAAATCCATGTACTACTACTTCTAATGCATCAATTTCTTTTTTAGTCTTGGTTTTTAATAAGGTTTCTCCAAGAGCTAATAATTTTGTCTCATCCTGTAAAACAGTCTTCTTCTCTTTTGTTAATTGTGCTTTTGCTACTGCTTTGGCAATTATTTCACGTGCATTTACTAATTCATTAACGGAATCTGGAGCTAGGTATCCATATTCATATATGGGCGTTTTATATTTACGCTTGTCTCTATCTACATATTTCCAAGCATTTCGCGCCAAAGCATAAAAATTATACAAAAACCAGTAACCTGGCATAATGATAAGTTCATCCTTTAAAGGGTCATTGCTAATGAGTGAAAAAGGAATAGGAATATTTAATTCATAATTATAATCTCCTTTATTTAATAAAGAGAAACTTGCAAAAATGGAATTATGCTTAATACTAACACAAAGGCCAGGCCAAAATCCACGGCCCATGATTACTTCACCATCGGCACCTCTACTATTGTGATTTGAGCCGAGGGTAGCACCCGCAGCAATATTTGATTGTCCCATTACCGTGGCAGCACACAAGAAACTATTATTGTGGTGCTGTTCATGTGCCGGAAATATCAATGAGTTCAAAACCTCGCAGCATGAAATGGTTGCATTAGGTCCTAAAAAAGAGTTAATAAGTCTAGCACCATATTTTAATTGCGAATAATCGGATAGCACAAAACGAACTGCTTTAATACCATAAAATATTCTACATCCATAACCAATAATACCATTCACTAATTCACAACCTTCCCCAATTTGTGTAGTAGCATCGGGATGAGAATTAATGGTTACATTTTTTATTTTATTGGCTCCTTTTAAATATGCATCTTCTCCTATCCAAACATCTTTAATGATTTTACAGTTCTTTATTACAGTTCTATCACCCACTTTTCCATAATATCCCAACTTGTCGTCAAACTGATTTTCGGTCAACGCAATAAACTTTTGTTGTAATGCCGCGTCGGCTCTATGTCTTGTCCATAAATAGGCGTCTCCTGCAGTCATGCCGTTAAATGGCAATACCTTTCTGCCTGTATTTTCATTACAAAGCTCTAACCAAATTCTCACTGATTCAGATTCGCCCTTCTTTAAAATACCATTCCCAAATTTTGCATGGTTAGTGGTTACTAATTCATTTACATTATTTATGATCACCTCATTCCCTATAATATAATGTGACATGTAGTTCACATTATGTACCGATACATTATTGCCAAAATCACAACTAATAATGGTTGAGTTATAAATACCAATAGGTACTATTAGGTCACTAAAGCTTAAGCAACTGTTCTCTAGGTTTCCGATTCTGTTTAAACCAAAAAAAGAACAATTTTTTACCAACTCTGGATTAAATTCATTGGACACTAAAATATTTGACCAATCATCACTGGTATTTCTATTACGCACCAATATCTCTATTTCCAAAGCAGTTAATTTACGATAAGCAATCCCACTTCGGTTTTGTTTATTTCTTAAATAATATTCGTCTTTCCCTTTGGGTAAGTCTTTAATAAATCCATATCCCAACTGGTTTACCGAAATCTTTTTAATATTATTCATAAGTATAAATTCTATTTAAATAAACTGGGGTGTTGTTTGTTCCAGTCTGTTTGTTGCTGATAAGCATCAGCTATTTTCAATAAGGTCCCTTCATCGTATAAATTTCCAACAAAACTAATGCCAGTAGGTAAATTGTATTTTCCATCAAAACCAGTGGGAACGCATACAACTGGATGTCCTGTTAAATTAGTAATGGCTGCTTGATTACCTTCTACGCCTCGGGAAGGGCAAATGATTACATCATATTGACTGATGACTTCGTTTACTTTTTGCATTAATACAGTTCGATGTCTTTGTGCATTAATATATTCAACCGCCGGAACAAATCTTGCCGTTCTAAATTGGTTTGGCCAATCGTATTTTGTTTGGCGCGTTAATTCATCGTCAATGTTTAATCTTGTCATTTCGTCAAATTGGGCAGCACATTCAGCGCCAATCACCACATCCATAATATTAAAATTGTACACGCCACTATCGGGAAAATTTACCGGAATTAATTCAACTCCCATTTTTTTAAATGTAGCCAATACCTTCCAATCATTTTTACTAGTATCTGTTATTTGATCAAAATAATTTTTTGCGTAGGCGATGCGTAATTTTTTAATATCCTTAATTGGCTGATAATTAAATGGGGCATCAAAAGCAGATAAGTCTTTGCCGTCGGTACCATGTATATAATTAAATACAATCGCAGCATCATTTGCACTTCGGCAAATTGGACCTACTTTGTCCAAACTATAACTTAAAGCCATCCCGCCCGATCTGCTTATACTTCCAAATGTTGGTCTTAAACCTGTTGCGCCGCATTGAGTGGAAGGCGATATAATACTACCGTAAGTTTCAGTGCCAATTGCAAATGGCACCAGTCCTGCAACGGTTGCTGATGTTGAACCTGCAGAGGAACCCGAAGATCCATATTTTAAATTCCAAGGATTTCGGGTGCGTCCACCATACCAATAATCGCCCATTGCTAAAGCACCTAATGTGAACTTTGCTACTAACACTGCACCCGCATTTTGTAACTGCGTATATACAAAAGCATCTTCCTCAATAATTTGATTTTTATAAGGAGCAGCACCCCAGGTAGTTTTTGTTCCTTTTACCGCGAACAAATCTTTTAATCCATAAGGTATACCATGAAGCAAACCTCTATATTTTCCTTTGGCTATTTCTTCGTCGGCTTGTTTTGCTTGGGCAAGTGCAATATCTTCTTGAATACTAATAACGCATTCTAGAGTGTCTCCATATTTTTTTATTCTATCAATAAAAAATTTAGTTAACTCCAAAGAGCTTATTTTTTTGTTCTTGATTAAAAAAGCCAATTCACTAATGCTGTAAAAAGCTAAATCCTCCTTACGCTTTGGGAAGTCCACTTTAGTGGTTTCAAGTAATGCGCCTTTGGATTGTTTTTTACTATTCAAGGGAACAGCCAATTGCCAGGTACTTAAAGCAACGCTATTAGGTAATGACAATTTATGCATTGCTTTATAGTTCGCAATATTGTCAAGTACATCACTATAAAGGGTATCAATTTCTTTTTGGGTGAATTGTACATCAAAAAGTTTTGAAGCACTTTTTAAATCATTTTTTGAAACAATACTGTCTTGAGCAAATGCATTTGCAAATGCAACTAGGCTTAGGGATAGCAATACTACCTTTGAAATTAAATTTTTCATACCCAAAGATACTACCCACGCTTTGTTTTGTTGCTTGAAAAGCGTCTTTTTTGTCCGCCTTTGGCTCCAAAACCGCCTTCCTGCTGCGGTAGTCTTCCTCTCACATTTCTAGGCTTACCCCAACCAGCGTCCTGGGAAGTTTTATTTGCATGAAACTGTTGCATAGGATAGGGGTGCTCAAAAATAACAGGCACTTTTTTACCTATGAGTTTTTCAATATCGGCTAAATAAGCTTTTTCTTCAAAGTCACAGAAACTTAATGCAGTTCCTTCGGCACCTGCACGACCTGTTCGGCCAATACGGTGAACGTATGTTTCCGGGATATTGGGAATATCAAAATTAATAACGTGTGCTAATTCATCCACATCAATACCCCTTGCAGCAATATCTGTTGCTACCAATACTCTTGTAGTTTGTTCTTTAAAATTACTCAAAGCACGTTGACGGGCATTTTGTGATTTATTACCGTGGATGGCTTCAGCAATAATATTGTTCTTAGTTAACAACTGCACTACTTTATCGGCACCATGTTTGGTTCTTGTAAATACCAATGCTGTTTTGATCTTTGGATTTTTTAATACTTCCACTAATAAAGCATTCTTATTTACTTTATCAACAAAGTACACAGCTTGATCAATAATTTCAACGGTACTTGATACCGGTGTTACACTCACTTTTTCGGGATTGTGTAAAATGGAGTTGGCTAAGCTTACAATTTCGGGAGGCATGGTTGCAGAGAAAAATAAAGACTGTCTTTTTTTAGGAAGTACCGCTAATAATTTTTTTACATCATGCACAAATCCCATATCCAACATTCTATCTGCCTCGTCCAAAACAAAAAATTCCACATCTCTTAAACTTATAAATCCTTGATTCATTAAATCCAATAAACGACCCGGTGTAGCAATTACAACATCAACTCCATTTTTTAAAGCGGTCACTTGTGGGCCTTGACCCACTCCACCAAAAATAACGGTGCAGTTTAATGGGGTATGTCTTCCATAAGCATTAAAACTCTCTGCAATTTGTATGGCAAGTTCTCTCGTTGGGGTAACAATTAAACTTTTAATGCGCTTTCTTTTTTCAATAGGTTTTGCCGAAAGTAATTGTATGATTGGCAGGGTAAATGCAGCTGTTTTTCCTGTTCCTGTTTGTGCACAACCTAGCAAGTCTTTCCCTTCTAATAAAACAGGAATGGATTGCGCTTGTATAGGTGTTGGGGTCGTATAACCTTCTTCAAATAATGCCAATAAAATGGGTTCAATTAACCCTAGTTCTTTAAAATTCGTACTCATAATGAACTGCAAGGTACGACTTTAATATTTGGGGGCATTTGATAGCTATTTTCTAACCAAAGTGTATGCGTTGAAAACAAGGGCCTGGATGATTTTTGAAGGCACAGTTCTATTTAAATGTAATGTGTTCCAATGTTTCTTATTCATATGAAAACCCGGGAAAATAGCATCAGGATATTCATCTCTTTGTTCAATGATATCATCAGGTGTAGCTTTATAGTTCATGGTACTGGGCAGTGCTACTAAATCCAGGATGATAAATATTTTTCCCTTTGTTTTCATCACTAAATTATTTTCTCCAAATGGGAAACACTCTTCTGTTTCTGGAAGGGAAAGGGCGTATTCTCTTATTTCGTCTATCTCCATTTTATAATGAATATTTCTTCATTTGCTTATGCATGATGGAAAACCAAATAGGGGGAAATAAAGAAAGGACAATCATACCCGGGTAGCCCGTTGGCATTTGTGGCGCTTCCTCCATGTTTCTTAAAATTTGATATTTGCGAGATGCTAAGTAGTGGTGGTCACTGTGACGGCTTAATTCAAATAGCATTAATCTACCAATAACATGATTGCTATTCCAGCTATGATGGGGTTTTACCCTTTCATATAATTCACCTTCTCTTTTTTCTCTCCTTAAACCATAATGTTCAATATAGTTTACTGTTTCTAATAAGGTAGCACCTAATAACGCGGCACCCATAAAGTACAACATGATGGATAGACCAAAAAAATAATATATACTTAGAACAAATCCAATTTGAACTAGTTGGAATAAAAACATTTCGTTATTCAGCGCAGGCAAGATTTTGTTTTTCTTTTTAGCCTCATCAATGGCAATATGCCATGCACTTAAATAAGTACCTACAAAGGTTTGAATCCAAAAAGCATAAACGGTTTGCTTAAATTTAGCTGTGCTTGGGTCATGTGGGGTGGCTACATTTTTATGATGACCTTTATTGTGCTCAATAAAGAAGTGCATGTATAAACTAGTAAGTAATAATAACTTTGATAAAAATTGTTCAAATATATTGGTTCTATGTCCTAGCTCATGTGCTGCATTAATTCCAAAAGCACCACATAATAATCCCATGGCAACAACTCTACCAGCAATATCAACTCCCAATAAATCCTGATTAAAATTCCATAAGAAAATAAATAATAATAAATACTGCAAAGGCACTGTCATCCAAATTATAAAATCATAAAATTTATTTTCCTTGGCCAACTGTTCCTCAACTGCATCCAAATTTTTTGGATCAGGGGCTATAAATAATTCTAAAACAGGAATAAAAAAGAATACATAAATTAAAGGCACCCAACATAAAATACCTGTATTGTTAAATGCAAGGTAGCTTAACAAGTACATCACAAACGGGGTAGTGTATTTGAAGGATTTTATAAATGTATTCATGCTTAAATGTATGATTTTTTTAATGCTAATTCCCAAAAAGCACAAGCCTCAATCTGGACTTAATTATTCCACCGTCACCGACTTGGCAAGATTTCTTGGCTTGTCCACATCTATGCCCTTGTATATACCTACGTAATAACTTAATAATTGTAGAGGAATTACACTTAAAAGTGGGGCAATTACTTCATCAATATCAGGAACAAACATGATATTGTCCGACATGGTTGGTAAAATGCTATCACCATGGGTTGCCACGGCAATTACTTGGCCTTTTCTAGCTTTAATTTCTTGAATATTAGAAACTACTTTTTCATAATACATATCCTTAGTGGCTACAAATACGACCGGTAAGTTTTCATCCACCAATGCAATAGGACCATGCTTCATTTCGGCAGCAGGATACCCTTCGGCATGTATATAAGTGATCTCTTTTAATTTTAAAGCACCTTCTAAGGCAATTGGGAAGTTATAACCACGACCTAAATATAAAAAGTCGCTTGCTCCTTTATATTGTTGCGCGATACTTTCAATTTTTGAAGTATCTGCTAAAATTTCTTTTACTTTTTCAGGAACGGATGCCAACTCATTAACCAAATGCACATAACGTTCATCACTAATGCTTCCTTTTGCTTTAGCCATTTTTAAAGCCATCATGGTTAATACAGCCAACTGGCCAGTGAATGCTTTTGTACTTGCTACACCAATTTCAGGTCCAGCATGTGTATAAGCACCTGCATTTGATAAACGCGCTATACTACTTCCAACGGCATTTACAACACCAAATATGAAAGCTCCTTTTTCTTTAGCACTTTCCAATGCTACTAAAGTATCGGCCGTTTCACCACTTTGTGAAATGGCAATAATTACATCACCTGGATGAATAACTGGATTGCGATATCTAAATTCAGATGCATATTCTACCTCTACAGGGATGCGACATAATTCTTCAATCATATATTCTGCTACTAATCCAGCGTGCCAACTGGTTCCACATGCCACAATCATAATGCGTGATGCTTTTGTTAAAGCTTCAATATGGTTATCTACGCCTGCCATTACAATTTGCTGTTGCTCATGTAATAACCTGCCTCTTAAGCAATCATAAATAGTTGCAGGTTGTTCAAAAATTTCTTTCAACATAAAATGGTCGTAGCCGCCTTTTTCAATTGCTGCTAATTCCATATCTAGTTTTTGAATAAAGGGTGTTTGCTTTTCGTTTCCTAAATTTTTTAAAATAAGTTCGTCTGCTTTTACAATTGCAATTTCATAATCATTTACATATACTACTTCCTTGGTGTATTCAATAATAGGAGATGCGTCACTTGCTAAAAAGTGTTCCCCTTTTCCAATGCCAATGACCAAAGGACTTCCTTTACGAGCAGCAATAATGGTTTCGGGATCATCTTGGTCAATTAATAAAATACAATAAGCCCCAACAATTCTCTTTAAAGCAATTCTTAAGGCTTCTTCTAAAGTACTTTTATTATTATCCTGAATGTCCTGAATAAAATTTAATAATACCTCCGTATCGGTATCACTTTTAAAAGTATATCCTTTGCTGGTAAGTTCTTGTTTGATTTGCGCATAGTTCTCAATGATCCCATTATGTAACATAGCTAAGCGACCGTTATTGGATAAGTGTGGGTGTGCATTTCTGTCCGATGGTTCACCGTGGGTTGCCCAACGGGTATGACCAATACAAATAGTTGAATGCATGTTTTTGCCTATCACAGCCTCCTCTAATTCTACGACCTTGCCCTTTTTTTTATGTACTTGTAAATTTCCTTCTTGAATGATGGCCACCCCCGTACTATCATATCCGCGATATTCTAAACGTTTTAAACCTTTTAATACAATGGGATACGCCTCTCTATGCCCTATATAACCTACAATTCCACACATAATTTATGATTTGCTTATTATTCGATAATTTGAGCAAAATTAAACATTAATCAGCTATTATATGTTAGTTCAAGACAATTTTGATTTTAACCAGGATTATGTTTTGGAAGACGAACGGGTGATACTAAAGCCTCTTCAAAATATTCATGCCAATGAATTAGCAGTATATGTGAGTAACGAACCTGAAATTTGGAAATATTCATTGGTTACCATCAATAAGACAGAGGATTTGCAAGGGTATATAAATACCGCAATTGAATCCAGAAAAAATAAAACGGCTTATCCTTTCATCGTTTTCGATAAGCAATTAAATAAATATGTAGGAAGCACTCGTTTTTATGATGTACAGCTTCCGTTTGAAACCACACAACTTGGATATACATGGTATAGTAATCAGGTATGGGGAACAGGATTGAATGCGCATTGCAAATTTTTATTATTGCAGTTTGCTTTTGAAAAAATGCAATTAAAAAGGGTAGAATTTAGAGCAGATAATGATAACAAAAGAAGCATTGCAGCTATGAAAAAAATTGGCTGTACAGTGGAAGGTATTTTAAGAAGTCATTTGCCAAAACCAGACGGCACAAGAAGAGACTCTATTGTATTAAGTATTACCAAAGAGGAGTGGGAGCAAAAAGTAAAATCGCTACTTAAAAGTCAATTATAACAAAGTGCCTTGTAAGAAATAAAAGGCCAATCCAAAGTAAATTAATATCGCAGTTACGTCTACAAGGGTTGCTACAAAAGGAGCAGAAGAAACAGCAGGGTCAGCGCCTAATCGTTTTAGTAATATTGGTAACATGGAACCGGTAATGGTACCCCAAATAACTACCCCTACCAAAGTAAATCCAATTGTAATTGCAATAAGCATCCAATGATCTCCATAAAAACCAGGAGAAATCATGTGCCAAACACTTACTCTAAAAAATCCAATGATTCCTAAAACAAATCCTAGTAAAAGGCCACTTAATATTTCTCTTCTTAATATTTTCCACCAGTCTGCAATGGTAATTTCACCAACGGACATGGCTTGGATAATTAAGGTAGAAGCTTGTGAACCTGTATTACCACCACTTGACAATATCAATGGAATAAATGTAGCTAAAATTAATACTTTCGCTAACTCTCCTTCAAAATAACCCATCGCAGTAGCCGTTAGCATTTCACCAAAAAACAATACTACCAACCATGTGATTCTTTTTTTGAAAAGTTTGAATATTGATATATCTAAGTAAGGTTCATTCAACGCCTCAGTACCTCCCATTTTTTGCATATCCTCAGAGAACTCTTCATTCGTTACCCAAAGGATATCGTCAATGGTTACTATTCCTAGCAATACATTATTGTCATCCACAACCGGAATGGCAGTTCGGTTATTCATTTTAAATACCTGACTTGCATGCTCTTGGTCGTCATAAACATTTAAGGCAACAAATCTTCCGTCAATTATATCTTTTAAGATGTCATTTGGTTGCGCCAATAACAAATCTCTAATTCTAATATCGTCTACCAATCCGCCCAATTCATCAATGATATAAATAACATCAATGGTTTCGGAATTTTTTCCATAACGTCTTATGGTTTCTAAAACTTGTGCAACCGTATAATGAGGATACACATAAACATAGTCGGGGGTCATCAAACGACCAACGCTATCTTCGGGGTATCCTAATAATGACAAAGTAATTTTTCTTTCCTCGGGATCTAATAATTTAATTAAATCTCTAATGGCTGCTTTTGGGAGTTCTTCTAAAAAGTCGGTACGGTCATCCGGGGGCAATTCATTCAGAATTTTTGCTGTTTTTCGAGCAGGCAATTCTTTAATGATATCTTTTTGTTGGTTAATGTCCAATATCTTAAATACACTCACAGCACGATGCACTGTCATATGGTCAATGATATTCGCTTCCTGTTCTGGAAATTCATTCACCAGTTCGACAACGTCGCTAATGTTTTGTTCATCTAAAAAAGTGCTCAACAAGATTTGATCCTCTTTGGATAAAATCTCCAAGAAAATTTCAGATAAATTAACTTCTTCTATTTTTAAATCTTCAGACATCGGGTGCAAGTTAAGAAAAATCCCAGGGATGCCCTATATTTAGGCCATGATTCTTCCTTTCTTAACAATAGCTTCATCTGCCAATAGGGGCAGGGGTGTATTTGCAACTGAATCCATTGATGCTCATACTACCATTGAAATTGCACCAGTGATTGTTGTGGATGCAAAGGGGCGTGAAAAATTAGAGCAGACCTTATTATATGATTATATTTTTGAATGGGGAACAGATAGCAAGATGGCCGCTGTTGCATTAGGGTACGTTTCCATTTATAATCATTCCAATGCACCTAATTGCTGCTATGAAATGGACTTTGAGCATCAAACAATAAGTATAATCACTTTGAGAACGATTGAACAAGGAGAGGAATTATTTATAAACTATATGTGCCCCGAAGGTCCTTCCAATGAACCTGTTTGGTTTGAACAAAAGTAATTTTGTAATCATTAAAATAAAACCAAACAAACAGGCATAGAAACTTTAATTGAATTGCCAGTGTTGGTTAAGGCGCCGGTAATTTTATCTCTTTTAAAAACAACTATATTATCAGTGCTTTGATGTGCCACTAACATCCAATTACCATCCTCACTAATGGTAAAATTTCTAGGCATTTTGCCACCACTGGGTGTGAGGGTTCTTTTTTTCTCTTCTAGTTTTCCTGAAGGTAAAATGGGAAATTTGACAATATTATTTTCAGTACCTCTGTTGCTTGCATATAAAAACAATCCGTCTGGTGAAATATGAATATCTGCACTTCCTGGTTTGCCAGTAAAATCAGATGTATGTGTATAAACAGTTTGGATAAAAGCAGTTTTCCCTTTTGCAAAACTGTACACGCTTATACTGCCAGTTAATTCTTCAATGACATATAAGAATTTGCCATTTTTTGAAAACGCTAAATGTCTGGGTCCTGCACCAGGTTTGGACATTATCAATGTTGATTTTTCTATATCTAAAGGCAAACTTGTATTGGGTGAGTAAGGGTAAATATTAATTTGATCGTTGCCTAAGTCAGGGGTTAATAAATAAGCACCATTGGGAGAGAAGAAAGTGCCATGTACATGTGCTTTTTCTTGTCTTACTGAATCGATACTTTTTCCTGAATGTTGTATGGTTTGTTGTGCATTGGAAACAAGTCCGTTGGCAAAACGATGAAACTGTGTAATATTTCCGCTTGAATAGTTGCCAACAAATAAATTATGTTCATCGGGGCTTAAAGTAATATAACACGGATCGGCTCCCTTAGTTGTTTTTTGTTGTAAAAGTTTAAGCTTGTTGTTACTAAATGAAAAAGCAGAAATCATCCCATTATTTGTTTCATTTACAGCATAAACAAATTGCTTATCCTTTGTAATAGTTAAGAAGGAAGGGTTTATAACGGAATCAGTATGACTTAGCTCAATTGCCTTACCCGTTACGGTATCAAAATTAAAAACATAAATACCTTTACTGCCTTTTGCGGTGTATGTACCAACTAATAAATTTGCAACAGGATTTTGTCCAAAGGAATTAAATGCAAAAACTACAAAAAGTATTCCACAATATTTTTTCATAGACACATATGAGTCTTTGTTGGTTACCAAAATTATTGATAAACTCTCACGTAGTCTACTTCCATTCTACATGGGAAAATAGCATCGTTGATTGTAGGGCCTCCTAGGTTGCCACCAATCGCCAAGTTTAATAATAAAAATTGAGGTGCATTAAATGGATAATAGTCCGAACCTTTTCCTTCGTTAGGAGAAGTGTAGTATAATTTATCGTCAACAAAAAATTGGATATAATCCTTTGACCATTCAATTTTATAAACATGGAATGCATCGGACACGCCTTGAATAGTAGCTTTGTTTGTTTTTTGTGTACCCAGTGACCAGTTGTTTAATTTTGAATGCGTTGACCATAAAACCATATCCTGCTCTTTACCAACATGCTCCATAATGTCAATTTCGCCGCAGGTTGGCCAACCCACCGTATTAATATTATCTCCAAGCATCCAAATCGCAGGCCATGTACCTACACCTTTAGGAAGCTTTGCCCTTATTTCCATTCTTCCATATGTCCAAGAAGCTTTTCCTTGTGTGATCATTCTTGCAGAAGTATAATTTTTGCCGCCTTTACTTTCTTTTCTCGCTTCTATAATTAAATTTCCATTTTCAATTCTTGCGTTGGTTGAATCCGATGTATAATATTGCGCTTCGTTATTTCCCCAGCCATTACTTCCTGTACCAATATTGTACACCCATTTTGTAGTATCGGGTCTTGTGCCTGAATTAAATTCATCCGACCAAACTAATTTCTTTGCGGTATCAGTTACTGGCGGAGTAACTGGGGTAGTGGGAGTGGTTGGGTTAGTTGGTGTTGGTGCCGGGCTAGGTGCTTCTTTTTGTGCACAAAATGACAAAGACAATAAAGACAAAATTGTAAAAAGAGGGATCAAGCGCATAAAAAGCTATTGTTTATTGATTTATGGATACCTAATTCGAGCAATTTACGTAAAATATTCCTTTTTTGTTGGGTATTTTGATAAAGGAACGTAAATTTGTTTCATGAAATTAACAAACCATATACATCATCATTTGCTATCCAAAGGGTAAGCTATGGGTGTGTAGGTATGTAACTATATTTAACCAAAGGGCTTACTTCGCAGTAAGCCCTTTTAATTTATAATAATAACAAGTATGGGATTAAAATTAGCTATTCAAAAATCCGGTCGATTAAACGAAGATTCAATGCGTTTGTTGAAGGAATGTGGTATTGATATAGGCAACGGCGTAAACAAATTAAAAGCGGAAGCAACCAATTTTCCTATTGAGCTTTTCTTTTTACGTGACGACGATATTCCACAATATGTAGAAGATGGTGTGGCTGATATTGGCTTTGTGGGAGAAAACGTGGTATATGAAAAAGCAAAAAAAGTAGAAGTTGCTTACGAATTGGGTTTTGGTAAATGCAGATTAAGTTTTGCGGTGCGTAAAGGAGAAGCATTTTCCGGTCCCTCTTTTTTAACAGGTAAAAAAATTGCAACCAGCTATCCGGTATTGGTTCAAAAATATTTAACACAACATAATATTGTAGCAGAGATCCATGAAATTAGTGGCAGTGTTGAAATTGCCCCTGGTATTGGTCTGGCCGATGTGGTTTGCGATTTGGTAAGCAGTGGTTCTACGCTGTTCATGAATGGTTTGATAGAAGCTGAAACTATATTGCAATCACAAGCGGTATTAATTAAGCATAAAAATTTTACTGCTGAGCAATCGCAAATTTTAGAACGATTATTGTTCCGCATGGAGTCAGTAAAAAAAGCGAAGAAAAACAAGTATGTATTATTAAATGCGCCTAATGATCAATTAGAAAAAATTATTGCTTTGTTACCTGGTATGAAAAGCCCTACGGTATTGCCCCTGGCTTCACCAGGATGGAGCAGTGTGCACAGTGTAATTGCAGAAAGTGATTTTTGGGAAATAATTGAGCAATTAAAAAATGCAGGTGCCGAAGGCATATTAGTAGTACCTATCGAAAAAATGATATTATAATGATTCAAGTTTTTAATAATCCAGCAAAATCAGATTGGAATACTATTTTAGAAAGACCCAGTTTGGATGAAAGTGCACTATTGCCTAAAGTGCAAGCAATAATAAATGAGGTGCGTGCAAATGGGGATAAGGCTTTGTTAAAATTCACTAAGGAATTTGATAAGGTTCAATTGCAAAGTATTGCTTTGGATGCAACAATACAATCTGCCGCCGAAAACAAAATTTCAAGTTCATTAAAAGCGGCCATACAATTAGCAAAAGAGAATATAGAGAAATTTCATCTTCCTCAATTGCAAAAAATGGATCGAATTGAAACCATGCCAGGAGTTTGGTGTTGGAGAAAATCGGTTGGTATTGAAAATGTAGGCATTTATATTCCTGGCGGCACTGCCCCTTTATTTTCTACAGTGCTCATGTTGGGAATTCCAGCAAAAATTGCGGGTTGTAAAAATATTATTTTGTGTACACCGCCTAACAACGAGCAAGGTGAAATACATCCAGCAATTATTTATGCTGCATCTTTGGTTGGTGTCACACATATTTATACCATAGGGGGAGTGCAAGCCATTGCTGCATTGGCCTATGGTACCGAAACGGTTCCTAAAGTGCATAAAATATTTGGACCCGGGAATCAATATGTGACAGCTGCTAAACAGTTGGTGCAACAAAGTGGAGTAGCAATTGATATGCCAGCAGGCCCCAGTGAAGTTTGTGTTTGGGCCGATGATGCAGCCATTCCTTCCTTTGTGGCAGCGGATTTATTATCTCAGGCGGAACATGGAATAGATAGTCAGGTTTTATTAGTAGCAAGCAATGAAAAAGTAGTGGCCAATGTACAAACGGAAATAGAAGCTCAATTGCTAAATTTGTCAAGAAAGGATTTAGCGGCAAAAGCGTTAGAAAATTCCAAAGCGGTTATTATGGAGCAAAAGTTAGAAGCTTTGGAATTAATTAATTTTTATGCCCCTGAGCATTTAATTATGTCTATAGAAAATGCCGAAATTGTAGCAGAGAAAGTAATAAATGCCGGCTCTGTATTTATTGGGAATTACTCACCCGAATCGGTAGGTGATTATGCGAGTGGAACCAATCATACTTTGCCCACAAATGGGTACGCGAATGCATATAGCGGAGTAAGTGTGGATAGTTTTGTAAAAAAAATTACCTTTCAGCATTTAACGGAAAGAGGGTTGGTGAATATTGGAAAGGCAGTGATGGAAATGGCAAGTGCTGAAAGTTTGGATGCACATGGCAATGCAGTGGCAATTAGATTAAAAGATATTGAATCGAAAATGTAGTATATGCAATTTGATATTAAAAAAGTAGTAAGACCCAACATTGAAAAATTAAAACCATACTCGTCGGCAAAAGATGAATATAGTGGGGAGGCGCGTATATTATTAGACGCAAATGAAAATAGCTTAGGGTCCCCTTTAACTAAATGGTATAACCGTTATCCCGATCCATATCAGCATGATATTAAACAAAAGTTAGCATTCATAAAAAAGGTATCTGCTGCTCAAATATTCTTAGGGAATGGTAGCGATGAAATTATTGATTTACTATTCCGTGCATTTTGTGAACCAGGAAAGGACAACATTATTATTTGTCCTCCTACGTATCCAATGTATGAAGTAAATGCAAACATTAATAATATTGAAATTAAGTCGGCGCCTTTATTGCCGGACTTTCAATTAAATGTAGCTCATATTGAGCAATTGGTTAATGATAACACTAAAATCATTTGGATTTGTTCGCCAAATAATCCAACTGGAAATTCTTTAGACCGCATTGACATTGAAACAATTTTAAACCATTTTAATGGCTTAGTAGTTGTAGATGAAGCTTATATTAATTTTAGTAAGCAAAAATCATTTGTACAATCTTTGGAGGATTACCCGAACTTGGTTGTATTGCAAACATTAAGTAAGGCATGGGGATTAGCTGGTTTAAGAGTAGGTATGTGTTTTGCGAGTAAAGAAATAGTAGGGTATTTAAATAAGGTGAAGGCGCCTTATAATATTAGTTTGGTGGCTCAGGAATTAGTATTAAAAGCATTAGAGGAGGTTGGGCAGGTAAATGATATGATACAACATTTGGTAGAAATGCGCATAGCGCTAGCAGAAGTAATAGCTTCTATGCCATATGTTGAAAAAGTATATCCTTCCGATACTAATTTTTTATTGGTGAAAATTCCAAAGGCAACTGAAATGTATCGTTTCTTATGTTCAAAAGGAATTATAGTAAGAGATCGTTCTAGTCTTCCAAATTGTGAGGACACCGTTCGTGTAACTGTGGGTAATGAGCAAGAAAATACAGAATTGGTAGATGCAATGGCCGAATGGATTGAAAAAACATTTCCATCCTAACTTTTAAATAAACAATAATCGAACATAAAATAAATACACAAATATTCCTATGAAAAATTTAAAAATTGTTTTTGCATTTGTATTAGTAGCTATTGCTACAATTGCCAATGCACAGGAAAATGCAGGCTTAAAGTTACCTACTGGTTTTAAAGCAACTTTATTTGCAGATACCATTGGAAGTGCAAGGCATATTGCCATAACGCCTAATGGGGTTGTATTTGCTAAATTAATGTATCCAAATAAAGCAGGTAATAGTATTGTACGTTTAGAAGACAAGAACAATGATGGCATTGCAGATAAAATTAATGGTTGGGGTAAATATGGTGGTACAGGTATTTATTTAAAAGGAAAATCCTTATATGCAACTTCCGACAATGATGTTTATTTGTATCAATTAAATGATAAAGACGAAGTAGTTGATCCATTAGCACCAAAGACCATTGTAAAAGGATTGATCGCTAGAAATCAACACGCTTCAAAATCAATTACCTTAGATGGCAAAGGAAATATTTATGTAAACATTGGTGCCTATTCAAATGCATGTCAAGAAAAAGATAGAATGCCAGGATCTAAGGGCATGATGCCTTGTCCAATTTTAGATTCAGCAGGTGGAATTTGGAAATTTGATGGACAAAAGGAAAATCAAGTGTATGGAGATGGAAAAAGATATGCCACTGGTTTAAGAAATGTAGTTGGTTTGGATTGGAATACGCAAACTAATTCTTTGTTTGTTACGCAACACGGTCGTGATCAGTTAAACAGTTTTTATCCAAAATTGTATGATGCAGCTCAAAATGCTGAATTGCCTGCGGAAACAATGTATGAAATAAAAGAAGGAGACAATGCAGGTTGGCCTTATGTTTATTTTGATCCATATGTTAAGAAAAAAATACTTTCTCCAGAATATGGTGGTGATGGTAAAACAGAAGGTGGAAAAGATGCAATTGATCCAACCGTATTTTTCCCAGCCCATATGGCACCTAATGCTTTATTGTTTTACACAGGAAACCAATTCCCGGAAAAATATAAAAATGGAGCTTTCATAGCATTTCATGGTTCATGGAATAGAGCGCCACTTCCACAGGAAGGATATTTTGTTGCCTTTGTGCCTTTTAAAGATGGTAAACCAAACGGAGCTTGGGAAATTTTTGCCAATGGTTTCTCTGGTTTATCTGGAGACGACAAAGTAAAAAATCCACGCAATGCAAAAGCAAGACCATGTGGTTTAGCGCAAGGTCCAGACGGTTCTTTATATGTAAGTGATGACAGCAGAGGTTCAATATTTAAAATTAGTTATTCAAAATAATGAAATCATTAAGTTTAAAATTTATCGCAATTTATTGTTGCATTGTTATTTCTTTTTCGTGTAAAGCACAGGATGTAGCAAAAGGAAAAAAAATTTATGAAACTAGGTGTCTGGCTTGTCACCAAGCGGATGGTGGTGGGGTTCCCAATATGAATGCACCTTTAGATGGTGCAAGCAATGTAGTAGGCAATGATGTTGCTAGACTGGTGCGCATTATTAAAAATGGGTATAATGAAAGAATTGCTTTGGACGGGTTGTATTATAGCAATGCAATGACAGCAAATCCAGATTTATCCGACGCCGACATTGCTAATGTTTTAACCTATATAAGAACCAGTTGGAGCAATAAGGGAACTAAAATAACAGCGGCAGAAGTTAAGGCTGCAAAAACTAAAAAGTAGCCAAAGTAAACCATAGCAAAATGAAACCCATATTATTTATAGACAGAGACGGTGTAATTTTAGAAGAACCCCAAACGGATTTTCAGATTGACTCCATTGCTAAAACAAGTTTTATACCAGGTGCAATTAGCTATTTGGGTAAAATTGCCAGAGAGTTTGGCTTTTATAAAGTAATGGTCACCAATCAGGATGGGTTAGGCACAGCAAGCTATCCAACGGAAAATTTTGAACCATATCAGGATTTAATGTTACGCACTTTGGCAGGAGAAGATTTTATTTTTGATGAGATATTTATAGATAAAACATTTGCCGCTGACAATCAACCAACGCGTAAGCCGGGATTAGGTATGCTCACGCATTTAATAAACAATGTACATTTTGATATACATAATTCTTTTGTGATTGGAGACAGGTGGAGTGATATTGCATTGGCAAAAAATATTGGATGTAAAGCTGTTTATTTAAAATCGGCCCTGCATAGTTTAACAAACGAGCAGGAGGCTGAATTAAGAACAACGATAGCTTTTGAAGCGAACAGTTGGGCCGAGATATATAGTTTTTTGAAATTAGGTTTAAGAAAGGTTACACATATTAGAAATACCAAGGAAACTAAAATTAGTGTTGAACTCAACTTGGATGGTAAAGGAGATGCAAAAATTGAAACTGGTTTAGGATTCTTTGATCATATGTTAGAACAAATTGCTCGACATGGAGCATTGGATTTAAACATAAATTGTGATGGCGATTTGCATATTGATGAGCACCATACTATTGAGGATGTGGGTATTGCCTTGGGAGAAGCTTTTGCCATGGGTTTAATGGATAAAAGGGGCATGGAACGTTATGGCTATGCGCTGCCTATGGACGAGGCAGAAGCCAAAGTATTAATAGATTTTGGGGGCAGAAACTGGATTGTATGGGATGCCGAATTCAAGCGCGAAAAAATTGGAGAAATGCCTACCGAAATGTTTTTTCACTTTTTTAAATCCTTCAGCGATGCTGCTAAAGCCAATATAAACATTAGTTGTAGAGGGGAAAATGAGCATCATAAAATTGAAGCCATTTTTAAGGCATTTGCTAAATCTATCAAAATGGCCGTAAAGCGTAATCCGGAAAACGACGCTTTGCCAAGTACAAAGGGGGTTTTATAAGATTTTTTTTGGCGCTAAATAGGCAAATCACTAAATTTGTACCTGTTAAGGAAAAACTATGATTAAATTAAACAATATGTGGTGGTGGCATACAAACTCCGTTGGGGTATTGTAATGGCATAACTATAATTGTCAAAATATACATAAACCCCGACATCCAATGTCGGGGTTTATTTTTTTTAATCTAGTTCGAAATAATTTATAAATAATTGAATTTATTATAGGATATGCAAAAGACGAAAATTACCACTACGGTTACCAGTTTGTTGGCCGACACATTTACGCCTGTTGGAATTTATCTTCGCTTAAGAGATAGATTTCGTGATACCATATTATTAGAAAGTACGGACTCCCATGCTTCTGAAAATAGTTATTCATTTATATGTGTGAATGCAATTGGGGGGATAGAAATATCTTCTTTAAATCAAATTGAGTTTAAATATCCTAACCAAGACCCTGAAAAAGAAACCATTCAAAATGTAAATGCAGCACCAGATAGAATTTGGGCTTATATGCAACAGTATGCAATGAGTGGACAGGAAGTAAAAGAAGCTGCATTTGCTCAAGGCTTGTATGGATATACTGCATATGATGCCATTCCTTTTTTTGATACCATACAATTTAAAGAAGGTGCTCCTGTTATACCATTAATGCGTTATAGATTATATCAATATGTAATTGCATTTAATCATTTTAAGGACGAGTTGTTTATTTGTGAAAACAAATTAAATGGAATCAATTCCGAATACGATGCGTTGGTTTCCTATATTAAGAGCAAGGACGTGCCTCAGTATCCATTTAGCTTGAAAGGCAATGAATCTTCAAATTATACAGACGAAGCTTATCGAGAGGCAGTAAAAAAAGGAATACAGCATTGCATGCGTGGAGATGTTTTTCAAATTGTACTGAGTCGTAGATTTCAACAATCCTTCCAAGGCGATGAATTTAATGTTTATCGCACATTAAGAAATATTAATCCCTCTCCTTATTTATTTTTCTTTGATTATGGAGATTATAAGTTAATGGGTTCTTCACCCGAAGCGCAAATTATCATTAACAATGGTAAGGCAGTTGTGCATCCTATCGCAGGTACCTTTAAAAGAACTGGAGATGCAACTTTAGATGCTGCCATGACACAACAATTATTAGAAGATCCTAAAGAAAATGCCGAGCATGTAATGTTGGTAGATCTTGCGCGTAACGATTTAAGTAGGGTTTGTACTGAAGTACGCGTTAAGCAATACCGACAAGTGCATTATTACAGCCATGTGATTCATTTAGTGAGTGAGGTAGAAGGTAAGGTGGCTGAAGGCTCAAATCCATTTCATTTAATTGCAAAAACTTTTCCAGCAGGTACTTTGAGTGGAGCGCCAAAATATAAAGCCATGCAATTAATTGATGCTATAGAACCTACTAAACGCTCTTATTATGGAGGGTGTGTAGGGTTTGTTGGTTTTAATGGAACTTGTAACCAAGCAATTATGATTCGTACTTTCTTGAGCCAGCAGAATACACTTACATATCAAGCAGGGGCTGGTGTAGTGGCAGCGAGTATTCCTGAAAACGAATTACAAGAAGTGAATAATAAATTAAACGCATTAAAAAAAGCGATGGTGTTGGCAGAAAAAATTCACGAATAAATTTGAACATTTGTTTTGCTAGAAATTAAAAGATATACATAAAATGAAAATATTAGTTTTTGATAATTACGATTCCTTTACTTATAATTTAGTGCAGTTAATTAAGGAAATTGCTACCAGCGCAACAGTGGAAGTGTATCGTAATAATGAAATTGAATTGGAAGCAGTAAAGGCCTATGATAAAATTTTATTATCACCTGGACCAGGCATCCCTGCTGAATCTGGGTTGCTGTTGCCTTTAATAAGAGAATATGCTGCTTCTAAATCTATTTTTGGTGTTTGTTTGGGACAACAAGCTATTGCGGAATCTTTTGGAGGAAGCTTAAGTAATTTATGCAAAGTGTATCACGGAATTGCAACGCCTGTTCATTTAACAGCCAAAGCTTCCTTGTTTGATGGATTGCCCAAAACATTTAATGTTGGACGATACCATAGTTGGGTTGTGAATGAGTATGATTTGCCTTCCGAATTAATGGTTACTTCCAAAGATGATGAGGGGTTTATCATGTCCTTGGAACACAAAACCTATGATGTAAAGGGTGTTCAATATCATCCTGAAAGTGTGTTAACACCCGATGGCGCAAAAATTATTGCGAACTGGTTAAAAAATTAAGAATGAACAAGATTTTAAAATACTAAGATGAAAAAATTATTACAATATTTATTTGAACATAAAACGCTAACGCGAGAGCAGGCAAAAGATGTGTTGGTGCAAATTTCACAGGGTGCTTTCAATGAACATGAAGTTACTTCATTTGTTACCGTGTTTTTAATGCGTAGCATAACCATTGAGGAATTAATGGGCTTTAGAGATGCATTGTTATCACTTGCAGTGAAAGTAGATTTAGGAGTAGATAATGCCATTGATATTGTTGGAACTGGTGGAGACGGGAAAGACACTTTCAACATTTCAACATTGGCCTGTTTTATAGTGGCTGGTGCTGGTCAGCCCGTTGTAAAACATGGTAATTATGGTGCTTCTAGCGTTAGTGGGTCATCTAATGTAATGGAGCAATTGGGCTATAGTTTTAAGAATGATCAAACACAACTTGCAAAGGAGGTTAAGGAAGCAGGAATTTGCTTTTTACACGCGCCCTTATTTCACCCAGCTTTAAAAACAGTAGGCCCTATTAGAAGAAATATTGGCGTACGTACTTTTTTCAACATGTTAGGACCCATAGTGAATCCAGCGCAACCAAAATATCAGTTAATTGGGGTATACAATTTAGAAATGGCACGTATTTATAATTATGTGCTACAATCTTTAGGAAAAGAATTTACTTTAATAAATAGTTTGGATGGATATGATGAAATTTCATTAACCACCGATACTAAAATTGTAACCAACAAAGGTGAATTTACCTTGTCGCCTTATGCATTGGGTAAAAAAAGAGTAATGCCTGGTGATTTATCGGGAGGCGAAACTGTTGAAGCAGCTGCAACTATATTTAAAAATATTATTCAAGGTAAAGGAACTTGGTCGCAAAATGCAGTGGTTTTAGCAAATGCTGCTATGGCATTAAACTTAACGGGTAAATACGAAAATTACGAAGCCGCTTATCAAGCAGCAGTGTCTAGTTTAGAATCAGGTGCTGCCAATAATTGTTTACAAAAATTAATTAGTCTTCAATAATGAGCACCAATATTTTAGAAAAAATTGTAGCAAGCAAGTTTGGCGAAATAGCTGAAAGAAAAAAGCAAGTAAGTATTGCTCAATTAGAAGCAATGCCCTTATTTGAAAAACAATGCTATTCCTTAAAAGCCAATTTATTGAATGTTTCTAAAACAGGAATAATTGCTGAATTTAAAAGACAATCTCCTTCAAAAGGGATTATAAACAATACTGCGCAAGTGGAAGTAGTAACAAATGCTTATTCGCAATTTGGGGCTGCAGGGGTTTCGGTTTTAACGGATGGTCCATTTTTTGGCGGAAGTTTAGAAGACTTATCTGTGGCTGTTCAAAATGCGATTCCGGTATTAAGAAAAGAATTTATCATTGATGCTTTTCAAATTATTGAAGCTAAGGCTTATGGTGCTTCGGTTATTTTGTTAATTGCATCCTGCTTAACACCAACTCAAACCCAAGAATTGGCTATTACTGCTAAAAAATTAGGCATGGAAGTGTTATTGGAATTACATGATGAATCTGAATTAGGTCATGTTTGTGAAGCGGTGGATTTTGTAGGCATTAACAATAGAAGTTTAAAATCTTTCGAAGTAAATATTGAGCACTCATTAAAGTTAAAAGACATGTTGCCAAAGGGAAAATTAAGTATTGCGGAGAGTGGGATTTATGATTTGGCAACCTTTCAACTTTTAAAACAAGAAGGCTTTGATGGTTTTTTAATGGGAGAGTATTTTATGAAACAGGAAGATCCTGCAAAAGCATTTGAGGATTTTAGTAACCAAATTAAAAGCGGGGTATAAAAATATTTGGATTAAAAAAAATGTTATGAGAACATTGAAAATAAAAGTTTGCGGCATCACCCATATAGAACAGGCCATTGCTTTGGAAGCGATGGGGGTAGATTGCATTGGCTTTATTTTTTATGGACCTTCCAAAAGGTATGTTTTAAATAGTGTAACCTTAAGTGATGTAAAATCTTTTACACCAATCCATGCAAAAAAAGTGGGAGTGTTTGTTAATGAGCCTATTGAAAGTTTGGTTCAAACAGTAATAGCAGCTGGACTTAATATGATTCAATTACACGGAGACGAGGATCTTGTATACTTTGAGCAATTAAAGTTAAGCTTATCTCAAGTGGGTTTGGATCATGTGGAATTGATAAAAGTATTTAGAGTGGGTGATAAAATGCCAACGCTGGCTCCATTCGAAAATGCTGCAGATTATTATTTGTTTGACACAGATAGTAAAATGTATGGAGGTACAGGAGCACACTTTAATTGGGAGCTAATAAAGAGTAATGTAATTGGTAAACCCTATTTTTTAAGTGGCGGTATTGGTCCAAATGATATAGGTGGTATTGAAGTAATGAAAAAAACCAAAGCAGGTAGTGACCTATTTGCATTGGATATTAATAGTCAATTTGAAATAGCACCAGGTTATAAAAATGTTGAAAAAATTAAATCCTTTATATATGCACTCGTTTAACAAATCTATCAATTATCAAAATCCTAGTAGCGAAGGTTACTATGGTGATTTTGGAGGTGCGTACATTCCAGAAATGTTGTACAGTAATGTAGAAACATTAAAAGCACAGTACATAAAAATCATGCAGGATCCTGAGTTTCAAAAGGAGTTTCATGCTTTATTAAATGATTATGTAGGCAGACCTACACCTTTGTTTTATGCCGAAAGACTAAGTAAGGAAATAGGAACTAAAATTTATTTAAAAAGGGAGGACTTATGCCATACAGGTGCACATAAAATTAACAATACCATTGGTCAAATATTATTAGCAAAGCGCTTAGGCAAGAAAAAAATAATTGCCGAAACAGGTGCTGGCCAACATGGTGTGGCAACGGCAACTGTTTGTGCATTAAAAGGAATGGAATGTGTGGTTTATATGGGTGAAAAAGACATTGAACGTCAGGCGCCTAATGTAGCGCGCATGAAAATGTTAGGCGCTAAAGTGGTGCCAGCCACAAGTGGAAGTAAAACCTTAAAGGATGCGACCAATGAAGCCATTAGAGCTTGGATTAACGAACCCAATGAAACCCATTATATTATTGGTAGTGTGGTTGGGCCGCATCCTTACCCGGATATGGTGGCTCGTTTTCAAAGTGTAATTAGTGCTGAAATTCGCAAGCAGTTAAAAGATAAAACAGGATCGGAATTACCAACGCATGTAGTGGCATGTGTAGGTGGTGGTTCCAATGCTGCTGGTGCTTTTTATCATTTTTTAAATGAAGCATCAGTGGACTTGGTTGCAGTTGAAGCGGCAGGTCATGGAGTACACTCTGGTATGAGTGCAGCTACAACACAATTAGGTAAACCTGGTATTTTACATGGCAGTAAAAGCATTTTAATGCAAACTGCCGATGGACAGGTAGTAGAGCCACATAGTATTAGTGCCGGTTTGGACTATCCTGGAATAGGTCCCTTGCATGCTTTCTTGTATGAAAGTAAGCGTGGTACTTTCACCAGTGCAACCGATGAAGAAGCATTAAAATGGGCTTTTCATTTATCTGAAATAGAAGGAATTATTCCAGCATTAGAAACTGCACATGCTTTCGCTATTCTTCCAAAAATGAATTTTAAACCAACGGATGTAGTGGTAGTTTGTTTAAGTGGGAGAGGCGACAAGGATTTGGCAACTTATATGCAAGCAATGGATTTAAAAAAATAAATAATAAAGTGATAGTGAATAAAGAGTAATAATCTATTCGCAATCAATAATAGATATCATTTAAAGGATTAGTTATGTCAAGGTTATCGGAGTTATTTAAAAATAAAAATGAACGTGTTTTAAATGTGTATTGCACAGCAGGCTTCCCCAAGTTGAATAGTACTTTGCAAGTAATGGAAAGTTTACAAGCGAATGGAGCAAATATCATTGAATTGGGTATGCCATACAGTGATCCATTAGCAGACGGCGAAGTGATTCAGTCTAGTGGCAATGTTGCATTGGCAAATGGGATGACTATTGATACTTTATTTGAACAATTAACAGCAATGCGAAAAACCATACATATCCCTGTTGTTCTTATGGGCTATATGAATCCTATTTTGCAATTTGGCTTTGAGGCTTTTTGTAAGAAAGCAAAAGAAGTTGGCGTGGATGGATTAATTCTACCGGATTTGCCTTTGTATGAATTTGAGCATATATATGGTAAAACAATTCAAGCTCATGATTTAGACTTTGTATTTTTAGTAACTCCCGAAACGCCTGTAGAAAGATTAAGAAAATTAGATAGTTTAAGTACAGGTTTTCTGTATGCGGTAAGTTCATCTGCAACTACAGGAAAGGATAAAGATTTTTCACAAGTTGCATTGTATCTGCAAAAACTAAATGCCATGCAATTAAAAAATCCTGTATTGGTTGGGTTTGGGATTAAAGACAAAGAAACATTTAATGCAGTTTGTGCTTACTCTAATGGAGCCATTATTGGCTCGGCCTATATTCATGCGTTGTCAAAAGGGACCGATATCAATGAAACAACTGCACAATTTTTAAAAGCAGTATTAAATTAATTTATAAGTTATATTTTCGCAAATCCTACCATAAAATGAACACAGTAATCATACAATATAATGCAGGAAATATTCGATCGGTGCTTTATGCATTAGAGCGATTAGGTGTGCAGGCAACTGTGACAGACAATGTGGAGGCTATTCAAGCAGCCGATAAGGTAATATTTCCTGGCGTGGGTGAGGCCAGTACTGCCATGCAATATTTAAAAGAAAGAGGATTGGATAAAGTGATTGTAAATTTAAAACAGCCAGTGTTTGGTATTTGTTTAGGTATGCAATTAATGTGTGCTTATTCCGAGGAAAACAATACAAGTTGTTTGGGTATTTTTGATGAGCAGGTAAAATTATTTATGCCTAGTGATGCTTCCATTAAAGTACCTCAAATTGGGTGGAATACCATTTCAAATTTAAAGACTAATTTATTTAAAGGAGTAGCCGAAGAAAGCTATGCTTATTTTGTACATGGCTACTATGCTGCAATAGGCAAACATACTATTGGAACTACTCATTATGAGCAGCCATATAGTTGTGCTTTGCATAAGGATAATTTTTACGGTGTACAATTTCACCCTGAAAAATCGGCAAATGTGGGCGAACAGATTATTCAAAACTTTTTAAGCTTATAACCATGCAAATTATTCCAGCCATTGATTTAATTGATGGTAAATGTGTCCGTTTAACTGAAGGGGACTATACGCAAAAGAAAATATACAATGAGGATCCATTGGAAATAGCTAAGGCTTTTGAGGGCATTGGCTTAATGCGTTTACATTTGGTTGATTTAGACGGCGCCAAAGCTGGAGAGGTAGTGAATTGGAAGGTATTGGAAAAAATAGCGAATCATACGCGCTTGAAAATAGATTTTGGTGGAGGAATAAAAAATGAGCGTACATTAAAAACAGTATTTGATACAGGAGCTACTTTTGCTACCATTGGAAGCCTGGCTGTTAAAAGCAGGGATATTTTTGAAGCGTGGATTGAACGTTTTGGTGCAGCAGTTTTTATGCTTGGAGCAGATGTTTTTGAAGAAAAAATTGCCATTGGTGGCTGGTTGGAAAAAACAGATATTGATGTGTATACTTTTATGCAGTCCTATATGAATAAAGGGGTGTCACAGATTTTCTGTACCGATATTCAAAAGGACGGAAAGTTGCAAGGCCCTTCGATTGATTTGTACAAAAAAATAATTGCAAAATTTCCTGCCTTGCAATTGATTGCCAGTGGGGGTGTAAGTAACTTGCAGGATTTAATTGCATTGCGCGCAATTGGTTGTGATGCAGCCATTGTGGGGAAGGCGATATATGAAAACCGAATTACATTGCAAGAATTGAGCAAGTTTCAAGAAATAAAATAATAACCAGCTTTCATTCATAAAAAATTAAGCTTTTCAATAAATAAAAATGTTAACCAAAAGAATCATACCCTGTTTAGATATCAAAGACGGACGCACGGTTAAGGGCATTAACTTTGAACAAATACGAGATGCAGGTGATCCCATTGAATTGGGCGCATTTTATGCAGAGCAAGGTGCTGATGAATTGGTATTTTTGGATATCACGGCAACGGTGGAGAAAAGAAAAACTTTGAGTGCACTTGTAAATAAGATTGCACATAAAATAAATATTCCATTTACCGTTGGTGGAGGTATTAAAACCGAGGAGGATGTAAGTGTATTACTACAAAATGGGGCAGATAAAATTTCAGTGAATACTGCTGCATTTTTAGATCCTACCGTTATCAGTCGTTTTGCAAAAAATTTTGGTAGTCAATGTGTGGTATTAGCCATTGATATAAAATGTGAGGAGGATAATAATTGGTACGTATATTTAAATGGAGGAAGAACCAAAACCAATAAATTAGTGACCGATTGGGCAAGAGAAGCTGTGGAATTGGGAGTGGGGGAAATATTATTAACATCTATGAATCACGACGGTACCAAACAAGGTTTTGCATTAGATATTACTGCACAGCTGGCGGAAATCTTACCCGTCCCCATCATTGCCTCAGGTGGCGGTGGGAATGCGCAACATTTTTATGATGCATTTACAAAAGGTAAAGCAGATGCGGCATTAGCGGCGAGTATATTCCATTATAAAGAAGTGGCAATCCCAGACTTAAAAAAATATTTACATGATAAAGGGTTGTCGATTCGATTATAAAATTCAATTCGTTAATTATTTTCAACCAAATATGCTAGAAACAATCATCAAATACATTTAATACTACAAATTATGAATATTCATTTTTCAAAATACGCAGACGGATTAGTACCAACAATTGTGCAGGATGCAGTTACAAAAGCCGTGCTTATGATGGGCTTTATGAATCAAGAAGCGATTGATACAACCTTGTCACTAAAAAAAGTCACTTTTTTTAGTAGGTCAAAATCAAGATTGTGGACCAAGGGAGAGGAAAGCGGCAACTTTCTTAATTATGTTAGTATGTCGGTTGATTGTGATAACGACAGTTTATTAATACAAGCAAATCCGGCAGGTCCTGTTTGTCACAATGGGACTGGTACCTGCTGGGGCTCCGAAAATCAACCTTCTAGCACAGCGTTTTTAGCCAATTTAGAAGCGGTCATTGAGGAAAGAAAAACTGCAGCTCCAGATAGTTCTTACGTAGCAAGCTTATTTGCAAACGGGATCAATAAGATTGCACAAAAAGTTGGGGAGGAGGCTGTTGAAATGGTTATTGAAGCAAAAGACAATAATGAAAAGCTATTTTTAGATGAATCTGCTGATCTTTTATTTCACTATCTAATTTTGCTGCAATCTAAGGGCTATAAATTAGCCGATGTTGTTAATATTTTGGAAAAGAGGCATAAGCCTTAAAACAAGCTGGGGAAAATAATCTTATATTTGAAATGCAATTGTTGCAACTATAAATTTATACTATGAAAAAAATAACTGGATTCGTTTTATTAATGATTTCATTTGTTACATTGAATGCGCAGGGTTTAAAAGTGACAGGAGAATTAACAAACTTGCCTGATAATACAGAGATTTCATTAATGGATGGGGTAACCAACCAAGAAGTGGCAAAATCTACTGCAATGAGCGGTAAGTTCACATTGTCTGGAAAAACTGACAACGCCTCTATCTTTTTATTGAGCTTTAATGGGGTGCAACAAAAAATTCCTTTATTTATTGGGAACGATCAAATTAACTTAAAAGGAGATTTGAAGGATATTAATGCAATTAAGTTTGAAGGATCTTTGACGCATGATGTATACATGGATTATATGGCTGTGATTACACCATTAATTGAGCCGTATATTAAGAGTATGCAGGCCGCGCAAATTGAAAAAAATCAACTTAAGAAAGACTCTATTAATAAGTCAAGCGATGTTTTAAGTAAGATTGTTACAGACAACTTTAAACAATTAGCGAACAAATACAACCAATCACCTGTTTCAACTTTATTTTTGATTCAGTTTGCAAATATGTTCCCTGTGATTAAAGACGAAATGCCAGCTATTTATGCATCTTTTACAGGGGAAGCCAAAAAAGGTCCTTTTGCTGCCATGTTAGATAAAACTGTTGCAGTTGCTGAGGTCGGAAAAATAGGCACAGTGCTTCCTGAATTTTCTCAAAATGATGCTTCTGGTAAATCAGTTAGCTTAAGTTCTTTGAGAGGTAAATATGTTTTAATTGATTTTTGGGCTAGTTGGTGTGGTCCTTGTAGAGCAGAAAACCCTAATGTAGTTAAGGCATTTAATGCCTATAAGTCAAAAGGCTTTACTGTTTTAGGTGTTTCATTAGATCAAGATAAAGCAAAGTGGTTAGAAGCAATAAAAAAGGACGGTTTGGCTTGGACCCAAGTGAGTGATTTGAAATATTGGAATAATGCGGTAGCGCAACAATTTGGCATTCAAAGTATTCCTGCTAATTTTTTAATTGATCCGAATGGAGTAGTTATTGGTAAAGATTTAAGAGGAGAGGATTTAGAAAGAGCATTGGCAAAAAATATAAAATAACGGATTTTTAAAAGTTAATCTTACAGTTTTCAATAAAAAAGCCCTAAATTATTTTAGGGCTTTTTTATATTCAGTCTCGTCAAATCCGAGTGCAAGTATTTTTCCATTTTCTTCAATGAGCGGCCTACGAATAATTGAAGTTTTTTCCATCATTAAAGCAATTGCTGCTTTTTGAGTGGTAATTTTTTCTTGAACCTCTTTTGGCAGTTGTCGCCAGGTGGCTCCTTTTTTATTAATCAGTGCTTCCCATCCAATTTCTTTACTCCAAGCTGTAAGTTTAGCGGTAGTAATTCCTAATTTTTTATAATCATGGAATTCAAAAGTTACTTTATTTGCTTTCAACCAATCTAAAGCCTTTTTTACTGTATTGCAATTGGGTATAGCGTAAACCGTTTTCATTTTATTAATTTCTATTGTTTATTATTTTATATATTTTTTGCCTAACCAGCTTTCGCTTATAGGTTGCATCCATTTTTTTTCCATTTCAAATTTGTTGGCAACAAGGTTGTTAAAATAGAGTGTTTCTTTTTGTAGTAAATTATTTTCTAGTGCATATGCTACCTGTGCCATAGGTATGGTTTGCACTTTGCCCTTTACCCAAAAAGCCAATAGTTCTCTGTTAAACATTTGAACGCCAGTCATTTTTTCAATGTCTTTTATTATATGCACGGAACTGTCAGTGCTACAACCTCCAACGGTGGTATATGATTCGTCCGCCATTAAAATAATAAATTGACCATATAAGGCCGTAGCAAAACCTTTTACGGGAGCCCCATGACTTTTCCATCCCTCAATAAAATTTTCAAGTAGTTCTTCAATTTTAAATAATTCACCCATGGTAAATGTCCTGTTACTTTGATAAATCCAGAGTTTGGATTGTGGATGAAAATTGGCAGGCAATATAGTTGTCAAGTCAACGGTTGAGTCGTTTTTCATAATTAAGCTTTATTTTTCTCTTTAAATATCTAAGTGATATGACACTATAAGATTAAATTTTTTACAATTTGAACTATTGAATTGCTTTGGCAATAATTTCAGCAATATCTAAAACTTCGGTATTCGCTACTTGGTCTCTATTTTTAATACCATCGGTCATCATGGTGTTACAAAATGGGCAGGCACTTGCTACAAAATCTGCTTTGGTTTCAATGGCTTCATCGGCACGTTCAGTATTTATTCTTTTTTCACCTTTTTCCTCTTCCTTAAACATTTGAGCACCACCAGCACCACAACAAAGCCCTTTGGATTTGCAACGTTTCATTTCCCTTAATTCCATATCCAAGCTTTCCAATACTTTTCGAGGTGCCTCATAAATTTCGTTAGCTCTGCCTAAATAGCAGCTGTCATGGTAAGTTATTGACTTCCCTTTCCATTCATTACTATCGGTAAATTTAATTTTTCCTTGCTCAATTAATTCCTGTAGGAATGTGGTATGGTGAATCACATCATAGTTACCACCTAATACAGGGTATTCGTTTTTTAAAGTATTAAAACAATGTGGACAGGTGGTGACAATTTTTTTAATCTCATACCCATTTAAAACTTGAATATTTTGGTATGCCATCATCTGAAACATGAATTCATTGCCAGCCCTTCTTGCGGGATCCCCCGTACAAGCCTCTTCCTTTCCTAATATGGCATATTTAACACCTGCTTTGTCGAGTATAGTAGCAAAGGCTGTTGTAATTTTTTGTGCTCTTTGATCAAAACTGCCTGCACAACCTACCCAAAATAAAACTTCTGGTTGTTCCCCTCTTGCCATAAACTCGGCCATTGTAGATACTTTCATATGGTATAATTTTAGATCCTTATTTATTGTTTTGTCCAAGCGTCTCTGTCATCTGGCGCAAATTTCCAAGGCGCAAAATTGTTTTCGATATTGCTAAACATGCCATTCCACTCGGCAGGCGCATTGCTTTCTTCCATTATCAAGGATCTTCTTAACTCCATGATAATATCTAGTGGTGAAATACTTACAGGACATTCTTCAACGCAAGCGTTACAAGTTGTACAAGCCCTTAATTCTTCAACGCTTATATAATCATGTAAAAGAGATTTCCCATCATCAATGAAACTTTTATTGGTGTCCATATTATTACCTACTTCTTCCAATCTATCTCTTGTTGCCATCATTATTTTTCTGGGACTTAGTAGTTTCCCTGTACTATTCGCTGGACAGGCTGTAGTACATCTTCCACATTCCGTACAACTATATGCATCCATTAAATTTTTCCAACTTAAGTCCATTACATCTTTGGCTCCAAATTTTTCAGGTGCAATAGCGTTAGTGGGTGCCAATTCTGGTTGCATAGCATACAATACTTCATTTTGAATAGAGGGCATATTGTGCATTTGGCCTTTTGGCGTTAGCTGAGCATAATAGGCGTTTGGGAATGCCAATATAATATGCAAATGCTTTGAATAGGGTAGATAGTTCATGAAAGCATAAATACCTAAAATATGTAACCACCAAGCACCATGTTCAATGAAGCTGGTTGTTGACGTATCTAAATTGGTAAATAAAGGTTTTAAAAAGGATGAAACTAGATAATCTGCTTCTGCATCAGCAGCATTCATGGTTAAGAATAAACCCATTAATATAACTTCAATTATCAAGATTAAATTGGCATCTGATTTTGGCCAACCAGTTAAATCATTGTGTATAAATCTTTTTAGTTTTATCACATTTCTTCTGGTAAAAAATATCACGCAGGCAACCAATACCAATAGTGCTAAAATTTCAAAACAATTTATTAATAAGTTGTAAAAATCGCCTAGGTATGGTTTGAATATGCGATGTGTGCCTGCAATGCCATCAACAATTATTTCTAGCAGTTCAATATTAATGATGACGAATCCTACGTAAACAAACAAATGTAAAATGGCAACCAATGGATTGCGAAACATCTTTTTTTGTCCAAAGGCGAGTAGTAAAACATTTTGCCAACGTTTTGCTTTTTGATCGTTTATTTGAAACGGTTTTCCTAGATGAATGTTTCTTCCAATCTTACCTAATTTTTTAAAGAAAACAAAAAAGGCAATAAATGTGATTGCGGTAAAAAGGATGCCTGCTACATATGCCATAACAATGTTTTAAAAGTATTTGTAGGATACCCACAAATTTAGCTTGTTTTCGGCTCTTTTTTACTTGGAATTATTTAATTTGCTGCCATGAGAGCACATTTATTAAAATTGTTGCTTTTGGCTTGTGGATGGCCGTTAAATTGAACTATAAAATCGAAAGAAAATGAGCACAAATATCGATCAAAAAGTAGCTACTTGGCTAGCTGGAAATTATGATGAAACAACCAAAAATATTATTCGAGAATTACAAGCAAGCCAACCTAGTGAATTAGAAGAATCTTTCTATAAAAATTTAGAGTTTGGCACAGGAGGCCTAAGAGGCATAATGGGGGTTGGCACCAATCGAATAAATAAATATACTATTGGTATGGCAACGCAAGGTTTTGCGAATTATTTATTAAAAACTTATCCTGGTGAAAAAGTAAGTGTTGCCATTGGGCATGATAGTAGAAATAATTCACGTTTTTTTGCGGAAACGACTGCAGCTGTTTTTGCTGCAAATGGATTTACTGTTTATCTGTTTGAAACCTTAAGGCCAACTCCAGAGTTAAGTTTTGCTATAAGACATCTTGCATGTAAAGCCGGTGTGGTTTGTACAGCTTCCCATAATCCCAAAGAATACAACGGATATAAAGCCTATTGGAATGACGGTGGTCAATTAGTGCCACCTCATGATAAAAATGTTATTACTGAAGTGGAAGCCATACAATCGGTGGATGAAGTAAAATGGACTGGTGGTGAATCCAATATTATTTTATTAGGAAAAGATATGGACCAGGCATATATTAAGATGGTAAAGGGCCTGAGTGTATATCCTGAAATTATTGAAACGCAAAAGGATTTAAAAATTGTATATACTCCTATTCATGGAACAGGTATCACTATGGTACCCGATGTTTTATCCGCATTTGGATTTACCAATGTACATGTGGTTGAAGAGCAATCCACTCCCGACGGGAACTTCACTACGGTAGCTTATCCAAATCCTGAGGAAAGTGAAACTATGAGTATTGGATTGGCAAAAGCCAAGGCCATGGATGCAGATATACTATTGGGAACCGATCCCGATGCTGACCGGGTGGGTGTGGGTGTGAAAAATCATAAAGGGGAGTGGGTTTTAATGAATGGTAATCAAACCGCAGTTTTGGCATTTGCATATATGATGGAAGCGCGAAGCGCTAAAGGGATTGCAAAACCCAATGATATGGTAATTACCACCATTGTTACTACCGAAATGATTAATGAAGTAGCTAAGCAGAATAATGTAAATTGTTATAATGTACTTACTGGGTTTAAATGGATTGCAGAATTGATAAAAGAAAAAGAAGGTCAAGAGAATTATGTAATTGGAGGAGAGGAAAGTTTTGGTTTAATGATTGGTGATCAAATTAGAGATAAGGATGCTGTAAGCGCTGTTGCGTTACTTTGTGAAATGGCTGCTTATGAAAAAAGTAAAGGCAGAACCTTATTTGATAAAATGATTGAATTATATGTTCAATATGGATTCTATTACGAGACTTTAATTAGTATTACTAAAAAAGGAATGAATGGGCAACAAGAAATTGCTGCTATGATGGAAGGTTATAGACAATCTCCACCTGCTAGCATTCATGGTGTTAAAGTAGCTACCATGTTGGACTATGAGTTGCAAAAAGGCACCAATTTATTAACTGGAGCAACCTGGAAAATAAATTTACCTAAAAGCAATGTATTACAATTTATAACCGAAGATGGTAGTAAAATTTCAGCTAGACCAAGTGGAACGGAGCCTAAAATTAAATTCTATTTTAGTGTAAATACAAAATTGAACAATGCTAGCGAGTTTGATGAAAAGTATGCTACATTACAAAATAAAATAAATGGCATTATTGGAGACATGCAATTAAACTAATTAACTAAATGCGTATATCAGAGGACGGTTATTTACATAAAGGGTTAAGAAAGCAGTTAGTTGCTCAACTTAAGGGAAAAGGCATAACGGATGAAAGCGTTTTAAATGCAATTGACTTAATTCCAAGACATTATTTTTTAGATAATGCTTTTGCTAAAATTGCCTATGAGGATAGAGCTTTTCCAATTGATGCAGACCAAACAATATCTCAACCATACACTGTAGCTTTTCAATCTCAATTATTGAAGATAAAAAAAGGAGACAAGGTATTGGAAATTGGAACTGGTAGCATGTATCAAACTGCAATACTTGCAGCTTTGGGTGCGAATGTTTATACGATTGAGCGACAAAAAGCACTTTTTGATAAAACCAAAGAATTCAAAAAAGTGTTTGGCGATACTTTTCCCAATGTACATTTTTCGTATGGAGATGGCTTTGAAGGTTTGCCGGAATTCGCGCCATTTGATAAAATTATTATTACAGCTGCGGCACCTAAAGTTCCTGAAAAGTTATGGGCGCAATTAAGGGTGAGGGGTATAATGGTAATTCCCGTGGACGAATCCGAAACGGCACAAAGAATGTTAAGACTTACCAAGAAAAAAGATGGACTTGCGAAAAAAGAATCCTTTGAGGAGTTTTCTTTCGTGCCTATGTTGCAAGGAAAGAGCCAAAGCTAGTCTTTGTAATTTGACTAGTTTGGCTCTTCATATTTTTATAATCTTATAGTTTATTGAGGCATTTGATCCATTCCACCACCGCCTTCATCGCCCTTGGTACTTTTTCTTCTTAATAAGTTTACATCAAACTTACCAAATCGGTAACTAAAGTTGATTCTGAAAAATTGCTGGTCTCTTATTCGAGTAACCGTTTGAGTAAAGTATTGACTTTGTGAGAATGTTTTGTTTACTCTAGTTTTGAATACGTCATTTACATTAAAAGATAAACTTGCGGTTCTGCCACCACTTAAAGTCCAATCTTTCTTAATAGCCATATCAAAATCGTAGTTAGGGAAGTTATAACCTTGTGCAGTTGACTGTGGTCCACCAAATCCACCACCTGGACCACCGCCCATACCACCACGTCCACCGCCGCCGCCTGCACTATTTCCTCCTGGAGGTAAAATGGTTTTTGCTTGGTATTGTCCGCTAAATTGGTACGAAAATCCCTTTGGTAATTTTATAGTGTTATTAATTTTACTAAACCAGCTTGTTAAATCATTGTTTACGTTCTGTCCAGGAATGGTTGCATTAATGGCTGACTTAAATAAGTTAAAACTAATATTCATATCCCACCATTTAGTGATGGCAGTTTTATTACTCAACTCTAAACCATAAACCGTTGCAGTATTCGCATTAATGGTAGAACTAAAATAGGCGCTATCTAAATTTGCACTTGCTCTATTAATATCGCGATATACATAACTTGTAATTAAGTCCGTGCTGTATTTATAATAAGCGGTTGCCAAGAAATTAGATCCTTTTGCGTAAGCATTATTATAGGCAACTTCAAAAGAATGCGTAAACTGAGGTTTTAAACCAGGATTACCCACTGAAATATTTTGAGGGTCGCTGTAGTCAGGGAAAGGTAATAATTGAAAAAAGTTAGGTGGGTTTATACGCTTAGAATAATTGATTTGAATATCTTGTTTATCATCCACCTTGTAATTAATAAAGGCACTTGGAAAAAGCGTAATTGGATAGCTTACGCTAAATGGAAGCGAATCCTTACCCAATTTGTTTAAAATATTTCCATTATAAGATCGGCTTTCTGCTCTTAAACCCAATTGAAAACTCCAATTATTCTTTTTCATATTCAAATTTGAATAGGCAGCATAAACGGTTTCTTCATATTGGTATTGGCTACTAATGGCGTTGATTAAAACCTCATTTCTAAATTGATCTCTTTTATTGTATTCTGAACGATCATTTACGCGCACACCGGTTTCAAACTTTACATCATTTTTAAACTCGCGGGCATAATCAATATTAAAGGCATAATTTTTATTGTTCCCTTTACCCATGCTTCTTTGATTTAAAATAGAAGAGTTAATCAAAGACCAGTTTTCATTGTCTGCTTGGTTAAAGTTAAAGTCGGTAGACAACTCGTGTCCTTTTTCTTCAAATAAATGTTTGTAACTTAATTGAGCCCCTTTATTAAAAAAGTTGAATTTAGAATTGTTAATTAATGCATAGTTTGACGCATTGCTATTGAAAATAGAATCTATTATTTGTATACCATTAGATCCCATTTCGCCTTGTGCAATATTACCATATAAAGAAAAAGTATTTCTATTGTCTGCTATATAATCAATACCAGCTCTATAAAAATTAAATGAGCCATTGCCCGTGCTATTATTAATGGTTTGAATACTAGTAGGAATGTTGCTTCCTAATATTTCGCGAATATTCGTAGAAGTTCCAATGGTTTTACGCCCATTTACATTGGCGTTTAATGAAAAGTTGAATTTATTATCTCTAATGTTTAAATCACCACCTCCATTGAATTTTCCACGCATATCTATACCCGATCGAATACCACCATTGTATCCATTTTTCCTGTTCTTTTTCAAGACGATATTTAAAATACCTGCGTTGCCTCCAGTGGCATCATATTTAGCAGAAGGATTGGTAATAATTTCTACTTTTTCAATAATGTCTGCAGGGATTTGATCCATTGTTAAAGTAGTAGGCCTGTTGTCAATTAATAAAACTGGCGTAGCATTTCTCAATGTTACGTTTCCATCAATATCAACATTTAAATTAGGAATGTTCTTCATAACCTCAACAGCTGTTTGACCTTGGCTAGTTAAATTCTTTTCAACATTAAAAATTTTACGATCAATACCCATCTCAAATTGCGGCTTTGCGGAACTGCTGACCGTTACCGACTTTAGTTCGTTTACATCTTCGTCTATTTTAATATTCCCCAAATCCTTATCCACCATAGCCAACATATCTTGCATGTTTTGACCAGCACCTGGCTTCAAATTAAAACTAATTTGTTTTTCTAGTTTTTTGTAACCAACACCAGTAATGATGAGCTTAAAGGTGCCCATTACTGAAAGATTCTCAAAATTAAAATCGCCGTTGGAGGCACTTAACATGGTACCCAAAATAACTTCTGAACTCTTCTTAGTTGCAGGATCAAATTTGCTGCCTTTTAATTGAATGGTTATGCCCTCAATGCCCTTTTTATTAGCATCAACAACTTTACCGTAAAAACGACCCATATTCGCTCCTGCACCTGCGCCTCTCGCCCCAGCAGTTGGATATTGGGCATAGCTTGTTAACTGTGTTAAAATAGCCAATAAGAAAATGTATATGTATTTCATAATTATTTAGATATGTATTTGATTCCCTAGTTTAAGGGAACTGCAAATATCCATTATATAATCCAGCGTTGGTAATTGGATTATATAAACGGTAATTAAACGTTGTGAGTTAGTATAACTATAAGGATGCCCCAAGCCAAACCAATGGAAAAAGCAATAAAACGGAATTTCCTTGTCCATTTGAATAATGCAGCTGCCATTATAGAGCCCCATTTTGAGCTTAAGTTTAGAGAAAAGTCATTTTTTGTTTTATTAACCATTTGTTGAATAAGAGAAGGAAAAATTTCCCGTAATTCTTCAACAAAAACAGCCTTTAGCTGTACAATTGTTTTTTCCCCAATAAACATAGAAATCATGGGCATTTTTTGAGAAAGTTTATGGGTGAAAAACTCATTTAATTGCAAATCAATTGCAGGCAAAATGGCTTCAAATTGTTGAGCACTATTTTCTTTGTTTACAATTTTTTCAATGTCTATCTTTTGCAAAAGATTTAGAATCCCTGCATTGTTTGGCCAAAAAATAAGTTTTACAAATAACCATGCAATAAACCATGCAAGTATCGCTGTCATTAATGGAATGATGATTAAAGTCATTGGTATTCTTTTTAAGAAAAAAACCCATCCCAATTGGGACAGGTTTCTTGGGGGAGAACGATGGGTCTCGAACCCACGACCTACAGTGCCACAAACTGTCGCTCTAACCTACTGAGCTACGCCCTCCATTTAGGGTCGCAAAAATACACTAATTCGGTAATCTTTAAAAGATGTTTTACATCTTTTTATAAAATTATGGTAAAATAAAGCAGATTATATCAATTTGGAACCTAGAATAGGCTTTTTACGCTATTTTTGAAATACTTCATGCGCACATTTATGACATACGTTAAAGAAAACAAGTGGAAATTTTTTGCCACATTGGTATTGGTTGGAAGTTTAATATTTGCATTTAAGAGCAATTCTGATGAGACTCCAGACATTCGTCATCGAAAATTATTATCAGCAGTAGGAAGTTTATTAGAGCGTGAGCACTATGATCCTAGAAAAGTAGATGACCAATTTTCGAAAGAAGTTTTTGACAACTATCTAAAATCCTTAGATCCTGAGAAAAATTTGTTTTTACAAGAAGATATTGATGCACTAAAAAAATATCAAATCACTATTGACGATGAAATTCACGGTACTAAAATTGAGTTTCAACCAGCAGTAAGTAAATTATACGATATTAGGTATAAAGAAGTGAAGCAAATTGCTGATTCTATTTTTAAACAGCCCTTTTCTTTTAATATTGACGACTCTGTTTATGTTGATGCCGATAGTTTAGCTTTCCCTAAAAACAAGAATGCGCGTTATGAAAGGTGGTATAAACTAATTAAATATAAAACTATAGAAAAGTACGTTTCATTAATTGAGGAAAGAGAAGCACAGGAAAAGAAAAAAAATACAGATACTTCAAAAACAGCTGCAAGCAAATATGAATTTAAATCTGACGCGGCATTAGAAATTGATGCACGCAATGCGGTAGCAAAATCTTATCGTAAAAAATTCGAGTCTTTAGACAAAACCTATAATGATGAAAAAAGGTTTGATGCATTTTTAAATGCAATTACAAGCCTAATGGATCCGCATACTGATTATTTTGCACCGGTAGAAAAGCGTTCTTTCACCGAACAAATGAGTGGTGTAATTTTTGGTATTGGGGCACAATTAGCTGCCGATGACAATGGTGTGAAAATTGCGAGCATCACGCCTGGTGGACCTGCTTGGAAATCGGGACAATTGGTTATGAATGACGTGATAACTAAAATTGCACAAGGCGATCAGGAGCCGGTGGATATTGCCGGCTATGAGGTAACTGATGCTGTTAAATTAATAAGAGGCGATTTGGGCACAGAGGTAAGATTAACCGTAAAAAAATTAGATGGGACTGTTAAAGTAGTTGCCTTAAGAAGAGAAAAAATTGTATTGGACGAAGGGTACGCTCGAAGTGCCGTGATTACAAGAGGTGCCGACAAAATTGGATACATCATGTTGCCTGATTTTTATGCTGGATTTGATTATGAAGACGGAGCAAGATGTTCAAAAGATGTTGCTGCTGAGGTTGAGAAATTAAAAGCTGAAAAAGTAAAGAGTATTATCATTGATGTAAGGTACAATGGCGGCGGTTCATTATATGAAGTGGTTCAAATGGTTGGATTGTTCATTAACAAAGGACCTGTTGTACAAATTAGAGATAAGGAAGGTCGCTCTCAGGTATTGGCCGACGAAACACCAGGCACTATATATGATGGACCATTGGTGGTAATGGTAAATGAATTTAGTGCATCGGCAAGCGAAATTTTTGCAGCTGCAATTCAGGACTATAAAAGAGGCATCATTATTGGTAGTACTTCAACCTATGGAAAAGGCACTGTTCAAAGAAATGTTGCATTTGGAAGACCTTTGGATTCCTTAGGTATTCAAACTGAATATGGTGCCGTGAAATTAACATTCCAAAAATTCTATCGTATTAATGGTAGTTCAACTCAACGCAAAGGGGTAGCGTCTGACATAGTTTTGCCTGATGAGTACGAATTTTTCAAGTATCGTGAAAAAGACAATCCTTCGGCTTTGGCTTGGGATCAAATACAAAGTTCAAAATATCAACCATGGGTTGGCGCATATAATATAGATGCCATTAAACAAGCAATGCAATTAAAGCAACAAAAAGAATTGGATAGCAACACTATTAAGTTTAATAATAATTTACAATTTATTGTTTCAAAAATGAATGCGCCTGTTTATTTGAAAATGGAAAAATACCTAGCATATAAAAAGCAGATGCAAGCCATTATGAAAGAGAATGAAAACATTCTTAAATTAAAGGATACAATGCAGGTTGCGTCCACTAAAGCGGATTACAACAAGTTTTATAACAACCCTGATAAGCCAAAACAAGATAGATATCAGGCTTGGTTAAAATTAGTAGCCAAGGACAAGCAGATATATGAATCTTGTAAATTATTGGGATTTTTCAACAATACAAATTTGGCGGTAAAGTAATAGAAGCATGGAATTAAAGAAAGAGCAGCCAGAGGTTAAACAATGGCATGTCATTTATACAAAGTCTAAATGGGAAAAAAAGGTAGATGAGTTGCTCATGCAGCAGGGCTTTGAGAGCTGGTGTCCGGTTGAAAAGAAAGAACGTTATTGGACTGATCGAAAAAAAATAATTGACGTCCCTTTATTTAGATCTTACGTTTTTGTTAAAATTGCTAAAGAAGATTATACCAAAGTTCTTTCTACAATAGGCGTAGTGAATTTTTTATATTTTGAAAAAAAACCTGCGATTATTAGAGATGCAGAAATTGAAGAAATAAGAAAATATCTTGGTTTGGCAACTACAACAACTTCAATTGAAATTGTAGATTTAACTATGTTGCCTCCTCAAACTAAAGTGGCTATTAATCAAGGCTTATTTATGAAGAGAAGAGGAGAAGTAATAAGGGCCAGTAAGCACAATGTATTTGTGAAGTTGGAAAGCTTAAACTTAGTCATGATTGTGGAATTCAAGCCGCACGAGGTTTCGCCTATTTAATTTCCCAGTCTACAATTTGATTGCTCCATTCAGGTCTAAATGTGGTAACAACTCTAATATAATTATCGCTATATCCTTCTAACATCGGAATATCATTCGGATCCTTTTGTTTAATTGATTCAAAAAGAACAGGTCGAGTACTGCCTATATGTTGCGCATTAAAATATTGTTGTTTTTGGTAGGACAAATTGCGTAATATTTTATTTCTCTCATTGCGCACCGCAATGGGTACTATAGGTGTTATTTCTAATGCCTTTGTCATTGCACGTTCCGAATAAGTAAATACATGCAAATAGGAAATATCTAAAGCATGGATAAAATCAAAGCTCTCTTTAAAATAGGCTTCTGTTTCACCAGGGGATCCAACAATCACATCCACGCCAATACAAGCATCTGGCATTACTGCTTTTATGGTACTTATTCTATCAGCGTACAACTTGCTATTATATCTGCGCTGCATTAATTTAAGAACAGTATCTGAACCACTTTGAAGTGGAATATGAAAGTGAGGCATAAAGCTTCTGCTCTTTGCCACCCATTCAATAATTTCATTCGTTAATAAATTAGGCTCAATAGATGATATGCGATATCTGGGAATATTTGTTTCTTGGTCCAACGCTTTGATCAATTCAAAAAAATCTTCATTATGTTTTTTCCCGCCATCTCCTCCTTTGCCAAAATCTCCCAAATTAATACCAGTGAGTACAATTTCTTTCACGCCATTTGCAGCCAAACCTTGGGCTTGTTTAACTACATTTTCAATACTATCACTTCTACTTTTACCTCTTGCCATTGGGATGGTACAAAATGTACAACTATAGTCACATCCGTCTTGTACTTTCAAAAAAGTACGTGTACGATCGTTTACCGAAAAAGAGCTATTAAAACCCGACACCTCTTCAATATCACAACTACATATTTTGGCATCCTGTCCTTTTGTTAAAGTAGATAAATGCTGCACTAAATTAAATTTTTCGGCAGCACCCAACACTAAATCAACACCTGGGATACTTGCAATTTCGCTAGGCTTTAACTGAGCGTAACATCCCGTAATCACCACAAAACTTTCTGGTGCCTGTCTTTGAATACGGCGCACTAATTGTCTACATTCCTTATCGGCATTCTCGGTAACTGAGCAGGTATTAATTACATAAACGTCTGCTTTATCGGTAAATGCTTTCTTTTCAAAGCCTTCTTGTTCCAATTGTCTGGAAAGGGTAGAAGTCTCCGAAAAGTTAAGCTTACAGCCTAAAGTATGAAAAGCGACCGAATATTGATTACTCATGGGGTGCAAAGATAAAAAACCTAGGGGGAACCCGGAAATCTTAAAATAATCTTAATAAAGGCCTTAATTTTCCTTTTTGACAAGATTAAGTTAAGTTTGCAACTACTAAAATTGTCAAAATGGACTTTAAAAAAGTGAATAATTGGACAGGGTGGATTGTTACCCTTATTGCTTGTACTGTATATGTTATGACTACCGAGGCTACTGGAAGTTTTTGGGATTGTGGTGAGTTTATAAGTAGTGCTTATAAATTACAAATTCCGCATCCGCCAGGGGCGCCTATGTTTGTATTATTGGGTAGATTATTCATTGTTTTATTTGGAGACAATCCGCAAACAGCGGCAAAGGCGGTTAATATCATGAGTGCCCTAGCTAGCGGGTTCACTATCATGTTCTTGTTTTGGACCATCACCCATTTTGCAAAAAGAATTGTACAAAAGGGCACGGAGGCATTAAGTAATGCTCAAATTATTGCAATTATGGGTGCAGGTATTGTAGGCGCTTTGGCGTATACTTTTTCAGATTCATTTTGGTACAGTGCTGTTGAAGGTGAGGTGTATGCATTAAGTTCATTTTTTACCGCTTTGGTATTTTGGGCAATTTTAAAATGGGAACATAAAGCCAATCAACCAGGTGCCGACAAATGGATAATTTTCATATTTTATTTGATGGGAATTTCAATTGGAGTTCACTTATTAAACATCCTAACCATTCCAGCAATTGTAATGGTATATTATTTCCGTAATTATAAAGCAAGTTTTTGGGGAGCATTTATCGCATTTATGATTGGGGTAGTAATAACAGGGTTTATTCAAGTGTTTTTAATTCAATACACGGTTAAATGGGCAGGTGCATTTGATGTTATGTTCGTAAATGAATTCAAGCTTCCTTTTTTTAGTGGATTTATCGCCTTCTTTGTTTTAGTAGCAGTTATTTTGGCATTTGGAATTCATTATGCAAATAAAAAAGGGATATACTTTTTAAAATTAGGTATCTGGTCAACTATTTTTTTCTTACTAGGTTACACAAGCTATGTAACCACAATGATACGTTCCAATGCAGACCCTTCTGTAGATATGTACAATGTGGACAATCCGGTAACCTTGGTTGGTTATTTAGGTAGAGAACAATATGGCGATTGGCCTATCGTATATGGTCCTAACTTTGTGGATCAGGTAGAAACCATTGAAGGATCTGATCAATATGTGAAAACAGAAAAAAATTACGAATTTTCAGGTAAGAATCTAAAGAGAGACTGGGGTTCTGCTCCATCTTCTCATTTATTCCCAAGAATGTGGGATAGTGAGAATGACAGAGGGCAGCTAGAAACGTATAAAAATTTTGGTGGTGTTGTTGAGGGTGAAGATGTGACTTTTGGCAATAATCTTCGCTACTTTACGAATTATCAAATTGGTTTTATGTACATGCGTTATTTCCTCTGGAATTTTGCTGGCAAGCAAAATGATATTCAAGGATTTGGCAATGTGCGCGATGGCAATTTTATAACAGGCATTCCATTTATAGATGATTTGTATTTAGGCGATCAATCCAAAATGCCTGCCTCGGCTCAAAAAAATAATAAGGCAAATAATAAATTATTTATGTTGCCTTTAATTTTGGGTTTAATGGGTTTTGTTTATCAATTAACAAAGACGAAAAAAGATTTTTTAGTAACGGGACTTTTATTCTTTTTCACTGGTCTTGCAATTGTTGTTTATTTAAACCAACAAAGTTTACAACCACGTGAGCGTGATTATGCTTATGTAGGTTCATTTTACGCATTCGCAATTTGGATAGGACTAGGTGTGTTACAAATTATTGATTGGTTCAAAAATTTTATGACACCAAGAGTTGCAGCTATAGTAGCAACATTAATATGCTTTTTGGCAGTGCCAAGCTTAATGGCGCAGCAAGAATGGGACGACCATGACCGTAGCAAAAAAACACTGCCTTTGGACTTAGCGCGTGACTATTTGGAAAGCTGCCCGCCAAATGCAATTTTATTTTCTTTCGGTGACAATGACACTTATCCTTTGTGGTATGCACAGGAAGTAGAGGGAATTCGTCCCGATGTTCGCGTAGTGGTGAATAGTTTATTGGGGTCCGATTGGTATATGAAAGAACTTAGGTACAAAGTTAATAATAGTGATAAGTTTGATGTGATTTTTAGTGAAGATCAAGTGGCAGGTAATAAGTTAAATTATGTATTGTATTCACCTATTAATAAAGATGCTGAGGCAGCCTACCAGAATTTAGATTCTGTATTTAGAAACGTAATAGGGGATCCAACTGGAAAGTTTGCAAAACAAACCGAAGGTGGTCCAATGAATACATTCCCAACACATAAATTTAAAGTGCCCGTTAATAAGGCAAATGCAATTGCTTCTGGCATTGTGAAGCCCACTGATAGCATTGTAGATGAGATGCTTATAGATTTAGCACCAAAAAGAAATTATATGGTGAAAAATGAGTTGGCTATGTTCGCCATTATTGCAACCTCACAATTTAAAAGACCCATTTGCTTTACATCTCCACAAGAATTATCTGAATTGGGATTGGATAAATATGTAAGATTAAGAGGTATGGCATATGAGTTGGTTCCTATCAAAGTTGATAATCCTGTAAATACGGAGGCTGCTTACAAAACAATGATGAGTAAATTTGCCTTTGGAAATGCAAAAAATCCTGATGTATATTTTGATGAAGAAAACAGACGCCATTTAAACTCTTTGAGAATGGCAGTTGCGCAGGTTGCATTTTCTTTAGTAGTAGAAGGCAAAAAAGAAGAAGCTAAAAAATTATTAAGAAAAATACACAATGAAACCAATGAAAAGAATTTACCATACGGTATGGTTTCAAATAGAGGTGGCAACCAGGACAACAGGATTGCATCTGAGTTCTTAAGAGCTTGTTATGCTGCCGGCGATTTAGAATTAGCGAAAAAAATTAATAAGTCAATTGTTAATGACCTTGACCAACAATTAAAATATTATAATTCACTAGGCGCCAACATGAGTGATAAGCAGTTCATTCAAAATTTACAAGCTGCAATAGACCAAAAGCCAAATGTCTTTGTACAAGAAGATTATGAGCAACAGCATCCTAAGCAAATGACATTATTACAAGATGCTGCATCGGCGCTTGATATTAAAAACAGGCTAGAGGTGATGGCGACGCAATTTGGTGTAAAATAAATTTAAGTATACTTATATAAAACAAGAAGGCCTCGCAAAAGCGAGGCCTTCTTGTTTTATTATCTAATTTTTTAAAGCAAATCTTTTAAAGTGGCAATTACTTTATCTATTTCTGCTTTTGTATTTTGTTTTGAAAAAGAGAAACGAATGGTTGCAATATTTTCTCCTTTATTTAAGGCTCTTATTACATGAGAGCCCTGCTGTGCGCCACTTGAGCATGCGCTTCCACCGCTTGCACAAATATGATGGATGTCTAAGTTAAACAACATCATTTCGGACTTTTCATTTTTTGGAAAGTTAACGCTAAGTAAGGTATATAAACTATCTCCAAAAGTATCACCATTAAAGCTTACCGCGGGAACATTTGAAACTAATTCATCATGCATGTATTTACGAAGTTCATTAATGTATGCACTGTCTTTTTCGTAATGTTCAGTTGCCAATTCCAATGCTTTTGCAAATCCTACTATACCGTATAAATTTTCGGTTCCCGCACGCATATTACGTTCCTGTGCGCCTCCATGAACAAGGGGACTAATTTTAATATTTTCATTGATATATAAAATACCAACGCCCTTAGGTCCATGAAATTTATGACCAGCGCCGGTGATAAAATCAACTGGTGTTTCTTTTAAGTTAAAAGGAAAATGCCCCACGGTTTGAACGGTATCACTATGGAAATAAGCGCTGTGTTTTTTACAAATTTCACCCACTTTATGCAAATCAATCATATTGCCAATTTCGTTATTGGCATGCATAATGGATACTATGGCTTTGGTAGGGTTATTTGAAAGTAATAGTTCCAAGCTTTCTAAATCTACATGACCATTTGGTAAAATGCTAACATAACTAAGTGCAACACCTGCTGTTTTCGCCAAATGTTCAACCGTATGTAAAGTGGCATGGTGTTCAATGGGGGAGCTAATAATATGTTTGCATCCTAAATCGTAAATGGCGGCGTGTAATATGGTATTACTACTTTCAGTGCCGCCACTTGTAAAAAATATTTCCGAAGGTTTTGCACCTAAATTATTGGCTACCGACTTGCGCGCTTGTTCAATAGCCATTCTGGATTCTCTGCCATAGCTATATATAGATGATGGGTTCCCAAATTTTTCTGTCAAATAGGGCATCATGGCTTCTAGAACCGATGGATCTAAAGAAGTTGTTGCCGCATTGTCAAAATAGATTCTTTCCATACTTGCTAAATTACTGAATTTTGCTAATAATAGCAATGATCTCATCGGCAAGTTTGTCGGCCTCAATTTGTGAAGGTGCTTCGGTATAAATGCGAATGATAGGTTCAGTATTACTTGATCTTAAATGTACCCAGGTGTTTTCAAAATCTATTTTAAAGCCATCTACTTTATTGATAGGGAATTGCCCAAATTTGGTTTCCAAGGTAGCAAAGATTTTATCTAATGAAATATGATCATCCAAATCCATTTTTTTCTTGCTCATATAGTATGCGGGATAGCTTGCTCTGAGTGCTGATGTTGTCATTTTTGATTTAGCTAAATGCGTTAAAAATAGAGCTATACCAATTAATGCATCTCTTCCATAATGAAGGTCTGGAACAATGATACCACCATTGCCTTCGCCACCAATTACTGCTTTTTCCTGCTTCATCATGGTAACAACATTTACTTCCCCAACTGCACTTGCAAAGTATTTGCAGCCTTGTTTTTCAGTAATATCTCTTAAAGCTCTTGTGGAAGAAAGGTTACTTACGGTAGCTCCTTTTATATTTTGTAAAATATAATCTGCTACTGCTACTAAAGTATATTCTTCACCAAATAATTCTCCGTCCTCACTTACGAAACATAGTCTATCTACATCTGGGTCAACTGCAATTCCTAAATGTGCTTTTTCATTAACTACCGTATTGCATAAGTCTGTTAAATGTTCTTTCAAGGGCTCAGGATTATGCGCAAAATTGCCCGTCATTTCTTCATTTAGCACTTTTATGGTAGAAACACCAATTGCGTTTAACAATGCAGGTACCGAAAAAGCACCACTACTATTAATGGCATCTACTACAACCGAAAATTGAGCAGCTTTAATGGCATGAACATCAACTAATGGATAGTTTACAATGGCTTGTATATGTTTTGCTAAACTATCCGAATTTGAAATAATTTTCCCCATATCATCCACTGCCGCGTAATTAAAATCTTCATTTGCCGCCAATGTTAAAATTGTTTTACCTTCTTCGGCACTTACAAATTCACCTTTTTCATTTAACAATTTCAGTGCATTCCATTGCTTAGGATTATGACTCGCCGTTAAAATAATGCCACCATCTGCTTTTTCAAAAACCACTGCCATTTCAACAGTGGGTGTAGTGCTCAAGCCTAAATGAATTACGTCAATACCCAATGCCAACAAACATTGTTCTACAAGTGCTTCCACCATTTCCCCGCTCATTCGGCCATCTCGGCCTACCACTACTTTTTTTGCTCCAGGCGACTTATTTATTAACCAGGTTCCATAGGCCGATGCGAATTTAACAATATCAATAGGAGTTAAGTTATCATTGGGTTTTCCACCAATAGTACCTCTAAATCCAGAGATGCTTTTTATAAGAGACATATTGCTTGTTTTTACTTTTTTAAAAGGATTTACAAATTTACTTTAAATTTTTGCACTTCCTTGTATCTTTATATTATGATGCAATCTTTTTGGGCAGATTTATTAACAAAAGACAAGGCTTTATTTTCTATGATCAATGGGGAATGGACCTGCTCTTTTTTCGACAAAATCATGCCTTGGGTGCGGACCTCAAACAATTGGTTTCCTTTGTATATTTTGCTATTAGGTTTCATTATTTATAAATGGAAGAAAAATGCTTGGAAATGGATATTATTGGCTGCTATCAATGTTACCCTAACGGATCAAATAAGTAGCAGTATTTTCAAACCACTTTTTCAGCGAGTAAGACCCTGTTTAGATCCGGTTTTAATGCATAAATCTAGGCTACTATTGGAACACTGCTCTGGTGGATTTAGTTTTACATCCTCTCATGCAGCCAATCATTTTGGCATTGCCCTATTCATCATAATCACATTACAGCCCCTGTTTAAAAATTACCGATTTATATTTTTAATATGGGCAGCAGTAATTGCTTACGCACAGGTATATGTTGGAGTTCATTATCCGTTGGATATTTTAGGCGGTACTATTATTGGAATTTTGGTAGGATATTATAATGGTAAATTATTCAAGTATTGGCAAAACAAAAACTTAGCTGTTGTACAGTAATTTCTGCCATTTAATTAAACATAATGAGTAAAAATACTTTTCTTTTATTGTTATTTGCCTGCACTGGCGTTTATTTGGTAGGGAGTTTTACAATTCCCTTAATGGACATTGACGCTTCTCAATACGCTTCCATTAGTAGGGAAATGCTTGCACGCAATAGTTTTTTACAAGTATTTGATTTAGGAAAGGATTATTTAGATAAGCCACCCATGTTGTTTTGGTTATCGGCGCTGTCCATGAAAATAATGGGTGTGCATGACTGGGCATATCGAATTCCTTCCTTATTATTTTTGGGGGTTGCACTTTATTCAACTTATAAGTTTGCAGCATTATTTTATAGTACACAGGTTGCTCGTTTGGCAACCATTATTTTAGCAAGTTCACAAGCTTTCTTTTTAATCGCACATGATGTAAGAACAGATACCATGTTGGTTGGTTGGGTGATGCTAAGTATTTATTTACTTGCAAAATGGTCGCATGATGATACGGCTAAAGTAAAGGGTGCTGCAAAATATTTCTTTTTTGCAATTATAGCTATCGCGGGAGGCATGATGACAAAAGGCCCCATTGCTTTAGTGGTATCAGTTTTAGCCATAGTGCCTCATTGGGTAAGTAATAAACAGTGGCAATTTTTTTATAAACCCATTTATATACCAGGCCTCATATTACTTGGATTGTTATTATTCCCAATGAGTTGGGGGTTATACCAACAATATGATTTGCATCCTGGTAAATTAATTAATGAAAGACCCATAAAATCTGGTTTAGAATTTTATTATTGGACACAGAGTTTTGGCAGGTATACAGGAGAAAACTTTTACAAGGAAATGGGCTATTTTACCTTTTTATTAGAGAATATGTTTTGGAGTTTTTTGCCATGGATATTTGTTTTTTTATGGGCATTAATCGCTAAAGGGTATTCAATCATCACTGAGGGGTTATTTTCATCTCAAAACGAACGCGTTAGCTTTTATGGATTTGTTTTAACCTATTTAGTATTGTCTCGAAGTCAGGCGCAGTTGCCACATTATATATTTGTTGTTTTTCCTTTAGCCGCTATTTTAACAGCTAATTACTGGGATCAATTTATTTGGTCCACCAAAACAGCAAATAATTTACTGAAAGGACTTTATGGGTTCCATCTTTTCATTTTTACAATCCTTATTACAGTAGGGTTACTTATTGCGTTTTTACCCTTTGGTTCCATTCATTGGACGGGCTATTTAATCGTTGTATCAACAATTGGGTTAATTGCTTTTTTATTTTTTTCCAAGCAATCCATGGGGCATAAATGGTTTTATATTTCTGTTGCAATCATGCTTTTTGTAAATACAATTATGAATACTCATTTTTATCCCAACTTATTAAAGTATCAATGGGGCAATCAGTTGGCAGGGGTTATTCAGCAAAAAGGGTGGGATAAAGAAAAATTAGTATTGTATAAAATTCCTAATAGCAATGCCTTGCATTATTATGGTCAACATATATTTCCCAATGTTAAGGAAAGCTTGCAATTAAATGAGGGATCATGGGTAATTACAGATTCGATCAACGATAGCACACTCATGGTTCAATTTCCTAAAAGCATTAGGCAATATGAATCTAGTCGCTTTCATGTTACTATGTTGAGTTTGCCATTTTTAAATCCCGTAACCAGATCAAAAGAACTTATCCCATTTGAGGTAATAGAACTTAAAAAGTAAAACTGGTTCTATTTTTAGGCGCTGCTAACTCATAGCTCTTGGTTTGGCCATTTGTTTTTGCGTGTATTATATTTATTTGAGAAGGATCAATACCGAAAAGGATT
>JBANFX010000008.1:0-73623 GCA_037975805.1 Bacteroidota bacterium | reverse complement strand
TTTTGCTTTTTCGTCCTCGTCGCAGCATTAAAGCAAGCTTTATGCGACTCCTTGAACGAAAAAGCCCGCACTGTTCGTGCGGGCTTTGTGACCCCGTCAGGATTCAAACCTGAAACCTTTTGATCCGTAGTCAAATACTCTATTCAGTTGAGCTACGGGGCCATTCCGTTTTCTAGCAGAGCTAGAAAGGGGTGCAAATATAGCCCAAAATCCTATTTTACCAAAGGAAATGGGTAAATAATTGGCTAATTAATTGAGGATTAATTCTTTAAAATCCTAGTAATGCCATCTTACAAAGGCTTCAATAGCTGCATATTTTGTAAGACCTAAACGGGCGTATAAATTTGCGGTATTGGCATTGCGAATTTCAGCTCTTTGCCAAAACTCTCTCGCATCTGTACCTTGGAAGGGTACACTGTCTTTTTGTGACTGATGTATGAATATGCCAAAGCGTTTTTTCATAACTTGATCTGGACTCATTGGTACGGCCATTTCAATTTCAGAAATATCCCATTCCTGCCAAGCGCCTTTATACAACCATACCCAACAATCTTTTACCCATTCGTCACCAGCTGCTTTTAATCGGCGCATACTTTCAAATATCACTTCCAAACAAACCTTATGGGTACCATGAGGATCGGCTAAATCTCCAGCACAATATATTTGATGAGGTTTTACCTTTCTTAGTAATTCCATTGTAATGGTTACATCTTCTTCACCCATTGGTTTTTTATCAATGGCTCCCGTTTCATAAAAGGGTAGGTTTAAAAAATGATAATTATCCTCGGCAATACCAACATAACGGCAGGTTGCTTTGGCTTCACATCTTCTAATTAATCCTTTGATAGCTCTAATTTCATGCGTGTCTAAATCACCCGCTTTTTTTCCACCTAAAAAGGATCTTGCTTCGGTTAAAATTTCATTACTCTTTTTATTATCTATACCAAACATCTCTTCAAATCCTACTGCAAAATCCAAGAAGCGTGTTACAAATTCATCGGTTACTGCAATATTACCGCTTGTTTGATATCCAACATGTACTTCATGACCTTGATCGTGCAAACGCATAAAGGTTCCACCCATACTAATGATGTCATCATCCGGATGAGGTGAGAATATCATTACACGTTTTGAACTTGGCGCGCTGCGTTCAGGATGTGCAGGAATAACTGCATTTGGTTTTCCACCTGGCCATCCAGTGATGGAATCGCGCAACATATAAAATACCTGTAAATTAATGTCGTAAACCGATTCCTTTAATACCAATAAATCAGCTAAACTATTTTCTTTATAATCATCTGCAGTTAAACTTAAAACAGTCTTATCTAATTTTAAAGCCAACTCAATAACAGCTTTCTTAATCATTTGTGGTGTCCAGTCATTGGTACCTGTTAACCATGGTGCTTTATTACGTGTTAATTCAGTCGCTGCATATTCGTCTATGATAAAAGTACAGTCGTCGTGATTTTGTAAAACACTGGCTGGTATTTGTTCTGTAACATCACCCTCTACTGCTTTTGCTACGATATCTGCTTTATTACCCCAAGCTAATAAAACAATTTTTTTGGCTTTCATAATACTACTAATACCAACTGTAATAGCGAGTTTTGGAACCTTATTTAAATCGTGCCACTCATACAAGTTGGCCATTCTTGTTTGATGGTCTAAATGAATAACCCTTGTTTTGGAATGGAAGCTTGAGCCTGGTTCGTTAAAACCAATATGTCCATTTTTACCAATTCCTAATATTTGTAAATCTATCCCACCAATTTTTTCAATTGTTTGTTCGTAGGCTACACAACTTTCTTTTAATTCATCTTTTTTCCATTCAGAATTGGGTAGATTAATATTTTTAGGATCAATATCAACATGATCAAACAAATGACGATGCATGAAACTCCAATAACTTTGATATGCATTTCTTGGAATAGGATAGTACTCGTCTAAATTGATGGTGATTACATTTTTAAAACTTAAGCCTTCCTCTTTATGCATACGCACCAATTCCTTATACAAAAGGATAGGGGTAGCACCTGTTGCCATACCTAAAACACAAGGTAAATTTTGTGCTTGCTTTTCGCGAATCAATTTCGCAATTTGTGCAGCCAAAGCTTTGGAACCTTCAGTAGGTGTCTTGTAAATTTTAACGGGTACTTTTTCAAATGATTCTAACATAGCAATCGTTCATTATTTCATTATAAATATACAAAAAAAACGCTCTTTTTTAGGGAGCGTTTTGTATTTAATCAACTTTATTAATTTTAATCATATTGGTTGGTAAGTGCAACTGAATTGGTGTACTACCTGTATTCACAACAATATCCTCCTTTTTAACAAACCCGTTGTCTTTTAAAACTTGAATTTGATCTGTTATGATTTTATCTAAACTCTCTTCTTTATCATAATAGAAAGCTTTAACACCCCAACTCAAACTCAATTGATTTACTAAGCTTTTTTCTTTGGTAAAGATAAATAATGGAGACTTTGGACGGAAACTACTTAATTGAAACGCAGTGTAGCCACTTTGTGTCATACCCACCAATCCTTGTGCATTCGCATCCTCTGCTAAACGGCATGCATTATAGCATAAAGCATCACTTACAAATGAAGGGGAATGTGGTTGTGGTTTTAAATCCTCAGAGCGGTTATAGTTATAACCATATTGTTCAACTTCTGATATAATTTTACGCATGGTTTCAATCACCAAAACTGGGAATTGACCTGTAGCTGTTTCACCACTTAACATAACTGCATCCGCTCCTTCAATAACTGCGTTTGCAACGTCGGTGATTTCCGAACGATTGGGTTTTACGCGATCAATCATTGACTCCATCATTTGTGTAGCCACAATCACTGGTTTTGCTCTATGCAAACACTTTTTAATGATCTCTTTTTGGATTAAAGGGATTTTCTCTACTGGTAATTCTACACCTAAGTCACCACGTGCTACCATGATTGCATCACTTGCAATAATAATGTCTCTTAAGTTTACGATAGCCTCAGGCATTTCAATTTTAGCAACTATTTTAGATTTGCTCTTGTGTTTATTTAAGATTTCTCTTAACATTTCAATATCAGCAACTCTTTTTACAAAGCTTAATGCTACCCAGTCTAATTCTTCTTTAATTATAAATTCAGCATCAATTAAATCCTTTTCGGTTAATGCAGGTAGGGATATTTTGGTGTCAGGTAAGTTTAATCCTTTTTTTGATGAGATAATTCCTCCTAAGCTTACCACAACCTTAACATCATTATTAGCTTCAACACTTTGTACTTTCACTTCAATCTTGCCATCGTCAATCATAATTGTATTGCCTACTACTACATCTCCAGCAAGGTTAGGGTAGGATACATATATTTTTTCCATAGTGCCAACACACTTCTCATTAGTGAGTGTAAGTACATCGCCCACTTTAACTTCTAAACGGTTATTTTCAATTTCACCTACTCTTAATTTAGGACCTTGCAAATCACCTAATATGGCAACAGTGCATCCTAATTCTTTATTAATTCCTCGAATATTATCAATTATTTTTTTCTTGTCTTCGTGGCTTCCATGAGAGAAGTTTAAACGAAATACATTCACACCTGCAATCACTAATGCTTTTAATTGGTCATAGGTTTCGCAAGCAGGGCCTACGGTTGCTACGATTTTTGTTTTGTGATGTATTTGTTTTAAATTTTGTTGACTCATTAGATGTTTGTTATGTATGTATTGGGGTTAATTATTTGTTTTTATTTTGGGAATTAGCTCGCTAAGATTTTTACAATTTTTAGCCATTCCTCAGAAATTTTTTGTTTTGCTTTTACAGCATTATCAAGTGGTGTGTATTTCATTTTGTTATCTTCAATACCCACCATTACATTGTGTGTACCATTTAATAAACATTCAACAGCATGATAGCCCATTCTGCTCGCAATTAAACGATCTAAACAACTTGGTGCACCACCTCTTTGTATATGTCCTAAAATACATACACGAATGTCTGCATTAGGTAATCTTTGTTTTAAGAAATCTCCAACCTGTGTGCCCCCTCCAAATTCGTCACCTTCTGCAACGATGATTAGATTCACCAACTTTTTGCGCTTTTCCTTTTCCGCCAAAGCGCCTACCAAGGCTTCCATATCGGTTTTTGATTCTGGAATTAATATATTTTCTGCCCCTGTTGCAATACCACTATGCAAAGCAATATAACCTGCATCTCGACCCATCACTTCTACCACAAATAAACGATCATGAGCATCGGCAGTATCTCTAATTTTATCAATTGCTTCAACTGCTGTATTAACAGCAGTGTCAAAACCAATCGTAAAATCACTTCCCGCTATATCTTTATCAATGGTTCCTGGCAATCCAATACAAGGGATATCAAATTCATTACTAAATTTTTGAGCTCCTTTAAAACTTCCGTCTCCACCTATTACTACTATACCATCAATGCCTCTTTTCTTTAGATTGTTGTAGGCGATTTGACGACCTTCTGGTGTGAAAAATTCTTTACTTCTTGCAGTTTTTAAAATAGTACCACCTCTTTGTATGATATTTCCAACCGATCTTGAGTCCATAGGAAAAATATCATCCTCAATCATGCCATTATAACCTCTTGTTACGCCAAAAACTTCTAAACCATGATAAACTCCTGTTCTTACTACTGCTCTAATTGCTGCATTCATTCCTGGGGCATCACCTCCGGAGGTTAATACTGCAATTTTGGTTACTTTTTTTGCTGACATAATTTATTCAATTGTACTTTAAAGTATTGATTTACAATAATAAATCAATTGACTATCGTCTAAACGGAGCCACAAATTTAAACATTTGAAAGCAATTTTCAACGATAACGTTTGCGATGTGGGTATTTTTCTACTATTTTCCAATCAATCGTTAGTATTTTGGCCTTTATTCATCCATTTAAAAAATAAATCAATTTGTTTTATTGTTAAATTCATTCAAATTATTCATATGAAGAAAATATTTAAATTATCATTCTTAACCACTTTGTTTTTTATTGTATGCACAAATTTGATTGCACAGGACAATGCAGGTTATCAGGTTCCACCTAAAGTTATTGCCGATTTATTATTGGCACCTCCAACACCTAGTATTAGCGTTAATTCAACCGCAAAATATATGTTGGTGATGGAGCGAAATTCTTATCCCACTGTAGAAGAATTAGGACAACCTGAATTGAAGATTGCAGGACTTAGAATTAATCCACTAAATTCCTCTTTAACAAGGCAAACTTATATTAATAGATTAGTCATAAAACAAATTGGCACGGATAAGCCATTGGAGATTAAAGGAATGCCATCCGCACTTTCTGCATTGAGCCCTGTTTGGAATCCTGCAGAACATAAAATTGCCTTTTTTAATGTGTTGTCAAATAGAGTAGATGTTTATGTAATAGATATTCCTTCTTTGACTTGTAAGAAGATTAATACAGCAGCTGCAAATTTAGTTTTAGGTAATACATTAGTATGGTTAGATGACAACAACCTAATGTATAAGACGAGTGTGAATGATCCTGCAAAAGTGGCTAAAAAGCCAATAACGCCTAAAGGGCCAACCATCCAAGAAAACCTTGGTAAAGTTGCCCCAAGTGTCACATATCAGGATTTAATCAAATCACCTTTTGATGAATATTTATTCGAATATTATACAACCGTTCAATTGGTAAAAAACAATAATGGTGTTGAAACTAAAATTGGTAAGCCAAGTATTTTGTCAAGTATTTCAGTAGCTCCTAATAAACAATATTTTTTAACACGTAATTTAAATAAACCATTTTCATATTTAGTTCCCGCTTATGGTTTTGCTTCAACAGTTACGATAACCGATAATAAAGGTAATTTAGTTCATACCTTAGCTTCGCTTCCTTCTTCAGAAAATACCCCTTCAGGTTATGATAATGTGCAGAATATAGCACGTGGATTTGATTGGAGAAATGATGTACCTGCAACAATTATATATGCAATGCCTTTGGACAGTGGTTTGATTAAAAAGAAAGTACCTTTTCATGATGCAGTTTTTGCATTAGAAGCACCATTTAACGGCAATCCAAAAGAATTGTTTAAAACGGAGAATAGATATAGTAGAACCAATTGGGGCAATGAACAGGTTGCATTGGTTTCGGAACAATTAAGATCTAAACAACAGTATAAAGTAAGTTTATATAATAGTAAGACTAATTTAATTAGTACTTTGTATGAAGGCAATAGTACCGATTTATATAATAATCCCGGTAACCCTGTAACTGAAAAAAATAGTTTTGGCGAAGACGTACTTGCTGTTTCAAAGGACGGACAAACCATTTTATTTAATAACACCACAGGCGCTTCAGCTAAAGGAGATTTACCTTATTTAGCGAAGTTTAATTTGCAAACGAAAACTAAAGAAATTATATGGAGATGTGCTGAGGATTGTTTTGAATATGTTGCCGATGTGTTAGACATAAACAATTTAAAAGTAATCACACGTCGTGAAACAGAGAAGGAGGTGCCTAATTACTATATAAGAGAAGGAAGCACTTTAGCACATGCCACTGCACTTACTCAATTTTTAAATCCATATGCTGGAATGGATGGTGTAACCAAAGAAAAAATTAAATACAAAAGAAAAGATGGTATTGATTTAACTGGAGACTTGTATTTACCAAAAGGTTATGATAAAGTAAAAGATGGCCCATTGCCAACATTAATTTGGGCTTATCCTAGAGAGTTCACTAATGCTGCGGATGCAAGTCAAATTAGAGGAAACCAACATAAATTTACCATGCTTTCATGGGCTACACCAGTATTTTATGTAACTCAAGGCTATGCTATTTTAGACAATGCCGAAATGCCAATTGTTGCTACTTCACCAGATAAAAAACCTAATGATGATTTTGTGAATCAATTAGGTTTAAATGCTTCCGCTGCTATTGATAAGTTAGTGGAAATGGGGGTAGGAGATAGAAATAGAATGGCAGTAGGAGGGCACAGTTATGGTGCATTTATGACTGCTAATTTATTAGCACATACCAACTTATTTAAAACAGGTATTGCACGTAGTGGTGCTTATAACAGAACCCTAACGCCTTTTGGTTTTCAAAATGAGGAACGTACTTTTTGGCAAGCACCACAATTATATTTAGGGATGAGTCCATTTGCTTTTGCCGATAAAATTAAAGCACCCATTTTGTTAACGCATGGTGAAATGGATGATAATACTGGTACATTCCCAATTAATAGTGAGCGTTTGTATGCTGCAATTAAAGGACATGGCGGTACTACAAGATTTGTTTATTTGCCTTATGAAGCCCATAGTTATAGAGGTAAAGAAAACTTATTGCATTTATTGTATGAGCAAGGTCGCTGGTTGGACAAGTATTTGAAATAATTAATTTTACTACCTATACCAAAAAGGGGGTTCATCTTTGTAGATGACCCCCTTTGTATTTGAATGATAAATTTAATTTATTTTATGTGCAATTACCTGCATTTACATTTTACTTTCCAAGTCTGCTAGGTCATTAAATGCAATTTCATATTCCTTATTCATGGAATTGATTAATGCATTCTTATCATGATAACTTTTTTCAATAGCTTGAAATTTAGCAACATCTGAATAGATAGTAGGATCGGCCATTTGATTTTCTATCTCCATTTTTTCCTTATTTAATGTTTCAATATTTTTTTCTAATTGAGACATTGCTTTTTGTAATTTTTGAATTTGCTTTTGTAAATCTTTGTCGATGGGACCTTTTGGAGTTGTCTTTAATTCAGGTGCAGCAACTGGTGCTACTTTTTTTTCTGCTACAGAGGTTGTTTTTGTGACCGTAGTTTTTTGCCCATCAGGATGAGCCGCTTTTTGCTTTGCCATTCTTTCCTTCCATGCAACCCATTCATTGTAATCCCCTTTGAATTCAATAATTTTTTCATCCTCTATTTCCCATATTTTATTTGCTGTTTTTGAAATAAAATAACGATCGTGACTTACCAAAATAATTGTACCGTCATATTTTGTTAAAGCTTCCGCTAACAGTTCAACAGTAGCCATATCTAAGTGATTGGTAGGTTCATCCAGCATTAAAAAGTTAGCCTTACTAATAATTGTTTTGGTTAATGCAACCCTTGCTTTTTCGCCACCACTTAAAATTTTAATTTTCTTATCTACATCATCTCCTCCAAATAAAAAGCAACCTAATAAGGCACGTAATTCTAAATCGGTTTTTTTAGTACCGCATTCTTGAACCTCTTGTAAAATGGTATTGTTTAAATTTAAAGATTCTAATTGATGTTGTGCATAAAAGCTTTCGTCAACATTATGCCCCCAAACCCTTTCACCTTCAAAGCTTTCCATACCTGCTACAATTCTTAAAAGGGTACTTTTTCCTTTACCGTTGGCTCCAATCAAAGCTATTTTATCTCCTCTTTCAATTTCAGCAAAAGCATTATCAAGAATGGTTAAAGTAGGATAGGATTTGTGAATCCCTTTTAAATCCACTAATACCTTTCCTGGCGTTTTATCTACAGCAAAATTAATTTTTATATTGGGTCTTTCTAATTGAACATCTTCAATCACATCTAACCGGTCTAAACGTTTTTGAATGGATTGAGCTTGCGCAGCTTTCGATGCCTTGGCCTTGAATCTTTCTATGAAACGTTCTTGTTGACGTATATAGTCTTGTTGGTTTTCAAAAGCACGTTGTTGGATTTCAATTCTTTGAACTTTTTCTACTTCATAATATTCATAATCACCCGTGTAAAAATTAAGTTGTTGTTGGTAAACTTCAACAATCTTGTTGACCATTTTATTCAGGAAGAATTTGTCGTGACTTACAATTACCACACTTCCTTTATAATGTAGAAGGTATTTTTCTAGCCATTCGATACTTGGTAAGTCCAAATGGTTCGTAGGCTCGTCCAATAATAAAACATCGGGTGCTTGTAAAATCATTTTAGCAAGTAATACGCGCATTCTCCAACCTCCACTAAACTCTTTATAAGGTCTGGTTAAATCATTATTGGTAAATCCAAGACCATGTAGAACTTCTTCTGCTTTATGGCTAATATTATAACCGTCCAAAACATCTAATTCATGCAATGCATCTGTATATTGAATAAGAATATCATTATCCTCAGGATTAGCTTCCAAGGCTATCCCCAATGCTTCAATTTGTTTCTCCAATTCACGAACACGTTCAAATGCACCTAACGCTACTTCGGTGATAGTTTCATTGGTGTCAAAACTTAATAGATCCTGATGTAAATATCCAATGGTGGTATCTCTTCCCTTTTCAACTGTTCCTTTACTAGGCGTATACTGACCTACTAATAATTTTAATATGGTTGATTTACCGGTACCATTATAACCAATGAGCCCAATTCGTTCACCTGGTTGAATATGCCATGTAGCTTCACTTACAATGACTCTAGCACCAAACTCAAACGTTACATTTTGTAATCCTATCAACATATTTTTTAAATTCAGAGCGCAAAGTTAGCCTATGAATGGGCTAATTATGCATAATTTTGATAAAATTCTTCCCCATGAAACCTTTTTTAATGACAATACTGTGTTTTAGCTTGTTTGCTTGCACTACTAATACGCAAAAAACAGCTTCCAATGAATTATGGCATTTTAATGCTAAGCAAAATAATGTTCAATTGGACGGGCTGATTCAACCCATTATTACAGGATATCAGGATTTATTGAAAAGCTTGTCAACAAAAGATACTTTTTATATTAGGCAAAAAAGCAGCCTGCTTATTCAAATTGCAGATTCTTTGGCTGGACTACCTTTAACTACGGATACCTTACTTAAAAAGAATTGGATAAATGGATTAGGGAATTTTAATGCTGAATTACAAGGCGTTATTGAAAGTAATGCCTCACAAGATTTAAAAGAATTAACCCTTTCTATGAATATGGCTACTGTTCAGTTGTTGAATTTGTTAAGTGAAATAGGGTATAAGCAACACTCCATTTACGTATTTAATGCTTCAAATGAGTATATTGAAGATGGCGTTTATTGGTTTGGTATTCAGAAGCGATCTATAAATCCATTTAACTATGTTGAAAAAGTGGAAATGAATGCAATGGGTGTTTTGCAAGAAATGAGATAACAAAGACGTAATTAATCGCTACTTGTTTTTACTTTAGGATCTAATTTTACAATTATTTTGGCATTGGTTTTATTATTGGTACTAATAATAAATTCTTCTTTAATTACTTCATCTTTATAAATGAGAATTAAACTGTTTCTTGTGGCATTTCCGGATTTGTGTGCCACTAACACTAGGTCATGTATTGGAGTTTGATCATCAAACTTTAATTCAAAATGAAATTCTTTATAGCTTAGTTTAATACGATCAAACAAAAGCACATTATTGTCATATACCGATATGCTATCACTCTCAAAGCTTCCATTATCAAATAAATCAATACTAATTTTTTTATTATTGGTGGTGATTGTCTTTATTAATTTATTATCTCTGCTTATAAGTACCCAAGGGATATTCATAAATTTCTTTTTCTTGATGGGTGCTTCAATTGTAGTATTATTTACATTGGAGTTGACAGTATTTTTAGAATGTTCAGCATTAAAATTTGTAAGGGGTTCGTCCTTTGTTTCTTTAACTTGAATTTCAGTTGTTGCAGTAATTGATGTCTTTATTGTGTCTGATTGTTTTTTGTTAGCAGCCTGTTGGCTGTTATCCTTTTTAATTAATTTATTTGTGGTTTTATTCGTCTTCTTAATGCTTAGTGCTATAAGTTCTTTTGTCAATACCACGGTTCCAGTACCGCAGTCACTCTTACCTGTTATATTATTTGATATGTAGGTGCCCTGTAAAATTTCTCTTCCATTTACATTGTAATAAGTGAGGTAATTACTCATTAAACAGGCCTGTGTATTTGGTGCTAAATTTATTTGGTCAAATTTTGTTTCCAAGATGCTAGCTAATTTTGAAGATCTTGTAAAAACACCCTTAGCAGATGCTTTTGCAGTATTTACATTCGAAAATCTTGTAAAAGTGGTTGCTGTTAAATTTGCATTGCCATCATCCTCTATATTTACTTCATATGTATAAGTCATTCCGGTACTGGTTGTAAAATAACCCACCCATTTTCCTGTCAAGTTTTGTGCATGAGCGGAAATTAGGTTTCCTATTAAAAACAATATAATCAGCAATCTAACCATAGGGCAAATCTATGTATTAATATTACTCAAAATCTTAGAATTAAACAACCACTATTTTTTGTTATCTTTGTCACCTTATTTAGTTACAAATCATGGTTCAAATTCAATTTCCAGACGGCGCAGTTAGACCCTATGAAAAAGGGATAACAGCATTAGGTATTGCCAAATCTATTAGTGAAGGATTGGCTAAAAAAGTGTTAGCAGCTTCGGTAAACGGTGAAGTTTGGGATGCCACGCGTCCAATTAACAGTGATGCCAAGTTAAAATTATTAACCTGGGATGATGCTGAAGGTAAAAATACATTTTGGCATTCTTCTGCACACCTTTTAGCGGAAGCGGTTGAAATGCAATTTCCAGGAGCTAAGTTTTGGGTGGGTCCCGCCTTGGAAAAAGGGTTTTATTATGATATTGATTTAGGGGGTAAAACTTTAAAAGAGGATGACGTTATTATCCTTGAAAAAAAGATGAATGAATTGGCAAAACAAGCCAATGCTTATATCCGCAAAGAAATGTCTAAGGCAGAAGCAGTGGCATATTTTACAGAAAAAGGAGATGAGTATAAATTAGATTTATTATCGGGATTAGAAGACGGCACGATTACATTTTACACACAAGGTCAGTTTACTGATTTATGTCGTGGCCCCCATATTCCTAATACTGGCGTGATTAAAGCAATTAAGATTACCAATATAGCTGGTGCGTTTTGGAAAGGTGATGAGAAAAATAAAATGTTGACGCGCGTGTACGGTATTACCTTCCCAAATCAAAAGGAATTAGACGAATACTTGTTAATGTTGGAAGAAGCGAAGAAAAGAGACCACAGAAAATTAGGAAAAGAATTAGGTATTTATACCATGGATGATGATGTGGGACCTGGTCTTCCTTTGTGGATGCCCAATGGCACCATTATTATTGAAGCGTTAGAGCGTTTAGCAAAAGAGACCGAAGAAGCGGCTGGTTACAAGCGTGTGGTAACACCACATATTGCTAAAGAAAGCATGTATATTACAAGTGGTCATTTGCCTTATTATCAAGATAGTATGTTCCCTCCAATGGAATTGGATGGTACTAAATATTATTTAAAAGCCATGAACTGTCCGCATCACCATAAAATATTTGATGCTGAACCAAAGAGCTATAAAGATATGCCTTTAAGACTTGCAGAGTACGGTACATGTTATCGTTATGAGCAATCAGGCGAATTATTTGGGTTAATGCGTGTTCGTTGTTTACATATGAACGATGCACATATTTATTGTACGAAGGAACAATTTGCAGCAGAGTTCCGTGCGGTGAACGATATGTATTTAAAGTATTTCAAAATATTTGGCATTGATAAATATGTAATGCGTTTAAGTTTACATGATCCTGCTAAATTGGGGCAGAAGTACATTAACGAACCAGAACTTTGGTTAGAGACCGAAGCCATGGTAAGAGAGGTTTTAATTGAAACTGGAACACCATTTGTAGAAGTACAGGATGAAGGTGCATTTTACGGACCAAAAATTGACGTTCAAATTTGGAGTGTCATTGGAAGAGAGTTTACACTCGCAACCAACCAGGTGGACTTTGCACAAGGAAAGAGGTTCAATTTAAATTTCACTAACAAAGACAACGAGCCTGAAACTCCGTTAATTATACATCGTGCACCATTAGGAACCCACGAACGCTTTATTGGCTTCTTATTAGAGCATTATGCAGGTAAATTCCCTGTATGGTTAGCGCCTTTACAGGTTAAAATTTTACCTATTTCTGATAAGTTTATGCCATACGCTCAAGAAGTTTTAGCTGAATTTAAAAAAGCGGGTGTGCGTGTTGAAATAGACGACAGAAACGAAAAAATTGGTAAAAAGATCCGCGATACCGAAATGATGAAAGTGCCTTATATGTTGGTGATTGGAGAGAAGGAGGTTGCAGAAAGCAAACTTTCTGTACGTCGTCAGGGTAAAGGTGACCTTGGAATGTTAGACAAAGCTAGCTTCCTAGCCCAAGTAGTTGAAGAAATTGCGGAAAGATTAGCGCCCGAAGCGTAACATTGACTATCTTTACATACTTAAACAACGTTTTAAAAATTAATGGCATTACCGAACAGAGGACCCAGATTTAACCCAAGGTTTCAAAGACAACAAGAACCAGAGCATCGTATTAATGATCGCATTAGAGTTCCAGAAATTAGATTGGTAGGTGATAATATCACTGTAGGAGTTTACAACACACAAGAAGCGTTGAAAATCGCTGCTGATCAAGGTTTGGACTTAGTGGAGATTTCTCCAACTGCCAATCCTCCTGTATGTAAAGTGATTGATTATAAAAAGTTTCTTTACGAGAAAAAACGTAAGGAAAAAGAAATGAAAGCGAACTCCAAGCAATCAGAAATTAAAGAAATTCGTTTTACGCCAGGTACCGATGATCATGATTTTGACTTTAAAGCAAAACATGCTGAAAAGTTTTTACAAGATGGTAATAAGGTTAAAGCTTACGTTCAATTCAAAGGTCGTGCAATTATGTTCCAAGATCGCGGTCAATTGCTTTTATTGAAATTTGCAGAAAGATTAGCAGAAGCAGGTACTTTAGAAAGTATGCCTAAATTAGAAGGAAAGAGAATGTTTGCTATTTTCCAACCCAAAGCAGGGGGTAAAAAGAAGCCAACCGCTTAATTTAATATGATACAATCAGCTAAATCGCTGATATTCAATAGTATTTTTGTCAAAAGCCACATTTTTATGTGGCTTTTGTTTTGCTATATTATCTACTTGTACTACCTTTGCCATCCATTTCCCACAAGGCTCAACAAGTGTCTCGCCCGTGCAAGACCGCCAGTAGGGAGTAATCGTTAAGATTATAATAATGCCAAAAGTAAAAACTAACTCAAGCGCAAAGAAGCGTTTTAAAGTTACTGGTACAGGTGAAATCACCTTCCAAAAAGCGTTCAAAAGACACATCCTTACAAAGAAATCAACTAAGCGTAAAAGAGCAATGAGAATGAAGGGTCTTGTTGGTTCTACAAACAAAGATTTCGTTTTACGTTTATTAAGATTAAAAGGATAGGACTTCTTTAATGATCAATTTTAAATTGATTACTGTTATCAAAAATTTAAATTAACCGAGTCAAAGTCTTAGTAGACGTAGATTCAAAAAAATAATTATTATGCCACGTTCAAAAAATGCCGTTGCATCTAGAGCAAGAAGAAAAAAGATATTAGATCAAGCTAAAGGCTTCTATGGTAAACGTAAAAACGTTTATACAGTTGCCAAAAACGTATTAGAGAAAGGTTTAACTTACTCATATGTTGGTCGTAAATTAAAGAAGCGTGAATACCGCACTTTGTGGATTGCACGTATTAACGCAGCAGTAAGAGAAGAAGGTTTAACTTATAGCCAATTCATTAACTTACTTGCCAAGAAAGGTTCTGATTTGAACCGTAAAGTATTGGCCGATTTAGCAATGAACGAGCCAGCTACTTTCAAAGCTTTAGTACAATCTGTTAAGTAGTTTCCCTCTGGATTCAAACAACTCATCATCATATTAACCGCTCCTGAAAATGGGGCGGTTTTTTTGTGCTCAATATCCGTTCAATGAACTATTTTTGTGTCTTAAAATTAACTGCCACAACCCAGCTTAAATAATGAACAATACCTACACCTCCCTGGTAGAACAAACCTTCCACTTCCCTCAAGAAGGATTTGACATTAATGACAATGGTTATTTAGAGTTTAATGGTTTAGATTTAAAAGCAATTATTGAAAAACATGGGACGCCTTTAAAGTTAACATACCTTCCTAAAATTGGAATGCAGATTAATAAGGCAAAGAAAATGTTTGCAGATGCTTTTAAAAAACATAAATACGAGGGTCAGTATTTTTATTGTTATTGTACAAAAAGCTCTCATTTTTCATTTGTGGTGGAAGAAGCATTATCTCATAATGTACACTTAGAAACTTCGTATGCTTACGATATAGAAATTATCAATCAATTGTATAAGCGCCGAAAAATTAATAAGGACATATTTATTATTTGTAATGGCTATAAGCAAAAAACCTATACTAGTAGAATTACGAAATTAATTAATGCAGGTTTTAAAAATGTTATACCAGTATTAGATAATGTAGAAGAGCTTCAATTTTACAAGCGTAATGCAAAGCAACCTTTTAAAGTGGGTATTCGCGTTGCTGCGGAGGAAGAGCCAAGCTTCCCATTTTATACTTCGCGATTAGGAATTCGTGCTAAAGACATTTTAGAATTTTATGTTGACGAGATAGAAGGATATGAGGATAAGTTTCAATTAAAGATGTTGCACATTTTTTTGAACAAAGGCATTAAGGATGATATTTATTACTGGTCAGAATTAAATAAGATCATCAACTTATATTGTCAATTAAAAAAAATATGTCCTGAATTGGATTCTATTAATATAGGAGGAGGTTTTCCAATAAAGCACTCTTTGGGATTCGAGTACGATTATAATTTTATGATTAATGAAATTGTATCCAATATTAAAAAGGCATGTAAAAAAGCCAAGGTACCTATGCCTAATATTTATACTGAATTTGGTTCTTATTCAGTAGGTGAGAGTATGGCGCATATTTACAAAGTATTGGCTGAGAAAAAGCAAAATGATAGAGAATGTTGGTATATGATAGATTCATCTTTTATTACCACACTTCCAGATACATGGGGAATTGGAGAGAAATTCTTAATGCTACCGGTGAATAAATGGGAGAACGATTACCAACGTGTGGTTTTAGGGGGTATAACCTGTGATAGCCATGATTATTATGACTCCGAAGAACATATTAACGAGGTATTCCTTCCAAAGTTAAAAGACGCTGAAAAAGGGGATAAAGCCGAGGAAAATAGTGAGCCTTTGTATGTTGGTTTTTTCCATACTGGAGCCTACCAAGACCAAATTAGTGGTTATGGGGGTATTAAGCATTGTTTAATCCCTTCTCCCAAACATGTAATCGTAGAAAAGGATCCTAAGACTGGCAAATTAGTGGATTGGGTATATGCAAAGGAACAATCTGCTCAAAGCATGTTAAAAATTTTAGGTTACCTACGTTAGTAATTGAAAATGAATAGATTAAGGCCATAAAATTGTTTTATGGCCTTTTTTATGCCAATTAGTCCCAATATTGCCTTGTTAAATTAAAGTTAAGCGCCAAAATGGCTTGAAAACAAATTTGTAGGGCATTTTGAAAATCCCTAATTTTGGTACAAATAGTAGAAGATATGTACCCTGCAGAGATAGTTTTACCAATGAAAGCTGAATTATTAGATAATGGTTTTGAAGATTTAAAAACAGCTTCTGAAGTAGAAAGTGCAATAAAAAATGATGGTACTACATTAGTAGTGATAAATTCAGTTTGTGGATGTTCAGCTGGAGCATGTCGCCCTGGTGTTTTAATGGCGGTGGCGAATGCAACTGTTAAACCAGATAGAATCACAACTACTTTTGCTGGTTTTGATTTAGAGGCGGTAAATAAAGTAAGAGAATACCATTTACCTTATCCTCCTTCATCACCTGCAATTGCATTATTTAAAAATGGAGAGTTAGTGAGTATGGTAGAAAGACACCATATTGAAGGTAGTCCGGCACAAGTGATCGCACAACATTTAATTTCAGTGTTCAACCAACATTGTAATTAATTAAGTATATTAAATGGTTTTTGTTTTTAGATGGGTTAGTAAAATACGGGCCGCACTTTCTAGTGTGGCCCTTTTTTTTAACTGATTTCAATTAAAGTGAATAATTCTAAGTAACATTGCAATACCTTATTCTATTAAAACATGTATCCTAATTTATATTATTTAGTTAAAGATTTATTGGGTGTCGAAATCAATGCACTTAAATTAATCAATTCCTTTGGATTCTTTGTGGCATTGGCTTTCATAGCTTCAGGGTATGTACTTTTTAAGGAATTAAAAAGAAAAGAACAACTTGGTGAATTTGTCGCAATTGAAGAATCTTATACTGTAGGCGCACCGGCTACTATTTCTGAATTAATATCAGCCTTTGGTTTTGGTTTTTTATTTGGTTTTAAAATTTTAGGCGCATTTATAATTGAAAATGCATTAAACAATACCCAAGCTTATATATTGTCTTTGCAAGGAAGTTGGGCCGCAGGAATATTAGTGGGAAGTGTAATGTTATTTTTAAAATGGAGAGAAAAAGACAAAGTAAAATTGCCAACACCGGAAACAAAAAAATATTTGGTTTGGCCTCATGATAGAGTGGGAGATATTGTTTTACAAGCAGCCTTATGGGGTTTCTTAGGCGCTAAAATTTTTCACAATCTTGAAAATCTAGATGATTTTGCAAAAGATCCAATAGCAGCATTAATTTCTTTTAGTGGATTAACATTTTATGGTGGATTAATTTTAGCAACCGTTGCTATCATAATTTATATACGCAGGTTTAAAATTCGAGTAATTCATTTCGCTGATGCAATGGCACCAACTATGTTATTCGCCTATGCAGCAGGAAGAATTGGTTGCCATATGAGTGGAGATGGTGATTGGGGTATTCCTAATTTTAATCCCAAACCATTTACTTGGCTACCCGATTGGATGTGGGCCTACACCTATCCACATAATGTGGTTAATGAAGGCGTCTCCATACCAAATTGTGTTGGTCAGTATTGTAATCAATTGCCATTACCTGTTTATCCAACAACATTTTACGAGGTAATTGGAACTTTTATACTTTTTGGTATTTTGTGGATGCTTCGCAAAAAAATCACTCAACCAGGTATTTTAACGGGCATATATCTCATTTTTGCAGGTTCAGAAAGGTTCTTAATTGAGAAAATAAGAGTCAATAATCGAATACACTCACTACCTTTTGAGCCTACACAGGCGGAATTAATATCAACTATCTTAATTTTGAGTGGGATTGTGTTTTTGTTTTATTCCAAAAAATGGTTCCCTAAATCTATTGTTAACGTTTAAATATATTCATATGCCATCATTTGATATTGCCAGTTCTGTAGACATTCAAACCTTAGATAATTCAATTAATGTTGTAAAAAAAGAAATTACTAATCGATTCGATTTCAAAGGAATACACGTTTTAATTGAATTAAATAAGAAAGATTATTTAGTAAAATTAGAGTCGGATTCTGAAATGAAAGTGCAGCAGATTGTAGACGTATTACTTAGTCGTTCCATTAAACAAGGAATTGATGCCAATGCATTTGATTTATCTAAAGAACCTCAGCCAAGTGGGAAAATATTTAAAAAAGATGTCCCTGTTAGAAACGGTTTAAAACAGGAAGATGCCAAGAAAATAGTGAAATTCATAAAAGACAAAGGGCTAAAGGTGCAAACAGCCATTATGGATGATATAATTAGAGTTACAGGCAAGAAAATTGATGATTTACAAGAAGTTATAGCAGCATGTAGAGCCGAAAATTTTGGAGTTCCATTGCAGTATATTAATATGAAATCCTAATCACATTGCTTTTAACCCTCATTTTGGGTATAACCTGGCTTAAAAATTTGGCAAAAAGCCTGTTTTAGCCTAAATTTGCGTCCTATTCAATAATTGTACGGCAAAAACCGTGCTTCCTTAAAAATTCATTAAATGAAACAAGGTATCCATCCAGAAGCTTATCGCTTTGTAGTTTTTAAAGACATGAGTAATGGAACTGCTTTTTTAAGCAAATCTGCTGCTCAAACCAAAGAAACCATTTTGTTTGAAGACGGTAACGAATATCCAGTTATTAAATTGGAGATTTCTAACACTTCACATCCTTTTTACACAGGTAAAAATATGTTAGTGGACACTGCCGGTCGTATCGACAAATTCAACAAGCGTTACGCAAAGAAAAAATAAAAGAAGGAGTTTCAAAACTTCAATTTTTTATATAATTACAACCCTTTCTTACTTTGGTATGAAAGGGTTTTTTGTGAAAAGGGAACTTGTGCGGTGTCTTTTATACTTACCTTTGTTAATCTTAACCATATGCCATGCATAAATTAGATATTTTAGCTTTTGGAGCTCATCCCGACGATGTTGAATTGGGATGCGCAGGTACTTTATTAAATGCAATTGCCGAAGGTAAAAAAGTGGGGGTGATTGATTTAACCCGAGGTGAGTTAGGAACAAGAGGAACTACTTCACAAAGATTAAAGGAAGCGCAATTGGCAAGTGAAGTAATGGGATTAACCATTCGTGAAAACTTGGGATTGGCCGATGGATTTTTCAAGAACGATGAAGAAAACCAATTAGTCATTATTGAAACTATTAGACGATTTAAACCTTCAATTATTTTTTGTAATGCACCAGCCGATAGACACCCGGATCATGGACGTGCTTCAAGTTTAGTAGAATCCGCCGCATTTTTATCGGGTCTTTCGAAAATACAAACTATGCATAATGGACTTGCTCAAGATGCATGGAGACCAACACAGGTTTTTCATTATATCCAATCAAGAACTTTAGCACCCAATTTTGTAGTAGACATAAGTAAGTTTATGGACAAAAAAATGGAATCTATTTTAGCTCATAGTTCTCAATTTTATGATCCCAACTCTATTGAACCGGAAACCTTTATTTCTGGAAATGCTTTTTTGGAATTTATAAAAGGTAGAGCGAAGGAACTAGGTCAACAAATTGGAGTTGAATACGCTGAAGGATTTATAACTAAGAAATTATTAGGTATTCGTAGTTTAGATGCCATTATTCAAAACAAAACTTAGCAGGGTTTTATAATCCCATCATTATACATTTAAACTTCTCAAAACAATATTTTATACTTTATAACTTAATAGTATGTCAATCGTTAAAGTAGGCTTGGTTCAAATGTCTTGTAGTGCAGACGTAAATGCAAACAAACAAAAAGCCATTGAAAAAATTAAAGAAGCAGCTAATAAAGGTGCGGATATCATTTGTTTACAAGAACTGTACACTTCATTATATTTTTGTGATGTAGAAGCGTATGAAAATTTTAAATTAGCTGAATCTATCCCAGGTAAAACCACCGATGAACTTTCAATATTGGCTAAGGAATTAGGTGTTGTAATCATTGCTTCTTTATTTGAAAAAAGAGCAGAAGGCTTATACCACAATACTACAGCCGTATTAGATGCGGATGGCGCTTACTTAGGGAAATATCGTAAAATGCACATCCCTGACGACCCAGCTTATTATGAAAAATTTTATTTCACTCCAGGAGACTTAGGATATAAAGTGTTTAAAACAAAATTTGCAACCATTGGAGTGCTTATTTGCTGGGATCAATGGTATCCCGAAGCAGCAAGAATTACCAGTTTGATGGGCGCTGAAATGTTATTTTATCCAACGGCGATTGGTTGGGCTACTGCTCAGGATGAAGCAACCAATACCGAACAATACAATGCATGGCAAACTATTCAACGTAGTCATGCAGTTGCCAATGGGGTACCCGTAATAAGTGTAAATCGTGTTGGTTTAGAACAAGATGGTTTAATGAAATTTTGGGGTGGAAGTTTTGTAAGCAATCCTTTTGGAACGTTATTATACAAAGCCTCACATGATAAAGAGGAGGTAGCCGTTGTTGATATTGATACGGATAAGTCTGACAGTTATAGAACACATTGGCCATTTTTACGTGATAGAAGAATTGATTCTTATACCCCCATTACTAAAAGATATATAGACGAAGAAAATGCTTAATAATTCACCTACGCCTAAATCATTAGGTTATTATTTTCCAGCAGAATTTGCAAAACATGATGCTATGTGGTTGAGTTGGCCACATAAAGAAGAAAGTTGGCCTGGAAAAATTGCAACTATTTATCCATCTTATTGTGAATTTATAAAAGTAGTATCTGTTACTGAAAGAGTTTGTATTAATGTACTTAATGATAAAATGCGTCAATCTGCTGCTAAAATGTTGGAATTGGCTGGTGTTGATTTATCTAGGGTACAATTTTATATTCATCCAACAAATGATGCTTGGTGTAGAGATCATGGACCTAGTTTTTTAATTCGCAATAATAAAGAACAACCAAAAGCAATTGTAGATTGGAATATTAATGCATGGGGTGGAAAGTATCCTCCATACGATTTGGACGATGAAATACCTACACATATTGCTAAGGCAATGAATTTGCCTGTATTTTATCCAAATATTATTATGGAAGGCGGATCGGTTGATTTTAACGGCGCTGGAACCGTGCTTACTTCAAAGTGTTGTCTCTTAAATTCAAATAGAAATCCACACTTAAGTCAGGATCAGATAGAAAGATATTTATGTAATTATTATGGAGTTGAACAAGTTTTATGGGTTTCAGAAGGGATTGTTGGTGATGATACCGATGGTCATATTGATGATACTGTTCGATTTGTAAATGAGGATACCGTTATTACGGTTTTAGAATCCAATGTGTTGTCAGAAAATTATGATTTGCTTCAAAAAAATTTAAGTGAATTAAAAGCCATGAGATTGGCTAATGGTAAACAATTAAATATTGTCGAACTTCCAATGCCAGCGGATGTAATATATGAAGGCCAAATGCTTCCCGCTTCTTATGCTAATTTTTATATAAGTAATGGTCATATAATAGTTCCCACATACAGATGTGCACAAGACGATAAAGCCATGCAAATTATACAAAGCTGTTTTCCTTCCAGAGAAGTGGTAGGGATAGACTCTACAGATATTATATGGGGCTTAGGTAGTTTTCACTGTTTAAGTCAGCAAGAACCAAGTACGGATTTTTAACTTTTGAATGCAATTCATGATAAATATAAATTCAAAACATATCATTATTCTAGTTTTATTGATAACTGTGTTTTCCTGTACTACTTTTCAATACCAATCTACTAATAAACAATATAAGCAACAAGCAAAAGCATTGGTAAAACAAATTACAGCAACCCCATATCCAATAATAGATTCCTTAAAGACTATTCCTACTTCAGAATGGGTGGGTACTACAAATTTTGATTTACGCAAACCTAATTTTGTAATTATTCATCATACTGCGCAAAACTCTTGTGAACAAACTTTGAAAACATTTACTTTGGAGCGTACAAAAGTGAGTGCACATTATGTAATTTGTAAGGATGGGACTGTACATCATATGCTGAATGATTATATGCGAGCTTGGCATGGTGGAGTTGCAAAATGGGGAAATAATACCGATATAAACTCAAGTTCAATAGGTATAGAAATTGACAATAATGGGTTCGAGCCTTTTGAGCCCAAACAAATTGAAAGTTTGTTAACCTTACTAGGTGTATTAAAACAGAAATATAAAATACCAGAAGCAAATTTTATTGGACATGGAGATATTGCACCAACTAGAAAAGTAGATCCCAATATTAATTTCCCCTGGTCATTATTAGCTCAAAAAGGATATGGTATTTGGTTTGAACCTAATTTGAATATAGTATTACAAAACAATTTATCAATTCCATATGCCCTGGCTATTGTAGGCTATGATATTAAAGATACGAGTGCTGCTATATTAGCTTTTAAACGTCATTTTAGACAAGATAGTACCAAGCATTTTACTGCATCTGACAAATCGGTACTTGCTCAAATTATTCAATATAAATTAGGAACACCTTAAATTAAATATAAAAAAAAGGTTTAAAATTTGATAACTAACAAATGTTAGCGTAAATTTGCACAAACCAATATTTTATGGATTTTAAGCTAACCGAAGAGCAGTTAATGATTCAACAAGCTGCACGTGAATTTGCACAACAACAATGTTTACAAGGTGTTATTGAAAGGGATGAAAAACAGTTAGTACCTAAGGAACAATTATTACAATTGGCCAATTTGGGTTTTATGGGTATGATGACCAGTCCCAATTATGGTGGTGCAGGTATGGATTCCATAAGTTATGTTTTAGCAATGGAAGAAATTAGTAAAGTGGATAGTAGTGTGAGTGTTGCTATGAGTGTTAACAACAGCTTGGTTTGTTGGGGGTTAGAACATTTTGGCACGGAAGTACAAAAACAAAAATACCTTACACCCTTAGCACAAGGCATAAAAGATGGTGAATTATACATTGGTGCTTTTTTATTAAGTGAGCCTGAAGCAGGCAGTGATGCTACGCATCAACATACAAGTGCTGTAAAACAAGGGGACGATTATATTATTAATGGTGTAAAAAACTGGATCACCAATGGCTCAACAGCAAGTGTATATCTGGTTATAGCACAAACCGATTATTCAAAAGGGCATAAAGGAATTAATGCTTTTATAGTAGATAAAAATACACCAGGTGTTTCGGTGGGGGCAAAAGAAAATAAAATGGGTATAAGAGGAAGTGATACGCACGCCATTTCATTTACTGATGTAAAAGTTTCTGCAGCCAATAGAATAGGTGAAGAAGGTTTTGGATTTAATTTTGCAATGAAAACATTGAATGGAGGTCGTATTGGTATTGCTGCTCAAGCATTGGGCATAGCAAGTGGAGCTTATGAATTAGCTTTGGCTTATAGTAAGGAAAGAAAAACATTTGGCAAGCCTATTCATGAACATCAAGCCATTCAATTTAAGTTAGCAGATATGGCTACAAAAATTGAAACAGCTAGACTATTATGTTTTAAAGCCGCCTGGGAAAAAGACAATCATTTGGATTATACCACAACTGCAGCAATGGCAAAATTATATGCAAGTGATATTGCAATGTGGGTAACTACCGAAGCTGTTCAGGTACATGGTGGATATGGTTTTGTAAAAGAATATCATGTTGAACGATTAATGAGAGATGCGAAAATTACTCAAATTTACGAGGGTACAAGTGAGATACAGAAAATGGTGATTGGTAGGAGTATTACCAGATAATTTTTATACAAGCATTATTTATGCTTAATTTTGTGAGGAGTTATTTTATAAATAACTCCTCCTATCTTTTATAAGCATCAAAATGTCAGTAAATACCCAACTATATCAAACTATTCAAGGTGAACTTTTGCATAATAACGTTCAACTTATTGCAGTAAGTAAAACCAAACCTAATGAAGATGTACAAGCTTTGTATGATTTAGGTCATCGCGCATTTGGTGAAAACTATGTTCATGAACTTGTAGATAAAGAGGCTGCTTTGCCCAAGGATATTCAGTGGCATTTTATTGGGCATTTACAATCCAATAAAGTAAAATATATAGCGCCCTTTGTATACTTAATTCATGGTGTTGATTCAGAAAAGTTATTACAAGAAATTAACAAACAGGCACTAAAAAATAATAGGGTAATAGACTGTTTGTTACAAATTCATATCGCAACGGAAGAAACTAAGTTTGGATTTGATGGGCCGGATTTACATGAACTTATTGTAAGTGGTCGATTAGCTAATTATAGTAATATTCGTATTAAGGGACTTATGGGCATGGCAAGTTTTACTGAGGACCCAACTTTATTAGATAATGAGTTTAGTATGCTCAAATCTTATTTTGATAAAGCAGCTCCATTATTTCCAATTGGACAATTTAGTATACTTAGCATGGGGATGAGTGCTGATTATAAATTAGCTATCGCTAAGGGCAGCAATATGGTCCGAATAGGAAGTTTATTATTCGGCGCTAGGAATTATGCTAAATAAAAAAAAGGAGTCCATTTGGACCCCTTTTTTTATAGTTATTTTGTTTTTGGAATTGCATTGTCAAATACCAATTGAGTAAATGCTTTAACACCAACTATAAATCCGGATTCGTCTAAATAAAAATCAGGTGTATGGTGTGGGCTTGCATTTTTGGGATCCGTACCTTTTGGCAATGCGCCTAAATTAAAGAAAAAACTAGGCGCTTTTGCAGCATAAAATGAAAAATCCTCTGCGCCAGTAACCCAAGTTGATTCTGATACATTATCTACGCCAGCAGCTTTTACTAAAGATGGCAATGTTTTTTTTACTAAACTTGGATCGTTATAGGTAACTAAGGTTTTTGTTTCAATTTTCACATCCGCTGTTGCACCTGAACTCGCTGCAATTGTTTGAACTGTTTTTTTAATTCTTTCATGAACTTCCTCTTGCATTTTACTGTCCAAGGTTCTTATGGTACCAGTCATCTCGGCATATTCAGGAATGATGTTTGAACGTACACCAGCATTAATAGTGGCTACTGTAATTACTAATGGTGCTGTAGTTAAGTCCATTTGTCTACTAACAATATGTTGAAGTCCTTCAATGATTTGTGCAGAAGCAGCAACAGGATCCACGCCACCCCATGGTTGAGAACCATGACTACCTTTACCATTTACTTTAATAGTAAACCAGTCTGAGGATGCCATAAACGCACCTGATTTATACTTTAAAGTACCTACTGGGGTTTGTGATGAAATATGAATACCATATACGGCTTCAACCTTTGGATTGTCTAAAGCGCCTTCTTTTATCATTAAAGGTGCACCACCTTCTTCAGTTCCTGGTGTTCCTTCTTCTGCAGGTTGGAATAAAAATACTACGGTTCCAGGAACGTCTTTTTGTAAAGAACTTAATACTTTAGCAGTTGCCATTAACATTGCAGTATGTGAATCATGACCACAGGCATGACTTACATTAACTTTTTGTCCATTAAAATCGGTAGTCACTTTTGAAGCAAAAGGAACTGGGGTTCTTTCTAAAACGGGTAGGGCATCTATGTCTGCTCTTAACGCAACAACCGGACCTGGTTTACCACCTTTTAGAACAGCCACAACACCTGTTTTTGCAACTGGGTACCTAACTTCTACATTTGGTAATGTTTTTAAAAACTCGGCAATATATTTACCAGTATTAAATTCCCTATTGGAAAGTTCAGGATTTTCATGAAAATGTCTTCTCCAATTAATCAATTGTGGTTCTACTTCTTTTATTAAGGAAGCATAATTTTTGGGAAGTTCTTGTGCTATTGAGCATAATGAACTTGTTATAAAAAAAGCTAATAATAATTTACGCATATTGTATTTATTTTTTAATGTTTTAAGAATTTATGGATATAAGTGAATTTTTTAATCATTAAGTTTAGGCTTGGTATTCTCCAAATACAGATCTTAAAGTATCTGAAATTTCACCAAGTGTACAATCATTTTCAACTGCTTCTATAACAAAAGGCATTAAATTTTTATTTTCGATAGCCGCATTTTTTATGGCAGCTAAACAATTGTTTACCTGAGATTGATTCCTTTTTGATTTTAAAATTTTTAATTTCTCAATTTGCTCAGCTCTAATTTTCTCATCAATTTTTAAAATAGGGATGGCATTTTTATTTTCAGAAATAAAATCATTAACTCCAACTATAATTTTATGCTTGGACTCAATATTTTTTTGATAAGTATAGGCACTTTCTGCAATTTTGTTTTGCATAAATCCGTTTTCTATAGCTTGGACGCTTCCACCCATATCATCTATTTGTTTTATCAACACCAATGCCTCTTGTTCAATTTGATGGGTTAGATTTTCAATAAAATAACTTCCTGCTAAAGGGTCGGCGGTATCAGTTACGCCACTTTCAAATGCAACAATTTGTTGGGTTCTTAAAGCAATACTTGCAGCCTCTTCGGTAGGTAACCCTAAAGCTTCGTCAAACCCATTGGTGTGTAAACTTTGTGTGCCTCCCAATACGGCTGCCAAGGTTTGAATGGTAACTCTACTAATATTGTTAAGTGGTTGTTGTGCGGTTAACGTTGCACCACCGGTTTGTGTATGAAAACGCAGCTTAAGGGCTTTCTCGTCTGTGGCACCTAATGCCTTCATAATATTTGCCCACATTTTTCTAGCGGCTCTAAATTTTGCTATTTCTTCAAATAAATTATTATGTGCATTAAAGAAAAATGAAAGTCTTTTTCCAAAAATATTTATATTTAACCCTTTTTCTAAGGCTGCTTTTACATAGGCTTTCCCATTGCTTAAAGTGAATGCAATTTCTTGAACTGCTGTACTTCCAGCTTCTCGTATATGATAACCCGATATACTAATACTATTCCATTTTGGTAAATGATCACCACACCACTCAAAAATATCAGTAATAATACGCATGGAATGTTTAGGCGGATATATGTAGGTGCCTCTTGCTGCGTATTCTTTTAAAATATCATTTTGAATCGTTCCCGCTAATTGTTTAATATCAATACCTCTTTTTTTGGCCAAAGCAACATAAAATGCCAATAAAATAAAACTTGTAGCATTTATGGTCATGGAAGTGCTAATCTTTTCTAAAGGAATATCTTTAAACAAAACTTCCATATCTTCTAAAGAACAAATGGAAACGCCTACTTTGCCAACTTCACCTTCAGACAAACTGTGATCTGGGTCATAACCAATTTGAGTTGGTAAATCAAATGCTACACTTAAACCCATAACACCCTGAGACAATAAAAAATGATAGCGTTGATTACTTTCTTCAGCAGTTGAAAAGCCAGCATATTGTCGCATGGTCCAAAGTTTGCCACGATACATATCAGCTTGAACACCCCTTGTGTAAGGGTAGCTTCCTGGTTCTGCATTACCATCTAATGTATTGGGCAAATCGGCATTGGTGTAAACCTTTTTTATAGGAATGCCACTGTCTGTCTTTTTCACTTTTTCTTGCATGGTTCAAATTACGAAAAATTCACCTCTTTGGACAATAGTTAATATTCCTATTTTCGAAATTTTAGATAAATCGCATGTCCAATTCTTGTCGTAATTTTGTAAAAAACGCAAATCTTATGGCTACAGAAACAATTTTTAATACCCCTGTAAGTTTTACGGCTTCTGCAGTTGAAGAATTAACTAGATTAATGGGGGAGCCTGGCTTTGATCAACAACAAAAATTAAGGGTAGGTGTGAAAGGCGGGGGTTGTTCTGGTATGACCTATGTATTAGGTTTTGATGTCCCTAAAGAGGGCGATTTAGAATTTGTATTTGAAGGTATTCCATGTTGTATGGAAGCCGCTCATCAAATTTATTTATATGGAATGAATATTGATTGGCAGGGAGGATTAAACAGTAGAGGTTTTACGTTTCAAAATCCAAATGCTTCAAGCACCTGTGGATGTGGGACAAGCTTTGCCGTTTAATAAAAAGCCCCTTAATGAAATTTAAGGGGCTTTTTATTTTTATCTAAAAATTAAACTTATAAAAGTTTATTTCTTTTTAGTCTCAGCGCGACCCAATGGTTTGTTCTTTGCGAAATCCACCAAAACCGGTGCAGCTACAAATATAGAAGAGTAAGTACCAGTGATTACACCAATTAACATTGCAAAAGCAAATCCTCTTGTTACTTCACCACCAAAGATGAATAAAATTAAGATTACTAAGAACACCGTTAATGATGTCATAATGGTACGACTTAAAGTTTCATTAATAGCGCGGTTAATAACACTTGCATTATCAGAACCCTTCATTAATTTAGAATCCTCACGAATACGGTCATATACAATCACCGTATCATTCATAGAGAATCCAATTACCGTTAGTATGGCAGCAATGAAATGCTGATCAATTTCTAATGGGAAAGGAACCACTTTTCTTAAGAAACTAAATACAATTAATGTTACAAATACATCGTGTAACAAAGAGAAAATAGTACCTAATGAGTATCTCCAATCACGGAAGCGAATGAATATGTATAAACAAATTGCAATTAAAGCAAAGATAGTTGCATTGGTAGCACCTGATTTTAATTCCTCAGAAATGGTAGGCAGTACAGTTTGAGAACTTTGTTTATATTTTTCTTCGAAATCTTTAAATGTTGTTCCTGTAGGCAAATATTTTGATAAACCTTTATACAATAATCCTTCAACTTCTTGATCAATTGCATTTCCTTGAGACTTAATCTTATAAGAAGTTGTAATGTTTATTTGATTTTTTGTATCAACAGTTTTAATTATTGGAGCCTCACCACCAAATACTGTTTTAAGTTCATTTCTAACTTCTTCGGTATTTACAGCTTTGTCTAATTTAACGGTGTAGCTTCTACCGCCAGAGAATTCAACACCCTCGTCAAAACCGTTAAAGAAAGATGCGATACCCAATACAAGTACTACCGCAGATAACATGTAAGCATACTTTCTGAATTCAATAAATTTGAATGATGCATGCTTAAAAATTGATCTTGATATTTTTGTAAAATATTCAAAATGACGATTGTTATTCGCGTAGATATCTGTTATTAAACGTGAAACTAAGATTCCACAGAATAATGATAACAAAATACCAATAATTTGTGTTGTAGCGAAACCAAGAACTGGACCCAATCCAAAGTAAGCTAAGATACAAGCAGTTAAAAGGGTAGTAACGTGCGCATCCAATACTGGAGACATAGAACGTTTGTAACCATCTGTAACAGCCATTTGATAGCTTTTACCTTTTGTTAATTCCTCTTTAATTCTTTCAAATATAATTACGTTGGTGTCCACAGCCATACCAATGGTTAATACTAAACCAGCGATACCAGGTGCTGTTAAAGTAAAACCTAACGCACTTAAAATACCAATAGTAAATAATAAGTTTAATACTAAAGCAATATTTGCAACCCAACCACCTGTATTAAAATATAATAACATTAATGCAAAAATTACTAAGAAGGCAATACCAAATGACATTAAACCACCTTCTACTGTTGACTTACCTAATGTTGCACCAATAGATTGCCACTGTACAATTTTAGCAGTAGCTGGTAAAGCACCAATTTTTAATATATCTACCAAATCTTGAGCAGTTTTAATAGTATAGTTTCCACTAATTGATGAGCTACCTGTTGTAATGGCATCATTTACATTCGGAGCAGAGTATACAGTATTATCCAATACAATTGCTATTGGTTTACGAATGTTTCTAGTAGTCATTTTTGCCCAAATGGCAGTTGCCTCAGGCTTCATGTTCATTTTAATATCAATCTTACCCATTTCATTCGTACCAACTGATGCACTTTCGACGATATCACCCTCTAATTCAGATTGACCATTTTCCAAAGTTTTTACAGCATAAAGAGGGAAGATGTCTTTTACTTTAACATCTACTTCATCTTCCACTTTACCATACATGAATACTAGGTTAGAAGGAAATTTAGATTTAACTTCTGGCAATGCTAGATATGCGTTTAATTTTGCAGTATCTTTTTTGGCTACGTATCCAATGGTGCTTGGAAAATATAATTGACCAGATTTTGGATCTTGACTTGGTTGAGAAACGTTTAAAATCTTTAAAGGATTTTTATTAGCAGCCAATACAGTACTGTCTACTTTAACGGCGCCACTTGTATCTTTAACACCTGATAAACTTAATTCAATTGCTTTATCTGCAGCATTTAACGCATTTACTACATCTCTATTTTCTACAGTGTACACTTCAAAGAATTGTAAGTTTGCAGTTGACTGCAAATTAGCTCTCACTCTTTCTTTGTCGGTTACGCCAGCTAATTCAATATTTATAATTCCTTTGCTTGGATTAGGATTTATATTAGGAGAGGCTAACCCAAATTTATCAATACGCTTTGAAATAATATTAACTGTGGACTCAAAAGCAGCTTTTGATTTTTCTCTTAAATATGCTTCCACTTCTTGATTAGTGGCATTGAATTTAGGGGTATTATCATTCTTACGAAGTGCATTTGCGAACAATGGTGCCAATTTTCCTTGAGGACTTACTTTGTTATATTCTTCCATAAACAAAGTAATTAAGTCGGCACTGCTATTTGCTTTTTTAACTACTGCATTATTTAAAGCAGTATTGAAGGCAGGATCTTTTGAATAATTCGATAAGGATTTAATAAGACCGTCTATACTTACTTCCATGGTAACACTCATTCCACCTTGTAAATCAAGACCTAGCATTAATTCTTTTTCTTTTGCAGAACCATAAGTGGTTAAGCCAAAGAATAATTTGGTTTCTTTTGTACTGTCTAATAATCTTTTGAAATAATTTTTCTTTAATTCATTTAGACTATCGTTATAAAACGATTGTTTTTCCTTGTCACCAGGGTAAGCCTGCTCTGCTTTAGGGAATTTCTTTACCCAAGCAGATGCCTTAGCATCCATAGCCGATTCGTGTTTATTTACGAAATAAGTAAATGACAATTGATAGATACAAATTAAAATAAGCGCAATAGCAAAAAAGCGCACTAATCCTTTGAGTTGCATAATAGTTTGGTTAACTGATTTTTAGTCGGCAAATATAGTGGAAACCACTTGAAAATTAAGGGCAAAAAGCCATTATTTTACGCCTAAAAGCTTGATGTTAAAGTACAAAGGTGCATTCCCAGGAATGGAACCAGCCCCTGCCGAACCATAACCCAATGAAGAGGGTATTAACACTTTAATTTCTCCACCAACCCCAATTTTTGGTACAGCTATTTGCCATCCAGGTATTAGTTGATTTAACCCATAGGTAATGGTTCCTGCATCAAATTGATTTCCATTCATTAATTTGCCTACATAAGTCACTGTTATTGTGTTATTTACAGTAGGTTTAGTGCTATTGCCCGGAGTGATAATTTCATATAAAATACCGCTTGCATCGGTTGTATAGTTAATGCTATTTGCTTTTGCATATGAAATCATCTGCTCTTGTTCACTAGCACCAGATTTGCTACATGCATTTAGTGCCATAATTGCAAAAAATACGGTAAAAACGCGTAAAATTTGAGAAAAATGCCCCATTTTGATTGATTTTTGAGTAAAATTGATCATTTTTTGTTTTTTATATTTTTTAATTCTTGAAACCTTTGCTCGTTCATTTCGGTAGTAAATTGTTGGTATAGCCAAGCAAATCCCACCGATATGGTTATAATAGCAATAATAACCCAAATTTCATTACCCCAGCTATTGGAAACCATATGTGCTCTTTCATACCAACCCATGGCAGAGATTAACATCACCAAAATGCCTAAACTTAAACCTACACTTAATCCCCTTAAAAAAGCACGTCTTCTGTATTTAGGTTGTAAACGTTCTTTTTCCCAATGTTTGTAAAATTTCTCCTCCTCTTGGCTTATCATGTAGCAAATTTATGAAAAGGGGAGTATAATATACGACTCATGACGTACTTTTAATTAATAATAATACTAGTAATTTATGAAATTGATTATTCAAAAATGGGGGATTACAATGTATATCCTTTTATTATCTGCTCATTTATACAGTCAAATATTAGGGATAGAATTTAGTACTCTTCAATTTATTACCAAGATATTGTTATTACCCACTTTGATGGTGTATTTAACTGCCCAAAATCAATTAGAAAGTGCGCCAAAAGGAAAATGGTATGTAATGCTTGCTATGCTTGGTTCTTTCTTAGGGGATGTATTGTTAACCTATGAAAATTTATTTATCATTGGGATGGTTGCGTTTATGACAACGCATGTTTTTAATATTTTAATGTTTGCAAAAATCAATTCTATTCAACAACCAAAATCAAAAAAATTAATTTTATTTACTATTCTTTTAGTTGCTTTTTGTTTGTTTATATACTTCAAATTGCAATCGGCAATGGGAAGTTTAATATATCCAATTTTGGTATACATGGCATTAATATGTTCTGCCGCTTTGATGGCAATACATGCAGGCGGGAATACAAAAGGGGAGCTGATATCCAAATTATTTTGGTTTCCAGGTATGTTATTTTTTATTGCTTCTGATACTGTATTGGCCTTTAATAAATTTGATTGGTCAAAACACCATCCAATTACAAATATTGGTTTGGTGACAATGTTAACATATGGTATAGCTCAATTATTATTAGCTAAAGGATATCAGTTATACTTTACAAAAAAAGGAGTATAGCGATTGATGCTTTATTTAAACAAAAAAAATTAAAATAAAAAAGCCCCAGCATTTACTGAGGCTTTTTTTATGTTTACAAAGCGATTGTGTTTATATTTTAGTAACCCATACCGCCCATATCAGGAGCATGTCCGCCACCTTGTGGAGCAGCTGCTGGTGCAGGTTTGTCAGCAATTACACATTCAGTTGTTAACAACATAGATGCAATTGAAGCTGCATTTTCTAAAGCTACTCTCGATACTTTTGTTGGGTCGATTACGCCTGCCTTGAATAAATTTTCGAATACTTCAGTTCTTGCGTTAAAACCATAGTCGTCTTTTCCTTCTTTGATTTTTTGTACAACAATTGAACCTTCGATACCGCTATTCTTAACAATTTGACGCAATGGCTCTTCAATTGCACGTCGTACAATTTGAATACCTGTATTTTCGTCATCGTTAGCACCTTTTAATTTGTCTAAGCTTGCTACTGCACGGATGTATGCAACACCACCACCTGGTACAATGCCTTCTTCAACAGCAGCACGTGTAGCGTGTAAAGCATCGTCCACACGATCTTTCTTTTCTTTCATTTCAGTTTCTGTTGCAGCACCTACATAAAGTACAGCTACACCGCCACTTAATTTCGCTAAACGCTCTTGTAATTTTTCTTTATCGTATTCAGAGGTTGTGTTTTCAATTTGAGCTTTGATTTGATTTACACGACTAGTGATATCTGCTTTCTTACCTTTTCCACCCACAATCACAGTATTGTCTTTGTCAATAGTGATAGAAGATGCTTGACCTAAATAAGATAAGTCGGCATTTTCTAATTTAAATCCTTGCTCTTCACTAATTACAGTACCTGCAGTTAAGATAGCAATGTCTGTTAACATTTCTTTTCTTCTGTCACCAAAACCTGGTGCTTTAACTGCGGCTACCTTAATGGTACCACGTAATTTGTTTACTACCAATGTTGCCATTGCTTCGCCTTCTAAATCTTCAGCGATGATTACTAATGGACGACTTGTTTGAGCAACCTTCTCTAAAATATGTAAGATATCTTTCATTGCTGAAATCTTCTTATCATAAATTAAGATGTATGGATTTTGCATTTCAGCTTCCATTTTTTCGCTGTTGGTAACGAAATAGGGAGATACATAACCACGATCAAATTGCATACCTTCTACTACATCAACAGTAGTATCAGTACCTTTTGCTTCTTCTACTGTGATTACACCTTCTTTACCAACCTTAGCCATTGCAGTTGCAATTAACTTTCCAATTTCATTATCGTTGTTTGCAGAAATAGATGCTACTTGCTCAATTTTTTTTGTGTCGTTTCCAACAGTTTGAGATTGTGCTTTTAAGCTTGCAACTACTTTTTCTACAGCTTTGTCTATACCACGCTTCAAATCCATAGGGTTTGCACCAGCAGTAACGTTTCTTAATCCTTCGCCCACAATTGCTTGTGCTAATACAGTAGCAGTAGTTGTACCATCACCTGCTTGATCGGCAGTTTTAGAAGCAACTTCTTTTACCATTTGAGCACCAATGTTTTCAATTGGATCTTCTAAATCAATTTCTTTGGCTACAGATACCCCATCCTTTGTTACAGATGGAGAACCAAATTTTTTCTCAATTACTACGTTACGACCTTTTGGCCCTAAAGTAACTTTTACAGCGTTGGCTAAAGTGTCAACACCTTTTTTCATTTTATTTCTCGCCTCTAAGTCGAAAAAAATCATTTTTGACATATAAACTTATTTTTAATCGTTATTTAATTAATAGGATAGTTTGGAGATGTATTTATTATACAATAGCCAAAATATCACTTTCACGCATGATCAATAAATCTTGACCTTCAATTTGAATTTCTGTACCAGCGTATTTACCATATAAAACGGTATCACCCACTTTAACAGTTACTGGTTCGTCTTTTTTACCTGGACCAGCAGCAACAATTACTCCACGTTGTGGTTTTTCTTTTGCAGTGTCTGGGATAATGATTCCTCCAGCTGTTTTCTCTTCAGCAGCGGCAGGCATAACAATTACTCTGTCATGTAAAGGCGTAATGTTTACTTTTTTAGCCGTACTCTTAGCCATACTTTATCGTTTTTGGTTTAATAATTAATGTTGTACCCAGTAAGTAGCTAGAATCGTGCCAGTGACTTTATTGCGTGTTGAATAAGTCAAAATTGCAGTATTACTTTCTATACGGGGACAAGGGTGGCAAATCTAACCTTAAATTTGTAGGTTTTGCGTCTATTTATGTAAAAAATGTCAGTTTTTTTGGAATTATTTAAATAGCTTTGCCCCCTTTATAGCTCTTACAATTATGATGAACAGAAGAAATATCCGAATTAAAGTGATGCAGGTTTTGTACATGCTTGAATCAAATATTCAAGGCACTTCAAACGCTTTACTTAACAAAGAATTTGACAAATCCCGCAATTTATTCGTTTTCTTAGTTCATTTAATCCACCAAGTAGCTTTATATGCCGAAGTGGAATCCCAACAAAGGGCCTCAAAAAACCTCCCCAATGAGTCCGATTTAACAGTAAATATCAAAATTGCAGGCAATGCTATTGTATGGCAAACCATATCATTAGAAGGTTTTAAAAAAGCCTTGGAATTGGTAAAACCACAACAGTGGATTGAAGGTGATTTGGTTAAAAATTTATTTAGACAATTGGTTGCGTCCAATGAATACAAAGTTTATATCTCCGAAGAAAACAGAGATAAATCCAAAGAAAAAGAAATTTTAAAATACATTTTTGGAAACATCATTTTAGGATCTGAGCATACAGTAGATTATATTGATGAGCATTTTACCAATTGGGAGGACGAAGGGGATATGATGATTGGTTTGGTGTTGAACTATATACAAAAACCAGGATCGGTAAATTTCTTGGATTTGGTGGGTGATGAAAAAATGAAATTTGCAATTGAATTATTGGAAACAGCCATTGCTAAAAAAACAATTGCGGAAGATATTATAAAACCAAGATTAAAGAACTGGGATCCTGAACGTATAGCAGTTATAGATATGATATTGTTGAGATTGGGCGTATGCGAATTGGTATATTTTGATACCATTCCTACTAAAGTAACGATTAATGAATATATAGATTTAGCAAAAGAATACAGTACTGAACAAAGCGGACATTTTGTAAATGGTATTTTAGATAGCATTCACAAAGAATTGGTAGGAAACGGTAAAATTCAAAAAGTAAGCCACAAAGCTAAATAGTAATTCACTTATATTTGTACAAGTAATTTGAAACTCAAATTTTAAAATAATTTAAACAATAAAAAATGACAACAATTTTATTACAAGCCCCACAACAAGGTGGAACTTTTCAATTAATAATGCTAGGTGGAATTATCGTAGTATTTTGGTTTTTCATGATCCGTCCACAAGCTAAAAAGGCAAAAGAACAAAAGAAATTTATTGACAATATGCAAAAAGGCGACAAAGTTGTTACTATCGCTGGAATTCATGGAACAATTAGTAAAGTAAACGAGGACAATACGGTTCAATTAGAAGTTAGTCCAGGTAGTTATTTGAAAATTGAAAGATCTTCAATTAGTTTAGAATGGTCTCAAGCTATTAACAAATAAGCACTTATCTTATAATTGATAAATTTTAAACGGGTCCGAACTTAGTTTTTAGAAATAGAAACTTAGTTCGGATTTTTTCATGTTTAAATTTCACCTAACTTTAAGGAGTAATTAATATTCATGGCAGTAATTATTGGATTAACAGGCGGGATAGGTTCAGGTAAATCCACTATTGCAAAAGTGTTTGCAAATTTAGGAATACCTGTTTTTGATGCTGATGCTACCGCTAAACACATAATGAATACCAGTCCTGTTATTAAGGAAAAACTAATTGAAACTTTTGGCAATCAGGTTTATGTACAACAAAATGAAAAAAACAAGGAGAATGAATACGTTTTAAATAGGGCCTATTTATCTCAAATTGTTTTTTCGGATCATTTTAAATTAGAACAATTAAACGCAATTGTTCATCCCATCACCATTCAAACTGCATTAGATTGGGCAAAGCATCAAACTACTCCCTATGTAATAAAAGAGGCCGCATTATTTTTTGAGTCAGGTTCAACCTTTGGCGTTTCAAAAATAATAGGCGTATCGGCGCCAAAATCCCTTCGGATAAATAGGGTAATGAAAAGAGATCATTGCACAAAGCAGGAAGTAGAAAAAAGAATGATGCACCAAATTGATGAATCTTTGAAAATGAAATTGTGTGACTGGATTATTGAGAATGATGATCAACATTTAGTATTACCACAAGTAGTTGCCTTACATAAAGAAATTATGGCTACTTTATAATTTTGTAACACCAACGTTTTAATCTTCCTTCAAAATCAAATGGGGTAGTTGCCTTGGTTATATCTTTTACATTTTCACTATTGATATTTTCTAAATCAATAATAAATTGCGTATAGTTGGTACTAAAATATAACAGGCCTCCTGGCTTCATGGCACGCAATACATCGTTAATTAGTTCAACATGATCCCTCTGAATATCTAAAATATCCTTCATTCTTTTACTATTGCTAAAAGTAGGAGGGTCCATTACCACTAAATCATAATGGTTGCTAGGCAATAATTTTAAATATTGCTTTACATCGGCGTGTACAAATTGATATGCTACTGTGTTCTTTAATAAGTTGATAGCAAAATTATCCTCACTCCAAGTTAAATAGGTTTTTGACAAATCAACCGATGTTACTGTTTTTGCTCCTGCTGCAGCTGCATATACCGAGAAGGAACTCGTATAACTAAATAAATTTAAGAATGTTTTGTCTTTAGCTTCCGCAGCAACCATTTGCCTTGTAATTCTATGATCCAAAAATAATCCTGTATCCAAATAGTCGGTTAAATTTACAAGAAACTTATGTCCATTTTCTTGTACAGTGATTATTTTTGACGCTGTTACCTCTTCCTTTTCATATTGACCTTCTCTGTGCGACATTCTTTTACGCAATTTCACAAACATATGATCTACAAGAACACCCGTCATAGTGGAAATAATATTTTTTGTCGTTTCAAACCATTGCGTATGTTCTTCTTCCGTTAAAGCATGTCGACGATTGTATTCGGCAATATAAATGTATTGTTCATAAAATTCGATACATATTGGAAACTCAGGGAGGTCATGATCATATAATCTCCAACAGGTCAAGTTTAATCGCTTGGCTTGTTTAAGACGGTGCTTATAATTCTTAAGCAACCTGTTTTCAAACATTTGAAATTTCTCAGGAGTCACTATTTCAATTTAGCCAATGCTTCTTTTATTCTTGCCCATGCTTTTTCGATATTTGGCATACTATTGGCAAAAGAGAAACGTACACAATTAGGTTCACCAAAGGCATCACCCATCACGGAAGAAACATGAGCGGTATTTAATAAATACATGCTAAAATCAGCTGCATTTGCAATGGTTTGTGTGCCATCCGATTTTCCATAATAGTTACTTACATCTGGGAACACATAAAATGCACCTTCTGGCGCATAACACTTGAATCCTGGCACTTCGCTTACTAATTTCAAAGTAGTAGTTCTACGGCGTGTAAATTCTTGGGTCATTTCCATAGATGGTTTTAGATCGCCAACTAAGGCAGTTACTGCTGCCTTTTGCGTAATTGAGCATGTCCCTGATGTAAACTGTCCCTGTAGTTTTTCCATTGCTTTTGCAACTTCAACAGATGAAGCAGTATAACCTAATCTCCAACCCGTCATAGCAAAACCTTTACTTAATCCATTAATAACAACTACCTGATCTTTTATTTCGGAAAACTGAGCAATACTTTCATGTTTACCAACAAAATTGATGTATTCATAAATTTCATCTGAAAGCAAAGTAATATGAGGATATTTCTTGAATAAATCAGCAATTGCTTTTAATTCATCTTTACTATAAACAGCACCGCTTGGATTACAAGGGCTAGAGAACATGAACACTTTTGTTTTAGGAGTAATCGCTGCTTCAATTTGAGCAGGAGTTGCTTTAAATCCGGCTTCTGTTGTGGTTCTAATTTCAACAACCTTACCTCTCGCAATTTTTACTAACTCAGAATATGTTACCCAATATGGAGTGGGAATAATAACTTCATCACCATCGTCTACCAGTGCTAAAATTGCGTTCGCTAAACTTTGTTTAGCACCCGTAGAAGTAACTATTTGTTCAGGTTTGTAATCTAAATTATTATCTCTTTTTAATTTCGAACAAACGGCTTCTCTTAAATCTAAAAATCCTGCTACTGGTGTATAATGAGACCAGTTGTCATTAATGGCTTTTATTGCAGCATCTTTAATATGTTGAGGCGTATCAAAATCGGGTTCTCCCAAACTAAGATCAATTACATCAATTCCTTGTGCTCTTAATTCTCGACCTAACTTAGCCATTTTTAAAGTTTCTGGCTCACTAAAACGATTTAATAAAGATGATAATATCATGGTATAAAATTTGATAAAGCGAATTTCGCAAATTATTCGCAAACGCCTGTAAGTTTAAGGCTTTTAGAAAGATTTAATTATTCAGCCTATGGTTTCATTATTGTGAATATCTAATGAAAACGAATAGGAGCTTAGTTGTTAAGGAAGAATTGTGTCAAAAATGGGTAGGTATTGCTTTTTTCGTTTAAGCTCATATTCATAAATAAGCCGTCCTATATTTTTGTAAAAAGGGTATCCAACTGTTTCATAGTCATATTTACTGTCATTTAAAATGCCATCCTTATTACAGTATATTACGCCACTCAACATAAATTCAACTTTGTTAACAGTATCTATGAAATAACTGATATCCAGTAAAAAACCATAGGCATCACCCACTTTATTAAAAATTTTAATGTTAGAGGGGATAGGACCTTTTTCAGCGCCCATGAACATGAACTTACAATAGGCTGGCCAATAATTGGTAGTGTCATAAGTTGGAAATTGGGATTCGGTAGGTAGGGTATGCATCCATTTTAATAAAAACTGTCTATCCTCTTTTGTTAAATTAAACTGTTTTTCTTTTGGGGTTTGATCATAAAAAATAACAGATTGTAAAATATGATGTAAGTCGTTTAAGTAAATTCTATTTTTTACTGAAAAGTCCAAAGGTGCATTTATCAAAGAATCATTATTATTTAAATAACCTTTTCCTAAAGCAACATTATAATTTGGTAGGGGCTGTTTATTATATTGTGCGTTTAAATGATAAATATTTTTTCCATAATCGTCAAATACGTCAATAGCCTGTGTTTGTCTGCTTTCTTCTTGGGTACGACCTAATTCTAATCTATTCCTAATATATGCATCTTTATATCCCTTTTCGGCTAATTTATTGTGAATACTTTCTTGTCCAATAAATTCAAATAACCTATTGGCGGCGTTGTTATCACTAACTAAAAATATTTCCTTTATAGCTTGTTCAATAGTTTGTTTGCCATTTATTGAATAAGGATTGTTGTAAATGGTTTCTTGTCTGGCACCAACACTATCATAATAAAGTGTACTTGATTTTGTAAATCCTGGAATATTTAATGAGTTTAATTTATCCAAGGCCATTATGGCTAATGGCATTTTTACCGTACTTGCAGGGTAAAAATATTCGGAGGGATTTAGTCTATAACTAAATTCTTTGAAATGCGGAATGTTGTTTTTATCTCTATCAATTTGCGTATAAAATAGCTGAACTCTATACTCATTTGGATGATTCAATATTTCTGCAAATTGATCGGGTCTTTTTTGCATTAATTGCTTAAGGAGCATGGTGTCAACCTGCGCGTCTATTTGTATTACAAAAAATAAAAAGGGAATTGTACTGAGTAAAAATTTCATTCTCAAATTTAAAAAAAACTAACATACATTTGTCAAAGATTATGGAAAAGTTTATTTCGGTATTTGATATGTTTAAAATTGGTGTAGGGCCTTCTAGCTCCCATACTTTGGGACCCTGGAAGGCAGCGCTTCACTGTATGACTTTGATTCAAAATGAATTTCCTAATGATACTGTTTTAGGGGTTAAAGTGTTATTGTATGGTTCTTTGGCCAAAACAGGAAAGGGACACGGTACGGATATGGCGGTATTAATGGGCTTAATGGGGGAAGATCCAATATCAACAGACACTTCGTTGATAACTGATAAAATAGAGGCAATAAGAAATTCGCATACTATTTTATTAAATAGGAAAATACAAATCAATTTTGACACAAATATTGACTTATTGTTTTTAAAAGACAAATCTTTGCCTCATCATCCCAATGCCTTACAATTCTTAATAAGCTTTAAAAATGAAACAAAAACATTTACTTATTATTCTATTGGAGGTGGTTTTATTGAATATGAATCAAAAGAGGGTGAAATCATTACACCACAAACGGACACCGTAATTGATGTTCCTTTCGATTTTTATACGACCAATGAATTATTACATTGGTGTATGAAAACAGGCATGTCCATTAGTGAAGTGGTGAAAGAAAATGAAAAAACAATTTTATCAGAACTAAATATTAATGAAGGTCTTTCACATATTTGGCAAACCATGTTTACATGTATATATAAGGGCTGTAATACCGAAGGGGTTTTGCCTGGAGGGCTTCAGGTGCGTAGACGGGCTTTTGATTTAAACAAACAATTACTAAACAATCAATCCATCATTGATGAAAAGGATTGGATGGAAAAGATTAAGCAAGGGGGGAATGATTTTAGATATATTTTAGATTGGGTGAGTTGTTTTGCATTGGCAGTGAATGAAGAGAATGCAAGTTTTGGAAGAGTCGTAACGGCACCAACCAATGGTGCTGCTGGAGTAATTCCTGCAGTGATGATGTATGCTCAAATTTTTTGTAATAAAAATACCCAAACTGATATTCGTACTTTCTTAATGACAGCGAGTGCTGTAGGCGCATTATTTAAAAGTGGAGCAACTATATCAGCTGCTATGGGCGGATGTCAAGCTGAGATTGGTGTTTCTTCTGCCATGGCTGCTGCAGCCCTTACTGAACTATTAGGAGGTAATCAAAAACAAAGTTTGATGGCTGCAGAAATTGCAATGGAGCATCATTTAGGATTAACCTGTGATCCAGTTGGTGGCCTTGTTCAAATTCCTTGTATTGAGCGCAATACGATGGGTGCCATTAAAGCCATTACAGCGGCACAATTGGCATTACAAAGTAAACCTGATTTTGCATTGGTGAGTTTAGACAAAGTGATAAAAACTATGTGGAATACTGCACTAGATATGAGTGCTAAATATAAAGAAACAGCCGATGGTGGTTTGGCAATACAAATTCCCATTGGTTTAGCAGAATGTTAAACTATAATTCTCCTTCAACAAATTCGTGATTAGAATAATCCTTTATCACATCGTATAAGGTTCCTCTTTCAATGGGTTGTCTTTTTACTTGTTTAATAAGACCTACCAATTGTTCAGTTGTCATAGATGGAATTTGTTCCTCACTGCCAGCCATTGAATAAATTTTAGTAGTATCATCAATGGTGCCGTCAATATCATTTACCCCGTAACTTAAAGTCAACTGTGCAATATCTCGGCCTAACATTGGCCAATAAGCTTTTAGATGTGAAAAATTATCCAAGTACAATCTTGAAACAGCGTACATTTTCAAATCATTTGCCATTGTAGATTCTGGAATATGACTCATGTCATTTCCTTCATTTCTAAATTTCAATGGAATGAAAGTATTAAATCCTTTTGTTTTATCCTGTAACTGACGTAAACGTTCCATGTGATCTATGCGATGTTCATATTTTTCAATATGTCCATATAATAAAGTTGCATTGCTATGCATGCCAAGTTCATGTGCAGTTTGATGTATTTCTAACCACTGATTGGCTGTTGCTTTATCGGCACAAATTTGTTCACGAATTTCTGGATGAAAAATTTCGGCACCGCCACCTGGCAGAGAATCCAATCCTGCTTCATGTGCCAAGCGCATACCTTCTTTTGTACTTACATTGGCTTTTCGGAACATATATTCCAGCTCAACGGGGGTAAATGCTTTTATATGTAAAGAAGGTCGATGTGCTTTAATTGCACGCATCAACTCTAAAAAAAAGCTTAAAGTTAGTTTTGGATGTACGCCACCAACTATATGTACTTCTGTTACTGGTTTGCCATCGTATGATTTAACAATATCCAGCATTTGGTCAATGGTTAATTCCCAGCCTTCTTCCTTGTGGGCATATAATTTAGAGTATGAGCAAAATTTGCAAGAGAATACGCAAACGTTAGTAGGTTCAATATGAAAATTTTTATTAAAATAAGTTTTGTCGCCGTGTAAAGATTCTCTTTTCCAATTGGCTAACGCACCAACATAGGGGAGTGATGATTTTTTAAATAAATAAACGCCCTCGTCAAACGAAAGTCGTTCATTATGAATAACTTTATTTCCTATTAGTTGTAAACGGTTGTCATTTTCTGCACCAATAATTACCTCAATTTGCTTCGTATTCATAACTACTTTATTAGTAGTGCAAAGTTACAAATTATGGGCAGATTTTAATATTAAATTAACCAATTAAAATACCCGCTATGCTTGCAGATAAGTAGGAGGCAAGTGTACCAGCAAGCAAGGCTTTTAACCCTAATTCAGCTAGGTCCTTTCTTCGGCTTGGCACCAACTCTCCAATACCTCCAATTAGCATTCCTACACTACTAAAATTAGCAAATCCACAAATTGCAATGCTCACTATGAATAACCCTTTTTCTGTAATAATTGGCACTGCCTTACTAGTTAAACTTTTAAATGCTACAAATTCATTGATTGTTAATTTTTGTCCTAGTAAAGTTGCCGCACTTTGTATATCGGAATTTGGAATTCCCATGGCCCAGGCCATTGGATAAAATAGCTTTCCAAATAAATAATTTAAACTTAAATCCAAATGAGCATTAAACAAATGTCCAATTTTCAATAAACTCCAATCAATAAATGCAATTAAAGCTATAAATCCAATTAACATGGCAATTACATTCATGGCAATTTTAAAACCTTCACCAGCACCGTGTGTAATGGCGTCAATGGTGTTGCTATATTGACTTTTTACTTCTAATTTAACCTTACCCATGGTTTGAGATTCCTCTGTTTCTGGGAATAAAATTTTGGCAATCACTAAAGCACCAGGTGCAGCCATTAAACTGGCTGTAATTAATTTAGGCGCTAAATCCATCCCTGCTTGCGCTCCCATATTGGCATAAACAATTAATATACCTCCAGCTATACAAGCTAAACTTCCGCTCATACTAGCCAATAATTCACTCTTTGTCATTGAAGGTAAATAAGGACGAATCATTACCTGTGCTTCCACTTGTCCAACAAATGCACTTGCTACATTACTCAATGCTTCGGCTCCGCTAACACGCATTATAAAATTCATGGCCCTTGCAATTACTGCAACAATTCTTTGCATAATGCCAAAATGATATAACAGTGCTACCAATACACAAACTAAAATAATGGTAGCGGTAACATTAAAAGCAAATACAAATCCTCCATTGGCAAAATCGGCTACACCACTTGGTGTTGTTGCAGAAATTCCGCCATATACAAAGGCTGCCCCCTGACGTGAAAACTGTTCAATTTTACCCATGCCTTTTCCTAACATTTGAAAAAAACTGGTTACTGCTGGAATTTTTAATACTAAAATACCAATGACCAACTGTAGGGCTAAACCACTAAAAACCAATCTATAATTGATATTCTTTTTGTTATTTGAGAACAAAAAAGCTATACCTAAAATTAATATAATACCAATAAGGCCTTGAAATTTTTCCATCGTTAATTATTGTGAGGTCAAGATAAAAAAAATCCTGCATAAATGCAGGATTTGAGTAATTCTTTATATGAATTGTATTTTATAAATGTGCTTGTATTTTTTTATCTAATACAGCTTTTGGAACAGCACCAATTTGTTTATCTACAACCTGACCTCCTTTTACAAATAAGATGGCAGGGATAGAGGTAATACCAAATTTCATACTTAAGTTAGGATTTACATCCACATTCACTTTACCAACATTCACTTTTCCTTCGTATTGAACTGCTAATTCCTCAATAACTGGACCAATTGCGCGACATGGTCCACACCATTCAGCCCAAAAATCAATTACTGAAAGCTTATCACTTTCCATTACTACTTGTTGAAAATTTGCATCTGTAAATTCTAATGCCATATGATTTATTTTAATTTGTTATTGTAACAATTGTATAGGTCAAAAATAGTTCCAAACTGTTAAACCTGCCCATTTGACTTTTCCACTTATTCAATTTGTCAATGGGGACAAATTATCTGCCAAAGCCGCATATTAGCTTACTAGATTCACTTTTACTCCTAATTCAGGGGTTTTGTCCAAGAATTCCACCAATTCGTCGTTCATTAAAAACCCCTTTTCTAAGTTTAATAAACTGGCTGAAATTTGTTCACGAGGTTCTATGAAAGTGACTTTAAAGGAAGACTTACCAGGATTTTGCTTTAAGTTCTTTTCAAAAAAGGCAATAATATCCTCATTTAAATGGGCAGGGTGTAGCGTGATCTCAATGGAACGAGTTTGATGCTGTTTAACCATTTCTAATAGGGACATGGATTGAATTTTAAATTCAAAATTATTGGGTTGGTTAAATCTAGTTCTGAAGGATCCGTTGATATAAACTTTTTGTCCCACCTCTAAATAATTTTGAAACTTAATGTAGTCCTCACTCCATAAAATAAAATCGGTTTTACTAGTGAAATCCTCAATTACAAAGGATCCAAAATGCTTACCGGTTTTTGTGATTCTATGTTGAACATCGATGATAAGACCAGCGAGTTTAAAGGGTTTTCCTACATTGTTAGGGAATGCAGATAAACTATCTCTTACTTCATTAAAATCAATGATGTTTGTGAAATTATAATGCCGCATTTCAAAATTAAAATGATCTAGTGGGTGACCACTCATAAAAATTCCAGTCACATCTTTTTCATGCTCAAGGGTCTCTGTTAAAGTCCAAGGTTCACATGTAGCTAATTTAGGAAGTGGTACTTGCATAGCTGACGGTAAATCGCCAAATAGGGTATTGGTGGTTCCACTACTCATTGCTTGTGTGGCTTGAGCATACTGAATTAATTTTTCCAAACCATTGGCACGATCTCCATCCCCAACATGAAAATATTGTGCACGTGAATATTCTTGGAAACAATCAAATGTTCCAGAATAGGCTAAACTTTCTAATGATTTTTTATTTACTGCTCTTGACAATACTCTTTTAATGTAATCCACCATATCCTTGAAAGGACCATTTTTATCTCTCTCAATTATAATAGCTTCAATAGCTGCTTCACCAACGCCTTTTAATCCACCTAATCCAAAACGTATTTGTCCTTGTTTATTAACCGAAAAACCTTTTAATGATTCATTAATATCAGGACCCAATACTTTAATGCCCATTCGCTTGCACTCCTCCATAAAGAAGGTGATTTTATCAATACTGCCTGCGTGATTTAATACTGCCGACATATATTCACCAGGATAATGGGCTTTCAAATAAGCAGTTTGATATGCAACAAAAGCATAACAGGTAGAGTGCGATTTATTAAAAGCGTATTGAGCGAATGATTCCCAATCGGACCATACCTTATCTAATACATTTTCGGGATGTCCGTTTTTTACTGCACCTGCAATAAATTGGGCTTTCATTTTATCAAGTACCGACTTTTGCTTTTTACCCATTGCTTTTCTCAACACATCTGCATCACCTTTTGAAAATCCGCCTATTTTTTGACTCAACAACATTACCTGTTCTTGATAAACGGTAATACCATAAGTATCTGCTAAATATTCCTCCATTTCTGGTAAGTCATATTTAATAATCTCACGGCCATGTTTACGTTCAATAAAATTTGGGATATACGCCATTGGACCTGGACGATACAAGGCATTCATGGCAATTAAATCGGCAAACTTATCTGGTTTTAAATCACGTAAATGCTTTTGCATACCCACGGATTCAAATTGGAATGTTGCATTGGTTTCGCCACGCTGATACAATTGAAAAGTTTTTTCATCGTCCAATGGAATATTGTCTAGGTCAATTTTAATACCATGATTTTGATTAATTAATTCCAATGCGGTTTTTAAAATGGAGAGGGTTTTAAGACCCAAAAAGTCCATCTTAATTACTCCTGCTTCTTCAATCACCGATCCTTCAATTTGTGTAATCCAAAGGGTAGAGTCCTTGGAAGTAGCCACCGGCATGATTTCCGTTAAATCCTTTGGGGCGATGATAATTCCAGCCGCATGTATACCTGTATTTCGAATTGAGCCTTCTAATTTCTCTGCTTCTTGTAATACAGTAGCTCTTAAATCGGTGCCTTTATATATTTCTCTTAGTTTTTTAATGTTATCTATGTCTTCCGATTGATAACCTTCTTTTTCTGCTAAAGATTTTTCACCCTCTTTTGCCGTAATAGGGGCATGCAAACAACGACCCAATTCCGTTCCTGGTTTATCAGGCACTAATTTGGCTAATAAGTTTGATTCTGATAATGGTAAATCCATAACTCTGGCCACATCCTTAATACTACTTTTAGCAGCCATGGTACCATAGGTAATAATTTGTGCTACCTGTTCTTTTCCATATTTTTCAACAACATAATCAATTACTTTCTGACGGCCTTCATCATCAAAGTCCGTATCAATATCGGGCATGGACTTTCTATCAGGGTTTAAGAAACGCTCAAATAGTAATTGGTATTTAATGGGGTCAATATTGGTAATTCCAATACAATAAGCAACCACACTTCCAGCAGCAGAGCCACGACCTGGTCCAACAAAAACATCCATCTCACGTCCCGCCTTAATAAAATCGCTTACAATTAAAAAGTATCCAGCAAATCCCATGGTTTGAATGGTGAATAATTCAAAATCAATTCTTTCTTGAATTTCTGGAGTAATTTCTGGGTATCTTTTATGTGCACCTTCCCAAGTAATGTGTTTTAAAAACTCCCATTGATTCATATTTGAATCTTTATGAATCTTAAACTCTTTGGGAATAGGGAAGGCGGGTAGTAAAATATCTTTCTTTAAGTTCAGCACTTCCACTTTGTCAACAATTGCATTGGTATTATCAATTGCTTCTGGAATGTCGCTAAACAATTCAATCATCTGATCTTGCGTTTTAAAATAAAACTCATTATTCGGAAATTTGAATCGTCGATTTTTAATTTGTAGCTCATCATTTATAAAGTCATCGAACCCAGGGGTAGATTGTTTCTCGCCTGTATTTACACATAATAAAATGTCGTGAGCATTCGCATCATCCTCATTCACATAATGGCTATCATTGGTAGCAATGACACGTACATTATATTTTTTAGCAAATTTTTGCAAGGTTGTATTAATGGTTTCTTGTTCTGGTATTTGGTGTCTTTGTAATTCTATGTAATAATCCTCACCAAAAATGTCCAACCACCATTTAAATTCTTTCTCTGCGGCTTCTTCGCCATGTCTTAAAATATATTGAGGCACATGTGCTCCAATACAACAGGTAGTAGCAATAATACCTTCGTGGTATTGTAAAATTAGTTCTTTATCAATCCTTGGGTATTTACTGTACATGCCCTCAATATAACCAAGTGAGGTAAGCTTGATTAAATTTTGATATCCTATGGAATTTTTAGCCAATAAAACTTGATGAAAACGGTCGTCTTTATTTTCTTTGGTAAATGTTTTTTGATGCCTGTCTTTAACCATGTAAAACTCACAACCCACTATAGGTTTTACAACTGGCTCTAAAATGTCTTTTCCATTTTTATCTTTGCCTACAACCTTGGTTTTTTTCCAAGCTTGATTTACAAAATTAAATGCACCAAACATATTTCCGTGATCGGTAATCGCCAAGGCTGGCATATTATCGGTCATTGCTTTTTGAAACAATTTATCAATAGAAGCAGCGCCATCTAAAAGAGAATATTGTGTATGAACGTGTAAATGCGAAAAAGTTGGCATAAATGGATAGGGACTAAGTATGCAAATATCGACAAAATGAGGGGTTTTTTGGGGTCTAATTTTCCACAAAAAATGGTTAAAAATGACCGTTTTAACTTTATTTCGAGCTTCTTGACTTAACTTGCACACTATGCAAATAAAAACTTTATTATATAACCTCAGTTTTATGACCCTGGTGTTATTTTTTGGAAGTTGTACAACCTTACAAAATATAACCAATAAAGTAAAGCCCAGTGCTAGACCTGCATATACAAAAAATGACAAAATTGAATTTTTAGAGAATTTATCGGTTACCCCGGGCAAAATTTATTTAAAAAATGCTTCTTTAGGCATAGAAGAGGTTGACCCCTCTGATAGCAAACCCTTGGATAAAATGCCTGATAATTTATCGGAAATTGAAAAAGCCAACTGGTTGCAATTAAAATACTCAATAATTGTAGATGTTCCTGTAGAGTCTATATCTAATATTGCATTATTAAAGAAAATTGATGAATGGATTGGTACACCTTATGTGTATGGGGGTAGTTCTAAAAATGGGGTAGACTGTTCCTATTTTGCTTTAGACGTAATGCAAGGTACATTTAATAAAAAATTAAATAGAACTGCAGCCGAACAATATTTACAAAGTAAAAGAATTAATTGGGACGAATTAAAAGAAGGAGATTTGATATTTTTTAAAACCGAAGGACCCAATAAAGTTTCTCATGTAGGTATTTATTTAACAAATAATAAATTTGTACATGCCTCTTCAAAGAAAGGTGTAACAATTAGCGATTTGTCAGAACCTTTTTACCAACGTACTTTATTTAGTATGGGTAGAATAGATGAAAACAATAAATAAGTTTTTATTTTTCCTCAATTACTTCCACATAGAACTGTTTTTTAATTGCTTCTGCAAAATCCTTTATATCAAACTGATCTAACTGGATGAGTCTTTTTTGAGGTTGATAATCTAATGGTAAAAAATCAAATTGTTTTCCGTTAAAGATAAAGTGTAGTGGCATGTCAAATCCAGTAACACAATTTTTCCATTGATAAGTTAATACTTTTTCTTTTACATCATACTGTAATGCCAATTTAGGGATTTGAATAGTTCTTAAATATTGATCAAATACCTTGCTAAAATTAATACCTGATTTTTTTGAAATATAATCTTCAATTTGTTGCGAAGTGACTGTTTGATGATAAAAATCTTTATTAAGCCCAATTAAAATAGATCTAAACAAGCTATCATTGTTCAAAGCGTGCCTGATATTATGTATCATGCTTGATGCCTTGGGATACATATCGCCACTACCTTGTTGGTTAACCCCATAATGTGCGATTATGGGCTTGTCGTTTTGAATATTTTTTCTACTGCCATAATTATATTCATTGCCAGCCTCTTTTCCATAATAGAACTCGGTAAACAAGGTTTCAGAATAATTAGTGAAACCTTCATGCACCCACATATCTGCTATATCTTTTGTGGTAATATTATTAGCAAACCATTCGTGTCCACTTTCATGTACAATAATAAAATCCCACTTTAAACCCCAACCTGAACCCGATAAATCACGTCCTAAATAACCGTTCGCGAATTTATTACCATAAGCTATAGCCGACTGATGTTCCATTCCTAAATGTGGGCTTTGTACCATTTTAAATCCATCTTCATAAAATGGATAGGGGCCAAACCAATACTCAAATGCTTTTATCATTTCAGGTACTTGGGTAAATTGCTTTCTCGCTTTTGCAGAGTCTTCTCTTAAAACCCAGTAATTAATATCTAAGTTGCCTTTCAAACCTTTGTAATTTTCACTCCAACCCACATAGTCACCAATATAGGGGATGATGGTGTAATTGTTGATTGGATTTTTTACTTCCCAATTAAATGTTTTTGTATTTGTTGCTAAAATTTGTTCTTGGTTGTACATTCTTCCATTTGCTATTGCTTTCAAATTTGATGGTTTAGTTAATTGAATGCTTAATCTTGCGCCTTTATCAGGCTCGTCTGATTGAATATCCTTACATGGATACCATACGGAAGCACCCAAACCCTGACAAGCAACAGAAACCCAAGGGTTGCCATTTATATCTTTTTTCCAAATCCATCCACCATCCCAAGGCGGTCTTATAGCTTCTTGAGGAGTACCATGATAGGTTATTAATAAATTAAAAGTTTCTCCTTTTTTTAAAGGGTTCTTTACATATGCAATAGCTATATTACCATTGCGGTTAAAGTTTAAAGTGTCTACTTTAAAAGCCCCAAGTGGATTTGAAACAATTACAACTTGGTCAATAATTAATGGCTGTTGTAAATCAATTTGAATTTGCTTATTGTAATTTATAACATTTGCTTCCCAAACTACTGTTCCTTGTATTGTTTTTGATTCAAAATTTGGTAATACTGTTATGGCATACTTTTGAATATCAAACCAATCTCTATTTTCATTGAGACTTCCGCGTAAGGTGTCGGCTTTTGAAAAAGTAGATTGCGCTGAGGTAGTTAAACCTAAGAAAATGGTTGGAAGAAGGAAAGTAAGATATTTCATAAATACAAATTGATATATCTTATAAAAATAAGAAATAATTCAATCTGTTATAAAGTCAATAAAACGCTAATCCTTTTTTAACTTGTCTTTAAATACTTTTTCAAATTTCTCCAATTTTGGACCAATTACATAGCGGCAATAACCTTGATAGGTATTGTTATTGTAATAATTTTGATGATAACTTTCAGCGGAATAGAATTTTGTAAAAGGGGTTACTTCAGTAATAATTGGTTTATCCCAAGCTTTTGCTGCAGTCAGTTCCGCAATGTATTTTTCAGCTACTTGTTTTTGATGATCATTATGATAAAAAACAGCACTTCTGTATTGAGGTCCTACATCATTACCTTGTTGATTTGGAGTGGTAGGGTCATGTGTTTTCCAAAATACTGCTAATATATCATCCAAGCTTATTTTAGTGGTATCAAACACAATTTGACAAACCTCAGCATGTCCTGTTGTTTTATCACAAACCTGCTCATAAGTGGGATTTTCAATATGACCTCCACTATACCCACTGGTGACTTTTACTACGCCTTCAAGTCTTTGATAAATGGCTTCTGTGCACCAAAAACAGCCTGATCCTAAGGTGATGGTTTCGGTATTTGTCATATTTATATTATTTGTATTGTTATTGTTTTTCTTTTTGGATTGAGCGCAGGCTTCCAAACTCATAAAGGCTGTAATTATTAATAATCCTGATAATAATGGTTTCATAAATAAAATTGCTGTGTAATATTAAACAATCTAGTTCTATAATTGTTCAAATGTTGTTAATGTTAATTTAACTAAATTTGCTGCCTACTAAGAATTATGAGAGTTTACCCCGATAATGCCTTAAACCAACTTGAATTTGATAAAATAAATACTATTTTATTGGGGCATTGTCAAACCAATATTGGAAAAGAATTGGTAGCAGAAATGCGCATTCATACCCATTTAAAATATATTCAATCAGCTTTAAGCCAAACAGAGGAGTTTAAGTACATTAAAATAGCAAATCAATATTTCCCATCCGATTTTGTATTAGATATTAGAAAAGATCTTAAACTTTTGGGTATTCCTGGTGCGCAATTAACTGGTGAACAATGGTTATTGGTTAGACGACTAGCAGAACATACTGGGAATATTTATAAATGGTTTGATGCTGAACGTAAACAAGCTTATGCCAATTTATATGAAGTAATCGGTGAAAGCTACTATGAAAAGTCGATCATTGAAAGTATTGATGATATTATTGATGAAAGAGGAAATGTAAAAGACAATGCGTCGGATGACTTAGCAAAAATCAGGATGCAATTGTATAAGAAGCGTCAGGAACTTAGACGCATTTTTGATAAAGTAATTCATAGGCTAGCTAAAGCTGGCTACACTGCAGATATTGATGAAAGTTTTAGTAATGGTCGAAGAGTTGTTGCTGTTTTTTCGGAATATAAAAGACAAGTAAAAGGTTTTTTACATGGTGAAAGTGATAGTCGTAAAACAGCATTTATTGAACCCGAAGAAACCATAGAACTTAATAATGAATTATATGGATTAGAGCAGGAAGAATTAAGAGAAGTGCAAAGAGTTTTAAGACAACTCACAGCACAACTTTCTCCATATTCATCTTTATTATTAGGTTACCTACAAATAGTGGGAATATTTGATTTTATTAGAGCCAAAGCAATTTTAGCGATTGAAATGAACGCTAATAAGCCAATCGTACAAAACAATGCCACTTCTCAATTAGTTGATGCTTATCATCCTTTATTATATTTATACAATAAGGTTTCTGGCAAAAAAACAATACCAGTTAATTTACATTTAGACGATGAGACTAGGATTTTAATTATTAGTGGACCCAATGCAGGTGGAAAAACAGTTTCCATGAAAACTCTGGGGTTAAACCAAGTAATGATGCAAAGTGGATTGTTGGTTCCCATGAATCCAACCTCTCAAATGGGCATTTACAAGCAGTTATTTATACAATTAGGAGATACTCAAAATTTAGCTTTTGAATTAAGTACTTATTCAAGTCACTTAATACATATGAAGCATTTTATTGAAAATGCCAATGGTAAAACCTTATTTTTTATTGACGAATTAGGGAGTGGTTCAGATCCACATTTAGGGGGTGCATTTGCCGAAGTTATTTTAGAAGAATTATCGCATAAACATGCACAAGGCATTGTAACCACCCATTATTTGAATTTAAAAGTAATGGCAAACCACAATAAAGGAATTGTAAATGGCGCAATGCAGTTTGATGAGGTAAAATTAGAACCTTTATATCAATTGGTGATTGGAAAGCCAGGTAGTTCTTACACTTTTGCTATTGCAGAAAGAATTGGGTTGCCTAAAAACTTAATTAATCGGGCTAGAAAGTTGGTTGACACACATCACTTTGAATTAGATAAATTATTAAATAGAACGGAACAGGATTTACAATTGGTACAACAGGAGCGTAAGGAATTGCATAAAAAGTTAAAAGAAAATGATGCCTTAAAAAACTCCCTTCAACAAATTTTAGATAAAGAAAAACATTATCAACAAATAACCTTACTTAAGGAACAAAACAGAGTCGCAGAGGAAAAATTTGCTTATAATAAGGATATGGAACGCCAATTAAAACAAATTGCGTTGGATTGGAAGAAAAGTGAAAAGAAAGAAGAGGTAATGAAAAATTTGTATAATTTATTATTTAAAAAGAATGATGCGATTGTTATTAATAAATTAGCAAAAAAAGTAGATAAAAATTTTAAAGAAACCAATGCACCAATCATAGTTGGATCAACAGTAAAGTTGAAAAAAAATTACCAAGTAGGGGAAGTGTTAGAAATAAAAGGGAAGCGTGCAATTGTAAAAGTAGGCCAGTTACCAATGAATATAGATTTAGTAGATTTACTGGTTGTGGAAAAAATTGAAGTTTCTGATCAGCAAAAAATAAAAGGAGATAAGTTGATAAAAAATAAAAAGAATTAAAATGATTCTAGACGATTTAGAAAATATTAAAAAATATACGAGTGTTCACCCAAGATTTGAGCAAGCTTTTGAATATTTAACCAAAACTAATTTTGAAGCTATTAAACCAGGTAAATATGAAATTGATGGTGATCAAATTTTTGCCATGGTAGTAAATGATGATGCAGTTGAAATGTTGAATTCCACGGCTGAATTTGAATGTCACAATAATTATATTGACATACAATATGTTTTTGGAGGGGTTGAAACGGTAGGCTATAAATCTCGTTTAACTTGTGTGGAACCAAGAGGAGCATATGATGCTAAAAAGGACGTATTATTTTACGAGGATGCTCCAGATTTCTTTTTTAAACTTTACCCTGGTCAATTTGGAATCTACTTTCCAGACGATGTACATGCACCAATGATCGGAGAAGGGAAAATAAGAAAAGTGGTGATGAAAATTAAATCTAGCCTATAGCAATAATTTTGGCACGATATTTGAAGTTTAAACATTAATTAAAAAGTCTTTTTATGTCAATTAAACAGGTTGAAATGGTGTTGGCACCCAGAGAACCACATTATGTAGGTGATGGATTTAGAGTATATAATTTTATACCAAGTGGAAATGGATTATCCATGCAAAGGATGGATCCTTTTATATTCTTAGATTATGCTGCAAAGTTTCACTTTCCCCCAAGTCCAATAAAGGCAAAAGGAGTTGGTGTTCACCCACATAGAGGTTTTGAGACAGTTACGATTGCATATAAAGGAAGTGTTGCACACCATGACAGTGGTGGGGGCGGTGGTGTCATATCAGAAGGAGATGTTCAATGGATGACAGCGGCCAGCGGTGTTTTGCATAAAGAATACCACAGTGATGAATTTAGTAGAACCGGTGGTGATTTTCAAATGGTACAGTTGTGGGTAAACCTTCCAGCGAAGGATAAAATGTCTACTCCAAAATATCAAGCAATTAGTAATGCTCAAATTCCTAAAATTCCAGTTCCTAACAATGGTGGATTTGTGGAAGTAATTGCTGGTTTACATGACGGAAATATAGGTGCAGCTAGCACATTTTCACCTGTAAATATGCTGAATGCAAAATTGAATAAAGATGGAATGGCAGGTTTTAGTTTTCCAGTTAATTATAATACGTGTTTATTAGTAATTGAAGGTTCTGTTATTGTTAATGATACCGAGGATGTTCCATTGGATCATTTTGCTTTATTTGCTAAAAACGGTGAATCATTTACTGTTAAGGCAACCGAAAATAGTGTTGTCTTAATTTTATCTGGTGAACCTTTGAATGAACCCATCGCCTCTCATGGACCATTTGTAATGAATACAAGACAAGAAATAATGCAGGCTTTTGAAGACTATGAAAAAGGTAAATTCGGTGTTTTGGAGGACTAAGATTCAACATGAAATAATTATATTTGTATAAATAAATAAACAAAAATGAGATCTTTTTTAATAGCATCATTCGTTGTTTTTGGTTTAATCAGTTGTAAAGCACAAACTACTAATCCACAAACCGATATAACCAAAGTATTAAAGTTTACCAATGACAATTATAACATGGGTAAAATTATTACCGGAAAACCCACTGAATTTTCTGTTGAAATCGAAAATATCAGTGCTAGTCCAATAACATTAGATAATGTGATGGTAGGATGTGGTTGTACAAGTCCAAAATATACTAAAGGTCAGGTTATTGCACCTGGTACAAAAGCTTCTGTGGTTCTCGGATTTAATGGCAGTGCATTAGGGGCATTTACTAAAAGTGCAACTATCTTCTTTTCGGGTAACCTCACTAAGCAAGTGAGTTTTCATGGCGAAGGGGTTCAACCATAGCGTATAAAATTATAATATTGAAAGGTCATCCTAAGGGTGGCCTTTTTTGTTTCCAATCTATTCGAAAAAAGCAAGCTTGGCGCATAAGGGAAACAAAAAAACCACGAAAAATCGTGGTTTTTAAAAGGGTTGGCGGAGAGAGAGGGATTCGAACCCCCGGACCTGTAACAGTCAACGGTTTTCAAGACCGCCGCATTCGACCGCTCTGCCATCTCTCCGCGGCAAATGTAGGATAGGAAACCCAAATATGCAAAAAATATTGCCTTTTTATTATAGGTAACAATTCGCCTAATTAATTGAGTACTAACTATCTTTACAAAAAAGGAGCAAGTGAAAGAACTATCGGCTTTAAATGTATTTTTTTGGAAATATCGGTTCCGATTTTTCACAGGTATTTTATTGGTTATAGCAACCAATTACCTTGCTGTTTTGGCTCCACAAATCACAGGATATGTAGTGAGTTTAGTACAAGCAAAACTTCCAGGGGGGAAAGCTGTTACGAGTCAAAACCAGGATGTAATTGTATCCTTCATTTCAAAATTAAGTGACCACAATAAATTTAGTTTTTCGGCACTAATAACATTTTGCAGTATCACCATTTTAGCATTAGCAATTATAAGAAGCGTATTTATGTTCTTTATGCGTCAAACCATAATTGTAATGAGTAGACATATTGAATTTGATCAAAAAAATCAAGTATATGCGCATTATCAAAAGCTTGATACTGAGTTTTACAAAACACATAGTACTGGCGACTTGATGAATAGAATGTCAGAAGACGTGAGTAGAGTAAGAATGTATACCGGGCCATCATTGATGTATCTTATAAATTTAGTTTCACTTATTGGATTTTGTTTGTTCAATATGTTCAGTAAAGATGTTCTCTTAAGTTTATATGTACTGGCACCTTTACCCATTTTAGCGGTGACTATTTATATTGTAAATAGCATTATTAATAAAAAAAGTGAAGAAATTCAGGGTCAATTGTCTGATTTAACAACCAATGCGCAAGAATCTTATTCAGGCATTAGAGTTATTAAATCATTTGTACAAGAGTCGGCAATGTTAGGATTTTTCAAAAAGAACAGTGAACGCTATCGTAAAAATGCAGTGAGTTTAGCTAGGGTAGAAGCATTTTATACCCCTACCATGTCCTTAATGATAGGACTAAGTACTTTAATTACAATTTATTTAGGTGGAATGCAAGCATACCATGATCCTAGTAAAGTTGGTACAATTATAGAATTTGTCATTTATATTAACATGCTTACATTTCCAGTGAGTGCAATTGGCTGGACAGCAAGCATGATCCAAAGAGCAGCAGCTTCCCAAAAAAGATTAAATGAATTTTTAGCCATTGAACCAACGATTAAAACAAAAGACAATGCAAAAAATTTAGATAATATAAAAGGTTCCATAAATTTTGAAAATGTTGATTTTACTTATGTTCACTCCGGTGTAAAAGCATTATCTAATTTTAATTTGAATATTGAAGCTGGACAAAAAGTACTCGTACTAGGAAAAACTGGTTCAGGTAAATCGTCTATTGCGCAACTAATTACAAGAATGTATGATCCAACGAAAGGATTGTTAAAACTTGATGGAGTAGACATTAAAGATTTAAATGTTCAATCATTACGTAAGGTTATTGGTTATGTACAACAAGATGTATTTTTATTTAGCGATTCGGTGCATAATAATATTCAATTTGGATTGGAAAATTTAGCCAATAATGAGGACCTCATCATTGCTACAAAAACAGCAAATGTGTACAATGAAATTGAACAGCTTAACAATAAATTTGAAACATTCGTTGGAGAAAGAGGGACTACTTTAAGTGGAGGACAAAAGCAACGTGTTGCCATAACAAGGGCCATTGTTAAGAAACCATCTATTTTTGTATTTGATGATTGCTTAAGTGCAGTAGATGCAAAGACCGAGCAATCTATTTTGAGTAATTTAAGTGCATACATCCAAGATAAAACAGCCATTTTTATCACCCACAGGATATTTTATAGCTTTAAATTTGATTTAATTGTGTACTTACAAGACGGCCAAATAGCAGAGTTGGGCACCCACGAAAGTTTGTTAGCTAAAAATGGACTTTATGCCGAATTATACCGAATCCAGCAAACCCAAACAGATCAATAGAAATATTTAATTTCAAAATTTCTATTTTTCAATCAATTTCTATATTTTAGAGATATAAATGATATAATTTTTATGGACAACGGGAATTTTGAACAGCAGGATAAGAAAATGGAGAGTGTTTATAGCACCAGAATCCGAGCAGGTAAAAGAAGAACTTATTTCTTTGATGTGAGAGCTACTAGAGGTAATGATTATTTTTTAACAATTACGGAAAGTAGAAAACGTTTTGACAACAATGGTTACGACCGCCATAAAATCTTCTTGTACAAAGAAGATTTTAATAAATTCTTAAAAGCGATAACTGAAGCCGTTGATTATGTGAAAACAGAATTAATGCCTGACTTTGATTTTGATGCATTCAACCATGATGATGCTGAATTTGATGGAGATGGAAATTTTGTGCCAAGAACACAAGATAATACAATAAAAACGGAAGTATCGCAAATAGTAGACAGCACTCCAATTGCAGCACCAGAACAGGAAATTGATCCTTCAACAATTACAGAAAAGAAACCTCTTGAAGCAAGAGACACACCTGCCAGTGAGGGAGATAATTTAAGTGGCGAAGAGGTTGATAAATGGTAGCTAATTGTATTAATTACAAATATGTATATAATTAAAAGCCCGTTCAAATTGACCGGGCTTTTTTATGGTAATTTTTTTGAAATTTATAGCTGCTTGGTCATCCATATATCACATCCGCAATGACCACTATTTCCTAATGGTGCAGATATTCTTGTAAATCCTACTTTCTCGTAAATTGAAACCGCTTTTGCAAGTTCTGGCATGGATTCTAAATACACCTGTGTATATCCATTTTGCTTGGCCCAATGCATTGACTGTTCCATTAATTGTTTTCCCAATCCAGTTCCTCGTGCACCCGCTTTTAAATATAATTTTACAAGTTCACAAGTTCCCTCTGGCAAATTTGCAGTAGGGTATATACCACAACCTCCCACTAATTCCTCATTTATGGTGGCTACAAAATAAAAGGCTCCTGGCGATCTGAATAACTCATATAAAGCATCGGTAGTAGGATCAAAATATACAGTTCCAGGTTTGTTGGCTCCAAATTCGGTCAAAGCATCTCTTATTACTTTTGCCAAAGCAATATTATCACTGGGTGCAATAGGTCGTATTTGAATATTAGCTGTCATGATTTTTAGCGCTGATTAAGCCTTTTTCCAAATTTTAAATTGATTAATTAATCCATTGGTAGATGCATCATGACCTTTCACTATTTCATCATTGCCAAGTTCGGGTAAAATTTTATTAGCTAATTGTTTACCTAATTCAACTCCCCATTGATCATAACTAAAGATATTCCATATTACACCTTGCGTATAAATTTTATGTTCATAACAAGCTATTAAAAAACCTAAGCTCTCGGGAGTTACTTTTTTTAACAAGAAAGAATTGGTGGGTTTGTTACCTGCAAATACTTTGAATGGTGCTAAAAATTCAATTTCCTTAGATGACTTATTCGCTGCAGTTAATTCAGCAATAACTTCATTTTGTGTTTTGCCATTAAGCAATGCCTCTGTTTGCGCAAAATAATTACTTAATAATTTATCATGGTGATCCCCAATTGGATTATGGGTTTGTGCAGGCGCAATAAAATCGCATGGTATCACCAATGTACCTTGGTGAATTAATTGGTAAAATGCATGTTGACCATTGGTACCTGGTTCTCCCCAAATTACTGGTCCTGTTGCATAATTGACAGCAGTACCTTTTCTGTCAATATATTTACCATTGCTCTCCATATTGCCTTGTTGAAAATAGGCTGCAAAGCGATGCATATATTGGTCATAGGGTAGAATTGCCTCACTTTGTGCACCAAAGAAATTAGTGTACCATATTCCTAACAAAGCCATAATCACTGGAATATTTTTATCAAATGATGTTATTCTAAAGTGATTATCTGCATCATGTGCTCCTTTTAATAAACGTTCAAAATTGTCATACCCAATTGTTATAGCAATTGATAAACCAATGGCACTCCATAAAGAATATCTTCCACCCACCCAATCCCAAAATTCAAACATATTTTTACTACTAATTCCAAAGGCATTAACAGCCTTTTCATTCGTACTTAATGCCACGAAATGAGTAGCAATATGCGATTCCTCCTTAGCGTGTTCTAAAAACCAATTGCGCGCAGTATGAGCATTGGTCATGGTTTCCTGCGTTGTAAATGTTTTTGAAGCAATTAAGAATAAAGTTTCATCAGCGTTTACTTTTTTTAAAGTTTCTGCTATATGCGTACCGTCTACATTACTTACAAAATGTACTTGGATACCTTGAACCCAATAAGGTTTTAATGCTTCTGTAACCATTACGGGACCTAAATCACTTCCCCCAATTCCAATGTTTACAATACTTGTTATTTTTTTACCTGTATATCCTTTATGTTCTCCACTATGAATAGAAGTACAAAAAGTTTTCATTTGTCTTAAAACTCGCTTAATTTCTGGCATTACATCTGCACCATCCACCATAACAGGAGCATCAGAAAAATTTCTTAAAGCGGTATGTAAAACTGCTCTATTTTCTGTTTCATTAATTGCATGTCCAGAAAATTGTGCATCAATTGCTTCATTTAAATTACAATCATTTGCTAGTTGTAATAAAAGCTGTTTTGTTTTATCGGTAATAATATTTTTTGAATAATCAAATAAAATATCGGTTGTAGAAATGGAGTAATTATCAAATCTTTTCTCATCTGCCGCAAATAAATCTCGCATGTGCTTACGACTCATTTCATCTTCATAATGTTTTTTTAAAACAAACCAGGCCTGTGTCGTAGTTGGGTTAATTCTTTCTAACATATTATCTTCTTATAATTATTTATGATTGCTTTGCTTTTATAAAGTGTTTATAACATCCATAGTTTTTGCTAAATCTGATTCTGTGATATCTAAATGAAATACAAATCTTATTTGGGTAGGGGTCATCGCAATGGCTAAAATCCCTTTTTCTTTTAATGTATTAGCTAAACTTGTGGCAGTGTATTTTCCCGAGATTGTCGCTATAACTATATTGGTTTCCACAGGTAAAATGGAAGCTACAAAATCCTTCTTCTCTAACAGCTCAGATAGTATTAATGCATTTTTATGATCCTCTGCCAAGCGTTCTATATGATGGTCTAATGCATAAATTCCAGCCGCTGCTAAGTATCCAGCTTGACGCATGCCCCCACCAAAAACCTTTCTCCAACGTCTTGCTTTTTTGATAAATGTTGCCGAACCCACTAGAACACTGCCTACTGGAGCCCCTAAGCCTTTACTCAAACATATTGAAATAGAATCGAATATGTTACCATACTCAATGGCGGATTCTTTTTTATGAACAATCGCATTAAATAATCTAGCTCCGTCCAAGTGTAAAGGCAAATTATGGTCTTGGGCTACTTTTTTTATAGCTTTAAAGGATTCAAAATCATAACAAGCACCTCCACCTCTGTTACTGGTATTTTCTAAACTAATTAAACTTGTAATTGGCTTGTGAACGTCCTCGGGATTTATTCCAGCTAAAATATCTTCTGCATTTAAAATGCCCCTGTTGCCATGCAATAGTTTGACAGAACAACCTGAATTAAATGCAATACCGCCACCTTCATATTGATAAATGTGTGACAATTCATCACAAATTACTTCACCTCCCGCTTGTGTGTGGGTTTTAATAGCCAATTGATTGGTCATTGTACCGCTAGGACAGAATAAGCCTGCTTCCATCCCAAATTTTGCAGCTGTTATTCTTTCTAGGGAATTAATACTAGGATCTTCACCAAACACATCGTCCCCAACTGGTGCAGAATGCATAAATGCCAACATACCAGGCGTTGGCCTAGTGACGGTATCGGATCGGTAGTCAATCATATGGCGAAGATAAATCGAGAGGGGGGATTTACCTTATATTTAAGCGTTAAAATGACTAAATATTGTCCACAAAATGGGGTATTTTTAACCTATTTTTTAGGTTTAAGTCCTTCACAATCAATATTTGTAAATTTGAGGACAAAATAGTACCTTTGCAGACTGACAACACTATACTATTTTAGTGTTTCTTTCGTTATATACTTAAATAAATTCTTTGCATGAGGCAGCTTAAAATTGCTACACAGATTACCAACAGAGACTCTCAAGCGGTTGAAAAGTACTTACAAGAGATTTCTAAAATTTCAATGATTAATCCTGAAAGGGAAACCACATTGGCGCAACAAATTAAAATGGGCGATCAACGTGCATTGGATGAATTGGTTCAAGCCAATTTACGTTTCGTAGTATCTGTTGCTAAACAATACCAACACCAAGGTTTATCGTTGAGTGATTTGATTAATGAAGGTAATTTAGGTTTAATTAAGGCTGCGCAACGTTTTGATGAAACTAAAGGTTTCAAATTCATCTCCTATGCAGTTTGGTGGATTCGTCAATCTATATTACAAGCATTGGCGGAACAAGGTCGCTTGGTTCGTTTACCTCAAAATAAAATTGGAACTTACAATAAAGCAAATAAAGCTTACATGGCTTTTGAACAAGAGCATGAGCGTGAACCATCAACCGAGGAATTAGCGGGTATCTTGGAAATGTCTGAAACAGAAATTAACAATATCTTCCAATCCAACACACGTCATACTTCATTAGATGCGCCAGTACATGAAGCTGAGGACGTAGCTATGGGTGATTTATTGGAAGGGGGAGATGATACCGATGAGGATGTAATGAAAGATTCATTAAGAGAAGAAATTCGTCGCGTACTTAAATCTTTAAGTCCAAGAGAAGCAGAAATTGTGAATGCTTATTTTGGTTTAGATGGCGAAAATGGCGTAACTATTGAGCAAATTGGTATCAAATATGATTTAACGAAAGAAAGAATTAGACAAATTAAGGAACGTGCTATTAAACGTTTGCAAAAAGCAAGATATAGCAACGCGCTAAAAGCTTATTTGGGCTAATCTTAAACAATATTTGAAAAGCCCCAACATTTTTATTTGTCGGGGCTTTTTTATAACTAATATTTAATCATTTGATTATAATGATTGTATAAAAAAGATATAATGGAAATAGAAAAAGTGAGTATTTTAATTATCGGTTCAGGACCTGCAGGATATACTGCTGCAATTTATGCAGCACGTGCAAACATGAAACCTCTTTTATACCAAGGTATTCAACCAGGTGGTCAATTAACCATTACGACTGAAGTGGAAAACTATCCAGGATTCCCAGATGGAATTCAAGGGCCTGATATGATGGTAAATTTTGAAAAGCAAGCAGCTCGTATGGGAGCAGATATACGTTATGGCTTGGCTACAAAAGTAGATTTTAGTGGAGATGTTAAAAAAGTTTGGATTGATGATGAAAAAATAATCGAAGCGGACGCTGTAATTATTTCTACAGGTGCGAGCGCTAAATGGCTGGGCATTCCAAGTGAAGAACGCTTAAACGGTTTTGGAGTAAGTGCTTGTGCAGTTTGTGATGGATTCTTTTTTAAAGGTAAAGAAGTAGCTATTGTAGGTGCAGGTGATACTGCTGCTGAAGAAGCTCATTACTTATCTAAAATGTGTACTACTGTTCACATGATTGTAAGAAAAGATCAAATGCGTGCAAGTAAAGTAATGCAAGACCGCGTTTTGAATACCCCTAACATTAAAGTGTATTTTAATTCAGAAACCGACGAAATTTTGGGTGAAAAAACAGTTCAAGCAGTGCGCATCAAGAATAATAAAACCAATGAATTGCAAGAAATTCCTGTAAGTGCATTTTTTGTTGCCATTGGTCATAAACCTAATAGTGATATTTTTAAGGATTACCTACAAATGGATGAGACAGGCTATATCACAACCATTCCTGGTACTACAAAAACAAATGTGGAAGGTGTTTTTGCCGCAGGAGATGTTCAAGATAAAAATTATCGTCAAGCAGTAACAGCTGCTGGTAGTGGTTGTATGGCTGCACTAGATGCAGAACGTTATTTAACAGCAAAAGGCCACTAGTATGTGCAATAACCTAATGACCATACATTTAAACAATGTTCAATTTTATGGATATCATGGGTTGTATAAGGAAGAACAAAAAATAGGAAATAATTTTATTGTTAATTTGGCGATTGAATTATTTCCTTCTGAAGATAACATTACCACTATAGAACAAACCATTGACTATGTAAAGGTTTATGATTTAGTGAAAGTAAGAATGCAAACCCCAACCCCTATATTAGAAACGCTTGCAGGAGATATTGCAAATGAAATTTTAACACAATTTAATCTTGCCCAAAAGGTAAGCATACATATTACTAAATCAAAAGTGTTTGTAAATTCATTAAATGGCAATATGTCTGTTTCGCTCATAAAACTGAGAGCTGGGCATTAAGGGAATGTCTATATTTTTTTACCCTTCCATTTATTTGATTTAATATACCAATAGGAGGGGATTAGTAAAGTAATCCAATAAATTATTTCACACATCCATCCAATTGTTATTGGAAAATTAAAGTACTCTATTGTAAAATAGGCGTAGATTAAATAAATTATAATCGCAATAAATTCAATACCTAAATTGATTTTTGATTGTCCTGTACCTGTCACACCATTTAACCATATGGTTGCAACCGACATAAATAAAAGGGCAATAGAAACCACTCTTAAAACAGGAATGCCTTCTTGTAAGAATCCAGCACCCTGACCATAAATTGAAAGAAATGGTGTAGCAAAAACGTTTAACAAAATACATACAGCGAATGCAAACCCAAGACTCCATTTTGTAATTTTATGAATTAGTATAACCACCTTATCCTCCATGTTTTGACCAATAATATTGCTCACCATGGTATTGGACGTAGCAGCAAATGCCCAAGTAAAACTTCCAAAAAATCCAAATATGTTGCGCATAGCATTGGAAACTGCAAGTGATTGTTCTCCTCTATGTTCAATTAAAATATAAAATATTTCCCAGCTAACTATACTTATCATATACTGCATTATTATTGGTGCAGACTGAGTTAGTATTAATTTGATATAATTCCATCTAAAACTAAAATGTTTAAATAGTTCAAAACGAGCACCAATTTTTTGATAATGTATTACTAAATAAATAACGAACAAGCCCATTGCTTCGGCAATAATTGAAGCATAAGCAGCTCCATTTAATCCCATTTTTACAAATCCGAAATGACCAAAAATTAAACTATAATCAAAAAAGATATTTACAATCGCTTCGGTAGCGGTTCCAAGAATTAAAAAATTACTTTGATTGGTGCCTACCAAAAGTGCATTTCTCATTTGATAAATAAATAAAAAGGGGAGTCCCCAAATTCTTATTTTCAAAAAATCTATAACCATATTAGCACGTACAGGGTCCTTTAATAAACTATGAAAAAGACCAGGTACAACAAAATAGGTGAAGGATATACCAATAATGGATAGAACAATTGAAATAATCACCCCTTGAGAAAACAATACACCAATTTCATCAATACGATTTTCACCTGCTCTTCTTGAAATTAGGGCTTGAAGACCATTATTTAAACCCTGTCCCATTACACCAAATATGAGATAAAATACACCGGTTATTCCTCCGATTGCTAATGCCTGAGCACTTAATGCACCTAAAAAAATATTGTTAATAACAAAATTAATTTGGGGCACTAAAATGGCCAATGCTATAGGTAGGGAAATAGCTAATATTTGCTTACTGCTAATGGTGACTTGTAAGGATGGGGTAGCTTGTGAACTGCTCATATTTTGCAAATCTACAATTAGTTTTAGCAAAGAACTGCACCTTTTTTTATATCATTGCATAAGATTTGAGCTATGGCAAAAAAGAAAATTGGAATTTATACGGATCTAGTAGGCACTTTCAACAATAAAGTAGAAGATTTATATTTAATTGTTGACAAAGACTCTATTGTATTTTCCGTAAAAAATATTCAAACAAATCAATACGTTGCCTTTGAACATTTTGTAAATAGTACCGACAATATTGGCTGGCATCAACTCATTGCTTATTTGCAGAATAATTCAAAATTAATACAACATGTATTTGCAAATATCCACTTTGTTTGGAACAATCAAAGATGCTTGGTGACAAAAAAATTAGCTAAAGAAGATACTTTAAGGTATCAACAGGAATTGGATTTAGTGCATGGCAATAGCAATGATGAAGAATTGTATTTTAAAAATATGGGTACAGACAAAGTGTTGGTTTATTCTGTCCCCGATGCATTAAGTACATTATTGTCTAGATCTTTCCCAACTGGAAAATGGCATCATTATATGGAGTTTGTGTTAACACAAACTGCGCAAGATGCTGCTTTGTTATTTGTTTTTGACAACAATTATTGTTTAAGATTAGTTGAAAATGGTCAAGATCAACTAATTAATTATTTTACATTGGAAGGTGACGATCAAAACTGTTATACGATTTTGAATGCCTGTTCAAATATTTTAACGGATATTAATGAAATGCAATTAAAAGTATGGGGAGTTACTCAGTTGCCAAATTCTTTTGTAAATAGTATCGTCCCTTATTTTAATAATTTTGAATTGGTATTGGATAAAATGGGAGATGTTCAAACTTCATTGAATAAGAACTATCCTAATCATAATTACGCTACCTATTTTATATTCTAATGCGCATCATATCAGGAAAATATGGAGGAAGAAGAATAAACCCTCCTCATAATATGCCATATACAAGGCCAACCACCGATATTGCAAAAGAAGGGTTATTTAACATGCTTCAAAATAGGGTTCAAATTGAAGGTGCAAAAACATTAGATTTATTTGGAGGCACTGGGTGTATTAGTTATGAACTTGCATCAAGAGGTGCAGTGGATTTAACTATTGTTGAAAAAGACAGTCAAATGCTTGGGTTTATTAAAAAGAATATTGAATTATTAAAAATGGAGAACGTACAGTTGCTCCAAATGGATGTTTTTCAATTTTTAAACACCTGTAAAAATCAATATGATATCATTTTTGCTGGACCTCCTTATGCATTAAATACCATTGATCATTTACCCAAAATCATAGTTGAACAACAACTCATTAGCCCCGAAGGTTATTTTATACTGGAACATACCCCCCGAAATAATTATAAGGAATTTAAAGGGTATAGTTTTGAAAGAAATTATGGTACTACCATATTTAGTTTTTTTGAGTAAATTGTATTATGCAAAAATCAGAAGCTAGAGAATTCTTTAAGAACAAGCGAAATAATTTAACGCCATCTGATTGCTTAAAATTAGATGACCTTCTTTTAATACAATTTCAAAAGTTTTCATGGGCAAACATGGAATGTCTCGGTAATTTTTACCCTATTGACAAGCACAATGAGCCCAATACTATTTTACTGGCAAAATATTTAAAGTACGCTATTCCTAACATTACAATTGCCTACCCCCGAATGGTTCAGGATGGATTGAATATTGAATTTTTTGAAGAAAGCGAAGAATTTACTGAACATAAATGGGGCATAATAGAGCCTTTACCAATTAAGAAAATTGATATCATTCAAATGGATGCCATTTTAGTGCCCATGTTGGGATTTGATATTTTCGGCCAAAGAATTGGTTTTGGAAAAGGGTATTATGATCGCTATTTTGAAAACAACACTAACGCCTGTCTTCGTATTGGCATTTCTTATTTTGAGCCAATCCCAAAAATAGAAGATACCCATCAATTTGACGTACCTTTAACCCATTGTATTACGCCTTCAACCATTTATGAATTTTAATACCATTTTTTTAAAATCTTTTAGAGTATTATTACTTCCATTAGCAATACTTTATGGTGCTATCATTTATTGCAGAAATTGGATGTATAAAAAACAAATTTTAAAATCGGTTAGTTTTAATATTCCAATTATTTGTGTAGGAAATTTATCATTGGGTGGTACAGGAAAGTCTCCTATGGTAGAACATTTATTATCTATTCTTTCCGAAGATTATAAAATAGCAACCTTAAGCAGGGGTTATAAAAGAAAAACTAAAGGTTATGCATTAGCAGGTTCACAAACCACAGCCTTAGAAATTGGCGATGAACCAATGCAGTTTCATATAAAGTATCCTAATGTATCGGTAGCAGTAGGGGAAAGAAGGATTGAGGCGATTCCACAGCTCGTGCAGGATATCCCAAATTTGTCTGGTATAATTTTAGACGATGCTTTTCAACATAGAGAAATTATTGCAGGGTTAAATATTCTACTCACAGATTTTAGTAATTTATATTGTGATGACATTTTCTTTCCCACAGGTGATTTACGTGATGAAAGAGGTTCTGCAAAAAGGGCCGACATTATTGTAGTGACCAAATGCCCCTCTGATTTATCAGAAGTTGCACGTGATGAAATAATAGAAAAAATATATCCTGCACAGCATCAAAGCGTATTCTTTACATCTATTGCTTATGAAACGCCATATCATATTTACAATCCTAATTTAGAATGGCCATTATCATTAAAAGACGAAGTGCTTTTAGTTTGTGGCATAGCTAATCCGCTTCCATTAAAGGAATACTTACACGAACACACAAATACATATTATCAAATAAGTTACAGCGATCATCATATTTTTTCAATTGAAGACTTGAACGAAATAAAAGATAAATTCGATCAAATACATTCAAAAAGTAAGCTTATATTAACAACGGAAAAAGATGCAGTGAGATTGGTTAAATACACGGAAGAATTAAATGAAATTCCTTTATATGTATTGCCGATAAAACCCCATTTTTTATTTAATGCCGAAAAAGCATTTAATTCCTTAGTCACAGACTATCTTGCAAAATTTCATACCAACACTAATGGGAATTAAAAAAAAATCAACAAAGAAAAATTCGAATAAGTCGTCAAAAAAGACGACTAAAACACACCATACTTCCAAGCAAACCAATATTGTTAATACATACAAAGGGGTATTAGATATAGCAAAATCAGGAATGGGATTTGTAATGGTGCCTAATATGGAAAATGATATTCTTGTTTTCCCAACCGATTTTAATACAGCATTAAAAGGGGATGAGGTTGCCGTAAAAATTACAAAAATCAGACAAGGTTCTGGTAAAAAAGAAGGTAAAATCCTCGAGGTATTAAAAAGAAAACAAGTTTCCTTTGCTGGCACCATGCAGGTCATGGAAAAAACAGCATTCTTTATCCCAAATACGCTTTATCCAATGCCCGATATATATATACCCTTAAACAAATTGAAAGGAGCAAAGGACAAGGATAAAGTAATTGTGCAACTAACCAAATGGGAAAATGCAAATCGTAAGCCCGAAGGAGAGGTAATAAATGTTTTCACTCCAGAACGAGAGAATGATTTGGCTATGAAGTCAATTGTAGCTGAAGCAGGTTTTAATTTAGAATTTAGTGAAGAGACTTTGGCATTTGCAAGATCATTGAGTGAAACTATTTCAGAAAATGAAATTGCCAAAAGAAAAGATTATCGTAAAGTACTCACTTTCACAATTGACCCAGTGGATGCTAAAGATTTTGATGACGCTATTTCTTTTCAAAAATTAGAAAATGGAAATATTGAAATAGGTGTTCATATTGCTGACGTAAGTCATTATGTTCAACCTGATACTGCAATTGATAAAGAAGCTTTTGAAAGAGCAACCTCCGTTTATTTACCAGACAGAGTGTACCCAATGTTGCCCGAAAGAATTTCAAATGAATTATGTTCTTTAAGACCACACGAAGAAAAACTTACTTTTTCAACTACATTTGAAGTTAATGAGCAAGGGAAAATGGTAAATACTTGGTATGGAAAAACCATCATTTATTCTGATCGTAGATTTACCTATGAGCAGGTTCAAGAAATCATTGAAACGAAAGTAGGGGATCATAATGCCGAAATATTATGGTTATTGGATTATACTCAAAAATTGAGGAAAATAAGATTCCAAAATGGTGCCATTAACTTCTCCTCACAAGAAGTACGATTCACATTGGATGAAAAAGGCAAACCTACCGGAATAACTGTTAAAGAAAGTAAGGAGTCGCATCAATTAATTGAAGAATTGATGTTAAAGGCCAATCAATTAATTGCAGAAAAAATGGGTCAAATTAAAATAAAAAAAGAACCAATTCCTTTCCCTTATCGAATACATGATCAACCCAACGAAGATAAATTAGCCCCATTTGTATCCTTTGCTAAATCACATGGCTATACATTTGATATAAGTAGTCCCGATCAAATTGCACATAGTTTTAACGCGTTAATGTTATCGGCCCATGGCAAACCAGAACAACATGTGCTAGAACAATTAGGTATTCGTACCATGGCAAAAGCAGTTTATACAACCAACAATATTGGTCATTATGGATTGGGCTTTGAGCATTATTGTCATTTTACATCTCCTATACGAAGATATCCTGATGTACTGGTTCACAGAGTAGTTCAATCTGTTATTACAGGCAATCCTTTAAACGACAGCTCCATGGAAGAAAAATGTGTGCACTGTAGTGAAAGAGAAAGAGCAGCAATGGAAGCTGAGAGGGCTTCTAATAAATACAAACAGGTAGAATTTATGAGTCAGTTCCTTGGTCACAGCTTTGAAGGTATCATTAGCGGTGTTTCAAGCTTTGGATTCTGGGTGGAAACCGTTGCGCACAAATGCGAAGGTTTGGTAAGTATCACCACTTTGTCTCGTGTTGACGATTTTAGACTGGTTGAGTCTGATTACTCCTTGGTAGGGTTAAGATCGGGTCGTAAATTTAGTATGGGTGATAAAATCATGATAAAAGTGGTTGCAGCCAATTTAGATAAAAGGCAACTTGATTATGAATGGGAACCCAATAAGTAACTATATTGTTGATTCAATAAACTTAATTCCTTCTTGCGCTAGCGATTTTAATATTGGTTCATAAATTGAAGGGTGAATTGGGATTTGTATACCCGTTAATTTGATTTCACCCATTAAATAGGAACAAACAGCCATGGCTAATGGTAAGCCAACAGTAGCAGCCATTGCAGTTTCAACAGAATTTTGCCCTATTAAAACCAAGCTGCTTTGTACTTGATGCGTCTTGTCATTTAATTGATACTCTATTTCATGCAACATTACAACCATGTCTTTATCTTCATTAGAGAGCTTCCATTTATTTTCTAAAAGCCATTGAAGAACGGTTGCATTGGATTGTAGATTTTCTTTTGGAATTTCAATATCATCTTCCAATCCAATAAATAATAGTTGTTCTTTAAGCACTGTATTGTTTAAGAAAATTTCATATAAACTGCTTAACCCTTTTTCAATTAAATGATTATTAAACCATTTTTTTACAGAAATTGTCTCTGAATATGCTAAAGCAGATTCACTTGTTAATCCCAATTGTATAATAGCATCCCATCCACTACAAAATGAAGGATGTCTCAATGTTGTACGCATAAAATCTTTAACACCATTTAAGCTATAAGTGTCTATGTAATTCAAAGAATTTCTATTGGGATAATAAGCTAGCGATCCTACATTAGGTAACTGAACTGTGGGGGCATTATGAAATAATTTTTCATATCCTGTTTGAGTTGTTAAACCATCCTTCAAATAGGTAGCACCAGTTTTACCTGCTAAAATGATATTTCGAGGGTTCCAGCTTATTTTATAATGCCAAGGATTATTATCACTCTCTGGAGCAATTAATCCCCCGCAATGCGACTTAAAACCGGTAATAACACCCCCTTTATTTTGAATTCGATGAATGAGTTCCATAGCACTCATATGGTCAATGCCTGGATCTAATCCCATTTCGCATAAAAACAAGACTTTTTTTTCGGCAGCTTCAGCTGCTAGCGACTGCATATTTTCGTCAACATAGGAGGCCGTGAAAAGTGGTTTTTCATGTTGTAAGCAATCCTTGGCAACTAAAAAATGTAAGAAAGCAGGTAGCATTGAAACTACTACCGTTGCTTGTTGAATGTAGTCTTTTCTTAATGAATCATTCTCTATGTCAAAACCAACAGCATGGCCATTTTGCGCATGATTCCATTTGGCTTCAGCAACTGTTTTATTTCCATCTGCCAAAACAATATACCAGTTATTTTCAACTGCTTTTTTTTGTAAATATTGGATTAGTACAGTAGCGGATTTTCCTGCGCCCAACACTAAAATTTGTGGTAATGACATGTTCTAAATTTAACCTAAATCAAAGCACAATAAATTCACGCCTAAAGTTAGGATTTATTACCCACAATTACAGCTAAAACTGTGGATAAATGACTCTTAAAATAAGCTCAAAAAATACCAAAAAAAGGGGTGTAAAAGTTATCTTCGTAGCATGTCTGATTGCCTAATTTTTAGGCGCGTCATATGACTAAAAGAAAGTAACATTTATGGAAGATAATTTGAATGAAAATTTAGGTCCAGAACAGACCCAAGATAATGACCGTGTCATAAAGGTTAATATCGAAGAGCAAATGAAAACATCCTACATTGACTATTCAATGTCGGTGATTGTGGGACGTGCATTACCAGATGTAAGAGATGGGTTCAAACCAGTTCATCGTCGTGTTTTATTTGCGATGCATGAGTTAGGAAACAATAGCAATAAACCATATAAAAAATCGGCACGTATCGTAGGAGAGGTGATGGGTAAATTTCACCCACACGGAGACACCGCTATTTACGACACTTTGGTACGTATGGCACAGGAGTGGACTATGCGTTACAAATTAGTAGATGGTCAAGGTAACTTTGGAAACCAAGATGGTGACCCACCAGCTGCTATGCGTTATACAGAAGCTCGTTTACAACGTATTTCTGAGGCTATGTTAGACGATTTAGAAAAAGACACAGTAGATTTCCAATTAAACTTTGACGATAGCTTAGAAGAACCAAGTGTTCTACCTACACGTATTCCTCAATTGCTTGTGAATGGATCTTCAGGAATTGCCGTGGGTATGGCTACAAATATGCTACCTCATAATTTAGGTGAAGTTGTGGATGGATGTATTGCATACATTGAAAACAGAGATATTACTATCGAAGAATTAATCAATTTTGTAAAGGCACCCGATTTCCCAACAGGTGGAGTGATTTACGGAATGGAAGGGGTAAGACAAGGTTTAATGACGGGTCGTGGTCGTGTGGTATTAAGAGGAAAATGCAACGTTGAAACTAAGGCGAGTGGCCGTGAAATGATTGTTATACATGAAATTCCATACCAAGTTAATCGTGATAATTTAACCGATAGAATTGGACAGTTGGTGGTAGATAAAACCATTGAGGGTATTTCACATGTGAACAATGAAAGTAACAAACGTGAAGGAACGCGTATTG